>NZ_JBNOZL010000001.1:0-600958 GCF_050311635.1 Isoptericola nanjingensis | reverse complement strand
ACGAGGCCGCATCCAGTGCGGCCTCGTCCGGGCCTCTCTATCTCGGCGGGTTCGCTTCTCTATCTCGGCGCATCATGGGACCCATGGTCGCGAGAAGCCAGCGTGGGTGGTCGGGCGAGCCGGGCGAGCTCCTGAGGGTGGGGCCGGGGTTCCGCCTCGCGGACGTCGACCCGGACGCGAAGCCCGGGTACGACGGGAAGAAGAAGGACGGCGCGGCCGACCTGCTCGCCGGCGAGCAGGAGCTCGACGAGCTGCAGGAGCGCCTGTACGCCCAGAGCCGCGAGGACCCGTCCGCGCCGGCCGTGCTGCTCGTGCTGCAGGCGATGGACTCGGCGGGCAAGGGCGGGATCGTGCGCCACGTCATCGGCGCCACGGACCCGCAGGGCGTGCACCTCGTGGCGTTCAAGAAGCCGACGCCGCAGGAGCTGGCGCACGACTTCCTCTGGCGGGTCGAGAAGGAGGTCCCCGAGGCCGGGTACATCGGCGTCTTCGACCGCTCGCACTACGAGGACGTGCTCATCGGGAGGGTGCGCGAGCTCGCGCCCCCGGAGGAGATCGAGCGGCGGTACGGTGCGATCAACGCGTTCGAGTCCGAGCTCGTCGCGCGCGGCACCCGCATCGTCAAGGTGATGCTGCACATCTCGCCCGAGGAGCAGAAGGCGCGGCTCGGCGAGCGCCTCGAGCGCCCCGACAAGCACTGGAAGTACAACCCCGGCGACGTCGACGAGCGCCTGGAGTGGCCCCGCTACATGGAGGCCTTCCAGGCCGTCTTCGAGCGCACCTCCACCGACCATGCGCCCTGGTGCGTCGTCCCCGCGAACGCCAAGTGGTACGCCCGCCTCGCCGTGCAGGCGCTGCTGCTGGACGCGCTCGAGGACATCGACCCGCAGTGGCCCGCCGCGACGTTCGACGTCGAGCACGAGAAGGCGCGCCTCGCGGCGTCGTGACGCTCAGCCCGCCGGGGCCGGCCCGGCCGCCTGCTCGACGTCGTCGGGCAGGTTGGCGTCGAGCGGCTCGCGGTCGGTCTTGGTCCACGTGCGCCGCCCGGCGAGCTCGCGGACCAGCGCCACCGTGACGACCGGCCACAGCAGCCAGGTGTAGAGCATGTACGGGATCAACCCGAACACCGCCCGCAGCAGCGGGTGCCGCCCCGGCTCGTCGGTCATGAGCAGGGACAGGAAGCTCGGCACCAGGGCGATCGTCGCGAAGAACACCAGCGACGGCCACCACCCGGAGACGAACGGGACGTCGCCGAACAGCCAGAACGCCAGCGACAGCACCAGGCCGAGCCCCATGAGGAGCTGCAGCAGCGGCATCAGCAGGTAGGCGAGGTGGTCGACGCGGGCGCCGACCGACACCGGCGCCCGCAGCGCGCCCCGCAGCAGGCCGAACGCCTGCCAGTTCCCCTGTGCCCAGCGCACGCGCTGCTTGACCAGGCGGCGCATGCTCGTCACGCCCTGCTGGTCGACGGTCGTCAGGACCGTCTGGCGACCGCGCCAGCCGGCACGGACCAGCCGCACGCCGATGTCCTGGTCCTCGGTGAGGCGGTCGCGCCACGGGCCGCGCTCGATCCCCGGCGGCAGGTTCTCCGTGACGACGACGTCGTCCAGCGCCGCGAGCCGCACGTACTGCCCGTTGCCGCCCATGTTCGCCGTGCCCCACGCCGACCGCCCGAGCTGGTAGACGTACGCCATGACGCCGAACTCCACGTCCTGGCCCCAGGTGAGGTAGTGCCGGCGGTTGTAGATGCGCACCAGGGCCTGCACGCCGCCCACCCGCTCGTCGGTGAACGCGCCGGCCAGCGCCCGCGGCGCGTCGGCGGGGATGCGCCCGTCGGCATCCACGACGCCGACGACGACGCGCGTCGTCGGCCAGCGGGCGTACCGCCCGGTGAGGACCTCGTCGTGGACGAACTCCCACGCGTCGTCGAGACCCGCGGACTTGCCCACGCGGGCGTTCGGCAGCTCGCGGCGCAGCACCTGGAGCTCGGGCACCCGGGCCCGCAGCTCGGCGAGGACCTCGGGCGTGCGGTCGTCCGAGCCGTCGTCGATGACGACGATCGCCTTGTGCGTGGCCTCGACGGCGACGAGGCGGCCCACGCTGTCGGCGATCGTCACCTCCTCGTTGAGCGCGGGCACGACGAAGACCCACAGGTAGTCCTCCTCGTGCGCGGACTCGACGGCCTCGCGCTGGCGCCGGCGCTCGATCCACGCGCGGACGACGAGCCAGACGATCACGCAGAACGTGACCAGCGTCAGGGCGAGCAGGAACCACATGAGCACCTGCACGCCCACCGGCATGCCGCGGTACGGGTCCCACCACGGCGCCGTCGTGGCCACGGTGGTCGCGGCCGTCGTCGCCAGGCCGGTCACTCGGCGGCCCGCTCGGGCGCGGCGCCGGACGACGTGCCGGGCGGGGCGTCGTACGGGTCGACCGTCGACCTCGGGGCGATGACGACGTCCTCGAGGTCCTGCGGGACGCGGTCCACCGGGCTGGGCTCGCGCACGAACTCCGGCCCGTCGACGGCGTCGGTGCGGTGGAACCCGGCCCACTCCAGCACCTGGGCGCGCACGAAGCCGGGGCCCGACGTGCGGGGCGCGGGGGAGTCGAAGACCAGGTGCTCCAGGGCGCCGACGATGCGCTCGGCGGAGCGCCCGTCCCCGTACGGGTTGGGCTGCCGCGAGAACGCGGCGTGCGCCGCCGGGTCGGTGAGCACCCGGGTGGCGGCGTCGACGATCGTGTCGGCGTCGGTGCCGACGAGCTCGAGGGTGCCCGCCTCGACGCCCTCGGTGCGCTCGGTGGTGGTGCGGGCGACGAGCACCGGGACGCCGAGCGCCGGCGCCTCCTCCTGGATGCCGCCGGAGTCGGTGATCACCAGGGTCGAGCGAGCGAGCAGGCGGGCGAACGTGTGGTACTCCATGGGCGCCGTGAGGGTCACGGCGTCGACGTCGCCGAGCTCGTCGCGCACGGTCTGCGCGACCCGGGGGTTCGGGTGCACCGGCACGACGAAGCGGACCCCCGGGTGGGCGTCCGCGAGCCGGTGGACGGCCCGAGCGATGCTCGCGATGCCCTCACCCCAGTTCTCGCGGCGGTGCGCGGTGACGGTGACGACGCGCGCCGTCGCGTCGTCCTCCAGCCACGCCAGCTCGGGCCGCCCGTAGGGCACCTCGCGCGCGGCGGCCCACTGCAGCGCGTCGATGCCGGTGTTGCCGGTGACGAACGTGCGCCCGATGTCGACGCCCTCGCGCACGAGGTTCTGCACGTTGCTGCGCGTGGGGGCCGCGTGGAAGGAGGCGATGCGCGCGACGAGCTGGCGGTTGAGCTCCTCGGGGAACGGCGAGAGCGTCGTGCCGGTCCGCAGCCCGGCCTCGACGTGGACCACCGGGATGCGCAGGTGGAACGCGGCGACGGCGGCCGCCGCCGCGCTGGAGGTGTCGCCGTGCACGATGGAGGCCGCGGGGTAGTGGTCCTCGCGGACGCGCCCGGTGATCCGCTCGGGCGGCGGCCCGTACCGGCCGGCGACGAACTCGTCCAGCCCGGCGATCACCGACGACGAGAGCTGGTTGAGCGTCAACCCCGGGCGGCCCACGCCGAGGTCGCCCGCGATCTCGCACCCGGCCTCCTGCAGCACGTAGTCCACGAGCTCCTTGTGCTGCCCGGTCGTGACGACGACCGGGCGCAGGCGCGGGTGGTCCTGCAGGCGCTGGATCAGCGGGAACAGCTTGATCGCCTCCGGGCGGGTGCCCAGCACGATCAGGATCTCGGGGCTGACGGGAAGCGGCATGTCTCTACCTTCGTCGAGCGGGGTGGCGGTGGTGCGCCGACACCGATGAGTTCCGGTTCGCCCGCGGGTCGGAAGGGTGCTGCACCGGCCGCGAGGGGACGGTGCCCGTCAGGAGGGAGCGGCCATGGTGACCGCACGCACGCACCTGTGGTTCGGGAACAACCGCGCGCACGAGGCGGCGGCCTTCTACGCCGAGCACATCCCGGGGTCGTCGGTGGAGTCGGTGCTCACGTCGCCCGAGGGGGTGCCGGGGGCGGCCGCCGGCGAACCGTTCGTCGTCGAGTTCACGGTAGCCGGGCTTCCTGTGACCGGCCTGAACGCGGGCCCCGAGTTCACGCTGAACGAGGCGTTCAGCTTCTACCTGCGCGTGGACTCGCAGGAGGAGGTGGACCGGTACTGGGACGTGCTCACGTCCGAGGGCGGCGAGCCGGGGCCCTGCGGCTGGTGCAAGGACAAGTTCGGCATCTCCTGGCAGGTGATCCCGAAGCAGCTCGAGGAGCTGTCCGGCGACTACTCGACCGAGGCGAACCTGCGCACCATGAACGCGATGCTGAAGATGGGCAAGATCGACGTCGCCGGGCTGGAGGCCGCCTACCGCGGGGAGTGACGCACCCGACGCCCGCGGCCGCTGGAGGTGTCGGCATCCCGTGACGGGGTTGCGGGCTCGACCGAAGGTCGATGGCGCCGTGTGATCAAATGGCCGGCGTGCTGACCGTCGCCACCGCCAACGTCAACGGCATCCGTGCCGCCTTCCGCCGCAACATGGACGCCTGGATCGCCGCCCGCACCCCCGACATCCTGCTGCTGCAGGAGGTCCGCGCGCCCGACGAGCTGGTCCACGAGTACCTCGAGGGCTGGCACGTCGCCCACCTGCCCAGCGATTTCAAGGGCCGCGCGGGCGTGGCCGTCGCGTCGCGCCTGCCGCTGCACGCGGTCCGGGTCGGCCTCGCCGCCCACGGACCGGACGGCGAGTCCGAGCCGCCCGTGGACACCGGCCGCTGGGTGGAGGCGGACGTCGAGCTGCCGGACGGCGGCCTGCTCACCGTCGTCTCCGCCTACCTGCACTCCGGGTCCAACGCCCCGGGCCAGGAGCACACGATGGCGGCCAAGTACGCGCACCTCGACAAGGTCACCGCGCGCCTGGCCGAGCTCGCCGCGGCCGAGCACCCCGCGGTCGTCGCCGGGGACCTCAACATCGCCCACCGGAACGAGGACATCGCGAACTGGAAGGGCAACCTCAAGAGCGCGGGATTCCTGCCGCAGGAGCGGGCGTACGTCGACCGGTGGCTCGACGAGCTCGGCTGGGCCGACCTCGGCCGCGCGCACGGCGGCGAGGGCCCCGGGCCCTACACCTGGTGGTCGTGGCGCGGGCAGTCGTACGTCAACGACCGCGGGTGGCGCATCGACTACCAGCTCGCCAACGCCGCGCTGGCGCCGCGCGCCGTCAAGGTCGAGGTCGACCGTGCGCCCACCTACGAGGAGCGTTGGTCCGACCACGCCGCCGTCGTCGTCACGTACGACCTGTAGCCCGGCGCCGCCGGTCGAGCCTGTCGAGACCACGGTCCGGGTCTCGACGGGCTCGACCGACGGGCTACCTCCGGGGGAACATCGCCCGCTGCACGGCGTCGTGCACGTCGGTGTTGAGCTGCGGCCCGGAGAGGCGCTCGGCGCCCGGCCCCTGTGCGGTGATCGGCGTGGCCTCGCCCGTGTGCCCGCCGGTGGTCCAGTCGACGGTGAACTCGAGGTCCGTCCCCGGGACGGGGAAGGGGCCGTCCTCGGCGGTCTGGCCCTCACCGGACTCGTCCTCGGGGTCGACGTTCTCGATCGCGAGGCCGCCCGTGGCGTGGTCGCCGACGACGAGCACCAGCGTGTCGCGGTGCTTCTTCTGGAAGTCGAGGGCGAGGGCGACGGTCTCGTCGAGGGACCGGCCCGCCTCGATGGTGCGCGTCGCGTTGCTCTGGTGGGCGAACTCGTCGATCGCCTCCTCCTCGAGGAACAGGAAGAAGCCGTCGCGGTCGCGCTGGAGCACGTCGAGCGCCTTGGCGGCCATGTCGACCAGTGGCACCTCGGGGGAGTAGACGTCGCCCTCGCCCTCGTTCGCCTGCTGGAACATCTCCTCGTTCGCGAACAGCCCGAGCAGCTTGCGGCCGTCCGCGTCGGCGAGGCCGTCCGCGTCGCTCACGTAGGTGTACCCGAGCTCCTGCGCCCGCTCGACGAGGTTGCCCTTCGTGCCCTTGCTCTGCTCCTCCGGGTCCTCGGTGGGGTTGTCGGGCCACGCCCCGGGCTCGCCCTCGGGGTACCAGAAGTCCTCGCCCCCGCCCAGTAGGACGTCGGGGCGGGACTCCTCCAGGTACTGCCGCGCGATCTCGCTCTGGTCGTACCGGTCGGTGACGTGCGCCCCGAACGCGGCGGGGCTCGCGTCGGTGACCTGCGCCGTCGAGACGAGGCCGGTGGCCTTGCCGGCGCGCCTCGCGTCCTCGAGCAGGGTGGGGACCGGGTCGCCGTCGACGTCGACGCCCACGGCGCCGTTGAACGTCCGCACCCCGGTGGCGAACGCGGTCGCGCCGGCGGCCGAGTCGGTCACCGCGTCCTCGGGATCGGCGGAGTCGGTCGCGGTCCAGCCGGCCTCGTCGAGCGAGTCCATGACGAGGTGGCCGTCCTTGCCCACGGTCGCCAGGCGGATCAGCTCCCGGGCCGCCAGGCCCATGCCGTCGCCCTGGAGCACGATGACGTTCCGCGCCCGGTCCCTGTCGTGCCGTCCCTCGTGCCCGCCGCGCCCGCGGTCGTCACCGCCGGCCGTCGCGCCGACGGCCGTCCCTGCGGCGACCACTGCCGTGAGCGCCGCCGCTCCGACGCGGCGCATCGTGGTGCGTGCTGCCATCGCTCCTCCTCGAACGATCGAGCCCGGCGACGTCGTGCCGCCGCGCCCCCGCACCGTAGGCAGGTGCCCGCGTCACCGGCATCCGGGGGGAGGAACCGCAGGTCGCGCGCGGTCAGGCGGCCCGGTCAGGCGGTGCGGCCCGCCGGCGCCGACGGCGGCGCGAGGAGGAATCCCGGCGCCCGCAGCCCGGCGGCGTCGAACGCGTCCTGCACGGCCGCGGCGACCGTGTCGACGGCGTCCGCGCGTACCAGCGCGATCGCCGAGCCGCCGAAGCCGCCGCCCGTCATGCGCGCGCCGAGCGCGCCCGCGGCCACCGCGGCGTCGACGACGAGGTCCAGCTCGCGGGCGGAGACCTCGTAGTCGTCCCGCAGCGACGTGTGGGACGCGACCATCAGCGGCCCGACCTCGTCCGCACGCCCCGCCGCGACGAGGTCGCGGAACCGCGCCGTGCGGTCGATCTCGGTGACCACGTGCCGCACCCGGCGGGCCAGGACCCCGTCGGGGTCGTGCGGCCCGAGAGCGGCGAGCGTCTCGTCCAGGCGGGCCGGGTCGACGTCACGCAGGGTCTCGACGCCGAGCAGCGCGGCCGCGCGCTCGCAGGTCGCCCGGCGCTCGGCGTACTGGCCGTCGACGAGCGCGTGCTCCGCGCGGGTGTCCACGACGAGCAGCGTGAGGCCCGCGGCCGCCAGGTCGAACGGCACGGGCGTGCCGGACTCCAGCGCGGACAGGCCGGGCCGCGAGTCGACGAGCAGCGCGTGCCCCGCGGTGGCGCGCAGCGACGCGGCCTGGTCCATGCCGCCCGTCGGGGCGCCGGCGATCTCGTTCTCCGCGCGCACGCAGGCCGTGACGAGGGCCGCGCGGCCCGCGTCGTCCGCCGCGAGCCCGAGGTCGCCCGTCTCGTCGAGGGCTACGGCGACGGCGCACTCCAGCGCGGCCGACGACGACAGCCCCGCTCCGAACGGCACGCACGAGTCGACGACGGCGTCGAAGCCGCGCACCGGGTGGCTGTCCTGGGCGAGCGCCCACGCGACGCCCGCGACGTACGCGCCCCAGCCCGTCACCGCGCCCGGCGCGACGTCGGCCAGCCGCGCCGTCCAGAGCTCGCCGGGCGCCTGCGCCGACCCGAGGCGCACGACGTCGTCGTCCCGGTGCCGCAGCGCGACGTACGTGCGGTGCGGCAGCGCGGTCGGCAGCGCCAGGCCGCCGTTGTAGTCGGTGTGCTCGCCGATGAGGTTGACCCGGCCCGGGGCGGACCAGACGCCGTCGGGCGCGCCGTCGTCGCCGAAGACCCGGGCGAACAGGTCGCGGACGCGGCGGGCCCCCTCGTCGTCGGACCAGGACTCGAGCCACTCGGGCGTGCTCATGGCGGGGACAGCTCCTTCGCAGGGGTGGACCGGGTGGTGGCGCCGGCGGGGCGCCCGGGCGAGGCTACCGTGCGTCAGCCCTGGACGGGGCTGAGGTTCAGCCGCATGCCCGCGAGGCCGCGCGACCGGGCGGCCAGGGATCGGGCGACGTCGCGCAGCACGCGCGCCCCGGCGGAGTCCGGGTCGCTGAGCACCACGGGCGTGCCGTCGTCGCCGGCCGCGCGGACCGCGACGTCGAGCGGCACCTGGCCCAGCAGCGGCACCGGCGTGCCGAGCGTGGCGCCCAGCCGGTCCGCGACCCGCCGGCCGCCGCCGGAACCGAACACCTCGAGCCGCGACCCGTCCGGCTGCTCGAGCCAGGACATGTTCTCCACCACGCCGACGACGCCCTGCGACGTCTGGGTGGCGATCGACCCGGCGCGCTCCGCGACCTCCGCTGCTGCGGCCTGCGGCGTCGTCACGACGACGATCTCGCTGCCGGGCAGCAGCTGCGCCACCGAGATGGCGATGTCGCCGGTGCCGGGCGGCAGGTCGAGCAGCAGCACGTCCAGGTCGCCCCAGAACACGTCCGCGAGGAACTGCTCCAGCGCGCGGTGCAGCATCGGCCCGCGCCACACGACCGGCTGCCCCTCGGGCACGAACATCCCGATCGACACGACCTTCACGCCGTGCTCGATCGGGGGCAGCAGCATCGAGTCCACGCGGGTGGGCTGGCGGTCCACGCCGAGCATGCGGGGGATCGAGAAGCCGTAGATGTCGGCGTCCACGACGCCGACGTTCAGCCCGTCGGCCGCCATCGCGGCCGCGAGGTTCGCCGTCACGCTCGACTTGCCCACGCCGCCCTTGCCGGACGCGATCGCGTACACCTTGGTGAGCGAGCCGGGTTGGGCGAACGGGATCACGGGGTCGCCCGCGCCGCCGCGCAGCTGCGAGCGCAGCGACTGCCGCTGCTCCGGGGTCATGACGCCGAGCTGCACGTCCACGCCGGTCACGTCGTCGAGTGCCTCGACCGCGGCGGTGACGTCGCGCACCAGCGTGCCCTTCATGGGGCAGCCGGCCACCGTGAGGTCCACGCCCACCGTGACGCGGCCGTCCTCGGCCACGTCCACCGAGCGGACCATGCCCAGGTCCGTGATGGGCCGGCGGATCTCCGGGTCGACCACCGACGTCAGGGCGGTGCGGACGCGGTCGGTCAGCGGTGCGGGGCCGTCGGGGGAGCCGGTGGTCATGCCTCGATCCTAGGCGCGGCGGGCGGCGGCACCGGTGCGTCGTGGGTCACGGCCGGACAGCGCCGTCGTGACCCGGAGGGCCAGCGCGCCGACGTCCACCGGGCGGGTCGTGTCCTGCCGCACCACCGGGCCGAGCGCGAGCGGCGCCGCCCCGGCGGACCAGGCCGCCCACTCGGCCGTCAGGTCCCGGTCGTCGGCGTGCACCGGGTGGCGGCCCGGGCGGGACTCGTAGCGTCCGCGCGCGACGTCGGGCGGCACGTCGCACCACACCTCGACGACGGCGTCCGCGCCCGCGGTCGCGAGCCCGCGCAGCGCGTGGTCCAGGTCGCGCGGCCGGAACCACCACGACTCGACGACGACGCGCGGCAGCGGCGCCGCGGCCAGGCGCCACACCGCCTCCATCGCCGCCGCCCCGACGACGGGCGCCCCGACGACGGAGGTCGCGGCCAGGGACGGCGCGCCCGGCCCGACGGCGTCGGCCAGGGCCTCCTTGACGGCGTCCTTGCTCAGCCACGGCGCGCCGAGGCGCGCCGCGAGCGGGCCTGCCAGCGTCGACTTGCCCGACCCGGGCAGCCCGTTGACCAGCACCACCTGTCGCGCCATGCCGTCGCCTCCTCCGGCCGCCGTCCGAGCCCCGCGAACGGGAGGATACCGGGCCGCACGGACGGCACGGCGTCGCGCGGCGCAGGGTGCTCGGGGCTACGTTGACCTGCATGGATGCGATGGCCTCCCTGGCTCGGGACTCGGTACTGCTCGTGGCGGCCGTGCACGCCGCCCCCGCCGACGCCGAGGTGCCGGCCTGCCCGGGGTGGACCGCCGACGACCTGGGCTTCCACGTCGCGTCGGTGCAGTCCTTCTGGGCGTCCGTGGTGGGCCGCGAACCGGGGACCGGCCTGCAGGCAGGCGACGTCGTCCCGCCCGAGCGGCCCGCCGGCGACGCCGCCCTCGCCGCGCTGCTGCACGACGCGACGGCGCACCTCGTCGCGGCGCTCGCGGGCCGCGACCCGCGCGAGCCGTGCTGGTCCTGGCACCCCGACGGTCACACCGTCGGGTGGGTGACCCGCCGCCAGCAGCACGAGGCGCTCGTGCACCGCGTCGACGCCGAGCAGGCGGCGGGCCGCGGGGTCACGCCGCTCGACCCCGAGATCGCGGCCGACGGCGTGGACGAGGTGCTCGACGTCCTGCTCGGCGGGCACCCGGGCTGGACGACCTTCACGCCGGCGGGCGGCGCCGTCGCCGTCGTCGTGGACGCCCCCGGCGAGGCGCCCCGGCGCTGGGACGTGGAGCTCGGGCGCGTGCGGGGGACCGGGCCGGAGTCCGGCCGGGAGTACGACGTGCCCGGCGGGCGCCTGGTCCATCCCGACGGCGAGCCCGCCGCCGTCGTCGCGGGCGCCGCCGCCGACCTCGACCTGTGGCTGTGGGGGCGTGGTACGGCCGAGTCGCTCCGGGTCACCGGCGACGCCGCGGCCGTCGAGGCGCTGCGCGCCGCCGCCGCCGACGCCATGCAGTGAGGGCGGCGTCCCGCGTCAGGAGGCGTCCCGGCCTCGCCCCGACTCCTTCTCGTCCAGCTCCTCGAGCAGGTTCCTGATCTCGGAGCGGACGAAGTCGCGCGTCGCGACCTCGCCCAGCGCGATCCGCAGCGCCGCCATCTCCCGGGCCAGGTACTCCGTGTCGGCGAGGTTGCGCTCCGCGCGCTGCCGGTCCTGCTCCGCGGTGACGCGGTCGCGGTCGTCCTGCCGGTTCTGCGCGAGCAGGATGAGCGGCGCGGCGTAGCTCGCCTGCAGCGACAGCACGAGGGTCAGCGCGGTGAAGCCGTTCGACGCGGAGTCGAACCGCAGCGCCTCCGGGCCCCAGGAGTTCCACGCCAGCCACAGCGCGCAGAACACCGTCAGGTAGATGAGGAAGCGCGGCGTGCCCAGGAAGCGGGCGATGCCCTCCGTGGCGCGGCCCACCGCGTCCTGGTCCATCTGCGGCCGGGGGATGAGGGTGCGGCGGGCCTCCTTCGGCTGGTCGAGGCGGTCAGCCACGCGGCACCTCCTCGAGGTTCTCGTCGACGTGCTCGCGCCAGTCGTCCGGGAGGATGTGGTCGAGCACGTCGTCCACGGAGACCGCGCCGAGCAGCCGCTTCTCGCCGTCGAGGACGGGCAGCGCGAGCAGGTCGTAGGCCGCGAGCAGGCGGGTCACCCGGCCCACCGGCGCGTCCGGCGTCAGCCACTCCGTGTCCGTGTCCAGCACCGACCCGACCGACGCGTGCGGGGGCTCGCGCAGGAGCCGCTGGAAGTGCGCGACGCCGAGGAAGCGGCCCGTGGGCGTCTCCAGCGGCGGCCGCACCACGAACACCATCGACGCCAGCGCCGGCGGCAGGTCCTGCTTGCGGATCTGCGCCAGCGCGGTCGCGATCGAGGTCTCCGGGCCGAGGATCACCGGCTCGGTGGTCATGAGACCGCCGGCCGTGTCCTCGTCGTAGGACAGCAGGCGGCGCACGTCCTTCGCCTCCTCCGGCTCCATGAGCTCCAGGAGGCGGGCCGCCTGCTCGTCGGGCAGTTCGTTGAGCAGGTCGGCGGCGTCGTCGGGCTGCATGGCCTCGAGGACGTCCGCGGCACGGTCGGAGTCCAGGCGGGACACGATGGCGACCTGGTCGTCCTCCGGCAGCTCCTCGAGCACGTCGGCCAGGCGCTCGTCGTCGAGCGCGCTCGCCACCTCGAGGCGCCGGGTGTCGCCCAGCTCGTGCAGCACGTCCGCCAGGTCCGCCGGGCGGAGGTCCTCGTACGCCTCCAGCAGCTTCGTGGCCCCCTGCTCCTCGGTGGAGCCGGCCAGCCCGGTGACGGCGGTCACCGGGACGACGAGCGTCTCCCCGCGCCGGCGCAGCGACAGCCCGCGGGCGGGTTGCTTGCGGCGCACGAAGAGCTGGTCCACCAACCAGTCGCCCGTGCGCTGGCGCGTGATGGACAGGTCCTCGACCGTGGCCTCGCCGGAGCCGTCCGTGAAACGCACGGTCCGGTCCAGCAGCTCGCCCAGCACCAGCGACTCCATGGCGCGCTGCTCGAACCGGCGCATGTTGAGCAGGCCGGTGGAGATCACCTGGCCCGCGTCGATCGCGGTGACCCGCGTCAGCGGGAGGAAGACGCGTCGCCGGCCGGGGACCTCGACGACCAGCCCCACCGCACGGGGCGCGCCCTTGGCGCGGACCAGCACGACGGCGTCGCGCACGCGCCCCACCTCGTCACCGATCGGGTCGAAGACCTGGGTGCCGGCGAGGCGTGCCATGAAGACCCTGGTTGCCGCGCTCACGTCGGTCAGCCTACGCGGGGCGGGCCCGTCGGGCCTGGTAGCGGGCGTGCGGCGCGGGTGGTGTGGTGGTGCGGGGCCCGCGACTGGGCCAGACTGGGCGGATGAGCTTCAGCCGCCCGAACGCCGTGCCCCGCGTCCCGACCCTCCCGGCGGGCGACGAGGTCGCCGCGTACGACACGTACCTCGAGGCCCAGCAGGCCGTCGACTACCTGTCGGACCACAAGTTCGCCGTCGAGCACGTCACCATCGTCGGCACCGACCTGCGCATGGTCGAGCGCGTCACCGGGCGGCTCTCGTACGGCCGCGTCGCGCTCGCGGGCGCCCTGTCGGGTGCGTGGTTCGGCTTCTTCGTCGGCCTGCTGCTCAGCCTCTTCGGCGGTGCCGGCATGGGCGGCGTGCTGCTCGTCGGCATCGGCCTGGGTGCCGGCTTCGGCCTCCTGTTCTCGGTGCTGTCCTACGCGCTGACCGGCGGGCGTCGGGACTTCACGTCGTCGTCGCAGATCGTCGCGTCGACCTACGCCATCCTCTGCGCCGCCGAGCAGGCCGGCGAGGCCCGGTCCATGCTCCGGGAGTCCCCGGGCGGGCTCGGCAAGGCGCGTCGTGGTGCGGCCACCGCCACCCCGCCGGTGGGGTCGCCCACCGTCGGCGCGCCGGCCGCGCCGGCCGCGCCCGTGGCTCCCGCCGCGCCGCGCACGCCCGATCCCCGCTGGACCACCCCCAGCGGGGCCCCGCGGTACGGCGCGATGCGGCCCCACGGGGAGCAGGCCCCTTCGCCGGAGCCCCAGAACCCCGCGGTGCAGAACGCTGCGCCCCAGAGCCCCGCGCCGCAGGACCCGGAGCCGCAGGGCACCCCGCCGGGCACCCACCAGACGGAGCCCCGGCAGCAGCAGGAGGGCGACCCGGAGCAGCCCAAGGCGCCGGAGCACGACGACCCGTACCGCCCGCCGCAGCCCTGAGTCGCCCTGCCCATCAGTTCGGCAGCCCCTTCATCTGGTCGACACGTCGGCCTGCCGAAGAGATCGATGCGCTGCCGAACTGAACCCACGCTCACGGCGGTGCCGGCAGCAGCGGGTGCTGCCGGAGCGTCCGTCGGAGCTCCTCCGGGAAGCGTGCGGTCAGAGCTCGCGCGACCTCGCCGAGGCGGGAGGGGCCGACGGCCGTCACCCGCACGGGGTTGATGCCGGTCGCACGGATGGCATCAAAGCGCTCCTTCTCCCGCAGGAGCTCCTGGGCGGCGTCGTGGCCGGGCCGCACGCCGCCGTCGCGGTACTTCACCAGTCCGTCGAACTCCGCGTACACGGACCAGTCCGGCCAGCCGAGGTCGCAGTGGAAGACGCCGCGTGCGGTGGTGATCGGCGCCTGGGTGATCGGCCGGGGCAGGCCGGATCGCAGCGCCAGGTACCGGAGCCAGGTCTCCCACGCGGAGTCGGCGCCGGCGTCCGCATGGTCCAGGACCCACCTCGCCCGGCGCGTGCCGTTGCGCCGGCGCGTGACCCCGAGCGCGGCACGGCACTCGTCGAGGTCGACGCCCCGTGCCAGGGCGTGGTCGGCGATCACCAGGCCTTCGAGGGGATGCATCGATCGGGCACAGTCCGCCACCGTGCGCGAGAGGGTCGTGACGGGCAGGCCGACCTGGTCCACGCGGTGTGCGGGGGGCACCGTGCTCAGGTGCCGGGCGAGGTCCGCAGCCGCGCCCCCTGACCGGCGGTACGCCTGCACGACGTGCGTCACGGCGGGGACCCGCCACAGCCGGAGACCGTGGAGCAGGGCGGCAGTCTCGTGGCTGAAGACGTGGTCCGCGTCGAGCTGGCGATGAGCGGCCGCGGCGAGCGCACGGGCGCGGCGTCGTGCCGTCTGGAGCCGGTGCTCGTCGCGGGGCTCCTCGACCGTGCGGTATGCGCCGCGACGTAGCCGCTCGAGGTCACCGGCGCGCCGCGCCTGGTCCAGCACGTGGCGCTGGAGCTCGCCCGCGAGAATCACCGGCTCGTCGTCGATCATGCGGACGAGCGTGCCGCAGCGTCCCGCCGTCCGGCGGCGGCCTGTGGACGGTCGTCGTCCGTTCGGCAGCAGATGGATCTCTTCGGCATGCTCACGTGCCGAAGAGATCCACCCGGTGCCGAACGGACGAGCGGGATCAGCCGCGCAGGCGCGCCATCCAGGCCTCGACGTCCTCGGGGCGGCGGGGGAGGGCGGCGGACAGGTTCTCGTTGCCGTCGGTGGTGACCAGCACGTCGTCCTCGATGCGCACGCCGATGCCGCGGTACTCCTCGGGCACGGCGAGGTCGTCGGCCTTGAAGTACAGCCCCGGCTCGATGGTGAAGACCATGCCGGGCTCGAGCACGCCGTCCAGGTAGAGCTCGCGGCGCGCCTGCGCGCAGTCGTGCACGTCCAGGCCGAGGTGGTGGCTGGTGCCGTGCACCATCCAGCGGCGGTGCTGCTGGCCCTCGGTGGAGAGGGACACCTCGGCGGTGACGCCGTCGGGCAGCAGGCCCCACTCCTCGAGGCGGGCGGCGATGACCTCCATCGCGGCGGCGTGGATGTCGCGGAACTTCGTGCCGGGCTTCGCGACGGCGAACGCGGCGTCGGCGGCGTCGAGCACGGCGGTGTAGATGCGGCGCTGGACGTCGGTGAACTCGCCGTCCACGGGCAGGGTGCGCGTGATGTCGGCGGTGTAGAGGGAGTCGACCTCGACGCCGGCGTCGAGCAGCACGAGCTCGCCGGTGCGGACCACGCCGTCGTTGGTGATCCAGTGCAGCGTGGTGGCGTGCTCGCCGGCGGCGGCGATGGTCTCGTAGCCGACGGTGTTGCCCTCGAGGCGGGCGTGCGCGTCGAACGTCGTCTCGATGACGCGCTCTCCGCGGCGGTGCGCGACGGCCTGGGGCAGCGCCGGCACGACCTGCTCGAAGCCCTCGATGGTGCGGGCCACGGCCTCGCGCAGGTGCTCCAGCTCGAGCGCGTCCTTCACCAGGCGGATCTCCGACGTCGCCTCGACGAGGGACTCGTCGTCCGCCTCCGCCTCGACGCCGGCCTCCTCGCGGATGGCCTCGACGAGCGTCTCGATGCTCTCGTCCGCACCGGTCACGACCAGCACGCGCACGCCGTCGGCGCCGACGTCCTTGGCCAGCGCGTCGCGCAGCTCGTCGACGTGGCGGGCCTCGACGCCGGTGAGCGTCGTGACGTCGTCGAGCGAGGGCCGCGCGCCCACCCAGAACTCGCCGTAGCGGGAGTCGGCGTAGAACTCCTCGGTGTCGCGGGCCGCGAGCGGGCGCACGTACAGCACGGCGTGGTGGTGGGTGCCGTTGCCGCTGCCGTCGGGGTCGCCCTCGCCGTCGGCCACGGGGTGGAGCACGAGCACGGCGTCGGGCTCCTGGTCGGTGCCGAGGCCCGTGAGGTGCGCGAACGCGGAGTGCGGGCGGAACCGGTAGTCGGTGTCGTTGGAGCGCACCTTGAGCGGCCCGGCAGGGACCACGAGGCGGGCGCCAGGGAAGCGGGCGGACAGCTTCGCGCGGCGCTCGGCCGTGTACGGCACGGCCTCGCCGGGCTCGACGCCGAGGTCGGCGCGCTCGCCCCACTGCGAGGTGATGAACGACTTGAACGCCTCCGAGACGGGGCGCTGGGAACGGTTGCTGCCGCGTTCCTCGGTGCTCGCGGGGGCGGTGGGCGCGGTCTCGTCGACGGGGGTGGTGTCGGTCATGGTTCCCAGTGTCCCACCCGCGCGGAGGGCCAGGCCCGGCCCCCGGCGACGGGGCCGGTCAGGCGCGCGCGAAGTCGTGCAGCGCCCGCGTGAGCACCTGGTTGAAGGCGGCGGGGGCGTCGGAGTTGACGTCGTGGCCGGCGTCCGGGACCACGATGAGCGCGCCCCGCTCGGCGGCCGCCACGTGCCGCGACTCCTCGAGCCGCATCCGGTCCCGCGCGCCGTTGACGAACCACACGGGCACGCGCAGGGCCCGCGTGCTGGCCACCGACGAGCGGCCGGCGAGGTGCGTGAGCGCGTCGGTGACGATGTCCCAGCCCGGCCGCTGGACGGTGTCGCCCAGGAGCGCCGCGACCTCGAGCCCGCCGGCGCGCGACCGGCCGCCGGTGAGTGCCGAGCGCCAGGCGAGACCGGCGTCGCGCAGTCCGCGCCGCACCGCCGTCGTGCCGGTGACGGCGAGGTGCGCGACGTCGCGGAACAGCGCCACGGGCTTGCCCTTGGGGTCGGACGAGCAGCCCGCCGCGACGACGCCGGCGAGCGGCGAACCGGCGCCGGCGGTCGCCTGGTGCGCCGCCCACGCGAGCGACGTGTACCCGCCGAGCGAGAGGCCCACGACGACGACGGGCCGGCCGGCGCCGAACGACCCGGCCGCCTCGTCGAGCACCTCGAACGCGCGGGGCATGGAGAACCTCTCCCGGTGGAGCGCGCCGTGCGCGGGCAGGTCGACGGCGACGGCGTCGTGCCCGGCGTCGCGCACGTGCTCCACCTGCCGCTCCCAGATGGCCGACGACGTGCGCATGCCGTGCACGAAGACGATCCCGGCACGCGGCGGTGCGGGGTCGGCGCCGAGGACGGTACCGAGCGCGGCGGGCACGGCGGGGGCAGGGGTGGCATCGGCGCTGGGGAGGTTCATCGCGAACGATGCTGCCCTGCCGGTCGGGGCGTGTGGGGGGAGGCGACGGCGGGCGGGGTGGAGAGGTTGTGCCCATTCCTTCACGGGGCCGGGGCGGCGGGAGTGTCCGACGTCGCACCGTGCGAAGGCCGTTTCGGGCGTGCGGGCGCGTGGCGCTCCCTAGAATCGGTGATCGTGACGCCGCCCCGGATCGACCTCCACGCCCACTCGCGGGCCTCCGACGGCACGGACTCCCCGCGCGGCGTGCTCGAGGCGGCTGCAGGTGCCGGGCTGGACGTCGTCGCCCTCACCGACCACGACACGACCGCCGGCTGGGCCGAGGCCGCCGACGCCGTCGTGACGACCGGCGTGGCGCTGGTGCGCGGCACCGAGATCTCCACGCGCGTCACGACCGAGGGCGGCAGCATCAGCGTGCACCTCCTGTCCTACCTGCACGACCCCGAGGACGCCGTCCTGCGCGCCGAGTGCGACCGCACCCGCGACGACCGCCTCACGCGGGCCCGGCGCATGACCGAGCGGCTCGCGGAGGACTTCCCGCTGACGTGGGACGACGTCGTCGCGCAGACGGGCGACGACGCGACGGTGGGCCGCCCGCACCTCGCGGACGCGCTGGTCGCGGCGGGCGTCGTGGCGTCGCGGGACGAGGCGTTCGCCACGATGCTGCACCCGGGCGCGCGCTACTACGTGCCGCACTACGCCCCGGACACGGACGCCGCGGTGCGGGCGGTGCTGGGCGCGGGCGGGGTGCCCGTCATGGCGCACCCGGGCGCCGGGGCGCGCGGCCGCACCGTGAGCGAGGAGACGATCGCGGCGCTCGCCGCGGCGGGCCTCGCCGGGCTCGAGGTGGACCACCGCGACCACGACGCGGCCACCCGCGACCGGCTGCGCGGCCTGGCGGGGGAGCTGGGGCTGCTCGTCACGGGCTCCAGCGACTACCACGGCACGGGGAAGCTCAACCGCATCGGGGAGCGCACGACCGCTCCCGAGGTGCTCGCACGGATAGAGGAACGAGGTCTGCTGGACGTGATCCGACCATGAGCGCGGTGCGACGGTGAGCGCGGTGCTGGACACCGCGCTGTTCACCGAGGTGTTCGTCACCCTGTTCGTCATCATGGACCCGCCCGGCACGGTGCCCGTGTTCCTGGGGCTGACGTCGGCGATGGGGGCCAAGCAGCGCAACCGCGCCGCGCGCCAGGCGATCCTCGTCGCGTTCGGCGTCATCGTGGTCTTCGCGCTGTTCGGCCAGCAGGTGCTGCACTACATGGGCATCACGCTGCCGGCGCTGCAGGCCTCCGGGGGTCTGCTGCTGCTCCTCATCGCGATGGAGCTGCTCACGGGCAAGATGGAGGAGCCGTCGCCGTCGGGCAACAAGGGCGTCAACGTGGCGCTCGTGCCGCTGGGCACGCCGCTGCTGGCGGGGCCGGGCGCGATCGTCGCGACGATGGTGTTCGTCCAGCAGACCCGGGTGTCGGACGACGGCGGCGCGCCGCAGCTGATCGCCATCGCGGTGGCGATCGTGCTGGTGCACGTGTGCCTGTACCTGTCGATGCGGTTCGCGAACGTCATCCACCGGGTGCTGAGGGAGTCGGGCGTCACGCTGGTGACGCGCATCGCGGGCCTGCTGCTGGCCGCGATCGCGGTGCAGCAGATCGCCACGGCGGTCACCGAGTTCGTCAAGATGGCGCAGTAGCGCCCGGGGTGCGGTCGTCCGGCCGGACCCCCGCCTCGTAAACATGGGATGTTAGGGTCTTTGGGTGTCCGAGCCCGTCGTGCCCCCGACCACGCCCATGACGTCGCCGATCTCCCCGCCCCGCAAGGTCTCCGAGCTCGTCGTCGAGCACCTGACCGACCTCGTCGAACGGGGGGAGTGGCCCGTCGGGTCCCGCATCCCCGCCGAGCCCGAGCTCGTCGCCCAGCTCGGCGTCGGGCGCAACACGGTCCGCGAGGCCGTGCGTGCCCTGGAGCACGCCGGCATCCTCGAGCCGCGGCGCGGCGACGGCACCTACGTGCGCGCCGCCAGCGGCCTGGACGCCGCCATCGGGCGCCGGGCGCGGACCTCCGACGCGCTGCAGGTGCTCGAGGTGCGCTCCGTGCTCGAGCGCGGGGCCGCGCGCGTCGCCGCCGGCCGGGTCGCCGCGGGCGGGCACGGCGACGGCGCCCTCGCCGCGCTGCGGACGGCGCTCGACCGGCAGGAGGCCGCTGCCCGCGAGGGCGGCGAGGACGACTTCCGGGCCGCCGACGTCGCCTTCCACGCCGAGCTCGTGCGCTCCGCCGGGAACGCCCTGCTCGCCGAGCTCTACGACGGCATCGACCACGTGCTCGTCCGGACCCTCGCCACCGACGCCCACGGCCGGCACCACCGCGACGTGCCCGGCCACCGCGAGGTCGTCGACGCCGTCGCCGCCGGGGACCCCGACGCCGCCGAGCGCGCGGTCGAGGCCACGATGGCCGCGGTCCATGCCCATCTCGTCGACCGGGCTGACGCCACGGCGGCGCCGTCGTCCGGCACGACGACGGAGGTGGACGCGTGAGCCTCCGTCGCCCGCTCGGGGCGGGGGCCGTCGTCGCCATCGTCCTCGCCGCGCTCAACCTCCGCCCCGGTGTCGTCGCTGTCTCGCCCCTGCTGGGCGAGATCCTCGCGGAGGAGGGGCTCAGCGCCACCGCCGGCGGCGTCCTCACGACGCTGCCCGTCCTCTGCTTCGGGCTCCTCGCCCCCGTGGCGCCCGGGCTGGCCCGCCGCGTCGGCCTGGAGCGCGCCCTGTTCGGCAGCCTCGTGGTGCTGTGCCTCGGCTTCGCGCTGCGGCTCGTGCCCGGGATCGCCCCGCTGCTGGTGGGCACGCTCGCCGTGGGCTCCGCGATCGGGCTCGGCAACGTGCTGCTGCCCGCCCTGATCAAGCGCGACTTCGCCGACCGGGTCGGCCTCATGACCGGGTTGTACTCCATGGCCCTGTCGGGCGGCGCGGCGCTCGCCGCCGGCCTCACCGTGCCGATCGCCACGGCCACCGGCATGGACTGGCGCGCCGCGCTCGCGTCGTGGGGGCTTCTCGCCGTGCTCGGCGCCGTCGTCTGGGCGCCGCGCGCGCTGCGCTCGACCGGCGTGGTCGCCACCCTCCGGCCGCCGGGCGCCACCCCCGCCGACGCCGTGCGGTCGGTGTGGCGCAGCCCGCTGGCCTGGGCAGTCACCGTGCTGATGGGCACGCAGTCGCTGTCGTTCTACGCCGTGAACGCGTGGCTGCCGGAGATCTTCGTCGCCGCGGGCCGGAGCGTCGCGGTGGGCGGCTGGCTGCTCGCGCTGACCAACCTGCTCGGCATCGTCGGCTCGTTCGTCACGCCCGTGCTCGCGGGCCGCATGCGGCGGCAGCGGGGGATCGGCGTCGTCATCGTCGCGCTCATCACCACCGGCCTGGTCGGCCTGATCCTCGCGCCCGACGCCGCCGTGCTGTGGGTCGTGCTGCTCGGCCTCGGCCAGGGGGGCGGCATCAGCCTGGCGCTGACCCTCATGGCCCTGCGCACCGAGCACGCCGCGCGCACGTCCGAGCTGTCGGGCATGGCGCAGAGCGCGGGCTACGTGCTGGCCGCCTGCGGCCCGCTCGGCCTCGGCGTGGCCCACGACGCCACCGGATCGTGGACCGCGCCGCTGGTGCTGCTCGTCGTGGCGTCGTTGGTGCAGGGTGTGGCGGCCTGGTTCGCCGGGCGGGACGAGATCGTCCGCTGACGCGCGCTCAGAGGCCCACGGGCTCGAGCGTGACGTGCACGGTCGCGCCCGGCTCGAGGCCCTCGGCCACGCGTACCGCCTTCTTCATCGGCAGCACGTAGCCCCGCTGCTCGTCGCTGGGGAACACCGACGTCGACCAGGTCGTGGCGCCGACGGTGACGGTGACCTTGATCGACCCGAAGCCGCGCGGCGGCAGGGGAAGCTCGGCGAGGGTGTCGGACTCCTCCGGCGGCACCGTGACGAACCACCACGAGTCCGTGCGGACCTGCCACTGCCACAGCGGGGCGGAGAACGTCAGGCGCATGCCGGCCACGCTACGACCCGCCCCGGACATGCTCCGGACTGCCCCGGACATGGATCGAGCGTGCTGACGTGCTCCTCGAACGGGGCGTCGAGGAGCACGTCAGCACGCTCGATGCGCGCCGGGTGCCGTGGTGGGGGTCAGCCCTCCGACGGGGCCTGCGGGGCGGAGGAGCCGCCCTCGACCGGGCGGCCTCCGCGGGTGCGACGGCGGTTGCGGCTGCGACGACGGCGCTGCTCGCCGTCGCGCTGCTCGCCCGCACCGGACGCTGCCGCCTCGGAGCGCTCGCCCGCGCCGTCCGCCGAGCCCTGGCCGGAGCGCGAGCCCTGGCCGGAGCGCGAGGCGCCGCGGCCGCCGCGCGAGCCGCCGTCGCGACGACCGTCCCGGCCTCCGTCACGACCGCCGCGGTGGCCGTCGCGCTGGCCGCCGGAGGAGCTGGTGCGCTTGCCCGTCTCGCCGAGGTCCTCGAGCTCCTCGGCCTCCAGGCCGCCCAGCTGCTGCTTGCTCTTCGGCAGGCGGCCCTTGGTGCCCTCGGGGATGCCCAGGTCGGAGAAGAGGTGCGGCGAGCTCGAGTACGTCTCGACCGGCTCCGGGAACCCGAGGTTCAGCGTGCGGTCGATGAGCTGCCACCGGGGCACGTCGTCCCAGTCGACGAACGTCACCGCGGTGCCCTGCTTGCCCGCGCGGCCGGTGCGGCCGATGCGGTGCAGGTAGGTGCGCTCGTCCTCGGGGCACTGGTAGTTGACGACGTGCGTGACGTCGTCGACGTCGATGCCGCGCGCCGCGACGTCCGTCGCGACGAGGACGTCGATGTGGCCGTGCCGGAACGCGCGCAGGGCCTGCTCGCGCGCGCCCTGGCCGAGGTCGCCGTGGATGGCGCCGGCCGCGAAGCCGCGGTCGCGCAGCTCGTCGGACACCTTCGCCGCGGTGCGCTTGGTCCGGGCGAACACGATGGTCCGCCCGCGGCCCTCGGCCTGCAGCAGGCGGGCGAGCACCTCGACCTTGTCCAGCGCGTGCGCGCGGTAGACGACCTGGCGCGTGTTCTTCACGGTCGCGCCGTCGTCGTCCGGCTCGGCCGCGCGGATGTGCGTGGGCTGCGACATGTAGCGGCGGGCCATCGAGACCACCGGGCCGGGCATCGTCGCGCTGAACAGCATGGTGTGCCGCACCGCGGGCGTGCGGGCGAGGATCTTCTCGACGTCCGGCAGGAAGCCCAGGTCGAGCATCTCGTCGGCCTCGTCCAGCACGACCGTGGCCGCGCGGGTGAGGTTGAGGTGGCCCTGGTTGAGCAGGTCGACCATGCGGCCCGGCGTGCCGACGACGACCTCCACACCGCTGTTCAGCATCTCGATCTGCGGCTCGTACGCGCGCCCGCCGTAGATCTGCGCGATGCGCACGGAGCGCTTCTTCGAGGCGGTGGCGAGGTCGTTCGCGACCTGCACCGCGAGCTCGCGGGTCGGCGCGACGACGATCGCCTGCGGCTTGCCGGGAGCGGGCAGCTCGTCGTAGCCGGGCTCGCCGGGCGCGACGACGCGGTGCAGCAGCGGAACGCCGAAGCCGAGGGTCTTGCCCGTGCCGGTCTTGGCCTGGCCGATGATGTCGTGACCCTGCAGGGCCACCGGCAGCGTCATCGCCTGGATGGGGAACGGGTGGGTGATGCCGGACTCGCGCAGGGCCTCGACGATCTCGGGGCGCACCCCGAAGTCCGCGAAGGAGACGTCCTGCGCCTGGATGGCGGCGGGGGTGGAGTAGTCGGGCTCGCCGGTGGCGGGCGCCGTGGGGGCCGCGGTGGCGGCGGGTTCGGTCGTGGTCACGGGTACCTTCGTCTGCTCGTCGGCGCGCGCGAACCGGGCTCCCGATCGGGCCGGAGATCCGGCGACGGGCCGTGTTCGGGTCGCAAGGAGCGCCGAGGTGGTCGGCAGCCGATCGCGGAAGAACGTCGCTCAGGCTCGGCAGGGATCCCGCCGGGCCGCTGCGGTCGAGTCAGTGGATTGAGACCCATGGCGTGACGACCGGGCAACCGAAGTACACGCCCATGGTACGCGACGGGTGCCGGGTAGGGGTGTGACGTGGCCGGTCGCCTCTATCCTGAGGCGCGTGAGCGAGCAGCAGAGCACCCCGGACCCCGCCCTGACGACGCTGGTCGGGCTCGCGGCCTACACGGAGCTGGCGGCGTTCGGGCTGCTCGCGGCCCGGTCGGTGGACGCCCCCGACCTTGTCGCCCGTCAGACGCTGGCGACGGCGGCGGGGGAGGCGCTGAGCCGTCAGGAGCGGCTGCTCGATCTCGTCGACGCCCCGGGGCCCGAGGGCTCGGGGGGCGCCGGCGCGGCCGCGACGATGGCCCCGTTCGACGGTGCGCTGGCCGACTTCGACGCCCGCACGACGCCGTCGGGCTGGGCCGAGGGCCTGCTCAAGAGCGTCGTGGGGCTCGGCGTCGCGCAGGACCTGTGCCGCGAGCTCGCCGCGGGCCTGCCCGGCGGCGCGGCAGGCTTCGTGGCCGCCGTGGGCGAGCCCCGGCCCGACGACCCCGCGACCGCCGTGCTGGCGGGGGCCGCCGCGGCGGACGGCGTGCTCGCCTCGCGCCTGGCGCTGTGGGGGCGCCGCGTCGTCGGCGAGGCGCTGGGCCTCGTCCCCGTGCTGCTCGCGGCTCACCGCCGCGCACACGCGCCGGATGGACCGCCTCGGCCTCGCCGCCTGACGCCGACCGACGCCGCCTGACGCCGACCGACGCCGCGCCGACGCCGCGCCGACGGTCAGAGGGCGCCGAAGCCCACCCGGGCCTGCTCGGTGGCGCCCACCTCGACGTAGCCGATCGTGGCGGTCGGCACGAGGATGGTGCGCCCCCGCGAGTCGGTGAGCTCCAGGAGCCCCCCGTCGGCGATCGCGCTGCGCACCGCGGCGGTCACGTCCTCCGCCGTCTGGTCGGTCTCGACGACCAGCTCGCGGGCCAGGTTCTGCACACCGATCGTGATCTCCACGTTGTCTCCTTCGCGAGCCGCGCCGGTCGTGCCGGCGCGTGTCTGTCGGCCGTCTAGCGGCCGTCCGTCGTTCCCGGTCGTCCCGGACGTCTCGTCGATCCTAGCCACGGCCGCGTGCCGCGACCGGCCCGGACGGCGCTTGTCAGCGGAGGGTGAAACTGCTCGTCGCGTGGGGCGGGGCGGTCGGGTCGGTGGGGCTGTCGGTGGGGCTGTCGGTGGGGCATGGTCGAATCGGTCCCGTGACGTCAGCTCCCTCCACCGCCGTGCGCCTCGTGGCGCCGGAGCCCGCCGCCGTCGGTAGCGCCGACGTCGTGCTGGACGCCACGCAGGAGGCGGCCGTGGAGACGGCGCTCGCCGGCGACGTCACGCTCGTGGTCGGCGCGCCGGGCACGGGGCGGACGACGGTCGCGACGGCGGTGGCGGTGCGGGCCATGGCGGGCGGCGAGGGGGTGCGCGGCGTCGACCCGTCGCGCGTGCTGGTGCTCGCGGCGTCGCGCCGGTCGGCCGCACGGCTGCGCGACGAGGTGGCCGCGCGCGCGGGCCGCACGGTCGGGGCCCCGATGGTGCGCACGCCCGCGTCGGCGGCGTTCGCGGTGCTGCGGTCGCGGGCTGCGGCGCACGGTGACGCCGCGCCGACGCTGGTCTCCGGGCCGGAGCAGGACCTGGTGCTGGCCGAGCTGCTCGAGGGGCACCTGTCCGGGGAGGGGACCGACCTCGCGCTGCCGCCGGGGCTGCCCGAGGAGTCGCTCGGCCTGCGCGGGCTGCGGCAGGAGCTGCGCGACCTGCTCATGCGCGCTGCAGAGCGCGGGCTCGGCCCGGTGGACCTCGACGAGCTGGGCCGCCGGCACGACCGCCCCGAGTGGGTGCTCGCCGCGCGGCTCTACGAGGAGTACCTGGACGTCACGACGCTGCGCCTCGGCACGCCGGACGCGGGCGCCCGGTACGACCCGGCGGGCGTGATCGACGAGGCGGCGCACGCCCTCGCGGGCTGGGACGACGAGCTGCCGGACGTGCCGCGCCCGTCCTGGGACCTCGTCGTCGTGGACGACTACCAGGAGGCGACCGTCGCCACGGCGCGGCTGCTGCACGTGCTGCACGACGCCGGGGCCCGGCTCGTGCTGCTGGCCGACCCGGACTCCGCGGTGCAGGGGTTCCGCGGCGCGTCCCCGGGTCTGGTCGGGCGCGCCGCCGCGCCCGCGCGCGCCGGCGTCGTGGGGGCGTTCGACGCGCGCACCGTGGTGCTGGGCACCGCGTGGCGGCAGCCGGAGGGGCTGCGGGAGGTGACGCGGGCCGTGACGTCGCGCATCGCGACCGTCTCCGGCGCCCTGCACCGCGGCGCCGCCCCGCGGCCCGACGACGACGGTCCGGTGGGCGACGGCGGCCCGGACGCGGACGGCGAGGACGGGTCGAGGGCTGCGGCATCGCCCGGCGCGGGGGACGGGCCCGAGGCCGTGGGGCCGTCGGGCGTGCAGGTCGCGGTGCTCGCCGGGCCGGCGCAGGAGGCCGCGTTCGTGGCGCGGGAGCTGCGCGCGGAGCACCTGCTGCACGGCACGCCGTGGGAGCGGATGGCGGTCGTGGCGCGCAGCGGCGACCGGCTGGCCTCGCTGCGCCGCGACCTGGTCGCGGCGTCGGTGCCGGTGGCGCTGCTCGGCTCGGACCTGCCCCTGCGCGACGAGCCGGCAGCGTCGCCCCTCCTGGCGGCGCTGCGCGTGTGCGCGGCCGGCGGCGGCGTGGACCGGCTGCTCGCGGAGGAGCTCGGGGAGCCCGGCGTGGGCTCCGCCCTCGACGCCGAGACGGCGGCGCTGCTGCTCACGTCCCCGGTGGGCGGGCTCGACGCGGTGGCGCTGCGCCGCCTGCGGCGCGCGCTGCGGGCGGAGGAGCTGTCGGGCGGCGGCGGACGGTCGTCGGACGCGCTGCTGGTCGAGGTGCTGGACGACCCGGCGCGCGCGGAGACGCTGCCGACGCCGGTGCGGCGCGGCCCGCACGCCGTCGCGCGGGTGCTGGCCGCGGGCCGGGCGGCGGCGGGCGAGCCGGGCGCCACCGCGCAGACCGTGCTGTGGGCGGTGTGGGCGGCCACCGGGCTCGCGGACCGGTGGCGCGACCAGGCGCTGGCGGGCGGCCCTGCCGGGGCGCGCGCGGACCGCGACCTGGACGCCGTCCTGGCCCTGTTCCGCGCGGCCGAGACGTACGTGGACCGCATGCCCGGCGCCCCGGTCGCCGCCTTCGTCGACTACCTCGCGTCGCAGGACCTGCCCGCCGACTCGCTCGCGGCGTCCGCGGTGGGCGCGCACGCGGTCGAGGCGCTCACCCCTGCGGGCGCGGCGGGGCGCGAGTGGGACGTCGTCGTGGTCGTGGGCGTGCAGGACGGCGTGTGGCCGGACCTGCGGCTGCGCGACTCGCTGCTCGGCTCGCAGGCGCTCGTGGAGCTGCTCGCCGGGCGCTCCGACGACGCGCACGGCATGGGCCCGGAGGCCCGCCGCCAGGTGCTCGCGGACGAGCTGCGGGCGTTCGCGGTCGCGACGTCGCGGGCGCGGCGCCGGCTGGTCGTGACGGCGGTCGAGGACGCCGAGGACGCGCCGTCGGTGTTCCTCGACCTGGTCGAACCGCCCGACGGCGACCGGGCGGGCGCCGAGGGGGCCGACCCGCGCCGCGTGACCGTGGGCCCGCCGCTCGACCTGCGCGGCGTGGTGGCCGAGGCGCGCGCGACGCTCGTCCGTGCGGGCGGCCGTACCGATGACGACGGACCGGTCGACGTGGCCGCCGCGCTGCTCGCCGACCTGGTGGACGCGGGGATCGCCGAGGCCGACCCGCGCACCTGGTACGGCGTGGCCGCGACCTCCAGCGACGCGCCGCTCTGGGGGCCGGACGACGTCGTGACGGTCTCGCCGTCCAAGGTGGAGACCGTGAGCACGTGCGCGCTGAAGTGGGCGTTCGAGTCGGCGGGGGCCACGGCACCCGACGCCACGCACCAGACGCTCGGCACGCTGGTCCACGCGATCGCGGAGGACCTGCCGAAGGCGTCGCTCGGCGAGCTGCGCGCCGAGCTGGACCGGCGCTGGCCGGAGCTCGCGCTGCCCGACGGCTGGCCGTCGCGCCAGCTGCGGAACCGCGCCGAGCAGATGATCGAGCGCCTCGCCGCCTACTACGGGGAGGCGGGCGACCCGCTGCTCGTGGAGCCGGCCTTCGAGCTCACCGTGGGGCGAGCGCGCCTGCGCGGCAAGATCGACCGCGTCGAGGACGCGGGCGACGACGGCGTGACGGTGGCCGACCTCAAGACCGGCCGTAGCGCGCCCGCCCGCGCGAAGGCCACCGAGCACCCGCAGCTCGGCGCGTACCAGCTCGCGGTGTCCGAGGGTGCGCTCGACCTGCCGCCCGGCACGCCCAGCGCGGGGGCGCGGCTCGTGTACGTGGGGACGCCGACCGTGGCGCCGACGCTGCGCGACCAGCCCGCGCTGCAGGTCGGCGAGGACGGGTCGAGCTGGGCGCGGGCGCTGGTGGAGAGCGCCGCCGACACGATGGCGGCGGGCCGCTTCACCGCGCACGAGAACGACCTGTGCCCCATGTGCCCCGTGCGCCGGTCGTGCCCCGTGCAGCCCGAGGGAAGGAACGTGATCGAGTGACCGGCGACGGCACCACCGGCCCGGCCGTTCCCGAGCCGCAGGACGACCGCCCCCACGGCGGTCGCGACGACCTCGCCGGGGCGTTCGCGGACGAGACGTGGGCCGCGCTGGGCGAGCCGGGCCGCGAGGCCGGCCTCGGGTTCCCGGAGCTCGCCGGCGTGGGCCTCGCGTCGCCGGACGCGGTGCTGTTCGACGACGCCGCGCTGCTCGGCGACTCGCTGCTCGGCGGCGCGACGGCGGACGACGGCCCCGGGACGTCCGGGCGCCGCGCTCCCGCGGAGCCGCGGCTGTCCGCCCGCGACATCGCCGAGCTGCTCGGGCGGCCCTCGCCCACGGACGAGCAGGTCGCCGTCATCGAGGCGCCGCTGGAGCCCGTGCTCGTCGTCGCCGGGGCCGGGTCGGGCAAGACGGAGACGATGGCGGCGCGCGTGGTGTGGCTCATCGCGAACGAGCTCGTGGCGCCCGAGGAGGTGCTCGGGCTGACGTTCACGCGCAAGGCGGCGGCGGAGCTCACCCAGCGGGTGCAGTCCCGTCTCGCGCAGCTCGCCCGCGCGCAGGGCCGCGCGACGTCGGGGCTCGACCTGCTCGCGCGGCCCACCGTCGCGACGTACAACGCGTACGCGGCGTCGCTGGTGGCCGACCACGGGCTGCGGCTCGGCATCGAGCCGGGCTCTCGCCTGCTGGGCGAGGCGAACCAGTGGCAGCTCGCGGCGCAGGTCGTGGAGTCGTGGGCCGACGACCTCGGCACCGACAAGGCGGTGAGCACCGTCACCGGGGCCGTCCTGGCGCTGTCGGGCGAGCTCGGCGAGCACCTGCTGCCCGTGGACGAGGCGCGCGACGCGCTGGCCGACGTCGTCGCCCGCCTGGAGGCGCTGCCGCTCGGCCCACGGCAGAAGAAGCGGACCAAGGAGATCCAGGGGCTGATCGACTCGGTGGCGGAACGCACCCGCCTGCTCGACCTCGTCGCGGAGTACCGGCGTCGCAAGCGTGTCGCGGACTCGCTGGACTTCGGCGACCAGATCGCGTTCGCGGCCGAGCTCGCGCTGTCGGTGCCGGCGGTCGGGGCCACGGAGCGCTCCCGCTTCCCGGTCGTGCTGCTCGACGAGTACCAGGACACGTCGTACGCCCAGGTCGAGCTGCTCGCCGGGCTGTTCGGCGGCGGGCACGCCGTGACCGCGGTGGGCGACCCGCACCAGTCGATCTACGGCTGGCGGGGCGCCTCGGCGTCGGGGCTGGCCCGCTTCGGCGAGCGGTTCCGCACGCGCGGGGGAGCGCCGGCCGCCGTGCGCTACCTGAGCACGTCGTGGCGCAACGACGCGGCCGTGCTCGCGGCCGCGAACGTCGCCGCGGCGCCGCTGCGCGAGCGCGCGCGGCACACCGGCACGGGCGTCGACGTCCCGCCGCTCGACCTGCGGCCCGGCGCGGGGACGGGCGTCGTGCGCGCGCACGTCGCCGCCACGAGCGAGGAGGAGGCGGAGGCGGCCGCGGAGTTCGTCGCGGCGCGCTGGCGCCGCGCGACCCGCCGGGACGGCTCCGACCGGGTGACGGCCGCCGTGCTGTGCCGGGCGCGGTCGCAGTTCGCGGCGGTCGAGGTCGCGCTGCGCCGCCGCGGGCTGCCGGTCGAGGTCGTGGGCCTGGGCGGGCTGCTGTCCACGCCGGAGGTGGTGGACGTCGTCGCGCTGCTCGAGGCCGTGCACGACCCGTCGCGCGGCGACTCGCTGCTGCGGCTCCTCACCGGGCCGCGGGTCAACCTCGGCGCCGCGGACCTGCACGCCCTCGGCTCGTGGGCGTCGGACCTGGCCCGCGCCGACGGCGCACGGCCGGGCGACCGCACCGCGGCACGGGACGAGGTGCCGGAGGGGGAGGACGGCGACGCCCCCGTCGTCGTCGAGGGCGACGTCGTGGACCACCGCTCGATCGTCGACGCGCTTGACGACCTGCCGGCGCCGGGCCGCCCCGCCCGCGACGGCCGCGTCTTGTCCGCCGCGGGCCACGGCCGGCTGGCCGCCCTCGCCCGGCTGCTGCGCGAGCTGCGGGGCCTCACCTACCTCTCGCTGCCCGAGCTGGTGGTGGCGGCCGAGCGCGCGCTCGGGCTCGACGTCGAGGTCGCCACGGCGCAGGTGCTCGCGGACACGCTCACCCCGGTGACCGGCCCCGGGGGCGGCGGGGCCGCCGCGGGCGTGAGCCTGCGCGGGCGCGAGCACCTCGACGCGTTCCGCGACGTCGCCGCGAGCTTCGCGCAGTCGGCCGACGTCGCGACGCTCGGCGCGTTCCTCGCGTGGCTCGGCGTGGCCGGCGACCAGGAGCGCGGGCTCGACATGCCGGTCCGCGAGCCCGACCCCGACGCCGTGCAGGTCATCACCGCGCACGCCGCGAAGGGGCTGGAGTGGGACGTGGTGGCGGTGCCGGGGCTGGTGGACGGCGTGTTCCCGAGCCAGGCGGAGTCGGCGCAGGGGCGCCTGGACAGCGGCTGGCTCACCGACGTCTCCGCGCTGCCGTACCACCTGCGCGGCGACGCCCCGGACCTGCCCGAGTTCACCTGGGCTGAGGCGGCCGACACCAAGGACCTCGCCGCCCGGCGCGACCAGTTCCGCGCGGACAGCGGCACGCACCGGCTCGCCGAGGAGCGGCGGCTCGCCTACGTCGCGTTCACGCGCGCCCGGCGCGAGCTGTTCCTCACCGCGCACTGGTGGGGCACGGGCAGCACGCCGCGGCGCGTCTCGCCGTTCCTCGCGGAGCTCGTCGAGGCCGGGGTGGTCGACGCGGGCGGCTGGGCCGACCAGCCCGACCCGGCGACGGGCAACCCCCGCGACGCCGTGGAGCACGCCGCGCCCTGGCCCGCGCCAGAGCAGGCCGTCGGGGGCGGAGCGGCGGACGACGCCGAGCCCGACCCTGCGGCCGGAGCACCACCACCCGGGCCCGACGACGCCGAAGGCTCGACGCCGCGCGACGTCCTGCGGGCGTCGGCGGCCCGGGTCGACGCGGCGCGCGCCGACCTCGCGAGAGCCGAGGGCGAGGGCGCCGCGACCGGCGTGCTGCGCGACGCGGCGGGGCGCGACCTGGTGCTGCTGGCCCGCACGCTGCTCGTGGAGCGCGGGGAGCGGGGGGCGCGGCAGGTCGAGATGCCGGCGCACGTGTCGGCGTCGGGCCTGGTCCGGCTCGCCGGGGACCGCGACGGCTTCGCTCTCCAGCTGCGCCGGCCGGTGCCGCAGGAGCCCACGGTGCACGCCCGCCGCGGCACGCACTTCCACGAGTGGGTGGAGCGGTTCTTCACCTCGTCGTCCCTGGTCGACGTCGACGACCTGCCGGGCGCCGAGGACGGCGAGATCGCACCGGACGTCGATCTGGAGACGCTGCGGCAGCGCTTCACGGAGTCCGTGTGGGCGTCCCGTACCCCGCTCGCTGTCGAGGTCGACGTCGAGACCCCGGTGGGCGGCGTCATGCTGCGCAGCCGGATCGACGCCGTCTTCCCCGACGACGACGCGCCGCCCCCCGCGGAGGGCGAGCCGCCGGCCGTCGTCGTCGTGGACTGGAAGACCGGGCACGAGCCCCGCGACGCGGGCGCGCGCTCCGCCCGCGAGGTGCAGCTCGCGGTCTACCGGCTCGCCTGGTCCCGCTACACCGGGCTGCCGCTCGACAAGGTCTCCGCCGCGTTCGTCTACGTCTCCAGCGGCACGACCGTCCGCCCCCGACGCCTGCTCGACGAGGCCGAGCTGGAGGCGCTGGTGCGGGGCGCGCCGCACCAGCGGTAGGGCTCACCAGCGGTAGTCGAGGAACTTCCCGTCGAGGGTCACCACCACCCGGTCGCCGTCCGGGTGGGCGCGCCGGGCGATGTCGACCTGGAAGTTGATCGCCGACATGATCCCGTCGCCGAACTCCTCGTGGATGAGCTCCTTGAGCGCCGGCCCGTACACGGCCAGCGCCTCGGTGAAGCGGTAGATCGTCGGGTCGGTGAGCACGGCCTCGTCGCGCACGCGGTAGGGCTGCAGCCGCAGGGCCTCGGCGACGTCCTCGCCCAGGCCGAGCAGCGTGCACGCCGCGGAGGCCTGGTCCGCTGACATCGGGTGGTTGCCGAGCAGCGCGGCCGTCGTCCAGACGACCGGGGCGCCGACCTTGTCGGCGATCTCCTGCCAGGTGAGGCCGGAGCGGAGGCGGGCGGTGACGACCTGCTCGGCCGCGGCGGCCTTGGTCATGATCGGGTCCACGGGTGTCCTTCGTTCGGGGGTTTGCTGTCTGACGGCGGCGGGGGCGGCGGCTCAGCCGACCGGCGTGGCCACGCGCTCCTCGGCGACGGTCTCGACCGGCGCGGGACGACGGCGCTCGGGCCGGGTGCGGTAGTGCGTGAGGTACAGGGGCAGCCCGACGAACGTCAGACCGCCGACGAGGTTGCCGAGCACGGTCGGGATCTCGTTCCAGACCAGGTAGTCCATGACGGTGAAGTCGCCGCCGAGCAGCAGGCCCGAGGGGAACAGGAACATGTTCACCACGGAGTGCTCGAAGCCCATGTAGAAGAACAGGAACACCGGCATCCACATCACGACGGCCTTGCTGATCGTGTCCTTCGACATGAGGAACGCGACGACGCCGGTCGAGACCATCCAGTTGCACAGCACGCCGCGCACGAACAGCGTGAGCATCCCGGCCGCGCCGTGGTCGGCGTACCCGACGGTGCGCCCCTCGCCGATGTGCCCGATGGCCTGCCCGATCTCGTTGGGCGGCGTGGAGAACCCGTACGTGAAGGTGATCGCCATGAGCACGGCGACGGTGAACGCGCCGGCGAAGTTGCCGCAGAACACGAGGCCCCAGTTGCGCCACATACCGGCCCAGGTGGCGCCCGGGCGGCGGGCGATGACGGCGAACGGCACCAGCGTGAAGACGCCGGTGAGCAGGTCGAAGCCCATCAGGTAGAGCATGATGAAGCCGATCGGGAAGAAGGCCGCCCCGAGCAGCGGGTTCCCGGTGTTCGTCGAGATGGTCACGGCCATCGCGGCGGCCAGGGCGAGGATGGCCCCGCCCATGAACGAGCGGATGAGCGTGTCCCGGGTGGACATGAACAGCTTCTTCTCGCCGGTGGCGATCATCTGCGAGACGAAGTCCTGCGGCATCACGTACGACATGGCGGACCCTTCGGCGGGAGTGGAGGCGCTGGTGTGCCGCCGAGTCTCGTCGCCGCAGGTTGTGGCCACGTCGCCGTGGTGTTGAGGTCGTGTTTCGGCCCGTCCCGAAGTGGTGAGCCCGCGGTTTCCGCGACCTCGCACCGGCGCGCGCGGGCCGGTGAGGCCGGTCAGGCGGGGGCGTCCTCGCGGGTGGCCTCGTCGAGGTCGGCGAGCATGGCCTCGGCGTCGGCGACGACGTCGCCCAGGCCGCGGCGGACGCCGTGCAGCAGCCAGCGGGCCAGCGCCAGCTCGCCCACGAGCAGCGCGCGGTCGACGAGGCGCGCGTCGTGCAGCTCGGTGCGGCGCAGCTGGTAGGCCTCCATGATCGAGTCGACCGCGTCCGGCGGGGCGGCGACGAGCAGCCAGGCGAGGTCGTCGGCCGGGTCGGCCACGCGGGCGTCGGACCAGCCGCTGATGGCGGTGACCCGCCCACCGGTGACGAGCATCTGGTCGGTGGCGAGGTCCCCGTGCACGACGACGGGCTGGAAGCGCCAGAGGGCCACGTCCTCGAGCGCGGCCTCCCAGCGGCGCAGCAGCGTGGGCGGCACCTTGCCGGTCGCGGCGGCCTCGTCGAGCTCGACCAGGCGGCGCTCGCGGTACTCGGCCGCGGTGTACGACGGAAGCCCGCACGACTCGACGACGGACGCGGGCAGCTCGTGCACCGCGGCGAGGGTGCGGCCGAGGTCGGCGGCGAGGCCGGGGCCGGGCCGCAGGGCCTCGAGGTCGAGCGCGGTGCCCGTCACGTGCCGATGCACGACGGCGCGCCCGCCCTCGGGCAGCAGCGCGAAGCCGGCCACCTGCGGCACGGTGAAGGGCAGCACCCCGGCGTCGACGTACAGGTGCAGCGCCTCGAGCAGCTCGGTCTCGGCCTCGAGGGCGGCGCCGGCCATGGTGGTGCGGGGCGCGCGCACGAGCCAGTCGACGCCGTCGTCTGCCGTGACGACGGCGACGTCGTAGTCGCCGGGGAGCTCCTCGGGGCGGACCGAGCGGGCGTCCAGGCCCGGGACGGCGGCCGTCGCGAGGGCGGCGAGGGCGAGCGGACTGCGTGGCACCCGCCCACCGTAGACGCTGCCGGGGTCCGCCCGGGAGCACCGCGGCGCGCGTGTCCGCCGTCGTCCCACCGTCCTCACGCCGTGCGCCCGGGGCCCCGCCGCCGCGGGTACGGTCGAGGCGTGACGGCCCCCTCTGCGATCCCCGACCTCTCCTTCACGCACGCCACCCACGACCGGGCGGCCGAGCGCCGCGCCGAGCCGGGGCTGCTGGCCCGGCTGCTGGGCGACCCCGCCACCCGGGTCGTGCTGGTGCTGCGCGGCCGCGTCGCCGTCGACGCCGCGGGCGACCTGCTCCTCGTCGACGTCGCGGCGGTCGACGGGCTCCCGGCCGAGCCCGAGCGGGCCGACCGGCCCGACGCGCACGTGCCCGGGCACCGCTGGCTGTTCCTCGGCGAGCAGGACGGCGCGGCGCTGCTGGGCCTCGTGCTGCCCGACGAGGCGGACGCCGACGCCGTGGGGATCGAGGGCGTCTCCCCGGCCGCGCCCGCCTCGCGGCTGGCGCGCGAGCACGCGTGGGCCGGGCTGCGCGAGGTGGGCGGGCGGCGTGGTGACGCGCTCGCCGCGGAGGCGGTGGCCCTGGCCGCGTGGCACGCGTCGCACGAGCGCTGCCCGCGGTGCGGCGAGCCGACCGTCGTCGAGCAGGCCGGTTGGGTGCGCCGCTGCGTGGCGCAGGACGTCGAGGTCTACCCGCGCACCGACCCGGCGGTGATCATGGCGGTCGTCGACGACGCCGACCGGTTGTTGCTGGGGCACGCCGCGCACTGGCCGGAGGGTCGCTACTCGACGCTCGCCGGCTACGTGGAGCCGGGGGAGGGTCTGGAGCAGGCGGTGCGCCGGGAGGTCGCCGAGGAGACGTCGGTCGTGATCGGCGACGCGCCCGGCGACGTCGTCTACCGCGGCAGCCAGCCGTGGCCGTTCCCCGCGTCGCTCATGCTCGGGTTCCGGGCGCGGGCCGTGGCGACCGACGTCGAGGTGGACGGCGCGGAGGTGACCGCGGCGCGCTGGTTCACCCGCGAGGAGCTGGCCGCGGGCGTGGCTGCGGGCGAGGTGGGCCTGCCGGGCCGGCCGTCGATCGCCCGCGCCCTCGTGGAGGAGTGGTACGGGAAGGAGCTGCCCGGCTGACGCGGCCTCCGACGGCGGGTCAGGCGGTCAGGCGCGCCTTCACGTCGAGCAGCGACGGGTTGGTCGCTGCGGTGCCGTCGGGGAAGACGACGGTCGGGACGGTGCGGTTGCCGTCGTTGACCTGCTCCACGAACTCCGCCGTCCCCGGCTGCTCCTCGATGTCGACCACCGTGTACCCGATGCCCTCGGAGTCGAGCTGGGTGCGCAGCCGCCGGCAGTACCCGCACCACGCGGTCGAGTACATGGTGACGGTGCCCGGGGCGGGGAGCTGCGGCGTGACGACGGTCATCGGGATCCTCCTGTGACGGCGGCTGGGGACGACGGGAGCGGGGTGTCGGCGACGGCTGCGAGAATCGCAGACGATGCCGACCACCACCAACTCCCCGAGCGCCCCGCTTCATCCCGACGCGATCCTCGACGCCCTCGACCCCGAGCAGCGCGACGTGGCGCTGGCCCTGACGGGGCCGGTGTGCGTGCTCGCGGGCGCGGGCACGGGCAAGACGCGCGCGATCACGCACCGCATCGCCTACGGCGTGCGGAACGGCACCTACAAGCCGACGTCGGTGCTCGCGGTGACGTTCACCGCCCGGGCGGCGGGGGAGATGCGCACCCGGCTCCGCGACCTGGGGGTGGTGGGCGTGCAGGCGCGCACCTTCCACGCGGCGGCGCTGCGTCAGCTCGGCTACTTCTGGCCACGCGTCGTGGGCGGCGCGCCGCCGCGGATCCTCGAGCACAAGGCGCCCGCGGTCGCCGAGGCCGCCCGCCGCGTCGGCGTCAGCGTCGACCGGGTCGCCGTGCGCGACCTGTCCTCCGAGGTGGAGTGGGCCAAGGTGTCGCTCGTCACGGCGGAGGACTACGTGAAGGCGGCCCAGGTCGACGACCGCCCGGCGCCGTCGGGCTACGACCACCAGACGGTCGCCCGCCTCATCACGGCGTACGAGGACGTCAAGACCGAGCGCGGCGTCATCGACTTCGAGGACGTCCTGCTCATGCTCGCCGACATGCTGAACTCCCACCGGCAGGTGGCCGACGAGGTGCGCTCGCAGTACCGCCACTTCGTCGTCGACGAGTACCAGGACGTCTCGCCGCTGCAGCAGTTCCTGCTCGACCAGTGGCTCGGGGACCGCAAGGAGCTCTGCGTGGTGGGCGACCCCTCGCAGACCATCTACTCCTTCACGGGCGCGACGCCGCACTACCTGCTCGACTTCACGCGGACCTACTCCGAGGCCCAGGTGGTCCGGCTGGTGCGCGACTACCGCTCCACGCCGCAGGTCGTGCACCTCGCGAACCAGGTGCTGCGCCGCGGCCGGGTCCCCGGGGCGCTGGAGCTGGTGGCGCAGCGCCCGGCGGGTCCGCCCGCGAGCTTCACGGCCTACGACGACGACGACGCGGAGGCCACGGGGATCGCGGCCCGCGCGGGCCGGCTGATCGCGTCGGGCGTGCGGCCCAGCGAGATCGCGGTGCTCTACCGCACCAACGCGCAGTCGGCGGCGTTCGAGTCGGCGCTCGCGGACGCCGGGATCAGCTATCTCGTCCGCGGGGGCGAGCGGTTCTTCCAGCGCAAGGAGGTGCGCGACGCGATCGTCCTGCTGCGCGGCGCGGCCCGGTCCGCCGACCCGGACCAGCCGATGCCCGAGCAGGTGCGCGACGTGCTCACCACCGCCGGCTGGACGGAGCAGCCGCCCGCCGCGCGGGGCGCCGCGCGCGAGCGGTGGGAGGCGATGCAGGCGCTCGTCGGGCTGGCCGACGACGTCGCGGCCGCCGCCCCGCAGGACGCGCCGGCCACGATGGCCACCCTCGTCGGCGAGCTGGAGGAGCGGGCCTCGGCGCAGCACGCACCCACCGTCGAGGGCGTCACGCTGGCGTCGCTGCACGCGGCGAAGGGGCTCGAGTGGGACGCCGTGTTCCTCGCGGGGGTGAGCGAGGGGCTCATGCCGATCTCGCTCGCGGAGACGGACGAGGCGGTCGCCGAGGAGCGCCGCCTCCTGTACGTGGGGATCACCCGCGCCCGCGAGCACCTGGAGCTGTCGTTCGCGCGGTCCCGCAACCCGGGCGGCCGGGCCACGCGCAAGCGCACCCGCTTCCTCGACGGGCTGTGGCCGGACGACCCGTCGGACCGGCGCGGCCGCGGGCGGGCGGTGCGCGGCCAGGCGCGCCAGCTGCTCACCGGGGAGCACGACGTCGCCCTGTTCGACGCGCTGCGCGAGTGGCGGCTGTCGGTGGCCCGCGAGACGGACAAGCCGGCGTTCACGGTGCTGGGCGACGCCACGCTGGCCGCCATCGCGGAGCTCAAGCCGACGTCGGTGGCGCAGCTCGCGCGTGTGAACGGCGTGGGCCCGGCGAAGATCGACCGGTACGGGCCGACGATCCTCGCGATCGTGGCGGAGCAGGCCGGCTGAGCACGTACGGCATAACCCGTATTTGTGAGCGGACCTGCCGAAAGGTCTTGTCGGCAGGTCGCAGGGCTGCCAGATTGTCGGGGTCCGTCCCCGACGAGAGGTGTCCTCCATGTTCCCGGCACGGTTCCCGCCCCACCGTTCCCGGTGCCCCCGTCCCGACGGCCGTCGTACCCGCACGGCGCTGACGGCGGGCGCCGGCGTCGTCCTGGCCGTGCTGCTGGCGGCCTGCTCCGCCGGCGGCGGCGAGCCGGGTGACGGCAACGGCCCGCGTGGCGGCGGCGACCACGCCGACCACGGCGGATCTCAGGGGACCTCGGAGGGTCACGCCGCGCACGTGATGCCCGAGGGCTTCACCGAGGCCCTCGAACGGGTCACGACCGACCGGGGGACCGAGATCCTCGAGGACGGGCTGATCACCAGGGCCGAGGTGCAGGACCTGCAGCAGGTCCAGGTGGACTGCCTCGTCGACGAGGGCTTCGACGCGAGCCGCGGGGACGGCGGGCTGCAGGTCCGGGCGGTCCCGGACGGCCTCGACGACGCGGGTGTCGCGGCCGCCGTGGAGGGCTGCCTGGGTGACCTGAAGGTCATCGGCCCGCTGGAGGCGGCGACCTCCTCGGGGGCCTGAACGGGTGCCCGAAAAAACTCGTCGAAGAAAATCTCGAAAAAGATGTGGCGGCCTGGGCGGGGCCGTCTATGCTCGGAGAGTCCCAGACGGAGTGGCGTCTGCCGAGAGGCGGAGGTCCGAGAGCAGTGAGGAGGTGGGTGCACAAGATGGACACGATGACTCAGATCGTGATGGCGACCGCGTCTGCCGGCGCGCCCGGGTACACGTCTGCCCGTGGCGAGCTTGACGCCGTCCGTCCGTTCCGCGCGCGTCAGCACGGAGCAGGCAACGCCGATCTCCACATCGCACCCGACTCCGCCTCCTGGAGACATCCGGTCTAGAACCGGATCCAGGCCGCGGAGTCCCCCCGGGACCCGCGGCCTTCGTCTTTCCGCTCAGGGAAGAAGACCTCACCAGGTCGTTCGAGCCGGACCTCTGACTCCAGAGGTCCACCCGCAGGTCCTGAACACCGACGTTCACATCAACACTCAGGACCTGACGGAGGAACTCGTGCGTCTCGCACAGCTGTTGGACGAGCGGCTGCTCGACACGATCCCCCAGGGCGGAAACGGCCCCTGGACCCCGCATCAACCCCTCACCCAGAGCCCGGCCGAGGTGGCCGAGCTCGACCGCCAGTTCGCGGCGCTGCTGCCGTGCCGTACCAACGACCCGGAGCTCTGGTTCGCCGAGCACACCACCCAGGTCGAGGAGGCCAAGGCGCTGTGCCGTGGCTGCCCGCTGCAGGCCGGCTGCCTCGCCGGTGCCCTCGAGCGGCAGGAGCCCTGGGGCGTCTGGGGTGGTGAGGTCTTCGTCGACGGCAAGGTCGTGGCCCGCAAGCGCGGTCGCGGCCGGCCCCGGAAGTCGGAGACCGTCGCAGCATGACCGCGCAGTGCGCCCGGGACCCCCGGCGTGCTGACCAGGCAGGAACCATCACAGGCCTCCGGCGAGACCTCGGGGAGCGCGCCCGCACCACGTGCGGCCGGCTCTCCGCGGTCTCGCCCGGGGCCTGTCCTCATTCCGGCAGGCGAGTACACCCGCAGTCCGGGTGCGGCGCGACGTCCCGCGCCCGCGGTACCGCCTCGGGCAGCGCGACCTCGAGGCTGCGCCCCACGGTCGCGGGCATCGCGCCGTCGAGCAGCGCGAGCACCTGCCCGGCCGCGAGCGCCGCGGCCGTCGCCGCCAGCATGGTCTCGTGGGCGACGTCGTCGTCCGGGCGGAGCGCGAGGTCCGCGGCGACGAAGGGCCAGCGCCGGTCCGCGTCGGCGGCGTGACGGTCGCAGCACCCCACGCACGGCGAGCGGCCCGGCAGCACGAGCGGGCCGACCACCACGTCGGCCTCCCGCACCACGACCGGGAGGTGGGGGACCCCGGCGCCGAGCAGCCGCTCGTAGCGCTCCGGGCGCGCGGCGTGACCCTCCACCACCACGACGGCGTCCGGCAGGCGGGGCTCGCCGGCCGCCGTGACCGGCAGCGCGCTGCCGACGCGCAGGCGCGGGTGCGCGGACGCGAGCCGAGCGGCGGCGGACTGCTCCCGCGGGCGACCGACGTCGCCGGGTGCGTGGCCCCCGAGCCCCAGGTCGCCCACCTGGACGGGGTCGCGGTCGTCGAGCACGAGGGTGCCGACGCCGGCGCCCGCGAGGAGGCCGGCCAGGGCGGTGCCGGTCCGGCCGAGGCCGCGCACCCCGACGACGCGGGCGCCGCGGACGGCGAGCGTGGCCGTGCCCGCACCGTCGGGGCGCAGCGCGCCCAGCACGGTGGCGTCCGGGGTCCAGCCCGGCGCCGCGTCCGCGGCCTCGAGCGGCCGGTCCGGGGCGGCGCGGACGAGGAACCCTCCGTCGGCCAGCGCGCGCACGATCTGCTCCTGGCGCTCGGGGCTCACGCCCCAGTGCCGCGCGCCGCGGGCCAGGGAGCGGTGCCGCCGCGCGCCGGCGTCGCGCAGCCACCGCGCCTCGTGGTCGTCCAGCCCGGACAGGACGAGGCTCCAGCGAGGGTCCGTCCCGAGCTGGACCTCGCCGGCTCCGTGGTCGAGGACCGGGGTCGCCGGGCGCAGCGTGAGGAGGGGCCCCGCCGAGGTGGTCGGGCTGTCGGCGTCTGCCATGCGGTCACCCTGGCACGCACGTCGGAGGCCGGCCGGGCGTCGTCCACAGGCCCGACGCCCGGGCCTCGTGGCGCCCCGGTTCGTGTGTTGTGACACACAAAGTTCACGATTCCCCGGTACCGTCGTGCCGTGGCCCACGACACGATGATGACGTCGGTGGAGGTCCGGCGCAGTCGCCGGCGGACCGCCACGGTCAGCGCGTACCGCGACGGCGAGCGCACCGTCGTGGCCATTCCCGCGCGCTTCTCTCGTGCCCAGGAGCGTGAATGGGTGGCGAAGATGCTCGCGCGGCTCGAGGACAAGGAGCGTCGTCGGCGCCCGTCCGACGCCGAGCTCGTCCAGCGGGCCAGGGAGCTCTCCGAGCGGTACCTGGACGGTCGTGCCCACCCGACCAGCGTGTCCTGGTCGCCCCACCAGGGCCGACGCTGGGGGTCGTGCACGCTGGTCGACGGCTCGATCCGGATCTCCACGCGCGTGCAGGGGATGCCCGAGTGGGTGCTCGACTACGTGCTGCTGCACGAGCTGGCGCACCTGCTGCACGCGGGGCACGGCGCCGCTTTCTGGCAGCTGCTCGAGGGCTACCCGCGCACCGACCGCGCGCGCGGGTTCCTCGAGGGCGTCTCCTTCGTCCAGGACGACGGCGGCGCGCAGCCCGGGCCCTCCGGCGGCGACACCGCCGGCTGAGCCTGCCGGCCGTCGAGCCTGTCGGAACGAGCCCCGCGCGAAGGTCCCGACAGGCCGACCGGCGACAGGTCAGGAGCTCGGGGAGTCCCCGTCCTCGGCGTCGCCGTCCTTCGCCGAGCGGTCCGCGGCGTCCAGGATCTGCGCCAGCGCCGCGTCGACGTCGGACTGCTCCTCCGCCTGCTCCTGACGGCGCGTGAAGTAGCCGGCGGGGTCGTCGAGGTCCGCGGTGCCGGGCAGCAGGTCCGGGTGCTCCCAGACGGCGTCGCGGGCCTGCGGGCCGCCCTCGGCGAGGACGTGCGCGAAGAGCGCGGTGGCGTCGCGTGAGCGCCGCGGGCGCAGCTCGAGCCCGACCAGCGTGGCGAAGGTGTGCTCCGCGGGGCCGCCGGCCGCGCGGCGGCGGCGGATCATCTCGCGCAGCGGGTAGGTGTGCGGCAGGTGGGGGAGGGCCGCGGTGGCGGCGACCTCCGTGACCCAGCCCTCGACGAGCGCGAGCGCGGTCTCGAGGCGCAGCAGCGTGGCCTCCTGCTCGGGGGTGTGCTGCAGCCCGAACACGCCGCCGGTCAGCGCGCCGCGCAGCGCCTCGGGGTCGCTGGGGTCGATGTCGCGCACCTGCTGCTCGAGCACGTCCAGGTCGATGGTGATGCCGCGCGCGTACTGCTCGACGAGGCCGTGCAGGTGCGCCGCGAGCCAGGGGACGTGCGTGAACAGCCGGGCGTGCGCGGCCTCGCGCAGCGCGAGGAAGTGGCGCACCTCCTCCAGCGGCGCGTCGAGCCCGTCGGCGAACGCCGTGAGGTTGGTCGGCAGCAGCACGGTGGCGGGCTCGGACAGGAGCGGGACGCCGACGTCGGTCGCGCCGAACACCTCCCGCGACAGGGTCCCCGCGGCCTGCCCCACCTGCATGCCGAACACGGCCGACCCGAGCCGGCGCATCATCTGGGCGGGGTCGAACGCGCCGCCGCCCAGGGCGCCGGCGGGCAGGCCCGCGAGACCCGGCATGTCCAGCGCGTCGTCTCCGAGCTCCCCGGGGAGCTGGTCGCGCAGCACGGTGGCGAGGGCGTCGGCGACGGACGTCGCGACGGGTGCCACCAGCCGGTTCCAGGCGGGCAGTGTGGCCTCGACCCACTCCGAGCGGCTCCACGCGTGCGCGCGGCCGCCGGCGGGCGGCAGGTCGGTCACGGCGTCGAGCCACAGCTCCGCCACGCCGAGGGCGTCGGTCGCGGCCTTGGCCTGGCCGCCCGTGAGCGACGGGTCGCCCTCGGCGACGGCGACCTGCCGGGCGATGTCGTGCGCGACGTCGGTGTTCACCGGGCCGTCCCCGGACGCGGACAGCAGCCGCTGCACCTGGGCGAGGACGTGCTGCATGGTCGCCGGGTCCGGGGTGCCGGCGCCGGGCATTCCCGCGAGCGCGGCCGGGTCGATGCCCTGCGCGCGCATCTGGGCGAGGACCTCGTCGGTGCGGTCGCCGAAGAAGCCCTCCAGCATCGAGCGCAGCATGCGCTCGCGCTCCTCGGCACCCTCGGGGTCGTCGGGAAGGTTGCTCATGCGCGGGGCTCCTCGGCTGTGCGGTGGAGGGACGTCGGGCGACGGCGGCCGTCTTCCGACTGGTTCACCGTAACCACCGACGACGTCCGGTCGGGTCGTGGGGTTCCGGCGGTTCGCTCTGGGCGCAGATCTCCCGGATACCCTGACCCGGGGACGGGCCCCGGCCGCGCCACCGACCGTGCCCGTGACCGGGCGCAGCGTCCAGGAACGTCGGCGATGATGTGCCCGTGACCTTCGACCGCGACATCCTCGCGCCCGACGACCCGTCGTCGCCCGACGAGGACACGCTCCCCGGCGCGCGTGCGTCGCGCCGCAGCGTGACGCTCGGCGTCTCCCTGCTGACGACGGCGCTCCTCGCGGCCGTCCTCCTGGTGCTCCCCACGCCCTACGCGATCCGGGCCCCGGGGCCGACGGAGGACACGCTCGGGCTGCAGGGCGCGGACGTGCAGAGCGGTGCGGACGAGACGTCGAGCGGAGGCAAGAGCGCGACGGCGAAGCCCGTCGTCGAGATCGAGGGCGCCGAGACCTACGACGTCTCGGGCGAGCTGCGACTCACCACCGTGTCCGTCTACGGCGGGCCCGGCGGGGACGTCCTGCTCGGCGACGTGCTGTGGGGCTGGGGCTCGCGCGAGCGCTCGGTGCAGCCGGTCGAGTCGATCTTCCCGGAGCAGACCACGCGGGAGCAGCAGCAGGAGGTCGGCCAGGCGCAGATGGCGGGGTCGGAGTCGGCCGCGACCGTGGCCGCGCTGACGGAGCTGGGGTACGAGGTGCCCGCCACCCTCACCGTCGCGGGCACCGTGCCCGACTCCGGCGCCGACGGCGTCGTCGAGGCGGGGGACGTCGTGCGCAGCATCGACGGGCACCAGGTCACGACCCACCAGGACCTGCTCGCCGCCCTCGACGACGTGACGCCGGGCGCCGACGTCACGCTGGGCGTCGAGCGCGACGGCGAGCCGACGGAACTCACGGTGACGACGTCGGAGGGGGACGGGCGGGCCGCGCTCGGCGTGCTCCTCGACCCGGCGTACGACTACCCGGTCGACGTGACCATCCGGCCGGGCGACATCGGAGGGCCGAGCGCCGGCACGATGTTCGCGCTGGCGATCATCACGAAGATGACGCCCGAGGACGAGCTGGACGGCGCGCACGTGGCGGGCACGGGCACGATGAGCGTCGACGGGCTCGTCGGCCCGATCGGCGGCATCCAGCAGAAGCTCTTCGGCGCGGTCGACGCCGGCGCGGACTGGTTCCTCGCCCCGGCGGACAACTGTGACGAGGTCGTCGGGCACGTCCCCGACGGGCTGCGGGTGGTCCGGGTGGCCACCCTCGACGACGCGCGGACCGCGATCGAGGCGATCGGTGCGGGGGAGGGCACGGACCTTCCGACGTGCTCGTGACCGGCGAGTGAAGGGCCGGTCGCCCACCCGCGCGCGAAGCGTGGGAACCTGAGGGATGACAGGGACGTTCCACACCAGAACGTCCGTCCGTCCCGAGCACGAGTGAGGTGCCCGCACCGTGTCCTTCGCTGCCCCACCCCGTCGACGGCCAGGCGGCCCGCCCGCCAAGCGCCGCCGCAGCCCTCTGGCGATCACGCTGGTCGTGATCGCCGCGGTCGTCGTCGCGCTGCTCCTGCTCGCGCAGTTCTGGACCGAGATCATGTGGTTCGACGCGCTCGGCTTCGGCAACGTGATCTGGACGGAGTGGATCACCCGCGGCGTCCTGTTCGTCATCGGCTTCCTCGTGATGGCGGCCGCCGTGTTCTCGTCGTTCGCCGTCGCGTACCGGGTGCGCCCGGTCTACGCGCCGTCGACGCCCGAGCAGGCGACCCTCGACCAGTACCGCGAGGCCATCGAGCCCCTGCGGCGCGTCGTGACCATCGCCGGGCCGGTCGTCGTCGGGTTCTTCGCCGGTGTCGCGGCGTCCGCGCAGTGGCGCAGCGTGCTCCTGGCGATCAACCCCTCGTCGTTCGGCGAGAAGGACCCGCAGTTCGGCATCGACCTCGGGTTCTACGTCTTCTCGCTGCCCGCGCTGCGGTTCATGGTGAGCTTCCTCATGGCGGTCGTGATCATCGCCGGCATCGCCGCGCTGGTGACGCACTACCTGTACGGCGGGCTCCGGCTCGGGCCGGTGCCGGCGGGCACCCCGCGCACCACGCGCGCGTCCCGCGTGCACCTCGCCGTGCTGGGCTCCGCGCTCATGCTCGTGATCGGCGCGAACTACTGGCTCGACCGGTACTCGTTGCTGACGGCGACGAACGGCGGCAGCACCGCGGCCACCTACAACGGCGCGTCCTACTCGGACGTGCACGCCGTCATCCCGTCGAAGGAGATCCTCACGGGCGTCGCGGTGCTCGTGGCGCTCCTGTTCGTCGTGGCGGCGGTCCGCGGCACGTGGCGCCTGCCGGCCATCGGCGTCGGCCTCATGGTGGTGTCGGCGATCGCGATCGGCGGCATCTACCCGGCCGTGGTGCAGCGGTTCCAGGTGAACCCCAACGCCCAGGAGCTCGAGGCCGACTACATCCAGCGCAACATCGACGCCACGCACGCGGCGTACGGTCTGGACGACATCGAGACCCAGCCGTACGACGCCACCACGGAGGCGGAGCAGGGCGCGCTGCGCGAGGACGCGGACACCACCGCGTCGGTACGTCTGCTCGACCCGCAGATCGTCAGCCCGTCGTTCCGTCAGCTGCAGCAGAACAAGCAGTACTACAACTTCGCCGACAACCTGTCGGTGGACCGGTACGAGATCGACGGCGAGTCCCGCGACACCGTGATCGCGGTGCGCGAGCTGAACCTCGGGGGCCTCGGCGACGGGCAGCGCAACTGGGTGAACGACCACACCGTCTTCACCCACGGGTACGGCGTCGTCGCCGCGTACGGCAACCAGCCCGGACCCGACGGTCAGCCCGCGTTCTACGAGGGCGGCATCCCGACGCAGGGCGCGCTCACCGACAAGGGGTACGAGCCGCGCATCTACTTCAGCCCCTCCACCACGGAGTACTCCATCGTGGGCGCGCCGGAGGACACGAAGCCGTGGGAGCTCGACTACCAGGCCGACGACGAGCAGGGTGGCCAGCAGGTCAACACGACGTTCCCCACGGAGGAGGTGACCGCCGGCCCGTCCGTCGGGTCGTTCGGCAGCAAGCTGCTGTACGCGCTGAAGTTCGGCTCGCAGGAGATGCTGTTCTCCGACCGCGTCACCGACGAGTCGCAGATCCTCTACGACCGTGACCCGATGACCCGCGTGCAGAAGGTCGCCCCGTGGCTGACCCTCGACCAGGGCATGTACCCGGCGGTGGTCGACGGACGCGTCAAGTGGATCGTCGACGGGTACACCACCTCGGACGCGTACCCGTACTCGACCAGCCGCCCGATGCAGGAGGCGACGGCGGACTCCCTGACGCTCGCCGCGCAGGGCGTGCCGGTGGAGATGCCGCCGGAGGTCAACTACATCCGCAACTCGGTGAAGGCGACCGTCGACGCGTACGACGGCTCGGTGGACCTGTACGCCTGGGACACCGACGACCCCGTCCTCAAGGCGTGGTCCGACGTCTTCCCGACGTCGGTGAAGCCGATGTCGGAGATCTCCGGCGACCTCATGAGCCACATCCGCTACCCCGAGGACATGTTCAAGGTCCAGCGCACGCTGCTGACGCAGTACCACGTCGAGGACGCGGGGCAGTTCTTCTCCGGCCAGGACTTCTGGGCGAATCCGGCGGACCCGGTGTCCACCGGTGGCGCGACCGGCTCGAACGCGGCGAAGCAGCCCCCGTACTACCTGTCGCTGCAGATGCCGGGACAGGAATCCTCGGCGTTCTCGTTGACCAGCACCTTCATCCCGGGCGGTAACACCGACCGCGAGATCCTCACGGGATACCTGGCCGCCGACGGCGACGCCGGGTCCACCGCGGGCGAGGTGGCGGAGGGCTACGGGAAGCTCCGGATGCTGGAGCTGCCCCGCGACTCGACGGTGCCGGGCCCGGGCCAGGTGCAGAACAACTTCGACTCGAACCCGACGATCTCCGAGCAGCTGAACATCCTGGAGCGCGGCTCGTCGAACGTCGTGCGCGGCAACCAGCTGACCCTGCCCGTGGGTGGTGGCCTGCTCTACGTGCAGCCGGTGTACATCCAGTCCGCCGGTGGCACGGCGTACCCGCTGCTGCGCCGCGTGCTCGTCGCGTTCGGCGACCAGACCGGGTACGCGGAGACGCTCGACGAGGCCCTGGACCAGGTCTTCGGCGGCGACTCGGGTGCGACGGCCGGCGACGCCGACGGCGGGACCGAGACCGAGGTGCCCACCGCGCCGGTCGAGGGCGAGGACGGGGCGACCGAGCCGTCCACGGAGCCCAGCACGGAGCCGAGCACCGAGCCCAGCACGGAGCCGTCGACGGAGCCGAGCGGCGGCAGCACGCCGTCGGGTGACGCGCAGTCGCGGCTGAACGCCGCCCTCCAGGAGGCGAATGACGCGATGACCGACAGCGACGAGGCGCTGAAGGCCGGCGACTTCACCGCGTACGGCGAGGCGCAGGACCGCCTGCAGCAGGCGATCGAGGACGCGCTCGCTGCGGAGAAGGAGATCGGGTCCGCCGGCTGACCGGCCGGTGGTGCGAGGCGCGGGGTCGTCGGTCCGTCCGGACCGGCGGCCCCGCCGTCGTCTGCGCCGCCGTCCGGTGGTCGTGGTCGGGGGCGTCGTCGCTGGTCGGAGGCCACCGCGAGTGTGACCTCCGTCCCATTCGCCCGATGCGATTTGATTCGTGTCCGACGACGCCGTAATGTTCAGGGAGTCGACGCGGGGTGGAGCAGCTCGGTAGCTCGCTGGGCTCATAACCCAGAGGTCGCAGGTTCAAATCCTGCCCCCGCTACCACGGGATGTCGTCGACATCCACGAAGGCCCCGACCGGGATCCGGTCGGGGCCTTCGTCATGTCCGGGTGCCGGCACCACCCGTGAGTGATAGGTCTCGAGCGTGGGCCCCGCGTGAAGCCACCGCGCGGGCACGCCCGGATCGGGAGGAGCCACCATGCCGCGACGAGACGCAGGGCCGAGCGTCAAGGACAAGGAGCTCTACGAGGAGCTCCGCGACGAGGGCAACAGCAAGGAGAAGTCCGCGCGGATCGCGAACGCCGCCGCGGCGCGAGGCCGGAAGAAGGTCGGCGCCAAGGGCGGGAAGTCCGGCTCCTACGACGACTGGACTGTCGCCGACCTGCGGAAGCGGGCGTCGGAGATCGGCATCGAGGGACGCTCGTCGATGCGTAAGGCGGAGCTCGTCAAGGCGCTGCGCTCGCACTGACCGCGCCGTGCCAGGGGCCCGTGCCGGGCGCATGATGGAAGGAGCCGGCACGGGGACGGCGGGCACCCGACGACGCGAGGAGGCGGCGATGAGAGCGACGGTGGGCGACCGGATCGTGGTGGCGTCCGGGGTGGTCGGCGGGGCGGTGCGCGACGGCGTCGTGATCGCCTGCCCGCACGACGACGGGTCGCCGCCCTACCAGGTGCGCTGGTCCGACACGGGGGAGGAGACGCTGGTGTTCCCCGGCGCGGACACGCTCGTGCAGCACGACGGCGGCGGGACGGAGCACGCACGGTCGCCGCGACCGTCGCCCGCCCGGGCCCTGACGTGGGACGTGCGGGTCTCGCTCGTGGAGTCGTCCGGGAGCACGACGGCGGAGGCGATGCTGACGCCCGGTCCGGACGTGGGCTCGTTGCGCGGCGTCGGGCACGCGCGCAAGGACCCGGGCGACCTGCAGGTCCCGGTCATCGGGGACGAGGTCGCGGCGGCACGGGCCCTGCGACGCCTGGCGGACGCGCTGCTCGAGCAGGCGGAGCAGGACATCTCGGCGCAGACGGGGCACCAGGCGCACGTGCACCCCTGACCGACCGCCGCCCGGGCGGTCAGGCGAGCTCGGCCCGACGCCGGCGCAGATGGTCGTGCTCGGCCCCCGGCCCGCACAGGGCGAGCGCCGCGTCGTAGGCCCGCAGGGCACCGTCGGGGTCGCCCGCGCGCCGCAGCAGCTCCGCCCGCAGCGCGGGCAGCCGGTGCCCGGGCAGCGCGACCTCGGCGAGGGCGTCGAGGCCGGCGCGCGGACCGGAGACCTCGGCGACGGCGACCGCGCGGTTGAGGCGCACCACCGGGGTGTCGGCCAGCGTCAGGAGCTCGTCGTAGCGGGCGAGGATGCGGTCCCAGGCGGTCGCGTCCGGGGTGCGGGCGATCGCGTGCTCGGCCGCCACGAGGGCCTGCAGCAGGTACGGCGTCGGGGCAGCGGTGGCGAGCGGGGTGAGCAGCTCGAGGGCCTCGGCGATCTCGTGCTGGTGCCACCGGGAGCGGTCCTGGTCCGGAAGCAGCACCAGGGCGCCGTCGTCCACGCGGGCGTCGCGGCGCGAGTGCTGGAGCAGCACCAGCGCGAGGAGCGCGTCGAGGTCGCGCGCCGCCACGCCGCCGCCGGCCTCCCCGCCGGCCCCCAGCGTGGGCCGGACGTCGCGCAGCACGCGGACGAGCCGCACCGCTTCGCCGGCGAGCTCGGCTCGCACGACGTCGTCCCCGCTGGCGGGCGCGTAGCCCGCGGTGAAGGCCAGGTAGGCGACGTCGGCCGCGACACCGAGGCGGTCGGCGACCTCGTCGGCGGGCGGCAGCGCGAACCGCTCGCCCGCGAGCTTCTTGCGGGCCCGGGTGAGGCGCGCCGCCATCGTCGGCGTGGACTGGAGGAACAGGCGGGCGACGTCGGCCGTGGGCACGCCGAGCACCAGGCGCAGCGAGAGCGCCGCGGCCGCCTCGCGCGACAGCCGCGGGTGGGCGCACAGCAGCACCAGCCGGAGCCGCTCGTCGGTGAGGGGCTCGCCGACGTCCGCCATGACCCGCTGTGCCCGGGCGGCCACGTCCGCCTCGACCTCCAGCAGCGGCATCGACCGCGCCAGCACCTGTTCCGACCGGAGCCGGTCGAGGACGCGGCGCCGGGCGGCGGTGAGGAGCCAGGCCGGGCCGTTCGCCGGCACGCCCTCGCGCGGCCAGGTGCGCGCCGCCGCCTCGAACGCGTCCGCGAGCCCGTCCTCGGCCAGGTCGAGGCGGCGGAACCGCGCGACGAGCAGGGCCAGGAGCCGGCCCCACTCGTCGCGCACGAGGTCCTCGAGGACCGTCACGAGCGTCTCCCCACGGGGTGCCCTACCCGGCCACGGCCGGCCGCAGCTCGACCGTGAGCTCGTCCGGGAGCAGCCGCGCGAGCTCGACGGCCGTGCCCAGGTCGGGCAGGTCGACGACGTAGAAGCCGCCGAGCTGCTCGGCCGCCTCGGCGTACGGGCCGTCGGTGACGGCGCGGTCGCCGTTCGCCCCCGGCCCGAGCGTGCGGGCGGTGCCGGGGTGGCCGAGGCCCTCGCCCGCGAGGACCGCGCCCCGCTCCGGGACGGCGGAGTCGAACGCCTCCAGCCGGGCGTAGAAGCGCTCGCGGTGCGCGTCGTCGGCGGCGCCCCAGATCTCGTCGTGGTCCGGCTGCGTGAGCAGGACGACGACCTTCATGCGTCCCCCTCCTCGTGGTCGACCGCGGCGCGGACCTCGACGACGCCGTCGGCGTCGCCGCTGCCGGTCGAGCCGACGAGGGTCGCACTGACCTGGAGCAGGTCGTCGAGGTCGTCCGACTCGACCAGGTAGAACCCGGAGAGCTGCTCCGCCGTCTCGGCGAACGGACCGTCGGTGACGACGACCCGGCCCGCGGCGTCGCGGGAGACCTGCTTGGTGGAGCGGGAGTGCGTCAGCTCGGCACCGCCGGTGATGCGGTGCCCGCGCTCGGCGAGCAGTCGGGCGAACTCCTCGTGCTTCGCGTAGACGGCGGCGCGCTCCTCGGCGCTCGCGCGTTCCCAGACGTCCTCGACGCCGGGCAGCAGTACGACGTACGTGGTCATGGTCCCATCGTCCTTCCTCGTGGCGGGTCGTACACGGTGATGACGCGCCAGGGGCGGGAAGATCGACAACCGCGCCGAGGTTCCTCTGTGACCACCGCCATGCCGCAGGGACCCGCGGTCGGCATAGGCTCGTCGGCGGCGTGACCCGCCGCGTCCCCCTCGTCGGAAAGGCTCCACCGTGCGCACCTCCCGTCCTGTCCTCGCGGTCGCTCTCGCGTCGGCCGCCACGCTCGCGTTCGCCGGCTGCTCGACGTCGGACGACGGCGACGGCGCGCCCGTGGCGTCCGGCAGCGCGACCGACTGCACGCCCGAGGGGATGCAGACCCTCACCGACGGCACGTTGACCGTGGGCGCCAGCGACCCCTTCGAGCCCTGGTACGTGGGCGAGCCGAGCAGCGGGGAGGGCTTCGAGTCGGCGCTCGTGTACGCCGTCGCGGACGAGCTCGGGTTCGCGAAGGATGACGTCGAGTGGACGTCGGTCACCTTCGAGCAGATCATCAGCCCGGCCGTGAAGACCTTCGACGTCGCCGCCTACCAGACGACGATCACGGACGAGCGGAAGAACGCCGTCGACTTCTCCAGCCCCTACCTGACCAGCCGCCAGGGCGTCATCGTCGCCGACGAGGGCGACTTCTCCGACGCCGCGAGCCTGGCCGACCTCAAGGGCGCGACGATCGGCGTCACCGCCTCGCAGACGTCGCTCGCCGTCGCCGACGCCGCGTGGGGCGACGACGTCGAGGTCACCCCCTTCAACGCCGCGGGCGACGGCATGACGGCGCTGAGCTCGGGCACCATCGACGCCATGGTGATGGACGTCGACCAGGGCGTCGCCGCCTCGACCGTCTACTTCCCCGACACGCACGTGATCGGCACCCTGCCGCCCGTGGGCGAGCCCGAGCAGCTGGGTCTGGTGCTCGACAAGGGGTCGTCGCTCACCGCGTGCGTCTCGGCCGCCGTCGACACGCTCGAGGAGAACGGCACGCTCGACGAGCTGCGCACCACGTGGCTCAAGTCGGACGACATCACCGAGCTGTCCTGACGCGCACGTGAGCACCCCGACGTCCGGACCCGCGACGACGCCGACCGGCGGATGGCAGCCGTCGGAGCGGGCGCGCGCCCGCGCGGCGTACCGCCGGGCGCAGCACCGCCGCGCGCTGCTGGTGGCGGGTGTCGCGACCGTGCTGGTGGTGGCCGCCGTCGCGTACGTCGTGACGACGGCGCCCGGCTGGGAGCGGGCGCGCGAGGCGTTCTTCTCCCCGGAGCGGGCGTGGGAGGTGCTGCCCGAGGTCGCGGCGGGGCTGTGGCTCAATCTGCGGGTGTGGGTGGTGGCGAGCGTCGTCGCGCTGGTCGTGGGGCTCCTGCTGGCGGTCGTGCGGACGTCGCGGGTGCCGGCGCTGTTCCCGCTGCGGATCCTCGCCGTCGGGTACGTGGACGTGTTCCGCGGCGTGCCTCTGCTGCTCGTGCTGCTGCTGGTCGGCTTCGGCCTGCCCGCCCTTCGGCTGCCGTGGCTGCCGGTGAGCGCGGCCTTCCTCGGCGGCCTGTCGATCGTGGTCTGCTACACCGCGTACCTCGCGGAGATCTTCCGGGCGGGCATCGAGGCGGTGCACCCGTCCCAGGTGGCCGCCGCGCGGTCGCTCGGGCTGACCCGCGCGCAGGCGGCACGGCGCGTCGTGCTGCCGCAGGCGGTCCGCAACGTCGCCGCGCCCGTGGCCAGCATGCTCGTGTCGCTGCAGAAGGACTCCGGCCTCATCTCCATCCTCGGCGCCGTCGACGCGATCCGCGCGGCCCAGATCGCCACCACCGGGGACTACAACTTCACGCCGTACGTCGTCGCGGGCCTGCTGTTCATCGCGATCTCGATCCCGCTCACCCGGCTGGTCGACGCCTGGTCGGCGAGGCAGGGCTGGCGCGGCGAGCTGCGCGGCGTCGCGGGCGCGGGGGCGATCCGATGACCGCACCCCTGCGCGCGCCGCTGCTGGCGCTGCGCGACGTGCGCAAGTCCTTCGGTACCGGCGCCGACCGCAAGGTCGTGCTCGACGGCGTCGACCTCGACGTGGCCGAGGGGTCGTGCGTCGTCGTGGTCGGGTCGTCCGGCTCCGGCAAGTCCACGCTCCTGCGCGTCGTCGACCTGCTCGAGGAGGTCGACGACGGCCAGGTGCTGCTCGACGGCGAGGACGTCGCCGACCCGTGGGTGGACGCCGACGCCGTGCGCGCCCGCCTCGCCATGGTGTTCCAGCAGTACAACCTCTTCCCGCACCTGCGCGTGCTCGACAACGTGACCCTGGCGCCGCGCGTCGTGCACAAGGTGCCGCGGGCCGAGGCCGAGGCGGCCGCGCTGGCGATGCTCGAGCGCGTCGGCCTCGCGGACAAGGCCCGCGCCTTTCCCGACCAGCTCTCGGGCGGGCAGCAGCAGCGCGCCGCCATCGCCCGCGCGCTGGTGAACGGGCCCGAGCTGCTCCTGCTCGACGAGGTGACGTCCGCTCTCGACCCCGAGCTGGTGGGGGAGGTGCTCGACCTCCTGCTGTCCCTGCGCACCGAAGGTGTCGCCGGGCGGCCCACGACGATGCTCGTCGCCACGCACGAGATGGGCTTCGCCCGCGAGGTCGCCGACGAGGTCGTCTTCCTGCACGCCGGGCGCGTGCACGAGCGCGGTACGCCGGAGCAGGTGCTCGGGGACCCGCACGAGCAGCGCACCCGGGAGTTCCTGCGCCGGCTGCGCTGACGGCCCGTCAGGAGCCGGTGCCCGGCGCGGTCGCGCCCGCCCTGTCGACGAGGACGGCCAGCTGTTCCCGAGCCGTGAGGTCGAGCTTGGCCATGGCCCGCCCCAGGTGGGCCTTGACCGTCGACTCGGACAGGTAGAGCCGCCGCCCGATCTCTCGGTTCGACAGCCCGTGCGGCAGGAACGTCGCGATCTCCCGTTCCCGAGTGGTGAGGGCGTCGAGGGCGCTACGGGCCTCGTCGCGGCGGCTGTCGAGGCGCCGGCTGCCGGAGAGGTGGCGGATCACCGCGCCCGCGGAGACGTGGTCGAGCGCGCCGGAACCGGCGGCGACGTCACGCACGTGGGCGGCGATGTGCTCGGGGTCGTCGTCCTTGCTGAGGAAGCCCTGCGCGCCCGCGGCCAGCGCGGCGACGACCGTCTCGTCGGTGCCGAACGACGTGAGCGCGATGACCGCGGGAGGACCGGGACGACGCCGGAGCTCGCGGATGGCGTCGAGCCCGCCGGTGCGGCGCATGTGCAGGTCCATGAGCACGACGTCGGGCCGGTACTCGGCGACAGCCGGCACGACCTCGTCGCCGTCGGTCGCCTCACCGACGACGTCGATGCCCTGGGCGGCCAGCACCGTCGTGAGAAGCCGCCGCACCATCGGGTCGTCGTCGACCACGAGGACTCGGACCTCCATGCACGCGAACGATAGCCCCGGGCGCCAGCGTTCGCCGGACGAACGCCCGGGTCACGTCGCGCGGGCGACCCACGGCAGGTGGGCGCGGACGATAAACGACCCGTCCTCACGGCCGGCGACGAGGGTGCCTCCGACGGCGTCGGCCCGCTCGTGCATCCCGAGCAGCCCCGAACCGGTACCCGGCAGCGACGGCGCACGAGCACCGTCGGACGGCAACAGGTTGCGCACCGTGATGTCGACCCCACGCTCCGGCGCAGCGTCGACGCGGACGTCGACGGGCTGACCACCCGCGTGCTTGTGGGCGTTGGTGACCGCCTCCTGCACCACCCGGAACGTGGCACGCACCAGGGTGGGTGCGGCGTCCTGCCCGCCCGTGACGGAGACCGCGGCGGTGGTCCGGGGGTCGTCGCCGGTCATCCGGCCGAGCAGTGGGCGCAGGTCGTCGAGCGTCGCGCCGGGGAATCCGGTCACGGTGTCGCCCGAGCGCAGGGTGGTCACCAGCGAACGCAGCTCCCTGATGGCCTGCTGCGCCGAGGCGCGCATCTCTCGGGCCGCCCGCGCCGCCGCCGGGTCGTTCGTGCTCGTGACCTCGAGGGCCGAGGCCTGCAGCGAGATCTCTGCGACATGGTGCGCCACGGTGTCGTGCACCTCCCGCGCGATGAGGCGTCGCTCGTCCTGGCGCCCCGCCTGGTCGCGCAGGACGGCCGCCGCGGCGGCTGCCGCCTGCTGCTCGTCACGGGCACGCTCGGCCGCCAGGTGCGCACGGCGGACGAGTCCGGCAGCGACCGACAGGCCGAGCAGCACGATCCCCACCGCGACGTAGGCCGCCGCCGTCGGGTCGGAGGACAGCACGCGGGTCTGCTCGTCGACGGTCACCAGCACCTGGGCCTCGTGGTCGCGCAGCGCGTCCCGCAGGAGCGCCGTCGCGGTCGCGGCCGTCGTCGCACCGGCCGCGGTCAGGCAGGCCCGGACAGATCCCGTGGCCAGCACCCACGGGAGGGTGAGGAGCGCCGCCGACGCGTCCAGAGGGAGCAGGACCGAGCACGCCGAGGCGCCGAGGCAGAGGGCGAACGGGAACCGCCGCCTCCACACGAGCAGACCCGCCAGCGCGAGACCGACGACGGCGCCCACCACGTACAGCGTCGGGTGCAGGGCACTCTCCCGTCCCGTGGCCTGCGACGCGAACCACACCGCCACCAGGGCGCTCGCGGCCGACACCGCCACGGCGACCACCGTGCCGGCTGCCGACGCCCAGCGCAGGACGGCGGCACGCCGCACCCGCGAGCTTCTGTCCGGGCCTGGCGTGTCAGCCGCTCGAGCGAACATGCGTCGACAGTACGGCGGGCCGTGCCGCCGCGCGTCTGCCGACCGGGTACGTCCGGCCCTTCCCGGCGTACCCGACCGGGCACCCGGCTCTGCCCGATCGGGCGATGTAGTGAGGGCGTGCCCGGGCTGATCCTGGCCATGGACCGAAGTCAGGCATCACGCAGGGTGCCGCCGTCAGAGCAGGAGTAGCCCGATGACCGATCAGTTCCCGTCCTCCGTCCCGCCCACCGACGCGCCGGCGACGAAGGCGCAGCTCAAGCAGCAGGCTCGCGAGGCCAAGGCGGTCGCGAAGGCGAACCGCAGCTGGGTCCGGCGCCACAAGATCCTCACGGGCCTGGGCGTGGCCGGGGTGGTCGCGGTCGGTGCGACGGCGATGAACTCAGGCGGGGAGGACCCGGCCGTTGCCGAGCCGCCCGCGGCGGTGGCGGAGGCGGCACCCGCCGCTGAAGCCGACCTTCCTGCAGAGACCGGGACGGACGCTGACGCGTCCGAGGACACGGCGACCGTGGAGGCGACGACGGACACGTCGAGCGAGGCGTCCACCGAGACGACGTCACAGGCCAACGCGCGCAGCAGCGCGGAGTCGTACCTGGGCACCATGGCGTTCTCGCGCTCGGGGCTCGTGAAGCAGTTGAAGTTCGACGGGTACTCGGACAAGGACGCGAAGTACGCGGCCGGCGCGGTGGACGCGGACTGGAGCGAGCAGGCCGCGAAGAGTGCGGAGTCGTACCTGGACACGATGGCGTTCTCGCGGTCGGGTCTCGTCGACCAGCTGGAGCACGACGGCTTCTCTGCGAAGCAGGCCGAGCACGGCGCGGACACGGTGGACGCGGACTGGAGCGAGCAGGCCGCCAAGAGCGCCGAGACGTACCTGGACACCATGTCGTTCTCGCGCTCCGCGCTCGTCGACCAGCTGCAGTTCGACGGCTTCAGCGCCGACCAGGCCCAGCACGGTGCGGACTCCGTCGGCCTCTGATCCGCCAGACCGCTGATCGTGCGGCGCCCAGCCTCTCTCATCAGGAGACGAACATGACTGATCACATCGCCACCGCATCGCTGCGAGACGGTGCCGTCCAGCCGATCTCAGGCCCGGCTGCCGTCACTCCCACCGTGACCTTTCGCGCCATGCGGCTCGGAGTCCGCCCCGTGGTCACGGTCACGGAGAAGGCTGTGACTTACGAGCAGCGGTACGCGAACTGGCTGACTTGGCTTCTCGTCGTCTGCACGGCCGGCTGCGCTGCCTTCGCCTGGCCGTGGGTACTGTTCGGCAAGCGCATCCAGACGCTTCCCGCCAAGGCGATCTCGAACGTCGAGGTCGCCAGCGGCGCGACGTCCGTCCTCCGACTTACCACGTCGGGCGGCGTGATGGAGTTTCGTACCGATTCCGCGACAGCCGACCGTGCCAGGAGCGTCCTCTTCGGTGCGCTGTGAGACCCGGCCGCTGAGGTGATTCCTCCGTCGGTCAGGTGCCCGTCTCACGTTTCCTCCGCCGAGGTGCCGGGACGGCCGGGAAGCTAACCTGGCCGCTTGACCGTAGCCCGGGCCCCGGTGCTGCTTCGACGACGTCGCGGAGGTAGCCAGTGCAGCGCACGTCGATCGGTTTCGTCGGCACGGGGCCGATGGGGGCGCCGATGGCGCGGAATCTGCTGGCGGCGGGTTTCGACGTCGCGCTGTGGAACCGCACGCCGGAGAAGGCGGAGGCGGTCGCCGAGGGCGAGTCGCGTGCGACGGTCGCGGCGACGCCGGCAGAGGTGGCGCGGTCGGTGGTGGTGGTGATGCTCCCGGACCTGCCGCAGGTGCGCGACGTCGTCCACCGGCCCGACGGGCTGCGTGCGGGGTGGCGCGCGGCGGGGGTGGCCGACCCGGTGCTGGTCGTGATGAGCACCGTGAGCCCGGTCGAGGTCGCCGCGTGGGCGAAGGAGCTCGCGACGGACGGCATCCGCCTGGTGGACGCGCCCGTGAGCGGCGGCGTCGAGGGCGCTGTGGCGGGCAGCCTGAGCATCATGGCGGGCGGCGCGGACCACGACCTCGCCGCCGTCCTCCCCGTGCTGGAGGCGATGGGCTCGACGGTCCGCCACCTCGGTGCGGTGGGCGCGGGCTCGCTCACCAAGACGTGCAACCAGATCGTGGTGGGCGGCACGCTCAACGCGCTGGCCGAGGCGGTCGCCATCGCCCAGGCCGGTGGCCTGGACCTCGCCACCGTGCTGGAGGTGCTGGGCGCCGGGCTGGCCGGCTCGCAGGTGCTCACGGACAAGTCGCGGCGCTACCTCTCGGGCGACTATGCGGACGGTGCCGCGTGCCGCACCCAGCTCAAGGACCTCGAGTTCGGCCTCGCGGTCGGGCGGCGGCTCGGCGTCGACACCGCGCTGACGGCGGTCGCCCGCGACCGCTACCAGCGGATGGTCGACCGCGGCGACGCCGAGCTGGACCACAGCGCCGTCATCCGCGTCGTCGTCTGACCCTGCGCATGTCACCGCACGCGGCGCCGTCGGTGGACGGACGTCGCGCGACGGCGTGAACGCTCGTCGTATCAGCGTCGCCCTGCCTCCCTCCGAGGTACATGGAGGGGACGACGATGAAGCGACTGGTGCTGTGCTGCGACGGGACGTGGAGCCATGCGGTGAACCCGCAGGTGTCCAACATCGAGAAGCTCGCGCGGTCCGTGCTGCGCTCCGGAGGGAGCGCTGATCCGGACGTCGAGCAGATCGTCGGCTACGTGGCGGGCGTCGGTGCCCGCGGCTACCTGGTCGACCAGCTGCTGGGCGGCGCCTTCGGCTACGGGTTCACCCGCAACGTGGTGGACGGCTACCGATTCCTGGCCATGAACTACGAGCCCGGTGACGAGATCGTCGTCCTCGGCTACTCCCGCGGGGCGTACACGGCGCGCAGCGTCGTGGGGATGCTGTCGCAGGTGGGCCTGCTGACCGTGGAGGCCCAGGACGCCGGGCTGCTGTGCGAGGCGGAGCGCGTCTACCGCCTCAAGCCGCCGACGGCGCGCCGCGTCGCGAGGGCGGAACGCACCGTGGCCCGCACCAGGCCCGGCTCGTGGCGGCGCCGGCGGGCGGAGACCGTGCTGCGGCAGGGCGACGAGGTCCGGGCGGAGAAGAAGGCGTTCCGCGCGGAGCACGGGATCGAGGTCCCGGTCCGCTTCCTGGGCGTCTTCGACACGGTCGGCGCGCTCGGGGTCCCCGGGCCGTCGCGACGCAAGAACCGCTTCCACGACGTCTCCCTCGCGCCCGCCGTGCAGACCGCCCGGCAGGCGCTCGCGATCGACGAGCGTCGCCTGACCTTCGCGCCGTGCCTGTGGTCCGTGCCCGACGACGACCCGTCCGGCCGCGTGGAGCAGGTGTGGTTCCCCGGCACCCACGGCGACGTGGGCGGCGGCGGCTCGCGCTGCGGCCTGTCCGACCTCGCGCTGCAGTGGATGGCCGCCGAGATGCGCGCCGTGGGCGTGCAGTTCGACGAGCACCGTCTCGCGCGTCAGCTCACCCCGCGCGCCGCCCTGGTCCTGGACCAGGCGCCGCCGTGGCCGTTCCGCATCCTCAACGTGGCCACCCGCGTGCGTCCGCGGTACGCGACGGTCGACGGCCGCCTCGTGTTCCGCCGCGGCCTGCGGGTCCTCGCGCTGCCGGTGGCCTCGTCCCCGGCGGAGCTCGCGGCCGGCGCCACGGGGCACGACGTCGTCCCGGCGGAGGTCGTCGGGGCGTGGCGCGACGGCGTGCGCCTCGCGGACACCGTGCTGCGGCACGTCCTGCGCGACGGCTACGCCGCCCTGGCCCCGAACCTCGGCTGGTGGATCACCGAGGCCGGGGGAGTGGAGCGCGTCCCCGTCGAGCGGGTCGACGCCGCCCGCGGCGACCTGCGCCCGTTCGTCGTGCCGGGCGACGACGTCATCGGACCGGTGCGAAGTCCTCGAGCGCTGCCGGCGGGTCGGTGAGGTCGGGGTCCTTCGCGAGGTAGGCCCTCGTCTCCCGCGCGATCAGTCCGGACAGCAGGAGCAGCCCGACGAGGTTCGGCAGCGCCATGAGCCCGTTGAGGACGTCGGCGACGCCCCACACGAGGTCCAGCTCCCAGACCGCGCCCACGAGGCACACGAGCGTGAAGATCGCGCGGTACGGCAGCGACACCCTGATGCCGAAGAGCGAGGTGGCGCACCTCTCGCCGTAGTACGCCCACCCGATCACCGTGGAGAGCGCGAAGAACACGACGGCGATCGCGACCACGGCGCCGCCGAACTGCGCGAGCGGGCCGGACGACATCGCCGTCGACGTCATCGCCGCGCCCTCCTCGCCCGACGTCCACGCGCCGGACGTGATGATGACGAGGCCGGTGAACGACACGACGACGATCGTGTCGATGAAGGTCTGCGTCATGGACACCAGGCCCTGGCGCACCGGGTGGTGCGTCTTCGCCGCGGCGGCGACGATCGCGGCCGAGCCCAGGCCCGACTCGTTGGAGAACAGGCCGCGCGCGACGCCGAACTGCAGTGCGAGGGCGACGGTCGAGCCGACGAAGCCGCCCGTGGCCGCCGTCCCGGTGAACGCGTCGGTGAACACGAGCGCGAGGGCGTCGGGGATGGCGGTGACGTTCGCGCCGAGCACCAGGAGCCCGGCCAGGATGTAGAAGAGGATCATCGTCGGCACGAACGACGCGGTGACCGCGCCGATCCGCTTGATGCCGCCGAGGAGGACGACGCCCACGAAGAGCACGATGACGATGCCCGTCGCCAGCGGCGGGACGCCGAACGTGTCGTCGAGGGACTGCGCGATCGTGTTGGTCTGCGTCATGTTGCCGATCCCGAACGCGGCGAGCGCGGCGAAGACGGCGAACGCGACGGCGAGGATCGTGCCCAGCGGCCCGCGGATGCCCCGCTTGAGGTACTCCTGGGGCCCGCCGCGCTGCTCGCCCTTCTCGTCGACGACGCGGAACTTCGAGCCGAGGAACGCCTCGGAGTACTTGGACGCCATGCCCAGCAGGCCGGTGACCCACATCCAGAACAGGGCGCCGGGGCCGCCGATGCCGATGGCGGTCGCGACGCCGGCGATGTTGCCGACGCCGACCGTGGCGGCGAGCGCGGTGGTCAGCGCCTGGTAGTGCGAGATGTCGCCCTCGCCGTCCCCGTCGCCCGCCGAGGCCTCCTTGCGCTGGAGCAGCCCGAGGCGCAGTGCGGGCCCGAGCTTGCGGAACTGCAGCCCCTTGAGCCGGATCGTGAGGTACAGGCCCGTGCCCAGCAACAACGGGATCAGGAGGAAGGGGCCCCAGACGAAGGAGCTGGCTGCCGCGATGAAGTCAGCGAAAGAATCCACGCCGCGCACCGTAACCCGTTGCCGTCGTCATCCGTCGAGGGGCCACGGCGCGTGTCGCCGGTCGGGCGAAGCCCGACACGTCGCAGCTGGTCAGGAGTCGTAGGCGTCCTTGACGACGAGCACCGGGACCGGGGCGTCTAGCAGCACCCGCTGCGTCGTCGTGCCGACGAGGAAGGTGCCCGCGTTGGAGCGCTTGCGGGAGCCGAGGACGACGAGCGTCGCGCCGGACGCCTCGGCGGCGTCGAGGATCGCGTCCGCGGGCTCGGTGCCGGAGGGCCGGCGGGTGACCGGCAGGACCTCGACGCTCTCGCCCGCCTCGGCGAGGATGCCGTCGAGAGGGTCGCCCTCGACGGGGTCGTCCGACCGGGCGAGGTGGACCACGTGCAGCGGCAGCCCGCGCCGGGTCGCCTCCGCGATCGCCGTCCGGACGGCCGCCTCACCGTGGGGCGACGGGTTGTAGGCCACGAGCACCGTCATGCGCACACTCTCGCACACGGAGGGAACCTCGCGCCGGTCCGACCCGTTGACCTCACCAGCCGACGAAGGAGCAGCGCATCATGCAGTGCCCCCACGACCAGTCCGTCCTCGTGATGTCCGAGCGCAAGGGCATCGAGATCGACTACTGCCCGCAGTGCCGGGGCGTGTGGCTCGACCGGGGTGAGCTCGACAAGATCATCGAACGATCCCTCGAGTCGGAGATCGCCGCCGAGGCGCGCGGGCCCGTGCCGCCCGCGCCGGCCTCCCCGGGGCCGCCCTACCCGGCGTCGTACGACGAGCGCCGCTACGACGACAAGCGCTACGACGACCGTCGCTATGACGACAAGAGGTACGACGACAAGAGGTACGACGACCGCGGGTACGACCCCCGCTACCGCAAGCGCAAGAAGAAGGACTCGTTCCTCGGGGACCTGTTCGACTTCTGACGGGCCCGAAGCCCGCGTCGGCGGGTGCGTCAGGCGGCGGCGAGCTGCTCGCGCACCTGCCGCTTGGCGCGGGTGAGCATGCCCGCCATGCCGTTGAGACGCAGGGGGCTGACCGCGCGGGTGAGCCCGATCATCAGCGGGAAGTCGTCGGGCACGTCCAGGACCTGCTGGGCCGAGAGGCCGGACAGCCCCTGGGCCAGGATCGACGCGAACCCGCGCGTGGTGGGTGCCTCCTGCGGGGCGGTCGCGTAGAAGTGCACGACGTCGCCGTCGACCTCCGCGAACGCGCGCACGGGGGACTGGCACTCCTCGACCGCCTCGAGCAGGCCGGGCGCGCTCTCGTACCGCGGGGGCAGCCCCGGCAGCTCGCGGGAGAACTCGAGCAGCAGCTGCAGCCGATCGCGCTCGGGCAGGGCGAGGAACTCCTCGCGGATCTCGGCGAGCGGTTCGGGCAGGGTGGCGGCGTCGGTCATGGCTCCAGTCTCTCTCGGTGCGGGTCGGTGCCGCCGCGGGCGACGTAGTCCGAGATGGCGCGAGGTAGTCCCGATCTCGCCGAGGTAGTGGACCAGACCACTACCTCGGCGAGATCGGGACTACCTCGGCGGGACGTGAACGACCTCGGCGCAGGTCAGGCGGCCTGCTGCTGCTTCACGCTCGCGGGGACCTCGCCCGGCTCGGCGCCCGCGACGATCGGCACGCGCACGGCGTTGCCCCACTCGGTCCAGGAGCCGTCGTAGTTGCGGACGTCGTCGATGCCGAGCAGGTAGCGCAGCGCGAACCACGTGTGGCTGGAGCGCTCGCCGATGCGGCAGTACGTGATCACGGAGTCGCCCGCCGTGAGGCCGAGGCCGCCCTCCTGGTAGATCGCCTCGAGCTCGGCGCGCGGCTTGTAGGTGCCGTCCTCGGCGACCGCGGTGGCCCAGGGGACGTTGCGCGCCGACGGGATGTGGCCGCCGCGCAGCACGCCCTCCTCCGGGTAGTCCGGGATGTGCAGGCGCTCGCCGGAGAACTCCTGCGGGGAGCGGATGTCGACCAGCGGCCCGTTGCCCAGGTGGGCGAGCACGTCCTCCTTGAAGGCGCGGAACGTGGCGTCGTCGCGCTCGACGACGGGGTAGGTGCCGCGGGCGGGGGACGGCACGTCGGTGGTGAGGTCGCGCCCCTCGGCCACCCACAGGTTGCGTCCGCCGTCGAGCAGGCGGACGTCCTCGTGGCCGAACAGCGTGAAGACCCACGCGGTGTACGCGGCCCACCAGTTGTTTTTGTCGCCGTACAGCACGATCGTCGTGTCGCGGGAGATGCCGCGGCTCGCGAGCAGGTCGGCGAAGCCGGCGCCGTCGAGGTAGTCGCGCTCGACGGGCTGCAGCAGGTCGGTGTGCCAGTCGATCTTCACGGACCCGGGGATGTGGCCGGTCTCGTAGAGGAGCACGTCCTCGTCGGACTCCACGACCACCAGGCCCGGGGTGTCGAGGTTCTCGGCGAGCCACGACGTCGTCACGAGGCGCTCGGGGTGCGCGTACTCGGCGAGGCGCGGCGTCGGGTCGGTGGGTGCGGGCATGGGTTCCTCCATCTGTGCGGCGCGGGGCGCGCCGGGCGCGGCGGGTCGTGGCCACTCGGGTTCGTGGACACTCTAGGAACAGGCGGACCTGCCGCGACAGTCCGTGTCCATCATGTGGGACCACGATGCGAGACGGCGTTCATCGCGACGAAACGCCCGCGATACGGAAATGTGATTCCGAAATTCTTGTGGTGCCCGTCACCGAGTGCTAGCGTCGCGGATGCCTAAGGCGGGCCCGGGCCGCGCGGACGTCGACGTCGACTCCCGCACGGTGATCGACGAGATCGATCCGACACCGGCAGCTATCTACCAGGCGGCATGAAGGACAACTCGCCTGCAGCGACCCGCCGAGCGCCCGGTCTCCACCGGGACCTCGAGGGGCCGACGGACCCGAGCACCCGGGGGCCGCTGCCCGAACCGTGGAGACTCACCATGGACCGCAATGCCGTGATCAACCAGTCAGTCCGCACGGCCGTTCCCGTGGACGCAGCACACCTCGAGAAGGCCGTCTCCCTCGCCGTCGACAGCGTGGCGAACGCGGGCGGCCCCTTCGGAGCCGTCGTCGTCACCCGTGACGGCCGCGTCATCGAGGGCAACAACCGCGTCACCCAGGACAACGACCCCACCGCGCACGCGGAGGTCACCGCCATCCGGCGGGCCTGCGCCGAGCTCGGCACGTTCGACCTGTCGGGGGCCGTCCTCTACTCGAGCTGCGAGCCCTGCCCGATGTGCCTCGCGTCCGCCCTCTGGGCGCGCGTGGACGCCGTCTACTTCGCTGCCGACCGCCACGACGCGGCCGCCGCCGGGTTCGACGACGCCGTGTTCTACGACTTCTTCGCCGCGACACCCGAGACCCGGGCCGCCGGCGGGGTGATGACCGTGCGCCACGAGCGCACGGGCAGCGCCGTCGCGCCGTTCGACGCGTGGCGTGTCCTCGAGACCCGCATCGACTACTGACGCGCTGGCCGGAGAGGACACAAGGACGTGACCATCCTGGGAACCCGGCGGGACACCGCCGAGAACGACAAGACGCCCTCCACCGGCGCCCGCCGAGGCGTGCTGGAACGGCTGTTCAAGATCACCGAACGAGGCTCCACCACGGGACGCGAGATCCGTGGCGGGCTGGTGACCTTCTTCGCGATGGCGTACATCGTCATCCTCAACCCCCTGATCCTCGGCGGCACCAGCGCCGGGAACGCCCCCACCGACGTCGCGGGCGGGTGGCTCGCGACGGCCCAGGTGGGTGCCGTCACCGGCCTCGCAGCGGGCGTGCTGACCATCTTGTTCGGCCTCGTCGCGAACCTGCCGTTCGCGCTCGCGGCCGGGCTGGGGATCAACTCGTTCCTCGCCGTGGCCGTGGTCGGCGACGTCACCTGGCCCGAGGCCATGGGCCTCGTGCTCATCAACGGCCTGCTCATCGTGCTGCTCGCCGCGACGGGCGCGCGGTCGGCGATCTTCAACGCCGTCCCGCGGCAGCTCAAGGCGGCCATCACGGTCGGCATCGGGCTGTTCATCGCCTTCATCGGCTTCGTCGACGCCGGCTTCGTCACCCCCACCGAGGGCGGCCCGCCGGTACAGCTCGGCGACGGCGGCTCGATCACCACCGTCCCGACGATGATCTTCGTCTTCGGCCTGCTGCTCATGGGGATCCTCGTGTCCCGCGGGGTCAAGGGTGGGCTGCTCATCGGCCTGGTCGGGACCACGATCGTGGCGATCGTCGTCGAGGCGGTGCTCCAGCTCGGGCCCGCGAGCGACGACAACCCGGGCGGTTGGCACCTGTCGGTGCCCGCGCTGCCGGACTCGCTGGTCTCCGTGCCCGACCTGTCCCTGCTGGGGCAGTTCAGCTTCGGCGCCTTCGACCGCATCGGGGCGCTCGCCGCCACGATGCTCGTGTTCACGCTGTTCTTCACGAACTTCTTCGACGCGATGGGCACGATGACGGGCCTGGCCAAGCAGGGCGGGCTCGCCGACAAGGACGGGAACTTCCCGAAGATCAAGTCGGCGCTCGTCGTCGAGGGCGTGGGCGCCGTCGTGGGCGGCGCGTCGTCGTCGTCGTCGAACACCGTGTTCGTCGACTCGGCGGCGGGCGTCGGCGAGGGGGCGCGCACCGGCCTGGCGTCGGTCGTGACGGGTGGCCTGTTCCTGGTCGCCATGTTCCTCACGCCGCTGACCGCCGTCGTGCCGATCGAGGTCGCCAGCGGCGCCCTCGTGGTGGTCGGCGCGATGATGATGAGGGAGATCAAGGAGATCGACCTGGGCGACTTCTCCGTCGCCCTGCCGGTGTTCCTCACGGTCGTGACGATGCCGCTGACGTACTCCATCGCCAACGGGATCGGGATCGGCTTCATCACGTGGGTGCTGCTGCGCTTCGCCTGCGGTCGGTCGCGCGACGTGCACCCGCTGCTGTGGGTGGTCGCCGCGGGCTTCCTCGTGTACTTCGTGCGCGGCCCGCTCTCGGCGGCGCTCGGCGCCTGACGGCAACGTCGGTCGGGCCTGCCGCGACCCGGCAGGCCCGACCGACGGGGAGGGACCCCAGATGCTCACCCTGGCTGACCAGCTGGCCGAGTGGCTCGAGCCCGGCGCGCAGCCGTTCGCCGTCGCGACGGTGGTCGGCGCGTCCGGCTCGGTGCCGCGGCCCGTCGGCACCGCGATGGCCGTGCGCGCCGACGGCGCCGTCGTCGGCAGCCTCTCCGGCGGCTGCGTGGAGGCGGCCGTGCACGCGGCCGCGCTCGACGCGATCGCCGTCGGCGAGTGCCACCGCGAGACCTTCGGCTACTCCGACGACGACGCGTTCGCCGTCGGGCTCACCTGCGGCGGCAGCCTCGAGGTGCACGTGCAGCCCGTGCGGCCGGGCGACCCGGACGACCCCGCCGCCGTCGCGCTCGCCCGCCTCGTCACCGCCGACGTCGGAGCCCCCGCCGCCCTCGTGCGGCGCCTCGACGTCGCGCGCCCCACCGCCGTGCTCCTCCCTGACCTGTCGGACAACCCGTTGCGCGGGCTGGTGGACGACGGCGCGCTGCCCGCGGTGTCCGCACAGGTCGCGGCCGTGCTGCGCGCGGGCGGGGCCGCCACCGTGCACGCCGCCCCCGGCGTTCCCGCCGGCGCGTGCGACGACGGCGCCCCGGAGGAGCCCGTCACGCTGCTCGTGGAGACCCGGCTGGCGCCGCCGCGGTTCGTGGTGGTGGGTGCCAACGACTTCGCCGGCGCGCTCGTGCGCGCCGTGCACCTGCTCGGGTACCGCGTGACGCTCGTCGACGCCCGCGAAGTGTTCGCCGCGCCGCGCCGGTTCCCGCAGGCGGACGAGGTGGTCGTGGACTGGCCGGACCGGTACCTCGCCGCCGAGGCCGCCGCCGGCCGGCTCGACGCCCGCACCGCCGTCGCGGTCCTCACCCACGACGTGAAGTTCGACGTCCCGACGCTGCGGCTCGCGCTCGGGCTCCCGCTCGCGTACGTGGGCGCGATGGGCTCGCGCCGCTCGCACGCGCAGCGGGTGCAGGCCCTCCGCGACGAGGGCGTGACCCCCGACCGGCTGGCCCGGCTGCGCTCGCCGATCGGCCTCGACCTCGGAGCCGTGACGCCGGAGGAGGTGGCCGTGTCGGTCGTCGCCGAGCTCGTCGCGGTCCGCTACGGCCGCGACGCGCCCGTCCCCCTGAGCCGCACCGACGGGCCGCTGCACGCGGCCACCGGCACGACCCCTGGCACGACCTCGGGCACCACCCCCAGCACCACCCGAACCAAGGAGCACCCCCGGTGGACATGAACACCGTCACCGACCTGGTCCCCACCGCCGACCCCGCCGACTGGCGCGAGGGCGACGCGTGGCTGGCCGGCGGCACCGTCCTGTTCTCGTACGGCAGCCAGACGCTACGCCGCCTGCTGGACGTCACGACCGCCGGCTGGCCCGCGCTCACCGTGACCGACGAGGGGCTGGAGATCGCCGCGACCTGCACCGTCGCCGAGCTCTACGCCTTCCCGGAGGCCGCCGCGTCGGAACCGGTGCGCGACGCGTGGCGCGCGCTCGACCTCGTGCGCCCGTGCTGCGACGCGTTCGTCGCGTCGTTCAAGATCTGGAACACCTCGACCGTCGGCGGCAACGTCGCGACGTCGCTGCCCGCGGGCCCGATGACGTCGCTCACCGCGGCGCTCGACGGCGTCGCCGAGGTGTGGGGGCCTGGCGGCGCCCGGCGCACGCAGCCCGTGGCGGAGCTCGTCACCGGCGAGATGCGCAACACCCTCGCCCCGGGCGAGCTGCTGCGCGCGATCCGGCTCGCGGCCGCGGCGCTCCGCGCCCGCACCGCCTACCGGCGGTTGTCGCTGTCGAACCTCGGACGCTCCGGGGTGCTGCTGATCGGGCGCCTCGACGCGCCCGCCGACGGCGGCGAGCTGGTGATCACCGTGACCGCGTCGACCCGTCGGCCGGTGCAGCTGCGGTTCCCCGACGGCGCGCACCCCGACGCCGCCGGGCTGGCCGCCGCGATCGACGCCGCGATCCCGTTCGACCTCTACCACGACGACATCCACGGCCTGCCCGAGTGGCGCCGCGACATGACCTACCGGCTCGCGGAGGAGATCCGCGCCGAGCTGACCGACGGAGGCCGGCGATGACCGACGCGACCACCCGCCCCACGACTCTCGCCCCGGGCGCCTCCCTCGTGCTCCGGGTGGACGGCCGCGACGTGGACGCCGTGCCGCGAGCCGGCCAGTGCCTGCGCACGTTCCTGCGCGAGCAGGGCTCGCTCGGCGTCAAGAAGGGGTGCGACGGCGGCGACTGCGGCGCGTGCACCGTGCACGTCGACGGGGTCCCCGTGCACAGCTGCGTGTACCCCGCGCGGCGTGCCGCCGGGCGCGACGTCACGACGATCGGGGGCCTCGCCGCCACGGCCGAGGAGCCGACGGCGGACGGGCTGCACCCCGTGCAGCAGCAGTTCCACGACGCGCAGGGCTTCCAGTGCGGCTTCTGCACCGCCGGCATGATCATGACGGCGGCGACCTTCGACGACGAGCAGCGCGCGAACCTGCCCCGCAACCTCAAGGGCAACCTGTGCCGGTGCACCGGGTACCGGGCGATCGAGGACGCGGTGCGGGGGACGGAGAACGCCGAGACGACCGGCGGCTGTGGCACGGCGTTCGGCACCTCGGAGCCCGCCCCCGCGAGCCGCGGCGTGGTCACCGGCCGGGTGCGCTACACGCTCGACGTCGACCCGGAGGCGTACCCGGGGCTGCTGCACCTCAAGCTGGCGAGGTCGCCGCACGCGCACGCACGGATCCTGTCGATCGACACCTCCGACGCGCTCGCCGTGCCCGGGGTCCGCGCGGTGCTCTCGCACGAGGACGCGCCCGCCGCCCGGTTCAGCACGGCCCAGCACGAGCTGTGGACGGACGACCCCGACGACACCCGCGTCCTCGACGACGTGGTCCGGTACGTCGGGCAGCGCGTGGCCGCCGTCGTCGCCGACTCGGTGGCCGCGGCGGAGGAGGGCGTGCGCCGGCTGCGGGTGGAGTACGAGGTGCTGCCCGCGCTGATCGACCCCGAGCAGGCGATGGTCCCCGGCGCGCCGCTCGTGCACCCCGACCTGGACGCCGCGGCGGCGCGGGTCTCGCGTCCGGAGGCGAACGTCGTCGCGGAGCTGCACTCCGAGCTCGGTGACGTCGAGGCGGGCCTCGCGGAGGCCGACGTCGTGCACGAGGCCACCTACCGCACGCAGCGGGTGCAGAACGCGGCGCTCGAGACGCACGCGGCGATCGCGTCGTTCGACGACGACGGCCGGCTCGTGGTGCGGTCCTCGACCCAGGTGCCCTTCCTCGCGCGGCGCCATCTCGCGCGTGTGCTGGACCTGCCCATGGACCGCGTGCGCGTGGTGTGCGAGCGCGTGGGCGGCGGGTTCGGCGGCAAGCAGGAGGTGCTGGTCGAGGACGTCGCGGGGCTCGCGGCACTGCGGCTCGGCCGGCCGGTGCAGCTCGAGCTCACGCGCACCGACACGTTCGTCGGCACGACGACCCGGCACCCGTTCCGCATCAAGGTGCGGGCGGGTGCCCGCCGCGACGGCACGCTGACCGCGCTGCACCTCGACGTGCTGAGCAACACCGGCGCGTACGGCAACCACGGGCCGGGCGTGATGTTCCACGGCTGCGGCGAGTCGATCGCCGTCTACCGGTGCGCGAACAAGAAGGTCGACGCGCACTGCGTCTACACGCACACGCTGCCCGCGGGCGCGTTCCGCGGGTACGGCCTGAGCCAGATGATCTTCGCCGTCGAGTCCGCGATGGACGAGCTGGCCCGGCAGCTCGGCCTGGACCCGCTCGAGCTGCGGCGGCGCAACGTCGTGCACCCGGGCGTGCCGATGCTGTCCACCGCGCCCGAGCCCGAGGAGGACGTGCTGTACGGCAGCTACGGCCTCGACCAGTGCATCGAGCTGGCCGACGACGCGCTGGCCCGCGGCCGGGCGCGCGACGTCGCGGCGTACGGCGCCGACCCCGCGGACGCGACGCGACCCTGGCTGGGCGACGACTGGGGCGTCGGCGAGGGCACCGCGCTGTCCATGATCGACACCGTGCCGCCGCGCGGGCACGTGGCGCACGCCCGCACCCGGCTGCGCCCGGACGGCGTGGTCGAGGCCGAGGTCGGCACCGCCGAGTTCGGCAACGGCACCACGACGGTGCACGCCCAGCTCGTGGCCAGCGCGCTCGGGCAGCGGGCCGCCGACGTCGTCGTCAAGCAGTCCGACACGGATCTCGTGGAGCACGACACCGGCGCCTTCGGGTCCACCGGCACCGTGGTGGCGGGCAAGGCGTCGCTCGCGGCGGCCACGGAGCTGGCGGAGCGGGTGCGCGTGGTGGCGTCGTCCCTCACCGGGACGGCGCCGGCCGGCTGCCGCCTGGTGCCCGGCGGCGTCGAGCACGCGGGCGGGGCCGTCGTGCCGCTCGCCGAGGTGGCGCGCCACGCGCGGGCCGCGGGCGTGCGGCTCGAGGCCGAGGGCCGCTGGGGCGGCACGCCCCGGTCGGTCGCGTTCAACGTGCACGGCTTCCGCGTGGCCGTGCACCGCGGCACCGGCGAGATCCGCATCCTGCAGAGCGTCCAGGCCGCCGACGCCGGCGAGGTCGTCAACCCCCGGCAGTGCCGCGGCCAGGTCGAGGGCGGCATCGCGCAGGCCCTCGGCGCCGCGCTGTACGAGGACGTCGTGATCGACGACGCCGGCCGCGTCACGACCGACATCTTCCGCCAGTACCACCTGCCCACCTTCGCGGACGTGCCCCGCAGCGAGGTGTACTTCGCCGAGACGTCGGACTCCACCGGGCCGATGGGGGCGAAGTCGATGAGCGAGAGCCCGTTCAACCCCGTCGCGCCCGCGCTCGCCAACGCGCTGCGCGCCGCCACGGGCGTGCGGTTCACCGAGCTGCCGCTCTCGCGCGACAAGGTCTACCTGGGCATGAAGGCCGCCGCGACGTCCTGAAGCGCCCACGACGTTTCCAGGTCGGGTCAGGCGAGCAGGTCGAGGTCGGCCTCGGTGTCGACGTCGCGGCCGTCGCCGGGGTGGACGACGACGTCGATCAGGTCGGCGTGCGCGCGGAGGAACGCGCGGGCCCCGGCGTCCCCGACGGCGCCGGCCGCGGCCGGGCCGGCGTGCGCGGCGTCCAGCACGAGCGGGTGGGCCCAGCGCGGCCGGCCGCCCTCGGGCGCCGGCGCGCCGGCCCATCGCGAGGCGGTGACCCGGCCGGGGCGGTGCGTCGCGAGCAGGCGCGCGACGTCCTCGGGCGTGACGCCGGGCTGGTCCACGTGCGCGACGACGACGCGCGCCGGAGCCTCGCCGTCGCGCGGTTCCAGGGCCGCCGCGACGCCCGCCCGCAGCGACGACGCCATGCCCGTGGCCCAGTCGTCGTTGACGACCACGCGGGCGGCGTGGAGATCGGTCGCGGCCGCGACCCGCGGAGCCCCGGCGCCGATCACGACGACGACCTGGTCGCAGCCGCCGTCGGCCAGCACGCCTGCGACGTGCTCCACGAGCGGCCGACCGCCGTGGGGGAGGAGCGCCTTCGGTCCGCGCCCCAGGCGGGTGCCCGCGCCCGCGGCGAGCAGCACGGCGACGGTGCGACCCGTCACGAGACCTCGCGCCGCGCGTCGTAGCGCTGCTGGGCGGCGCTGACCTCGTCGACCGAGCCCTCGAGGACGTCGAGCAGGCCCACGAGCCGGTCGGCGACGCGGCGGCCGAGGTCGGTGAGCGAGTACTCGACGTGCGGCGGGATGGTGGTGCGCACCTCGCGGGCGACCATGCCGTCGCGCTCGAGCGCCTGGAGGGTCTGGGCGAGCATCTTCTCGCTCACCCCGTCGATGCGGCGGCGCAGCGCGTTGAACCTCACGGCTCCGTCGCGCAGCCCGGCCACCGTGAGCACGCCCCATCGCCCGGTGACCGCCTCCAGCGCCTGGCGCGAGGTGCACCCGCGCGAGAACACGTCGGCGATCATCGCGTCCGTCGGGCCGGCGTCGACGGGGTCGACCGGGGCGATGGCGGGGGAGTCAGGGGTCACCCGGACAGGATACGGCGCGCTCCGCACGCAGGCACTGTGACGAGCGCCGCACATGCATCCAGTTGGCACTAACGAAAAGTAAGTGCATGCTGGGCGAGGCGGTCCGGTCGACGGGCCGGCCGCGAGCCCGACCTGAGCCTGCACCCGAAGGAGCATCACCATGACCATCGCCGTCACCGGCACCAGCGGCCACCTGGGCCGCCTCGTCGTCGAGTCCCTCCTCGCCCGCGGCGCCGCGCCCGCGGACGTCGTCGCCCTCGCCCGCTCGACGGCGAAGGTCGCGGACCTCGCGCAGCGCGGCGTCGTCGTCCGCGAGGCCGACTACGACCGCCCGGAGACGCTCGCCCCCGCCCTCGACGGCGTCGAGGTGCTGGTGCTCGTCTCCGGCTCCGCCGTCGGCCAGCGGGTCCGCCAGCACGGCGCCGTGATCGACGCGGCCAAGGGCGCCGGCGTCCGCCGCGTCGTCTACACGAGCGCCCCGCACGCCGACACCTCGCCGCTGATCCTCGCGCCGGAGCACAAGGCGACCGAGGAGCTGCTCGCGGCGTCCGGCCTGACCACGACGGTGCTGCGCAACGGCTGGTACACCGAGAACTACCTGCCCGACGTCGAGCGGGCCCGGGAGACCGGGGAGATCGTCGCCTCGGTCGGGGACGGCCGCGTCGCGAGCGCGAGCCGTGCCGACTACGCCGAGGCCGCGGCCGTCGTCGCGCTCGCCACCGACGGTGCGCACGACGACGCCGTCCACGAGCTCACCGGCGACGTCGCGTGGGACTTCGACGAGCTCGCCCGCACCGTCACGGAGCTGCTCGGCCGTCCCGTGACCTACCGTTCGGTCGAGCCCGAGGAGCAGCGCGAGGCGCTGCTCGCCGCCGGTCTCGACGAGGGCACGGCCGGATTCCTCGTCGCGCTGGACGCCGACACCCGCGCCGGGCTGCTGGCGGAGACGACGGGCGTGCTCGCCGGGCTGATCGGCCGCCCCACCACGCCGTTGGCCGACGGCCTCCGCAAGGGCTTGAAGGGCTGAGCGCCACCGCCGTGCCGCTCTGACCCGCCGGCGTCTCGTCGTCCCGCCGGTCCTCCCCGGGGGGCGCGAGAGACCGGTGGGGATAATCGCCCCGTGGACCTCGAGAACACCTGCCGCGCGTTCGTCGCGGTGAGCGAGCGGCGCAGCTTCACCGGCGGCGCGGCGGCGATCGGCGTGCCGCAGCCCGTCGTGAGCCGCCGCGTCGCCGCGCTCGAGACGCACCTCGGTGGGCGCCTGTTCGACCGGACGACGCGCGAGGTGTTCCTCACGGGGCTGGGGAGCCGGCTGCTCCCGGCCGCCCAGCGCGTCGTCGAGGCGGCGGACGACCTGCGGGCGGCGGCGGCGATGCGCGAGGCTCCGCCCCTGCGCCTCGTGGTCCCGGAGGACCTCTCGCCGACGGTCACGGCCACGCTGATCGCTGACGCCCGGCAGGCGGGGATCGTGCTGCGGCCGCTGCCTGCCCCTCCGGCACGACGCGCGGAGATGGTGCGCGACTCGCGCGCGGACGCCGCGCTCGTCGTGGCGACGACCGGTGCGGCGCGCTGGACCGCCCCGCTGGGGTGGGGCGGTGGCGGCCCGGACGGCGGGGCACGGGTGTACCTCGACGAGCTGGCCCCGCGCCGCGGAGACCCCGGACCGCCGCGACGCGTGTGGGTGACCCCGGAGGACGACAACGCCCTCGTCGGCGACGCCCTGGCCCGGCACGCCGCGTCCGCAGGCTGTTTGCCGCGGCAGGTGCGAGTGGCCCCGCTGGTCCCCGCGCTGGCCGCGGTGACGACCAGCGCGGACCTGCTGCTCTGCACCCCGGTGCAGGCTCGCGAGCTGGGGCTCTCCTGGACGTCGCCGGGCGGTCTCGACCTCTCCCGGGCGCACCGCCTGGAGCTGCGGCCCGGCGATCCCGTGGCGGCGACCGCCTCGATCGACGCCCTGGCCGAGGCGATCGCGCTCGCCCTCGGCGCCGCGGAGGTCGCCCCGTGATCGCGGGAGCCGCCGCGGCGGGCGAGGTCCGGCGGGTGCGGCACGAGCTCGCCGATGCCGGCCTGACCGCGGGGATCCTCGTCCGCGACCTCGACTCCGGCCGGGAGGTCGGCGTCGACCCGCACCTCGAGCTCCCGGTCGCCTCCCTCGTCAAGGTCCCGGTAGCTCTCGCGACGCTCGAGCGGATCCGTCGCCGGGAGCTCGACGCCGCCTCGACCGTGGTGGTCGACCCGGGGCGTGCGACGAGCACGGGACCGCCGGGCGTCACGCGGTTCAGGCACCCGGCGTCGGTGGCCCTCGACGACCTGCTCTACCTGGCCGTCTCGCTGAGCGACAGCAGCGCCTGCGACGCGCTGCTCGCCCTGACACCTCCCGCCCACGTCAGCCGGGTGCTGCGCGAGCTCCGGGTGCCGGACGTCGAGATCCGGCACGGTCTCGGCGAGCTGGACGACACCCCGGCGGAGGCGATGGAGCACCTCGCGCCGGGGCTCGGGCACGCCTTCGCGGCGCTGGCGAGCACCGCGAGCGGAGGAAGCGTGATCCGGTCGCTCGACGTCTCGGTGTCGACGACCTCCTCGGCGCGCGTGCTGGCGGACCTCCTCGGCGCGGTCTGGGACCCGGACCGGCTGGACCCCGCGGTGTCCGGACGCCTGCGCGAGCTCCTCGCCTCCAACGTGCACCGGCACCGCCTGGCGCCCGAGTTCGACCGCGACTCGTCCACCTGGTCGTCCAAGACGGGCACCGTGCTCAACCTGCGCCACGAGGCGGGGGTCGTCGAGCACGCGGACGGCGGCCGGTTCGTCGTCGTCGTCCTCAGCCGGTCCAGCGTGGCGGCGGGGGCGCAGCCGGCCGCGGAGATGGCGCTCGGTCGCGCCGCTCGCCGGCTGCACGACCTGGTGCGCCGCACCGCACCCTCGCCACGCCCGTGATCCCGGTGGTCCGTCAGAGCAGGTCGAGCGAGGTCCGGTAGTCCGGCACGACGACGCGGGTCCGGGGCGACGCGCGTCGGATCGCGGCCACCGTGGCACGCAGCCGGTCGGCCGTCCCGTCGTCCTGCACGGTGGGCGGGTCGGTCGGCGAGGCCTCGAAGTGGTCCCAGTGGACGGGGACGACCAGCCTGGGCCCGTCGAGGACGTCCATGAGCCGGGAGGCGTACTCGCTGGTGACGTCGTTCGCCGGCACCGGCACGGCGACCGCGTCGGGCCGCAGCCCGCGCAGCGACACGTCGTCGAAGTCGCTCGCCCCCAGGAGCAGCACGCTGCGGCCCGACGGCGCGCGCAGGAGGTACGCCAGCGTGTCCCCCTCCGGCAGGTCGGCGATGGTCGCGGGGCGCTCCGGTACCGCGTGGCGCACCCCGGGGAACAGCACCCCACCGTTGCCGGAGCGGCTGTGCAACGACCGGACGGCGCGGACCACCAGGTCACCCACGACGATCTCCTCGCCGCCCTTGAGCACCGCGAGCTGGTCGTCGGCCACACCGAAGGACCGTGCGAGGTGATATCCCGTCAGGGTGGTGAACACCGTGCCGCCCCGGGTCGCGGCGATGTGCGGGACGTCGCCGAAGTGGTCCCAGTGGGTGTGCGTGACCAGGGTCGCGGTGACCCGGCCTGCCCGGTCGGGCCGCCCCAGGACGTCGTCGATCGCCGCCGGGTCGACCGTGAGCTGCGTGCCGCGGTCGAACAGTCCCTTCGCCAGCCCCGTGTCGAACCGGGTGAGGTAGGGGTCGACCAGCAGGTGGGAGCGCGGCGTGCGGATCTGCCAGCCCGCCACGCCGAGCCAGCGGAACGTCGCGTGGCCGGTCGCACCTCGGTCCTCCACCCGGGGCGCGGCGAGGGCAGGGGCGCCGGTGAGCGCTCCGGCAGCGGCGGTTCCGGCCAAGCCGAACAGGGTCCGGCGGCGGACGGTCACGGTCATGTCGTCTCCTCGGGTCGTCGTGGCCACGACCGTGCCACCCCGCGACCGATGCCCACCAAGACTCGTGACCGCCCGGTCATGCGCTTCGGGAATGAGTGGTCCGGTCGGCGCCGGGCGGACGTGTCCGCGCCTCCGGCGCTGCACTCCCTACACTCGCCCGGTGCGTCGTGTGCTGAGCCGTTGGGTGGACCCGTTCGTCGTCACGCTGGTCGTGGTGATGGTGCTGGGGCTGGTGGTGCCCGTCGGCCCGGGGGTGCAGCAGGTCGTCGACGTCGCGGCCGACGTCGCGGTGACGATCCTGTTCCTCGTCTACGGCGCGCGCCTGTCGACCCGCGAGGTGTGGGCGGGGCTGCGCAACTGGCGCCTGCAGGGCGGCATCCTCGTCGCCACGTACGTGCTGTTCCCGGTGCTCGGCCTCGTCGTCGCGTGGGCGATCACCCCGCTGGTCGGTGCGCCGCTCGCCGCCGGGATGCTCTACCTGTCGCTGCTGCCGTCGACCGTGCAGTCGTCGGTGGCGTTCACGTCGGTGGCGCGCGGCAACGTCGCGGGCGCGATCTGCGGCGCCACCGTGTCCAACGTGCTCGGCATGGTGCTCACCCCGCTGCTGGTGCTGTGGCTCATGACCGACGCCGACGGCGGCGCAGGCGCGACCGCCGGTCACGGCCTCGACGGGCTGCAGACCGTGCTGCTGCGGCTCCTGCTCCCGTTCGTCGTGGGCCAGCTGCTGCAGCCGTGGGTGGGCGACTGGGTCCGCGCCCGCCGCTGGCTCACCCTGTCCGTGGACCGGGGCACGATCCTCGTCGTGGTGTTCTCCGCCGTCGCGGCGGCGAGCTCCGCGGGCGTGTGGGCCGGCACCTCCGCCTGGGCGATCGTCGTGCTGCTCGTGGTGAGCGGGGTGTTCCTGGCGATCATGCTCGGGCTCACGTGGTGGGGCGGCGCCGCGCTCAAGCTGCCCGTCGAGGACCGGATCGCGCTGCTCATGTGCGGGTCCAAGAAGTCCCTCGCCACCGGCCTGCCCATGGCGAGCGTGCTGTTCCCGGTCGCCGCGGCCGGCGTCATCGCCGTCCCGGTGATCATCTTCCACCAGCTCCAGCTCGTGGTCTGCGCCGTGCTCGCCCGCCGCCTCGCCCTGCGGGACTGAGCAACGGGGCGGCGGCGAGCATCCCGGCGGCGCAGCGCAGCGGGGTCCACGGCCGCTGCGGCCCGGGCCGGCCGACACGGCGCTCCGCGTTCGGGTCGTCCCACAGGATCGCACGCGCCCCACGGTGCCCCGCGGTGCCCGACGGTGCGGGGGCTGATCCAGGGTCCGGCGATCCGTGGCTGGGCTGTCCGCCCCCTAGACTGTGCCGCACGCACCGGACGACGACGTCGGGAGGTCGCGGTGGAACGCTCGGCCATGTCGATGGCCCGCGGGGACGGGGCCCGCGCGGCAGGGGTGCGTCGTGACCCCCGCAGCGTGCGCGCCGCGTACGAGCGGTTCCTCGGCACGGGCGAGCCGCCCGGCGGCATCGACCCCGTCGTCGCCGACTCCTGGCGCCGCTCCCTGCGCAGCGGCGTCGACCCGGACACCCCGCACCCGCAGGTCGCGCTCGCCGACGCCGAGCTGGCCGCCTACCGCGCCGCCCATCCCCTCGCCGCCGTCATGCCGGTGGTCCGCGAGCTCGTGGTCGACGGCGCCGCGGACGACGGCCTGGTCGTCGCCGTCTCCGACGAGATCGGCCGCCTGCTCTGGGTGGAGGGCAACCGCCGGCTGCGCGGCACGGTCGACCGGGTCGGGTTCGTCGAGGGTGCCGTGTGGGGCGAGGAGAGCGTGGGCACCAACGCGCCGGGCACGGCTCTGGCGACCCGCCGTGCCGTCCAGGTGATCGGCGCCGAGCACTTCGCCCGCCCCGTGCAGGAGCTCAGCTGCGCCGCCGCGCCCATCCGCGACCCTCGCACCGGACGGGTGCTGGGCGTCCTCGACGTCACCGGCCGACGGGCCGCGGCGACGCACGTCGTGCTGTCCCTCGTGCGGGCCACGGTCGCCACCGTGGAGCGCGAGCTCGCGACCCGCGCCGCCGCGGCCCTGCACCCGTCCGGCATCGCGCCGGTCGACCTCCGTGTGCTCGGCCGGCCCGTGCTGCGGACGCCCGCGGGGGAGCGGCCGCTGTCGCTGCGGCACGCCGAGATCCTGCTGCTGCTCGCGGAGCACCCGCGCGGCCTCGCCGCCGACGAGCTCGCCGTGCTGCTGCACCCCGGCGTGCTGTCCGACGTCACCGTGCGGGCCGAGGTCTCCCGGCTGCGGCACGTCGCCGGCGCGCTGCTCGCCGGGTCGCGGCCGTACCGGCTCGCCCGCCCGCTGCGCACCGACGCGGGCGACGTGCGCGCGGCCCTCGCCGACGGCGATGCGCGCGCCGCCGTCGACGCCTACGCGCCGCTGCTGCCGCGGTCCGTGGCCCCCGGCGTCGAGCAGCTGCGCGCCGAGCTCTCGGCCGAGGTCCGTGCCGCCGTCCTGGCCGCCGGCGACCCGGACGCCCTGGACGCCTGGGTGCGCGGCGCCGAGGGCGCAGACGACCACGCCGCCTGGACCCGCCTGCTCGACGTCGCCCCGGCCGGCAGCCCGCAGGCCGTGCGCGCCCGCGCCCGCGCCGGGCTGCTCGACGAGACGCTCTCGTGACGGCCTGACTGCAACGGGGCTGCAACCCTCGCCGTCCTACGGTCGCGTCCAACGCGGCGCGACGAGGCGCCGCACGTGCGAGGAGGCAGCATGACCGTCTACGCAGCCCCCGGTCAGCCCGGGGCGGTCGCCGAGTACCGCGCCCGGTACGACCACTGGATCGGCGGCGAGTACGTGCCGCCGGCGAGCGGGCAGTACTTCGAGAACCCCAGCCCGGTCACCGGGCAGACCTTCACCGAGGTGGCGCGCGGGAACGCCGAGGACATCGAGCGCGCGCTCGACGCCGCCCACGGCGCGGCGCCCGCGTGGGGGCGCACGTCCGTCACGGAGCGGGCGAACGTCCTCAACAGGATCGCCGACCGCATGGAGGCGAACCTCGAGAAGATCGCGGTGGCCGAGACCTGGGAGAACGGCAAGCCCGTCCGCGAGACCCTCGCCGCCGACATCCCGCTCGCCATCGACCACTTCCGCTACTTCGCGGGCGCCATCCGCGCGCAGGAGGGGTCGATCTCGGAGATCGACGAGGACACCGTCGCGTACCACTTCCACGAGCCGCTCGGCGTGGTCGGGCAGATCATCCCGTGGAACTTCCCGATCCTCATGGCCACGTGGAAGCTGGCCCCGGCGCTCGCGGCGGGCAACGCCGTCGTGCTCAAGCCGGCCGAGCAGACCCCGGCGTCGATCCTATTCCTCATGGACCTCATCGGCGACCTGCTGCCGCCCGGCGTGGTCAACGTCGTCAACGGGTTCGGCGTCGAGGCGGGCAAGCCGCTCGCGTCGAGCTCGCGCATCCGCAAGATCGCGTTCACCGGCGAGACGACGACCGGCCGCCTGATCATGCAGTACGCGTCGCAGAACATCATCCCGGTGACGCTGGAGCTCGGCGGCAAGAGCCCGAACATCTTCTTCTCGGACGTCGCGTCGGCGAAGGACGACTACTACGACAAGGCGCTCGAGGGGTTCACGATGTTCGCCCTCAACCAGGGGGAGGTGTGCACCTGCCCGTCGCGCGCGCTGATCCAGGCCGACATCTACGACCAGTTCCTCGGCGACGCCCTGGAGCGCACGAAGGCCGTGAAGCAGGGCAACCCGCTGGACACCGACACGATGATCGGCGCGCAGGCGAGCAACGACCAGCTCGAGAAGATCCTGTCGTACATCGACATCGGCAAGGCGGAGGGCGCCAAGGTCCTCACGGGCGGGGGCCGCGCGGAGATGGACGGCGACCTGGCGGGCGGGTACTACGTGACGCCCACCGTCTTCGAGGGCAAGAACTCGATGCGGATCTTCCAGGAGGAGATCTTCGGGCCGGTCGTGTCGGTGACGGAGTTCGCCGACTTCGACGACGCGATGAAGATCGCCAACGACACCCTCTACGGCCTGGGCGCCGGCGTCTGGTCCCGTCAGGGCGAGACGGCGTACCGCGCCGGCCGCACGATCGAGGCCGGGCGGGTGTGGACGAACTGCTACCACGCGTACCCCGCGGCCGCGGCGTTCGGCGGGTACAAGGGCTCCGGCGTCGGGCGCGAGAACCACAAGATGATGCTCGACCACTACCAGCAGACCAAGAACCTCCTGGTCAGCTACTCGGGCCAGAAGCTCGGGTTCTTCTAGACCGATGACCGACGACACGATCTCCCGTGTCGCCGTGACGGACGCCGCGGCCGGGCTCCTCGCCCGGCTGCGGCGCCAGCACGGCGAGCTGATGTTCCACCAGTCCGGCGGCTGCTGCGACGGGTCCAGCCCGATGTGCTACCCGGACGGCGACTTCCTGCTGGGCGACGCCGACGTGCACCTGGGCGACCTGCGCCTCGTCGACGGGCCGGACGACGCACCCGGCGCGACGGGGGAGGCGTTCACCGTCGCGGTGTGGATGAGTCGCGCCCAGTTCGAGTACTGGCAGCACACGCACCTGACGATCGACGTCGTGCCCGGCCGTGGCGCCGGCTTCAGCGTCGAGGCGCCTGAGGGCGTGCGGTTCCTCATCCGCTCGCGGCTGCTCACCGACTCGGAGTGGGCCGGGGCCTGACGGGCGTCGTCGGCCAGGTCACCAGCCGGCGAACCGCCCGACGGCGACGAACGCGGCGGCCAGCAGCAGGAGCACGTTGACCCACAGCTGCGCGAGCTCGCGGCGGCGCACGTGCACCGAGATCGCCAGCGCCTGCAGCACGACGAGGCAGGTCGCCGCGGTCGGGGTCAGCCATGGCTGGACATCGGTGGCGAGCGGGAGGATCAGGCCCAGCGCGCCCGCGATCTCCGCCAGGCCGATGAGCCGCACCACGACGACCGGGAAGTCCTCCACCCACCCCATGGACGCGCGCAGGCGCTCGCGGCTGCGGGTCAGCTTGACGAAGCCCACCGCCAGGTAGAGCAGGGCCAGCAGCCCGGCGGCGACCCACAGTCCGATGTTCATCCGTGCCTCCTCGCGGCAGAAGCTCGTCGGCGGGGCGGCGGCGGTGCCTGGTGTAGTGCACGGTGCGGAGCGGCGACGCCGTCGTGCCTGCTCGGAACCTAGCGCGGGGACGTCGCGACCGGAACGACCTCGCCCGTGGTGTCGGAGGGTCGGCGCCCGATATGTTCTCCCGGTGACCCGAGAGACCCTCCCCTCCCTGTCGGCGCTGCCCGCGTGGCTCGTGCCGTCCGTGTACCTCCACTGGTCGGCCGACTGGCTGACGGAGTCCGTCGCGATCGCGACCCGCTCGCCGGAGCACCGGCTGCCGGCCGGCCCGGACGGCCCGCAGCGGGGCGACGTCGTCGTCACCGTGCTCGGCGACGCCGGTGTGGTCGCCGCCGTCGAGCTCATGGGCGCCAGCGACGGCGAGAGCTGGGTCAGCGACGACCTCTTCGGCCCGGACCGCCCGATCGTGTGGGCCGACCTGTTCGAGGGCGCCGACACCTACACGGGTACGTCCGGCTGGCTGCCGCCCGAGCACGCCCGGCTCGTGCTCGACGGCGTCGCGGAGCAGTTCCGCGGCGGCCCCGTGCACACGCTGGACCCGGGTGACTGCGGCGCCGGCGCCACCGCGCCCGACGTGCACGCCCTGCGCATCCTGGGCCACCGCGCCGTGACGGGCTGGTCGATGCGCCGCGAGGAGCGCTGCGCCACCTGCGAGCGGTTCGTCGACGTGCACCGCATGCAGGCCCACGACGACGGCGCGGTCCGCCTCGGCACCACCACCGCGGGCGGGCGCACCCTCGAGCAGCTCGTGCGCGACGTGCACCTGCTGTGCGGCCAGTGCCACGACCTGCTGCACGCGCACACCGTGGCGTCGCAGCGCGCGCGGATGCGCCCCCAGTGCCCGGGCTGCGGAGCGCGCGGCAAGACCAAGCGGATCGTGTGGGGCATGACGTTCCAGGACGACGTGATGAACGCCGAGCCGGACGTCGTCTACGGCGGCTTCGAGGTGCCCGTGCCCACGCCCGAGTGGTACTGCACCGAGTGCCACGCGAACTTCGCGAGCAGCGTCATCGCGTCGCGCGCGCTCACGCCGGCGGACCGGGGCGGCGCGAACGCCCTGCCGGCGACCGGGTCGCTCACCGTGGTGCCCGACCTTCCGGAGGACGAGCCCGCGGCCTGAGCTCAGGCCGCGGCCGGCGCGGTGGCGCGCCGTCGCCGGCGCACGAGCCCGTGCTCCGCGGGCGGGACGAACGGTGCGAGCAGCAGCGGCATGCCGGCCTCCAGCGGGGTGCGGTCGGCCTTGCGCCCGTTGCACGTCTCGCACGCGGCGACGAGGTTGAGCCACGACGAGTCGCCGCCACGGGAGCGGGGGACCACGTGGTCGACCGTCTCCGCGGGGCCGCCGCAGTAGGCGCACGCGCCGTCCCGGCGCTTCACGCCGTCCTTGGTGACCGCCGGCCGGCCCGCGCTGCGGTACCGCCAGCGCATCGCGACGTACCGCACCAGGCGCAGCACGCGGGGCATCGGGTAGGGGCCGAAGCGGTGGCCCTCCACCGCCTCCTCGACGACCGCGACCTCGCGGACGAGCATCGTGATGGCGTGCTTGACCGACACGCGGTGCAGGGGCTCGTAGCCCGCGTTGAGCACCAGGACGTCGGCCACGGCCTCGCTCCCTCCAGCTCGTCCGTCCGGCGGATCCGGTAGCGTGTGTGAATCCGGTCACAGCATGCTGCCGAGGTGAAAATATGCCGCCGAGGCGCGGAAGTCCAGGGCAAAGGTCGGCCGGGCGGTCGATGACGGAGGATGCCATGCGGCTGAGCGTCAACATCTTCACCTCGCTCGACGGTGTGGTGCAGGGCCCCGGAGGGCCCGAGGAGGACACCCGCGGCGGCTTCACCGAGGGCGGCTGGTTCGTGCCGTTCACCACGGACCCGGTGTTCGGGGAGGTCGTGGACGGGTGGTTCGCGGACGTCGACGCCTTCCTGCTCGGCCGCACCACCTACGACATGTTCTGGGCGTCGTGGGGGCAGGTCACCGACCCGGACGACGCGCTCGCCGCGCGCATCGACGCTGGCCCGCGCTACGTCGTCTCCTCGACCCTGCGCGACCCGGAGTGGGCCGGGACCACCGTGATCGACCCCGCCGACCTGGCCGCCCGGGTGCAGGCGCTCAAGGACGGCCCGGACGGTGAGCTGCAGGTGCACGGCAGCGCGCGCCTCGCGAGCACGCTGCACGACCTGGGGCTCGTGGACGTCTGGCGTCTCGTCGTCGCGCCCGTCGTCGTCGGCTCCGGCGCGCGCCTGTTCGACGACGGCGCCGCGCCCTCCGGCTTCGACGTCACGCGGTCGCGGCTCGGCGAGAGCGGGCTGGTGTTCCTGGACCTCGAGCCGCGCGAGCTGCGGCACGGCACCGCCGACGTCGTCGACGGCGCGCAGTCGGTGCGCGTCGACCCGGGATCGACTGGCTAGAGGCCGGCCGGGCTAGGGTCGGCCGGGCGAGGTCGTCAGCGCCAGGTGGGGATCCTCCTCGCGGACGGGCACACCACGCGCGACCTACCCTCGAAGGATGCGGGTGCTGTTCGCGACCACGGGCGGCCAGGGCCACTTCCGGCCGATGGTGCCCCTCGCCCGCGCGGTCGCCGACTCCGGCCACGAGGTGCGCGTCGCCGCGCCCGCTTCCTTCGCGGAGCACGTCGCGACGACCGGTCTGCGACACGAACCGTTCGACGACGCGGACCCCGTTGCGCTGGGAGCCGTCTTCGCCGCGCTGCCGAGCCTGTCGCGGCAGGAGGCGAACGCGCGGGTGATGACGGAGGTCTTCGGCCGCCTCGACCCCGTCGCGGCGCTGCCGGCGGTGACCGGCCTCCTGGCCGCGTGGCGCCCCGACGTCGTGGTCCGCGAGCCCGCGGAGGTGGCCTCCCTCGTCGCCGCGGAGGCGGCAGGGGTCCCGCACGTCCAGGTGGCGATCGGGCTGTGCTCGCTGATCAGGACGTTCGTCGACGAGCTGACCGGTCCGCTGGCCGAGCTCGCGGCCCGGGAGGGCGTCGAGGCCGACCTCGCCGCAGCGGCGGCGGCCGAGCCCGTGTTCACCAGCGTGCCGCCATCGTTCGACGACGATCGCGAGGGTGACGGCGTCGCGCCCGTGCGCTACCGGATCCCGGGGCCGCGCACGCAGGCCCCGCCGTTGCCTGCGTGGGGAGATCCTGACGCCCCGCTCGTCTACGTCTCCTTCGGCACGGTCGCCGCGGCGCAGGGCGTGTTCGACAGCACCTACTCCGCCGCCGTCGACGCCCTGGCCGGGGTGGAGGCCCGGGCCCTGGTGACGGTCGGCGCTCACGGCGACCCGGAGGCCTGGGCCCCGTGGCCGCCCAACGTGCGCGTCGAGCGCTGGTGGCCGCAGGAGGCGGTGATGCCGCTCGCGGCGGCGATGGTCGGGCACGGCGGTTTCGGCACCACGACGCTCGCGCTCGGGGCGGGCGTCCCGCAGGTGGTCGTCCCGCTGTTCGCGTCGGACCAGTGGATCAACGCCCGCCGGGTCGCCGAGGTGCGGGCGGGGCTCGCCGTCGAGTCGGGCCCGGGGCTCGTCGCCCGGCTCGGGGACGCGGTGCGCGCCGTCCTGCACGAGCCGCGCTACAGGTCCGCGGCACGGGGGACGGCCGAGGAGATGGGCCGGCTCCCGGCGCCGCGCGCCGTCGTCGGAGACCTGCTCGCGCACGCCCGGTGAGCGGCCGACGGGGCCGGCCCTCACGCGTCGTCCAGCGCCAGCGGCCGTACCTGCCCGCCGGCGGCGACGAAGAACCCGCGCAGCCGCACGCCCTGGGCGTCGGCCTGCTCGCGCAGGTCGCGGTTCCAGGCGCGGTCGTCGGCCGTGAGCGTGGCGTCGCCGGGCCGCTCGAGCACGACGACGGCGCTGCCGCCGGGCGCCTCGTCGTCGACGACGCCGCGCAGCACGGTGCCCAGGCCGACGAGGGCGGCGGGGTCGGGCCGGCGGGGCACGTCGTCGATGGGCAGCGCGAGCCCGAGGAGCCGGTCGTCGGCGTCGAGCCAGGTGACGGTGAGCGTGCGCCGTCGTGGGTGGACGCCGCCCGCGAGGAAGTGGGCGAGCTCCAGCAGCTCGGCGTCGTCGGCGACCTCGTCGCCCGGGCGGAACGGGGTGATGGTGTCCATGCGCCGTCACCCTGCCGCACCCGGGCCGCCGTCCGCCGGCGTTATCCACAGGCCGCTGCCCCGCGCTGCTCGGCAGTCAGGGGGTGAGGACCTCCGCGAGCTCGGCCCGGCCCAGGAAGTCCGCCCAGCCGGCCGGCGTCGTCCCGAAGCGTCCGTCGACGGCGCTGGGATCGGCGCCGTGGTCGAGCAGCAGCCGGGCGTCGTCCGGGGTGCCGGTGGTCGCCGCGTAGTGCAGGGCCGTGGAGCCGTCGTCGGCCGCGACGGTGACCGGGAAGCCGCGCGCCGCGAGCGACCGCACCGCGTCCCAGCGGCCGAGCCCCGCCAGCTCGATGACCAGCGTCGGGTGCCGGTCGGCCAGGTCGCCCAGGCCGCCGTCGAGCCGGAGCATCCGCTCGAGATCGGCCGGGCTGCCCCCGAGCGCCGTCGCGACGACGGGGTCGCCGCGCTCGCGCTGCGCGCGGTAGAGGTCGCGCAGCAGGCAGATCTCGGCGCCGTGCGCCATCGCCTCGCGGTTGAGGTGCACGACGAGCGCCGCGAGCGAGTCGCTCGCGTAGGGACCGCCGCGTGGCCCGAGCGGCTCGGCGAGCGCGTCGTCGTCGAGCCGCGAGAGGTGGTCGCGCCACAGCTCGTAGCCCTCGCGCAGCAGGTCGAGCCCGCCGGCGGCCGTGAGGGGCAGGGGCTCCGGCCAGTGCCGCGCGTCGAACATGTCGGCGTCGGTGGGGGCGGTCGTCGGCCCGAAGAGCGCGCGGCCGCGCTTGCCCCAGACGTCGCGGCCCAGGTGCGCGGCGCGCCACGCGATCGTCGTCACCGGTGGCACGGGCGGGTCCACCGGCGTCAGCTCGATCCGGACCGTGCCGTCGTCGTCGCGCCGCAGGCTCCACGCCCCGTCGACCGGCTCCCAGAGGTACTCGTCGTCGGTCAGCCCCTGCAGCCGCGGCCACAGGTGGGCGTCCCAGTAGAACTCGACCTGGCCGAGCAGGAGCGTGCGCAGGGTCGTCGTCATCCTCCGATCCTGCCCTGGAGGCGGTCGCCGAGCATGCAGCTGCGCACGTTCTCACGACTGAGAACGTGCGCAGCTGCATGCTCCGCGCTCAGCCGGCGAGGTAGCGGGCGTACGCGCCTGTCGTGAGGAACGGCGGGAACTCCTCGCCCAGCGCCACCTCGCGGAACAGGGCCGCGGCGTCCTCGAAGCGGTCGCGGGCGGACCGCGGGAGGCCGCGCAGGACGTCGCGCAGCACAGCCTCGCAGCGCACGCGGGTGATGGGCAGGCCGTCGTCCGTCGTCGTGCCGGACGCGACCCACTGCCACACCTGCGACCGGGAGATCTCGGCGGTGGCCGCGTCCTCCATGAGGTGGTCGATCGCCGCCGCGCCGGTGCCGCGCAGCCACGACTCGATGTAGCGCAGCCCCACGGACACGTTCGTCCGGAGCCCGGCCGCCGTGACGGTGGCGCCCCCGCGCCGCGCCGACGCGACGTCGAGCAGCTCCGCCTGGCCCACCACGACGTCGTCGCGCAGGCGGGCGACCTGGTTCTCGCGCTCGCCGAGCACCTCGTCGAACGCGCCGCGTGCCACCTCGACCAGGTCGGGGTGGGCCACCCAGGTGCCGTCGAAGCCGTCGTGGGCCTCGCGCGTCTTGTCGGCCCACACCTGCTCGACGGCGCGCTCGGTCACCTCGGGGGAGCGGCGGTCGGGGATGAAGGCGCTCATGCCGCCGATGGCGTGCGCCCCGCGCTTGTGGCACGTGGCGACGAGCAGCTCGGTGTACGCCCGCATGAACGGCGCGGTCATCGTGACCTGCGCGCGGTCCGGCAGCACGTACGACGACCCCCGCTTCCGGAAGCACTTGATCACGCTGAACAGGTAGTCCCAGCGGCCGGCGTTGAGGCCGGCGCAGTGGTCGCGCAGCTCGTAGAGGATCTCCTCCATCTCGAAGGCGGCGGGCAGCGTCTCGATGAGGACCGTCGCGCGGATCGTGCCCCGCGGGATGCCGAGCGCGTCCTGGGCCGCCTCGAACACCTCGTTCCACAGCCGCGCCTCGCGGTACCCCTCGAGCTTCGGCAGGTAGAAGTACGGTCCGCGCCCGCGGGAGACCAGCTCGTGGGCGTTGTGGAACAGGTACAGGCCGAAGTCGACCAGCGACCCCGACGCCGGCTGCGTCGACCCGTCGGGGCCGGTGTACGCCAGGTGCGACTCGAACAGGTGCCACCCGCGGGGCCGGAACACGATGGTCGGAAGCTCGGTGAGGTCCGTCGACCGGAGCGCGTACTCCTTGCCCGCCGGGTTGGTGAACCTCAGCGTGCCGCGGATCGCGTCGTGCAGGGCGAGCTGCCCCTCCACGACGTTGCGCCACGTCGGGGACTGCGCGTCCTCGGCGTCGGCCAGCCAGCACCGGGCGCCCGAGTTGAGCGCGTTGATCGTCATCTTCGGGTCCGTCGGGCCCGTGATCTCCACGCGGCGGTCGCTCAGCCCCGGAGCCCCGGCCGCGCCCGCCACCCGCCAGGACGGGTCGTCGCGCACGGGCCGGGTGGCGGGGTGGAAGTCCGGGTCCTCGCCGTCGGCGACGCTCCGCATCCGCCGCTGCCGCTCCAGCAGCAGCGCGGTGCGGTCGTCGGCGAACCGGTCGTGCAGCATCGCCAGGAACGCCAGCGCCTCCGGGGTGAGGATCTCCTCGTCGCGCGCCTCCAGCGGGGCGGTGACGGTGAGGTGCCCCTCCGCGAGCGACGTCCCGCCCCAGACGAACGGGTCGGGCGCCGTGTCGGCGAGAGGCGTCGCCGTGGTCGGGCTGGTGGTGGGGGGAGCGAGCGTGGTCATGACGTGCCTCCGGGCGGGTCGTCGGCGAGATAGAGAGGGGGATCCGCCGAGATAGAGAGCCTGGATCGCCGAGATAGAGAGGGGCGGGCGACGAGATAGATCGAACTCTCTATCTCGGCGATGCGCCCTCTCTATCTCGCCGGGCTCTCTGTCTCGCGGTCAGAACTGTGCGGCCTCGGTGGAGCCCGCGAGCGCGAGGGTGGCGGCGTCGGGGTTGAGCGCCGTTGACACGCGGTCGAAGTAGCCGGTGCCGACCTCGCGCTGGTGCTTGGTCGCGGTGTAACCGCGCTCCTCGGCGGCGAATTCGGCCTCCTGCAGCCGCACGTAGGCGGACATCTGCTCGCGGGCGTAGCCGTGGGCGAGGTCGAACATCGAGTAGTTGAGGGCGTGGAAGCCGGCCAGGGTGATGAACTGGAAGCGGAAGCCCATGGCGCCCAGCTCGCGCTGGAACCTCGCGATCGTGTCGTCGTCCAGGTGCTTCTTCCAGTTGAACGACGGCGAGCAGTTGTACGCCAGCATCTGGTCCGGGAAGTCGGCCTTGACGGCCTCCGCGAACGTCCGCGCGAGCTCGAGGTCCGGGGTGCCGGTCTCCATCCAGATGAGGTCGGCGTACGGGGCGTAGGCCTTGGCCCGCGCGATGCACGGCTCGACGCCGTTGCGCACCTCGTAGAAGCCCTCGCCCGTGCGACCGCCGGTGAGGAACGGACGGTCGCGCTCGTCGACGTCGGACGTGATCAGCGTGGCTGCCTCGGCGTCGGTGCGGGCGATGACGACGCTCGGCACGTCGGAGACGTCGGCCGCGAGGCGTGCCGCGTTGAGGGTGCGCACGTGCTGCTGGGTGGGGATGAGCACCTTGCCGCCCAGGTGGCCGCACTTCTTCTCGCTCGCGAGCTGGTCCTCCCAGTGCACGCCCGCGGCGCCCGACGCGATCATCGACCGCATCAGCTCGTACGCGTTGAGCGGGCCGCCGAAGCCGGCCTCGGCGTCCGCGACGATCGGGGCGAGCCAGTCGCGCGTCGGGGCGCCGTTCTCGGAGACGTCGATCTGGTCGGCGCGCAGCAGCGCGTTGTTGATGCGGCGCACGACGGCGGGCACGGAGTTCGCCGGGTAGAGGGACTGGTCGGGGTAGGTCTGGCCCGCGAGGTTCGCGTCGCCGGCCACCTGCCAGCCCGAGAGGTAGATGGCCTGGAGACCGGCCTTCACCTGCTGCACGGCCTGGTTGCCGGTCAGCGCGCCGAGCGCGTTGATGAAGTCCTCCTCGTGCAGCTGGCGCCACAGCCGCTCGGCGCCGCGGCGGGCCAGGGTGAACTCCTCGCCGACCGACCCGCGCAGCGCGACGACGTCCTCCGCGGTGTAGTCACGGCTGATGCCGTCCCAGCGCGGGTCGGCGGCCCACTGCTCGGCGAGCTGTGCGGCCGTCTGGGCCTGGTCGCCGGCGCGGGTGGTGCTGCGGGAGTCGAGGATGGCGGTCATATCGAGCCTCTTTCGTGTGTCTCGGTCGTCGGTGGCGGTGCCGATGACCACGACCCTCGCGCGCCCCGCCACCCCGCGGCCAGGAAATCTGAGGAGAAATTCCGGCGTTCTTCTCCTGGACGGAAGGTGTGGCACGTGTCACCCTCGAGCATGGCCATCTCGACCGATTCCGCGCCCGGTACCCGGGACGACGCCACGCTGCCGCGCGGCATCCCCATCAGCCAGGAGGCGGACGCCCTCACGATCGGCCGCCGCATCCGGCACCTGCGCACCCGCCGCGGCATGACCCTGGAGCAGCTCGGAGAGGCCATCGGACGTGCGCCGTCGCAGGTCTCCATGCTCGAGAACGGCAAGCGCGAACCCACGATCGCGCGCCTGCAGGCCGTGGCCCGCGCCCTCGGCGCCACGGTCGAGGACCTGCTCTCGGCCGAGCCGCCGTCGCACCGCGACGCCCTGGAGATCGAGCTGGAGCGCGTGCAAAGGGGCTCGCTCTTCTCCGCGCTGGGTGTGCGCCCTGTGAAGGTGGGCAAGTCCCTCCCGTCGGACGCGCTCGAGGCGATCGTCGGGCTGCAGCGCGAGCTGGAGCGGCTGCACTCCGAGCGCGCGCTGACACCCGAGGAGGCGCGCCGGGCCAACACCGAGCTGCGCGCGGACATGCGCGCGCAGGACAACTACTTCCCCGACCTGGAGATCGTCGCGCGCGGGCTGCTCGACGACGTCGGGCACGGGCGAGGACCGCTGCCGCAGCGCGCGGTGGGGGAGCTCGCCGCCCACCTCGGCTTCTCGATCCACTACGAGCCGGACCTGCCGCAGTCCACGCGCGCCGTCATCGACCAGCTCCACCGCCGGGTCTACCTGCCGAGCAACGGGATCCGCGGCCGGTCCGAGGCGCGCTCGGCGGTGCTCCAGGCCCTCGCCTCGCACGTGCTGGAGCACGCAGAGCCGCGCGACTACCGCGAGTTCCTGCGCCAGCGCGTCGAGGCCAACTACCTGTGCGCGGCGCTGCTGGTGCCGGAGCGGGAGGCGGTCAAGCAGCTGCGCGAGGCCAAGGAGCGGCGGTCGATCTCGCTGGAGGACCTGCGCGACGCGTTCGCCGTCTCCTACGAGACGGTGGCCCACCGCTTCACGAACCTGGCGACCCGGCACCTGGGCATCCCGGTGCACTTCATGAAGGTCCACGAGTCGGGGTCGATCCACAAGGCGTACGAGAACGACGGCGTGCGGTTCCCCGCCGACCCGCTGGGCACCGTGGAGGGGCAGCACGTGTGTCGCCACTGGACCGCCCGCGTGGTGTTCGGCATCGCCGACCGGCTCAGCCCGTACTACCAGTACACCGACACCCCGACCGGCACGTACTGGTGCACCTCGCGCGTGCAGGACACGCCCGACGGGCGGTTCTCCGTGAGTGTCGGCGTGCCGTACGCGCAGGTCAAGTGGTTCCTGGGCCGGGAGACGACGGCGCGCAGCACGTCGCGCTGCCCCGACGAGAGCTGCTGCCGGCGGCCGGCCGAGCCGCTCGCCCGCCGCTGGGTCGGGCACGCGTTCCCGAGCGCCCGCCCGCACGCCTCGATGCTCGCGGCCATGCCGTCGGGTGCGTTCCCCGGCGTCGACACCACCGAGGTCTACGAGTTCCTGGAGCGGCACGCACCGGCAGACGCATGACGCCTGTGCTCAGTCGTGCCAGGCGCCGACCCACTCGTCCCAGCTCGGGCCGTCGCCGAGCCCGACGTCGTCGCGCGCCCCTGCCCGCAGGCCGGCCAGGACGAGCCGGAGGTAGCGCAGGTGCAGGGCGTCCGCCTCGGCGCGGGGGAAGGGGAGCGTCGGGCGCAGGTGCAGCAGCAGCTGCATGACGTCGGCGGTGGTGAAGCCCTCGGGCAGCAGGCCCGCCGCGCGGTCGTGCGCGATCAGCCGCCCGAGCCCCGCGTGCAGCTCGGCGGTGGCGGCCGCGAGGTCCTTCGGCAGCGGGCCGGTCGCACCCGTCGGGCGCAGGATCGGGCCGCTGGCGCCCGTGATCTGCCGTGTCAGGAACGCCCCCACCGCGCCGTCGCCCGCCTGCTCCGGAGCCGTCGCCGCGAACTCGTCGGCGACCTCGGCGGCGAGGCGGGCGGCCTGGCGCACGCCGTGCACGCGCAGCGCCTCCACCAGCGCCTCCTTGGTGGGGTAGCGGCGGTACACCGAGCCGACGCCGACGCCGGCGTGGCGCGCGACGTCGGCCATGGACGCGCCGTGCCCCTGGGCCGCGAACACCTCGCGGGCGGCGGCCAGCACCGCCGTGTCGTTGGCGCGGGCCTCTCGCTTGCGGCCGGGCAGCGGCCGGTCGGCGCGCTCGTCGGCGGGGACGTCGGGGGAGGGCATGGGCACACGGTAGCCCGCGACACGGTGCTAGGGTGAATCGGAACGGTGATTCCGTTCCGATTCGTCTTCCCGCCCGTCGGCCCGCGCGACGAGGCGCAGCCACCCTCACCACGAGAGCGAGCCCACCCGTGCCTCCGACCCGCCCTGCCCCCGACCCTGCCCCCGACCATGCCCCCGATCGGCCGACCGAGGGCACCGTCGTCCGCCACCCCGGCCGCGCGACCTTCGCGCTGAGCGCCGCCGTCCTGGCGTTCTCGCTGATGCAGACGCTCGTCGTGCCCGCCCTGCCGACGCTGGGCCGGGAGCTCGGCGCCACCGCCCAGGGGACCGGCTGGATCCTCACGGCGTTCCTGCTCGCCGGGGCGGTCTTCGCGCCCGTCGTCGGCAACCTCGGCGACCGGTTCGGCCACCGCCGCGTGCTGCTCGGCACCGTCGTCGTGTTCGCAGCGGCGACGCTCCTGGCGGCCGCCGCACCGACGCTCGGCGTGCTGCTCGTGGCGCGCGTGGTGCAGGGCGTGAGCACCGCGACGTTCCCGCTCGCGCTGGCGATCGCCCGGTCCGCGCTGGCGGGGCCGCGGCTCGCGGCCGCGTTCGGCTGGATCCCCGGCATGATCGGCCTCGGCGCGGGCGCGGCCCTCGTGGTGGGCGGCGTGGTCGTCGACGCCCTGGGCTGGCGTTGGCTGTTCGTCCTGGGCGCCGTGCTGATCCTCGGCTCGGGCGCGCTCGTCGCGGCCTGGGTGCCGCGCGGTGGCGCGCCCGCCGTGCAGCGCCGGACGGACTGGCCCGGCATCGCTCTGCTCGCGGGCGGCCTCGTGGGCGTGCTGCTCGCCGTCTCGCAGGGCGGCTCGTGGGGCTGGACCTCGGCGCGGACGGTCGTCGTCGGCGTGGCCGGCCTCGTGCTGCTCGCCGGGCTCGTCCTCGTCGAGCGGCGCACGGACGCGCCCGTGGTCGACGTGCGCACCTTCCGCCACGGGCCGATCGTGCTCGTCAGCCTGCTGACGGTGGCCGTGGGCTTCGTGCCCTACGTCTGCTACGTCGCCCTGCCGCTGCTCATGCAGGCGCCCGCCGGCACCGGGTACGGCCACGGGATGAGCGTGACGGTGTCCGGCCTGGCGATGCTCCCCAGCGCCGTCCTCGTCTTCCTCGGCGGGCGCGCGACACCGGCGCTCGTGCGCCGGGTCGGCCCTGGCGGCACGGGGGCTGTCGCGGCGGCCGTGATGCTTCTCGGCGCGGTGGGGCTGGCGCTGTGGCCGGCGACGCCGTGGGCGGTCGTGGTGGCCTTCTCCGTGCTCGGCCTGGGCAACGGGATCGGGTACGCGATCTGCGCCCAGCTCGTCGTCTCCTGGTCGCCGCCCACGGAGACCGGCGCCGCGACCGGGCTGAACAGCGTGGTGCGGACCGTCGGCTCGGCGGCAGCGGCGCCCGTCGTCACCGCGCTCCTCGCGGCCGGCACGGCCGACCCCGCCGCCGCCTACTCCTCCGCGTTCTGGGTCGCGGCGGCGGCGAGCGTCGTCGGCGTGCTGGTCGCCCTCGCCCTCGCGGTCCGTTCCCGCCGGGTCGCCTGAGGTCGTCCGGCGGGCCGGCGGTCACGCGACGGCCGCGTCGGCGTCCCGGCGGTCGAGGGCGAGCGTGACGGGCGCGCCGGTCGCCGCCACGACGTCGTCGACGGCGACGCCCGGCGCCAGCTCGCGGAGCACGAAGCCGTCGGGCGTGACGTCGAGCACCGCGAGGTCGGTGATGACGCGGTGCACCACGCCTCGCCCCGTGAGGGGGAGCGTGCACTCCGGCAGGAGCTTGGGGGACCCGTCCTTGGCGGAGTGCTCCATGAGCACGATCACGCGCCGCGCGCCGTGCACCAGGTCCATCGCGCCGCCGGGCCCCTTGACCGTCCTGCCGGGGATCATCCAGTTGGCGAGGTCGCCGGCGGCGCTGACCTGCATGCCGCCGAGGACGGCCGCGTCGATCTTGCCCCCGCGGATCATGCCGAAGCTGGTCGCCGAGTCGAACACGGAGGCGCCGGGCAGCAGCGTGACCGTCTCCTTGCCGGCATTGATCAGGTCAGGGTCCACGTCGGCGTCGGAGGGATAGGGGCCGACGCCGAGCAGGCCGTTCTCGGACTGGAGCACGAGGTGACGGCCGGCGGGCACGTGGTTCGGCACGAGCGTCGGCAGCCCGATGCCCAGGTTCACGTACCAGCCGTCGGCCAGCTCCGCCGCCGCGCGCGCGGCCATCTCGTCGCGGGTGAGCGGCACGGCTCAGCCCTCCTTCGTCGTCGCGGTCGGCATGGCGGTCGCCGGTGTCGTGGTGCGCTTCTCGATCCGCTTCTCGCCCCCGGGCACGTGCACCACGCGGTGCACGAAGACGCCGGGCAGGTGCACGTCGTCCGGGTCGATCTCGCCGGGCTCGACGAGCTCCTCCACCTGGGCGACGCACACGCGGCCCGCCATGGCGGCCAGCGGCGAGAAGTTCCGGGCGGAGCGGTGGAAGACGAGGTTGCCGTGCCGGTCGCCCCGCGCGGCGTGCACCAGGGCGTAGTCGGTCGTGATCGCCTCCTCGAGCACGAAGTCGGCGCTCGTGCCGTCCGCAGCCGTGAAGGCGCGGACCTCCTTGCGCGGCGAGGCGACGGCGACGCCGCCGGCGCCGTCGTACCGCCGCGGCAGGCCGCCGTCGGCCACCTGCGTGCCGACGCCGGTCCGCGTCCAGAACGCCGCGATCCCGGAACCGCCCGCGCGCAGCTGCTCGGCGAGCGTGCCCGGCGGCGTGAGGACCAGCTCGAGCTCGCCCGCCAGGAACTGCCGCTCGAACTCCCTGTTCTCGCCCACGTAGGAGCTGGTCATCCGGCGGATGCGCCCGGCGCCCAGCAGCAGGCCCAGGCCCCAGTCGTCGACGCCGCAGTTGTTGCTCACCACGGACAGGCCCGTGGTGCCGCGGGCGAGGAGTGCCTCGATCAGCGCGACCGGGTTGCCGGACAGCCCGAAGCCGCCGACGGCGAGCGAGGCGCCGTCGGGGACGTCCGCGACGGCGTCGACCGCCGTCGCGACGGTCTTGTCGAGACCGGTCATCGTGCGCTCCATCCGCCGTCGATCGTCCACGAGGCGCCGGTGACCATCGAGGCGTCCGGCCCGGTGAGCCACCCGACCAGCGACGCGACCTCCTCCGGCTCCACCAGGCGTTTCACGGCCGGCTCGGCGAGCATCACCTGCGCCAGCACGTCCGCCTCGGAGATGCCGTGCACGGCGGCCTGGTCGGCGACCTGCTTCTCGACGAGCGGCGTGCGCACGTAGCCCGGGTTCACGCAGACGCTGGTGACCCCGTGCGGCCCGCCCTCGAGCGCCACCGTCTTGGACAGGCCCTCGAGCCCGTGCTTCGCGGACACGTACGCCGACTTGAACGGCGACGCGACGAGCCCGTGCACGGACGAGACGTTGACGACCCGCCCCCAGCCGCGGGCGTACATGTGGGGCAGCGCCGCCCGCACCAGCAGGAACGGCGCCTCGAGCATGAGGCGGTGGACGAGCCGGAAGTCGTCGGGCGCGAAGTCCTCGACCGGGCTGACCCGCTGGACGCCGGCGTTGTTCACGAGCACGTCGACGTCGAGCCGCAGGTCGTCGAGGGCGCGGGTGTCGGCGAGGTCGACGACCCACGCCTCGCCGCCGAGCTCGTCGGCGAGACGCTTCGCGCCGTCGGGCTCCACGTCCGCGACGACCACGTGGGCGCCGCGCGCGGCCAGCTCGCGAGCGCAGGCCGCGCCGATGCCGGACGCGCCGCCGGTGACCAGGGCCCGGCGCCCGGCGAGCGCGGGCCCGCCGGGCGCCGGGCGAGCGGTACCGCCCGTCATGCGACCGCCCCGGCGGCGGCGCGGTCGCGGGCGTCGAGGTCGCGCAGGGAGATGCCACGGGTCTCGCGCATGCTCAGCACGGCCACGGTCGTGATCGCGCCGGCCACCAGCAGGTACACGGCGGTGGGCCACCACGAGCCGGTGGTCTTGAGCCAGGTCGTGGCGAGGATCGGGGCCAGGGAGCCCGCCACGATCGACGTCACCTGGTACGAGATGGACACCCCCGAGTACCGCATCCGGGTCGGGAACATCTCGGCCATGATGGCCGGCTGCCCGGCGTACGTGAGGGCGTGGAACAGCAGGCCCACCATGATGACCACCAGCGCCACGACCGTGCTCCTCGTGCCGAACGCGGGGAACGCCCACAGGCCCCAGGTGCCGCCGAGGACCGCCCCCGCGAGGTACACCGGCTTGCGCCCGAGTCGGTCGGCCAGGCGCCCGACCCAGAGGATCACGACGAAGTGGAACGCGTGCGCGATCGCGACGACGCCGAGGATCGACGCCGTGTCCATGCCCAGCCCGGTGCCGAGGTAGACGATCGAGAAGCTCACCACCAGGTAGTACATGATGTTCTCCGCGAACCGCAGGCCCATGCCGGTGAGCACGCCGCGGGGGTACCGCCGGACGACGTCACGGACGCCGTAGCCCGACGTCTTGCCCTCCTCGAGCTCGGCCTTCGCCTCCTCGAAGATCGGCGCGTCCGTGATGGTCGTGCGGATCCAGTAGCCGACGAGCACGACGACGGCCGACAGCCAGAAGGCGACGCGCCAGCCCCACGAGAGGAACGCGGCGTCGGACAGCGTGGTGGACATGACCCACAGCACGGCGGTGGCGAGCAGGTTGCCCACCGGGACGGCGGCCTGCGGCCACGCGGCCCACCGGGCACGGCTGCTGTCGGGCGCGTGCTCCGCCACGAGCAGGACGGCGCCGCCCCACTCGCCGCCCAGCGCGATGCCCTGCACGAAGCGCAGCAGCACGAGGAGCGCCGGCGCGGCGAGGCCGATCGCGTCGTAGCTCGGCAGGCAGCCCATGAGCACGGTCGCGGCGCCGATCATCATGATCGTCACCTGCAGGGTGTGCTTGCGGCCCAGCTTGTCGCCGAGGTGGCCGAAGACCACGCCGCCCAGCGGGCGGGCGAGGAAGCCGATCGCGTACGTGACGAAGGCGGCGATGATGCCGTCGTACTCGTTGCCCATGGCGGGCATCAGCACCTTGTCGAAGACGAGCGCCGCGGCGGTCGCGTAGAGGAAGAAGTCGTACCACTCGACGACCGTGCCGGCCATCGAGGCGGACACGATCCTGGTGAGCAGCGAGCGGTCGCTGCCGCCGTCGCCCGTGCCGTGCGTCGCGCCGTCCGGCGCCGTGTTCTGGCCCGCGGCCATGGTTCCTCCGTGTCGTCGTTGACACCGTGGCGGTCGCCACCTGACGCCGAGGATGCTGCCGGGCGCAGACGTGTGCGCGCAACGACCAACCGAGCACGCGTGGTGTGCACGGATGCAGATCGGGCGCGGCGGGCAGTAGGGTGCCGGCGTGCCGACGACGCCGCCCTCGCCCGACCAGCTCCTCGTGCTGCTCGAGGTCGCCCGCACCGGCCGGTACACGACCGCGGCCGAGGTGCTCGGCGTCAACCACACGACCGTCGCGCGCAACGTGGCCGCGCTCGAGCGCGCGCTCGGCGGCCGGGTCCTGGTGCGCGGCGCCGACGGCTGGGAGCTCACCGGGCTGGGGGAGCGCGCTGCCCGTGCCGCCGAGGCCGTCGCGGCAGCGGTCGCCGGCCTGGCCGCCCCGGACGGCGAGCCCGACCCGGTCACGGGCGTCGTGCGGATGACGGCGACCGACGGGTTCAGCGCGTACGTCGCGTCGCCGGCCGTGGCCGCGCTGCGCCGCCGCCACCCGGACCTGTCCGTCGAGCTGGTCACCGTCACCCGGCACGCCACGCAGCACCGCTCCGGCGTCGACGTGGAGGTCGTGGTCGGCGAGCCCCAGGTGGGCCGGGCCAAGGCGGCGCGGCTCGGCGACTACGAGCTCGGCATGTACGCCTCGCGGGACTACCTCGCCCGCCGCGGCGTCCCGGCGTCGGCCGCTGACCTGGCGGACCACGGGCTGGTCTACTTCGTGAACTCGATGCTCCAGGTGGACGCCCTCGACGCCCCGCGGCGCCTGGTGCCGGGGATGCGCGACGCGCTCACGTCCACCAACGTCTTCGTGCACGTCGAGGCCACCCGGGCGGGCGCGGGCGTGGGGTTCCTGCCGTGCTTCATGGCCGACCGGCACGCCGACCTGGTGCGGCTGCTCCCGGGCGAGGTGCGCGACCGGCTGCCCTACTGGGCCGTCGTGCACCCGGAGTCCTGGCGCCGGCCCGCCGTCGCCGCGCTGCTGGGGGCGCTGCGCGAGCAGGTGGAGCGCAGCCGCGACCTGCTGCGCGGCAGCCCGGCGCGCGACGCCTGACCCCGGCCCGACCGGGGCGGCTCAGGGTTCCCCCAGGGTCGAACCGGGGGCACACCCCATGGTGGCGGGCGGCCCCGACGCCGGAGGGTGGGAGGCATGATCGACGCGATCGCCTCGCTCTGGGGGCAGCTGGAGAGCACGCTGTTCGCGCTCGTGTCCTCCGCCTGGGCGTTCCCCGCCCTGTTCGGGGCGACCGCGGCAGACGGCTTCTTCCCGCCCGTGCCCGGCGAGACCGTGATCATCATGATGGCGGTGGGCGCCGAGACCGGGCAGGCGGTGAACCTCGCGCTCGTGATCCTCGTCGCGGCCCTCGGCGCCTGGTGCGGCGACCAGATCGCCTACGCCCTCGGCCGCGCGCTCGGCACGTCCCGGGTCCCCTTCCTGCGGGGCCCGCGCGGTCAGCGTGCCGTGGCCTGGGCAGCGCGCTCCTTCGAGCGGCGCGGCGCGTCCGTCGTCCTCGGGGCGCGGTTCGTGCCCGTGGGACGGATGGCGGTCAACGTCACCGCCGGCGCGGTCGGGTTCTCGCGGCGCCGCTTCATGGGGCTGTCGGCCGTCGCGTCCCTCGCGTGGGCGACGTGGTCCGTGCTCCTCGGGGTGGTGGCCGCCCAGCCGCTGGGCGACCACCCGCTGCTCGCCGTCGCCGTCGGGATCGTCGTGGGCACGGTGCTCGGGTTCGTCGTCGACCGGGCCCTCACGGCCTGGGCCGCCCGCGGACGCCGCGCCGCTCCGGCGGCGCGGACGGCACCGCGGGCGGTCGCCGTGGCGCAGCGGGAGCCGGCGCTCGCGGCGGCCAGCGCCCCGCGGATCCCCGCCCGCGGAGCGGCCGCCCTCAGTGCTCCTTGCGGTCCTTCTCGTCCCCGATGAAGTCGGTGACGGCGTCGTCGATGTCGTCACGGTTCATGTCGGAGGTGCGTGCCTGACGGGCGTCCCACCGAAGCATGAGCGCCCCGAGGATTGCGGCGATGACGGAGGCGATGAGGATCGCCGACTTCGCGCCGAGGGTGTGCTCGGACTCGTGGCCGAAGGAGAGCTCCGAGATCAGCAGGGAGACGGTGAACCCGATCCCGGCGAGCAGCGCGACCGGCAGGAGGTCGCGCACGCCGATGCCCTGTGCGAGCCGCAGCGGGGTCACGCGGGTGACGAGCCAGGTGGTGCCGAGCACGCCCAGAAGCTTGCCGACGACCAGCCCGCAGACGATGGCGAGGACCACGGGCTGGCCCAGGATCTCGGCGACGCCGCCACCGTCGCGCAGGTCCACGCCTGCGGCGAAGAACGCGAAGATCGGCAGCGCCAGCCCCTGCGACCAGGGCTTGACCGCGTGCTCGTAGCGCTGCGTGCGGCTGATCTCCTCGCCGTGCGTGGGGCGCGCCGCCACGGTGAAGCCCATGAGCACGCCGGCGACCGTGGCGTGCACCCCGGACGCGTGCATGAAGGCCCAGCCGACGACGAACAGGGGGATCAGCAGCCACCAGCGAGGCTTGCGGGAGCGCACGTACCAGCCGAAGACGGCGATCACGACCAGCGCCGCCGCGAGGTACCCGAACTGCAGGTCGTCCGTGTAGAAGACGGCGATGACGATGATCGCCAGCAGGTCGTCGACGACCGCCAGCGTGAGCAGGAACGTACGGATCGCGACGGGCAGGCCCTTGCCGAAGACGGCGAGCACGGCGAGCGCGAAGGCGATGTCGGTGGCGGTGGGGATCGCCCAGCCCTCCAGCGCCCCGGAGTCGCCCAGCGTGACGACCAGCACCGAGTAGATGATCGCGGGGACCGCCATGCCGCCGACGGCGGCGATCATCGGCACCCCCGCCTCCTTGGGACTGCGGAGGCTGCCCGCGACGAACTCGTGCTTGAGCTCGAGGCCTACCACGAAGAAGAAGATCGCCAGCAGACCGTCTGCAGCCCACGCGGCGACGGTGAGGTCGAGGTGGATGTGCAGCGGACCCAGGTACGCGAACCCGAGGACCGTCTCCGACAGGTCGAGGTACCACTGGCGCCAGCCGGAGTTCGCGAGCACCAGCGCGACGAGCGCGGCGCCGATGAGGAGCGCGCCGCCGGTCGTCTCGCGCGAGACGAAGCGGCTCAGGCGGGCGGGGAAGGACGGCGCGGTGACGTCGGTGCTCATGGGCTCCCTGTCGGGTAGGGGTCGTCGTGGGTCACCGGCGTCCCAGCCGGTGCCACCGACCAGACTTCCCGGCTCACCGCGGGCCAGCCTAACGTCCGTCGGGCCGTCCGCGTGCCGGTGCCCGTCATGAGGCGTCGTGGGCCATCGTCACCAGCCTGGAGAAGGTGTTCCAGTTCCGCGCGGTGGTCCAGGTGCCCGCGGCCCTGTCGACCAGCCCGGGGGTGAGCTTCGACCGGCCGATGCCCGCCACGTAGTCCACGTAGAGCACGCCGTCGACGACGGCGAAGCGTTCGGGCCGCCCCTCGGCGAGCCGCGCGAGGGCATCGGCGTCCACGGGCTCGGGGGAGACGTGCACCTGCACGTGGGACGGGTGGTCGGCCACGGCGTCGGGGAACGGGTCGGCGGCGAGGACGGCGGCCGCGCGCTCCGCCGTCAGCGCGACGACGCGCAGGTCGCCTTCGAGGCGGTCGGCCAGCGCGGCCGCGACGCGCCCGGCGACGTCGCCGTCGTCCGCCGCCCCGACGGCCACGAGGTTGCCGCTGTTGGCGTAGGTCCGGGCGTCGGCCAGGCCCGCCGCGGCGGCGGCCTCGCGCAGGTCGGCGGAGGTCACGCGACGGGAACCGCCGACGTTCACGCCGCGCAGCAGCACGACCCAGGCCGTCGCGTCGTCGCCGGCAGGCGTGGGGGGCGTCGAGGGCTTCGGGGTCACGGCACCATGGTGCTCGCCCTTCCTGCCCGCGTCGCGGCGGGGTCCGGCGCGTGAACGGCGGGTGACAACTTCCCGACCCGCCGACGTGGGGGTGGTGGCGCGAATCACAGCGTCGTAGTTTGGCGGCAGGGACGGTGTCCAGCCGTCCTCGGGGAGGCCAGCCGATGGGGTTCACGCTCCGTGCGGGAGGGCCGGCTCCGGCCCGGCGCCGCACGGCGCCCCCGGGGCGGCCGCCCGTCCACCTGGAGGGAGCTCGCCGTGGCCCGAACTGCACCCGTCCCTGAGCGCGACACCGTCGACGACCCGGACGGCACCACCCCCCGCACGTTCGTCGTCGACACGTCCGTGCTGTTGTCCGACCCGCGGGCGATCCACCGCTTCGCCGAGCACGACGTCGTCCTGCCGGTCGTCGTCATCACGGAGCTGGAGGCCAAGCGGCACCACGCCGAGCTCGGCTACTTCGCGCGCAGCGCGCTGCGGATGCTCGACGAGCTGCGCCTCAAGCACGGCCGTCTCGATGCGCCCATCCCGGTGGGCGAGGCGGGCGGCACGCTGCGGGTGGAGCTCAACCACACCGATCCGCAGGTGCTGCCCGCCGGGTTCCGGCTCGGCGACAACGACACCCGGATCCTCTCGGTCGCGGCGAACCTCGCGGCCGAGGGCTGCGACGTCACCGTGGTCTCCAAGGACCTGCCGATGCGGGTCAAGGCGTCGGCCGTGGGCCTGCGCGCGGAGGAGTACCGCCACGAGCTCGCCGTCGACTCGGGCTGGACGGGGATGCGCGAGATCGACGTCGCCGACGAGCAGGTGGGCACCCTGTACGAGGGCGGCGAGGTGGAGCTGGCCGCCCTGGACCCGGCGGTCGTCGAGGCCGCCTCGCCGCTGCTGTGCCACACCGGGCTGGTGATCCACTCGCCAGGCGGGTCGGCCCTCGGGCGGGTCACGGCCGACAAGACGGTCCGGCTCGTGCGCGGGGACCAGGACGTCTTCGGCGTGCACGGCCGTTCTGCGGAGCAGCGCATCGCCATCGACCTGCTGCTGGACCCGGAGGTCGGGATCCTGTCGCTCGGCGGGCGCGCCGGTACCGGCAAGTCGGCGCTGGCGCTGTGCGCCGGCCTGGAGGCGGTGCTCGAGCGCGGGCAGCACCGCAAGGTGATCGTGTTCCGCCCGTTGTACGCGGTGGGCGGGCAGGAGCTCGGCTACCTGCCCGGATCCGAGTCCGAGAAGATGAATCCCTGGGCGCAGGCGGTCTACGACACGCTCGGCGCGCTCGTCTCGCCCGACGTCGTCGACGAGGTGATCGACCGCGAGATGCTCGAGGTGCTGCCGCTGACCCACATCCGCGGGCGCTCGCTGCACGACGCGTTCGTCATCGTGGACGAGGCCCAGTCCCTCGAGCGGAACGTGCTCCTCACGGTGCTGTCCCGCATCGGGCAGGACTCGCGCGTGGTCCTCACGCACGACGTCGCGCAGCGCGACAACCTGCGGGTCGGCCGGCACGACGGCGTCGCCGCCGTGATCGAGGCGATGAAGGGGCATCCGCTGTTCGCGCACGTGACCCTCACACGCTCCGAGCGGTCGCCCGTCGCGGCGCTGGTCACCGAGATGCTGGAGTCGCTGGAGATCTGACCCGGCCGCCGGTCGAGCCTGTCGAGACCCGGGGACGTGGTGTCGACAGGTTCAACCGGCGGTGCGGCGGCGCGGGTGCACCAGGACGACGGCGAGCACCCCCACCACGGCGCCGAGCACGGTGTCGAGGGCGCGCGACGCCGCGATCCCGGCCGGGTCGACCGACCCGCCGAGGGACGTCATCAGCAGCGCCATCGGCGTGATGGTGAGCATCGCCAGGCCGTAGTGGCGGCCGACGACGACCTCCGTGACGACCTGCAGCACCACGACGACGACGCAGGTCGCGGCGAAGGACAGGTGCGCCGCGAGCAGCGGCCAGGCGAGCAGGGCGCCGAGCACCGTGCCGCCCCCGCGCTGCAGCGCGCGGACCACGGCGTGGTGCGTGCTCGCTCCCTGCAGGGTGGCCGTGGCGCCGAGCTGCGCCCACGCGGGGTGGCTCAGCCCGGCGGCGAGCGTGCCCGCGCCGGCGACGACGCTCGCCAGCACCACGCGGACCCCGGCGAGGCGCCAGCCGGGGACGCGCCAGCCGGCGCGGACGTCGTCGCGCAGGCGGCGACGCGGCGGCAGGGCCTCGGCGGGCGCCCCGCCCGAGCCGTGGCCGGGGGCCCCGGGCTCGAGTGCCGCATCGACAGCGGCGAGCTCGGCGGCGAGCACCCGCGCGGTGTCCCGGGTGCGCCGGCGGGACAGGTCGTCCGCCAGCACCTCGCGGGCCCGGGCGACGGAGGCCGACGCGGCCCGCGCGGCGCCGGGGGCGTCGGGTCCGGCGTCGAGCGACGTCCGCACCGCGTCCGCGGCCCGGCGGACGGCCAGGCGGGCCGGCGCGCTCGGGCGCACGAGCCAGCCGCTCATCCCGACGAGCCAGGCGACCGCGGCGCCGAGCGTGAAGGCGACGCCACGCTCGGCGACGTCGGCCCACGCCAGGGGGCCGACCATGCCGCCCGCCGCGGCGAAGACGACGATGCTTGCCCCGGGCGGCCCGGTGCGGACCAGGGTGCACAGGGCGGTGGCCACGCCGGCCACCAGGGCCACGACCACGAGGACGACGAGGGTCGGCGCGCCGGCGGCGGTGAGGGAGGCCGTGAGCAGGAAGGCCACGACGAACACGGCGGAGACGCCGGCCAGCAGGGACGCGCGCCGCCGGTACGGCTCGTACCGGCCGTACAGGATGACGAGCGCACCCAGGGAGGCGAAGGCCGCCAGGTCGGTGCGGCCGACGGCGGCGCTCAGCGCGAGGACGACGGCGGCCGCGGCGCCGACGCGCAGGGCGGCCGCGAGCGTCGCGTCGGCGGGGTTGATGCGCAGCGCCGCGCGCAGGTGGGCAGGGTCGAGGACGTCGCGGGCGCTCGTCAGGACCGGGGAGGAGGTGGGAGGCATTGCCGACGATGATAGTTCACAGGTAAATCATCATGGAAGTAGTTGCGGTGTGACCTCTATCCTGTCGCCGTGGACTACATCGAGCGCGTGCGCGCGCAGTGGGCCGAGCGGCTCCCCGCCGTCGACACGTCCCCGGCCGACGTGGGCGCGCGGGTGCGCCGGATCGCCGCCCTGCTGGAGGCCGAGGTGTCCGACGACCTCGCCGCCCGCGACGTCACGCGGGCCGAGCTCGACGTCCTCACCGCGCTGCGCCGGTCCGGGCGCCCGCTGCGCGCCGGCGAGATCACCACGATGACGGGCTCGCCCGGGGCGTCGATCACCAAGCGCCTGGACCGGCTGGAGCGCGCCGGCCTGGTGGGACGTGCCGTGCACGAGCGCGACAAGCGCGGCGTGCTCGTGGCGCTGACCGAGGAGGGGGAGGCGCTCGTCGACGAGCTGTTCCCCCGGCAGATCGAGCACGAGCGCGCGGCCCTGGCGGACCTGTCCGGGGCGGAGCGGGCCGAGCTCGGCCGGCTGCTCGCCGTCGTCCTGCGTCGCCTGGACCCGAAGGACTACTGATCGCGGGGAGGCGCCGCACGTCTCAGGTGGAACCCCCCAGCCCCGCGCCCCGAGGGGCGCCTCCCCGCGTACGCCGACAGTAGCAGGTGAGGTTAGCCTTACCAACCCCGAGCTCAGGATGCGGTCGCTTCCCGGGAGACGCCGACGGCGGCGCTCCCCGAGGGGAGCGCCGCCGTCGCGGGGCAGGGACGTCAGGCCTGCGGGGGCTTCGTCATCTTGAGGACGTCGAGGGTCGAGTCGAGCTGGGCCTCGGTGACCTCGCCGCGCTCCACGAAGCCGAGGTCGATCACGGCCTCGCGGACCGTCATGCCCTGCTTCACCGAGTGCTTCGCGACCTTGGCCGCGGCCTCGTAGCCGATCACGCGGTTGAGCGGCGTGACGATCGACGGCGACGACTCGGCGAACGCGCGGGCGCGGTCCACGTTGGCGGTGATGCCCGAGACCGTCTTGTCGGCCAGGACGCGCGACGCGTTGCCGAGCAGGCGGATCGACTCCAGCACGCCCTGCGCGATGACGGGGATCTGCACGTTGAGCTCGAACGAGCCGCTGGCGCCGGCCCACGCGACGGTGGCGTCGTTGCCGATCACCCGGGCGGCCACCATGAGCACGGCCTCCGGGATCACCGGGTTGACCTTGCCCGGCATGATCGAGGAGCCCGGCTGCAGGTCGGGGATCGCGATCTCGCCCAGGCCGGTGTTGGGGCCCGAGCCCATCCAGCGCAGGTCGTTGCAGATCTTCGTGATCGACACGGCGATGGTGCGCAGCGCGCCCGAGAGCTCCACGAGGCCGTCGCGCGCCGACTGCGCCTCGAAGTGGTCCCGCGCCTCGGTCAGCGGCAGGCCCGTGTCCTCGCGCAGCAGCTCGATGACGCGCTGCGGGAAGCCGGCCGGGGTGTTGATGCCGGTGCCGACCGCGGTGCCGCCCAGCGGGACCTCGGCCGCGCGGGGCAGCGCCGCCTCGACGCGCTCGACGCCGTAGCGGATCGCCGCGGCGTAGCCGCCGAACTCCTGGCCCAGCGTCACCGGGGTGGCGTCCATGAGGTGCGTGCGGCCGGACTTCACGACGCCCCCGAACTCGTCGGCCTTCGCGCCCAGGGCGTCGGCCAGGTGCTTCAGACCCGGGATCAGGTCGTGGATCGCGCCGGCGGCGGCGGCCACGTGCACCGACGTCGGGAAGACGTCGTTGGACGACTGCGAGGCGTTGACGTGGTCGTTCGGGTGCACGTCCTTGCCCAGCGAGCGCGTGGCGAGCGTGGCCAGCACCTCGTTGGTGTTCATGTTCGACGACGTGCCAGAGCCGGTCTGGAAGACGTCGATCGGGAAGTGCGCGTCGTGCGCGCCCGAGGCGACCTCGTCGGCCGCGGCGACGATCGCGTCGGCGATGTCCTGGTCGAGCACGCCCAGCTCGGCGTTGGCGCGCGCGGCGGCCTTCTTGATGCGCGCCAGGGCCTCGATGTGCCCGCGCTCGAGCGTGGTGCCGGAGATGGGGAAGTTCTCCACGGCCCGCTGCGTCTGCGCGCGGTAGAGCGCGTGCGCCGGGACGCGCACCTCGCCCATCGTGTCGTGCTCGATGCGGTACTCGGTCTCGCCCGCGCCGGACGCGCCGGGGACGACGGTGTCGGAAGTCATGCCTCTATCGTGCCGCACCCGCGCGGGCGGTCCGTCGTGAGCCGGGTCACTCCGGACGGGTGCCGCTGTCGGTGCGGTGGTGGAGGATCGCGGGGTGACGTTCACCCACGTGGTGCTCTACCGCGCGATGAACCTCGGGCACCGGGGCAGCCCGGTGCGCGACGTCCTCGAGCGCGCCCTGGTCGACGGCGGCGGCGCCGCGGTGCGGTCGTTCCAGACCAACGGCACGGTGCTGCTCGACGTCGGCCCGGGCGGCGGCGCGGCGGAGGCCGTCGTCCGGGCCGCGGCGCCGCTGCTCGCCGAGCGGTGCGGGTACTCCGGCGCGGCGCTGGTGCGCCCTCTCGACGACGTCACCGCGGCGATCGACGGCGACCCGTTCGCGCTCACCCGCGACGGGCGGACGTACCGCGAGACCCTGACGTTCGTGGACGGCGGGCACCCGCTGCCGCTGGACCTGCCGTGGACCGACGAGCGTGACCTGCTCGACCTCGTCGCCGCGCGGCCGGGCGTCGTCCTCGGCGTGGTGCGGGGCGGGCCGGGCACCTGGGCCGACCCGAACTCGCTCGTCGAGCGGCTCACCGGGGGCGTCGCGACGACGCGCACCCTCGGCACCGTGCGGCGGCTGCTGGCGGCCGCCGCACGGGCCTGAGCGGGCGGGACCCGGGTCGTCGCCCTCAGGCGGCGGCCGGCTCCTCGCCGATCTCGCCGTCGACCGCCACGAGGTGCGCGCTGCCGTCGTCCAGGTCGTAGACGACGCCGACGACGGCCAGGCGGCCCTCGTCGATGGCCGCGGCGATCGCTGCCGAGTAGCCGCGCAGCAGCGCGACGGTGTGCTTGACGTGCTCCGTGCGCAGCACGGCCGGGTCGATCGGCCCGGTGACGCCCTGGCGGCTCGTGAGCTCCGCGACCGAGGGGATGACCTTGTCGACGACGGCGCGCACGAAGCCCGGGGGCTGCTCGCCGGTCGCGAGGGTGTGCGCGGTCGCCGCGACGGCGCCGCACGAGTCGTGCCCCAGCACCACCACGAGGGGAGTGTGCAGCACCTCCGTGCCGTACTCGATGGAGCCGAGCACGGTCGTGTCGACCACGTGCCCCGCGGTCCGCACGACGAAGACGTCGCCCAGGCCCTGGTCGAAGACGATCTCCGCCGCCACCCGCGAGTCGGAGCACCCGAAGATCACGGTGTGCGGGTGCTGGACCGAACGCAGCTCGCGCCGGCGGACGGCGTCCTGGTCGGGGTGGTCCGGCTCGTCGCGGACGAAGCGGCCGTTGCCGGCCCGCAGCCGGGCCCAGGCTTCGGTGGGGGTCAGGGTCATGAGTGCTCCTCTGTTCCGTGCTCGCCGACCCGCACGCGGTCCGGCCCGATGAGATCGCGGGGCCACGGCGGGTTCGCGCCGGCCCGGGAGACGGTGACGGCGGCCACGGCGACCGCGCGCACGAGCATCCGGGCCGTCGCCGCGCGGTCGATGGCGCGCAGCGCGTCGCGGCGGTCCGCGCCCAGCAGGTCCGCGCCCCACAACCAGTCCAGGAGGGCGCCCATGAACGAGTCGCCGGCACCGACGGTGTCCACGACGTCGACCCGCGGCGCGGCGACGGCGACCTCGCCGGCCGCCGTCATCGCCGTCGCTCCCTCGCCGCCGAACGTCACCACGACGACCGCCGGGCCGGTGGCCTGCCAGCCGCGCGCGACGTCGAGCGGCGCCCGGTCGGGGTAGAGCCACGCCAGGTCCTCGTCGCTGACCTTCACCACGTCGGAGAGCGCGACGATCTCCTCGACCCGCGGCCGGACGACGTCGGCGTCGCCCATGATCGCGGGCCTCGCGTTGGGGTCATAGGTCACGGTCGACGTCGCCCGGGCGACCTCCACCAGCCCCCGCACGTCGGCGTCCCCGGGCGGGAGCATGGCGGCGATGGAGCCGGTGTGCACCGCGAGCGTCTCGGGGATGGCGCCCGCGCCTGCGGGCACCTGCCACTCGAGGTCGAACTCGTAGGTCGCGGCGCCGGTGTCGTCGAGGGTCGCCTGCGCGACGCTCGTGCGCGCCGCGCCGTCGCTGCCCGGGGCCAGGGCCACGCGGGACTCCGCGAGCCACGACCGGACGACGTCGCCGCGCGCGTCGCGGCCGAGCCAGGTCGCGAGCCGCACGTCGCGGCCGAGACGGCCGAGCGTGAGCGCGACGTTCGCCAGGCTGCCGCCGGGGTGCTCCTCGCTGCTCCCGTCGGGGCGGTGCACCGCGTCCACCAGCGCCTCGCCCACCGCGAGGACGTGCGCGCTCACGCGTCGTCCTCCTCGGCGTCGTCGTCGCCGTCGGCGCCGGACGAGATCGCGGACGAGGCGGCCTGCGCCGCCGCGAGCCGCTGCCGCGCTCCGTCGAGCCACTGCTGGCAGCGGGCGGCGAGGGCCTCGCCGCGCTCCCAGAGGGCGAGCGACGCCTCGAGGGGCTCGCTGCCGGCCTCGAGCCGGGCGACCACCTGGACGAGCTCGTCGCGGGCTTCCTCGTAGGTCAGGTCGGAGACGTCGGCGGGCAGGTCCGGGGCACCGGGGTTCGCATCGGTCACGGGGGACAGTCAACAACACCGGGCCGACACGCCGTCGACGTCGTCCGCGCAGCGGGCGGAAATGCCTTGCGGGCGGACGGGTGGTCGGGCAGCGTGCGCCGCATGGGTCATCTGGAGGTGGCGCACGTCGAGCACGTGCTGCCGGACGGACGCACGCTGCTCGACGACGTCTCGTTCCGCGTCCCCGAGGGGAGCGCCACCGCGCTGGTGGGGCCCAACGGCTCCGGGAAGACCACCCTGCTGCGCCTGCTGTCGGACGACCTCGTGCCGCAGGCCGGGTCGGTCACGGTGACGGGCGGGCTCGGCGTCATGCGGCAGTTCGTCGGCTCCGTGCGGGACGAGTCGACGGTGCGCGACCTGCTCGTCTCCGTCGCGCCGCCCAGGATCCGCGACACGGCCCGCGCGGTCGACGCGGCCGAGCTGGCGATCATGGAGGTCGACGACGAGCCGGCGCAGCTCGCCTACGCGCAGGCGCTCGCCGACTCGGCCGAGGCGCAGGGCTACGAGGCCGAGACGCTGTGGGACGTGTGCACGGTCGCCGCGCTCGGCGTCCCGTACGAGCAGGCGCGGTGGCGCGAGGTGCGCACGCTCTCCGGCGGCGAGCAGAAGCGGCTCGTCCTCGAGGCGCTGCTGCGCGGCCCCGACGAGGTGCTGCTGCTCGACGAGCCGGACAACTACCTCGACGTACCCGGCAAGCGATGGCTCGAGGACCAGCTCCGCGCCACCCGGAAGACCGTGCTCTTCGTCTCGCACGACCGCGAGCTGCTCGCCCGCGTCGCGGACCGCATCGTCTCCCTCGAGCCCGCGCCGTCCGGCGCCGACGCGTGGGTGCACGGCGGCGGTTTCGCGACGTTCCACGAGGCACGCCGGGAGCGGTTCGCGCGGTTCGAGGAGCTGCGCCGGCGCTGGGACGAGAAGCACGCCCAGCTCACGAGGCTCGTGCGCGAGCTGCGGCAGGCGGCCGCGAACAGCGACGCGATGGCCTCCCGGTACCGGGCGGCCCAGACCCGACTGAGCAAGTTCGAGGAGGCCGGCCCGCCGCCCGAACCCCCGCGCGAGCAGGACATCCGCATGCGCCTGCGCGGCGGCCGCACGGGCGTGCGGGCGCTGACCTGCGAGCGGCTCGGGCTCACCGGCCTGATGCAGCCGTTCGACCTCGAGGTCTTCTACGGCGAGCGCGTCGCCGTCCTCGGGTCGAACGGGTCGGGCAAGTCGCACTTCCTGCGGCTGCTCGGCGGCGACGACGTCGCGCACACGGGGGAGTGGCGGCTCGGCGCGCGCGTGGTGCCGGGCGTGTTCGCGCAGACGCACGCCCACCCGGAGCTGTTCGGCCGCACGCTCACCCAGATCCTGTGGGAGGACCATGCCCGCGACCGCGGGGCGGCGATGTCGGTGCTGCGCCGCTACGAGCTGACCGTCGCCGCCGACCGCGCGTTCGACCGGCTGTCGGGCGGGCAGCAGGCGCGGTTCCAGATCCTGCTGCTCGAGCTCGCCGGCTGCACCGCGCTGCTGCTCGACGAGCCCACCGACAACCTCGACCTCGCCAGCGCCGAGGCGCTGCAGGAGGGCCTGGAGGCGTTCGACGGCACCGTCCTCGCGGTGACGCACGACCGCTGGTTCGCGCGGTCGTTCGACCGGTTCCTGGTGTTCGGCGAGGACGGCACCGTGCGCGAGACGCCCGAGCCCGTCTGGGACGAGGGGCGGGTCGTCCGCGCACGGTGACGGTCAGGACCGGCCGTCGAAGAAGGCGTGCAGGTCGTCGGCCAGCAGCCGCGGCTCCTCCATCGCGGGGAAGTGCCCGCCCTCGGCGTGCTCCACCCAGCGGTCGATCGCGCCCCAGCCGTTGAACACCTTGGCCATGAGCGGGTGGGTGTCGAACACGGACCACGCGGAGGGGACCTCCGAGGCGGAGAGCCAGTCGAGGCCGGAGTGCGAGGCCTCGTAGTAGAACTGCGCGCTGGACGCCCCGCTGCGGGTGAACCAGTACAGCGCCACGTTCGTGAGGAGCTGGTCGCGGTCGACGGCCTCGTCCGGCGTGCGGGACGCCGGGTTCGTCCACGTCTGGAACTTCTCGGCCATCCACGCGAGCTGCCCGACGGGGGAGTCCGTCAGGGCGGCGCCGATCGTGTCCGGGCGGTGGTTCTGCATCTCGAAGTAGCCGTGCTCGGCGGCGTCGGCCGCGCGCACCGCGTCGATCTGGGCGATCTCGTCGTCGGTCAGCCCGTCCGGCATCGGGTAGGCCGCGCCCACCATGCCGAGCGACCGGCCGTCGCTGCCGACGTGGGTGCCGATCACGCGCTCCGGGTAGAGCGCGGCGAGCCGGCCGGTGGTGCCGGCGCCGATGTCGGTGCCGTGCACGGCGAACCGCTCGTACCCGAGCCGCGTCATGATCTCGGCGTAGGCCTCGGTGGTGCGCGCGACCTCCCAGCCCGTGCCGGACAGGGGCGTCGAGAACCCGAAACCGGGCAGCGAGGGCACGACGACGTGGAACGCGTCGGTGAGCAGCGGGAGCAGCCGCTGGTACTCGACGAACGACCCCGGCCACCCGTGGCACAGCAGCAGCGGGGTGGCGTCCGGGTTCGCGGAACGGGCGTGGACGACGTGGAACGTCTGGCCGTCGACGACGGTCGTGACCTGCTCGTGCGCGTTCAGCGCGGCCTCCTGCGCGCGCCAGTCGAAGCCGTCGCGCCAGTACTCGGCGAGCTCGCGCAGGTACGGCAGGGGGATGCCGCGGCTGAAGTCCGTGCGGTCGTCGCGACCGGGCACGGGCAGGGGCCAGCGGGTGCGCGCCAGCCGGTCGCGCAGGTCGTCGAGGTCCGCCTGCGGGACGTCGACGCGGAAGGGGACGAGGGCGGTGTCTGCGGTGGGGCTCATGACTCGGTTCATGGCTCCACGCTCGCAGCAATAGCGGAAGACCTGCTTCCGCGATCGGTGAGATGCTCCGAAGATGCTCGAGACCTCGGCCCGCCTGCTCCAGCTCCTGTCCCTGCTGCAGCTGCGGCGCGACTGGACCAGCGGCGACCTCGCCGAGCGGCTCGAGGTGAGCACCCGCACCGTGCGCACCGACGTCGGCAGGCTGCGCTCGCTCGGCTACCCGGTCGAGGCCCGCCCCGGCGTCGCCGGCGGCTACCGGCTCGCCGCCGGGTCGGCGATGCCGCCGCTGGTGCTGGACGACGACGAGGCGGTCGCGGTCGCGATCGGGCTGGCCGCGGCCGCGCACGGGCAGCACAGCGAGGGGGAGACGGCCCTCACCGCGCTCGCGAAGGTCGAGCAGGTCATGCCCACGCACCTGCGGCGCCGCGTCGAGGCCGTCCGGGAGGCGACGAGCGTCGTGCCGGGCGGGGACCCGGCGCCGGACCTGCAGGTGCTCGGGGGTGTCGCCGCCGCGATCCGTTCCGGTGAGCGGCTCCGGTTCCGCTACGCCTCCCACGACGGCGCCGAGTCCTCCCGGCACACGGAGCCGCACCGCCTGGTGCGCTGGGGGTCGCGCTGGTACCTGCTGGCCTGGGACCTCGACCGGCTGGACTGGCGTGTCTTCCGGGTCGACCGGATCACGCTGCGCCCGCCCACCGGGGCCCGGTTCCGGCCGCGCGTCATCCCCGAGGACGCGGTGCTGCGGCACGTCGTGGCGCGGGTGGGCCGGGCGACCTGGCGCTACCGGGCGCGGATCCTCGTGCACGCCACCGCCGCGCAGGTCGTGGCGAAGGTCGGCTCCCCGCTGGAGGTCGAGGAGGTCGGGCCGTCCACCTGCCGGATCGAGGTGGGCAGCGACGACCCCGACCAGCTCGCCCTGTGGGTCACCCGGCTCGACATGGACGTCGAGGTGCTCGAGGGGGAGGAGCTCGCCGCGGCGTTCGGCCGGCTCGCGGACCGGTTCAGGCGGGCGGCGCGGGTGCCGCCGTCGCGGTGACGGCGGCCTCCAGCGAACCCTCGGCCACGCGCACGTGCACGGCGTCGCCGGCCGTGACGTCGTGGCTCGCCCGCACCACGTGCCCGTCCGCGCGCTGCACGACGGCGTACCCGCGCTCCAGCGTGGCCTGCGGGGAGAGCGCCCGGACCTGGGCCGCGAGGCGGCCCACCTCTCCGGACGCGCGCAGCAGCGCGGCGTCCAGGCAGTGGCGGGCGTGCCGCACGTGCTGGGCGATCTCGCGCTCGCGGACGTCGACCGTCGTCTGCGGCCGGGCCAGCGCCGGGCGCGACCGCAGGGCGTCCAGCCCGTGCTGCTCGCGCTCGACCCGACCGGCCACCGCGGCGCGCATCCGCCGTCGCGCCTGGTCGAGGCGCAGCCGCTCCTCGGCGACGTCGGGCACGACCTGCTTCGCGGCGTCGGTCGGCGTGGACGCGCGGTGGTCCGCGACGAGGTCGAGCAGCGGGGTGTCCGTCTCGTGCCCGATGGCGCTGACCAGCGGGGTCGTGCACGAGGCCGCCGCCCGCACCAGGGCCTCGTTGCTGAACGGCAGCAGGTCCTCGACGGAGCCGCCGCCGCGCGCCACGACGATCACCTCGACCTCGGGGCGGGAGTCGAGGTCGGCGATCGCGGCGCTCACCTCGCGGACGGCGTCGACGCCCTGCACCGCGACCTCGCGGATCTCGAACCGGACCTGCGGCCAACGCGCCCGCGCGTTCACGACGACGTCGTGCTCCGCCTTCGACTCGCGCCCGCACACGAGGCCCACCACGGCGGGCAGGAACGGCAGCGGGCGCTTGCGGTCGAGGTCGAACAGGCCCTCCGCGGCGAGCACGCGGCGCAGCTGGTCGATGCGGGCGAGCAGCTCGCCGACGCCCACCTGACGCACCGCCGTCGCGCGCATCGAGAGGCGGCCCGTCTTGACCCAGAACTCGGGCCTCGCCTGCACCACCACGTGGTCGCCCACCTCGGGCTTGTGGTGGAGGCCCTCGTAGATCCGCGACAGCAGGTGCACCGGCAGGGAGGCCTCGGCGTCGGTGTCCCGCAGGGTGACGAACTGCATGCCGGCCCGGGGGCGGTAGGTGTGCTCCACGACCTGGCCCTCGACCCAGACCGACGACATCCTCGCGACGTAGTCCCGGATCTTCGCGGACAGCAGCCGCACCGGCCACGGGCGGTCCGCGGTCGTGTCGCGGGCGAGCTCGGGCAGGGGCTGCGGCTGGGGGGCTTGCGGCTGGGACTGGTCCGACACGGCGTCCAGCATGCCCCACGCCCCCGACGGAGCCTCGTCACCGGTTGTCCACAGTCCGTACCTAGACTGTTGCCCGTGACTGTGACCAGCCCGGCCCCCGCCACCCCGACGTCCACCAAGCGCGTGCTCCTGGCCGCGCCGCGCGGCTACTGCGCGGGGGTGGACCGCGCGGTGGTCGCGGTCGAGAAGGCGCTCGAGACGTACGGCGCGCCCGTGTACGTGCGCAAGGAGATCGTGCACAACAAGCACGTCGTCGAGACGCTGCGCGACCGCGGCGCGATCTTCGTCAACGAGACCGACGAGGTGCCCGAGGGCGCCCGCCTGGTGTTCTCCGCGCACGGCGTCTCCCCGGCGGTGCGCGCGTCCGCCGTGGCCCGCCGCCTCGACACCATCGACGCGACCTGCCCCCTGGTGACCAAGGTGCACAAGGAGGCCGTCCGGTTCGCCCAGGACGACTACGACATCCTGCTCATCGGCCACACCGGGCACGAGGAGGTCGAGGGCACCGCCGGCGAGGCTCCCGACCACGTGCAGGTCGTCAACTCCCCGGACGAGGTCGACCAGGTGCAGGTCCGCGACCCGGAGAAGGTCGTGTGGATCTCGCAGACCACCCTGTCGGTGGACGAGACCATGGAGACCGTCCGCCGCCTGCGCGACCGGTTCCCCGAGATGCAGGACCCGCCCAGCGACGACATCTGCTACGCCACGCAGAACCGCCAGGTCGCGGTGAAGAAGCTGGCCCCGGAGTGCGACGTCGTCATCGTCGTGGGCTCCGCGAACTCGTCGAACTCGGTGCGGCTCGTCGAGGTGGCGCTGCAGGCCGGCGCCCGGACGTCGTACCGCGTGGACCGCGCGACCGAGATCGAGGACGCCTGGCTCGACGGCGCGACGACGGTGGGCGTCACGTCCGGCGCGTCGGTGCCGGAGATCCTCGTGCAGGACGTCATCGCGCACCTGGACAGCCACGGCTTCGGCGAGGTCGAGGAGGTGCGCACCGCCACCGAGGACCTGATGTTCTCGCTGCCGCGCGAGCTGGCGCGGGGCCTCAAGGCCGCCGGCCAGCAGGAGAAGCGGCCCCGCCGCGGCGCGCGCACCGCGCTGCCCGTCGAGCCGGCCTGACGCCGCCGACTCAGCCCGCGGCCGACTCGCCCTTCTCGTCCGCCTCGGTCGCGCGCTCGAGACCGTCCTGGTCGGCGTCCACGAGGGAGTCGACGGACGAGCGGTCGCCCGGCGCGGTGAGGTCCGCCAGCTCGACGAACGACCCGTCGGTCCCGGCCAGGAGCTCGGGCTTGGTGATCTCGCGGGTAGCGCCGTCGACCACCTTGAGCGCCTCGAGCCCCACGGTCGCGTCCACCACCTTGAGCTCGACCATCTTGCGCGCTGACGGCACCACCCGGGTCTCGAGCGTGGCGATGAACTTGTTGTAGTCGTTCGTCACCGTGGTGATCGACCGGCCCAGCTTGGTGACCTTCTCGGTCATGCCGACGAGGCGGCCGTACAGCTCCTTGCCGACCTGCAGCACCTTCTGCGCGTCCTCGGCGATCGCCTCCTGCTGCCACGCGTACGCGACGGTCCGCAGCATCGCGACGAGCGTCATCGGCGTGGCGACGAGCACCCGCTTGCGGATGGCCGTCTCGAGCAGGTCCGGCTGGTGCTCGACGGCCGCCGCCAGGATGGGCTCGGCCGGGACGAACAGCACCACGAACTCGGGGGCGGCGTCGAACTGCGCCCAGTAGGCCTTGCCCGCGAGCACGTCCACGTGCTTGGCGAGGTCCTTGGCATGGGCGCCGAGCTCCTTGTCGCCCTCGGCGGAGCTCTCGGCCTGCTGCGCCCGCAGGTACGCGCTGAGCGGCACCTTCGCGTCGACGACGATGTTCTTGCCGCCCGCCAGGCTGACGACCAGGTCGGGGATCAAGGTCTCGCCCTCGGCCGTCGTGCGGTGCACCTGGGCCTCGAAGTCGACGTGGTCCACCATCCCGGCGGCCTCGACCACGCGCTTGAGCTGGAGCTCGCCCCACACGCCGCGCGTCTGGTTGGAGCGCAGGGCCGAGACCAGGTCGCTCGTGCCCACGCGCAGCTGCGAGTTGACCGTCTCGAGCTGGCGCAGCTGCTCCGTGAGGGCCGTGTGCCCCTGGAGGCGCGCCTGCTCGGCGGTGTCCACGCGCGCGTTCACCTTGTCGAGGGTCTTGCTCATCGGGTCGAGCAGCGCGCGGATCGCCTGCTCCCGCTGCGCGAGCGTCTCGTCGTTCTTCTGCGTGCTGCGCCGCAGCCGCTCGTCCGCGAGGTCGAGGAACTGCTTCTGGTTCGCAGTGAGGACGTCGTTGGCGAGCGCGCGGAACCGCTGCGCCGCGGCCTCCTGGTCGCCCTTCGCCTCGGCGAGCTGCTCCTCGAGGTTCTCGCGCACCTGGGCGAGCAGCCGGTCGGCCTGCTCGCGGGCCTCCGTCGCGCGCCGGTCCGCCTCCTCGCGGGCCTGCGCGCGCTGCTCGGCCAGACGCCGCTCGCTCTCCTGCGTCGCCTGAGCGAGGCGGCTGCGCAGCTCCGCGGCGTCGCGGCGCAGCACCTCGAGCTCGCCGTGCTCCTGGACCCGCTGCAGCTCGTCCGACCGGCCCGCCTTCGCGGCGCGGGTCGCGTGCCACAGCCAGCCCACCAGCACTCCCACGCCCAGGGCGCCGAGGATGAGGATCACTGCGAGGCTCGTCGTCATGCGGCACACGGTGTCATGGGGCACCGACACGTCCCAGCCCCCACGCGGCGCCCCGCGCACTACGGTTGACCCGTGAGCGACCAGACCGGGCCGCCGCCCGCCGCCCCCGCCCCCGTCCCTCCGCCCGACGTCTCCGCCGCCCTGAGCCTGCGCGGCCTGTGGAAGAGGTTCGGTCAGAAGATCGCCGTCGCCGGCGTCGACCTCGACGTGCCGACCGGCTCGTTCTTCGGCCTCGTCGGCCCCAACGGCGCGGGCAAGACGACGTCCCTGTCGATGGCGACCGGCCTGCTGCGGCCGGACTTCGGCACGGTGCACGTGCACGGCACGGACCTGTGGGCGCTGCCCGAGCGGGCCAAGGCCGAGCTCGGCGTGCTGCCGGACGGCGTCCGCCTGTTCGACCGGCTCACCGGCGCACAGCTGCTCACCTACGCGGGCCTCCTGCGCGGGCTGGACCGTGACACCGTCTTGGAGCGCACCGAGGACCTGCTGCAGGCGATGGACCTGGTCGGAGACCGCGACACGTTCGTCGTCGACTACTCCGCCGGCATGACGAAGAAGATCGGCCTGGCGTCGGCGATGATCCATGCGCCGCGCGTGCTCGTGCTGGACGAGCCCTTCGAGGCGGTCGACCCCGTCAGCGCCGCGAACATCCGCGACATCCTGCACGGGTACGTGGCCGACGGCGGCACGGTCGTGGTGTCGAGCCACGTCATGGACCTGGTGCAGCGGATGTGCTCGCACGTGGCGGTCATCGCCGGCGGGCACGTGCTCGCCGCCGGCACCGTCGCCGAGGTGCGCGGGGAGCAGAGCCTCGAGGACCGCTTCGTGGACCTCGTCGGCGGGCGTCGGGAGTCGGAGGGACTGGCGTGGTTGCGCAGCTCGTCCGCCTCAAGCTGACCCTCCTGGCCAACACGTTCCGCCGGAGCGTGTGGCAGACGATCGGCCTGGTGGTCGGGTCCCTGTACGGGCTCGGCGTGCTGGTCCTGGTGGTGGCCGCCGCCGTGGCGGGCGGCACCGCGGACCCGGTCGTGACCGGCCACGTGCTCACCCTGGCGGGCGCGCTGGTGGTCCTCGCGTGGTGGGTGGTGCCCGTCTTCGCGTTCGGCGTCGACGCGACCCTGGACCCGCGGCGCTTCGTCACCTTCGCCATCCCGCGGCGCACGTTGCTGGCCGGGCTCGCTCTGGCGGGGCTCGTCTCCATCCCGGCGGCCGTCACGACGCTCGGCGCGCTGGGCGTCTCCTTCGCCTGGTGGCGGCAGCCGGCCGCGCTCGTCGCCGCGCTGGTCGGAGGCGTCCTCGCCACCGCGCTGTGCGTCGTGGGCTCCCGGGCGGCGACGACGGCCCTCGCGCCGCTGCTCGACTCGCGGCGGTACCGCGAGGTGCTGGCGATCGTCGCCGTCGTGCCGCTCCTGCTCATCGGGCCCGCGGTCGGCTGGCTGGCGGACGGGGTCGAGGTGACCGTCGACGGGGCCGGCTCCGACGCGCTGGGGGCGGCGATCGCGCCGCTGGCCGGCGTCGTGGGCTGGACGCCGCTGGGGGCGCCGTGGGCGCTGGCCTCGGCGGTCCACGACGGCGCGTGGGCCCTCCTCGCGGCCCGGGTCGCGATCTGCCTGGGCACGCTCGCCCTCGCGGGGGTGGTGTGGGACCGCGCGCTCGCCCGCGAGCTCGTGACGCCGCGCGGCGGAGGCTCGTCGGCCACGGCGGCGAAGGGCCTCGGCTGGTTCGGCCGGCTGCCCGCCACGCCGCTGGGGGCGGTCGCCGCGCGGACCGCGACCTACTGGGTGCGCGACCCCCGGTACGCGGCGTCGATCGCGATGGTGCCGCTGCTGCCGCTGGTGCTGCTCGCCGTGGGGACGACGAACGGCGCGGGCGGCGTGGTCCTGCTCCTCATGGCGCCCCTGGCGGCGTGGCTGCTCGGGTTCGGCATCTCGAACGACGTCGGCTACGACAACACGGCGTTCGCGCTGCACGTCGCGACCGGCGTCCGGGGCCGGGTCGACCGGTGGGGTCGCGTGCTGCCCGTGCTGGTGGCGGGGCTGCCCCTGTGCGTCGCGTTCGCCGTGGTCGGGTGCGCCGTCGCGGGCCGCTGGGACGCGCTGCCCGCCATGCTCGGCCTCACGGCCGGCACGCTGGGCGCGTCGCTCGGGATCTCGAGCGCGGTGTCCGCGCGGCTCGTCTACCCCGTGCCGAAACCGGGGGAGAGCCCGTTCAAGTCCCCGCAGGGCGCCACGATGGCGACCATGCTCGCCCAGATGGCGACGATGGGGATCATCCTCGCGGTGAGCGTGCCCACGCTCGCGCTCGCCCTGCCCGCGATCCTGCTGCCGCAGGCCGCGCTCGGCTGGGCGGCGCTCGGCGTCGGCCTCGTCACCGGCGTGCTCGTGCTCCTGCTGGGAGTGCGCTGGGGCGCCCGGACGTACGACCGCCGCCTGCCCGAGCTGCTGCAGCAGGTGATGGCCTTCGGGTGACGTCCCGACGGGCTCCCTCGGGGCTTCGTGACGGGGCGGTCATGGGGAGCCCAAGGGACCCTTTGCGACAATGGGACGCGTGACCTCCGAGAACCTCGAGCACCTGCCCCTGCCTGACGGCTGGACGACGTCGGCCCCCGACCTGGCCGACCTGCCCCGCCTCGGCGAGCTGCGCGGGGCCGTCGCCGCCCCGTTCACGGGCTCGTCGGTCGTGAACCAGGACGCGCTCGCCGCGGAGGTCGCGGGCCCGGTGTCGTGGACGCGCCGCCAGGTCGTGGCGCGCGACCCCGAGGGCGTGGTCCAGGGCTGGGCGTGGGCGCACGACCGTGCCGCGGGGCGCGTCGTCGTGGGGGTCGACGTCGACCGTGCGACCTCCGCGGCCGACGAGCTGGCGGCCGCGGGCTACGCCTGGGCGGCCCGGCAGGGGCGGGAGCTCGCGGCACAGCGCGGGGTGGGCCGCACCCAGCTCGATGCCGGCGCGTTCGCGGGCGACACGACCCAGCAGGCCTGGCTCGCCGCGGCCGGGTACGCCAAGGCCCGCTCCTGGCTGCAGATGTCCCGGCCCGTCGTGGCGGAGGAGGCGCACCGGGGCGTGCTGCCGGACCCGCGCCCGGGCGTGACCGTGCGGCGGGTCGCGACGCACGACGACGGGATGCCCGTCGCCGAGGAGCTGCAGACCGTGCACCGGGTGCTCGAGAGCGCGTTCGAGGACCACTTCAACTCCTACCGGGAGAGCTTCGGCGAGTTCCTGGTGCGGCTGCGCTCGGACCCGGGGCACCGGTGGGACCACTGGTGGCTGGCGTTCGTCTCCGACCCGCAGCAGCCCGACGCGGCCCCCGAGCCGATGGGCGCCCTCGTGGGCGCCGTCCTGCCCTCCGGCGCGTCGGGCAAGGAGGGCAGCTACATCGAGTACCTGGGCGCCGACCGCCGGGCCCGTGGCCGCGGGGTCGCGACGGCGCTGCTGTTCGCCGTCGTGCGCGACGCGGCGGCGCGGGGCCGCGACCGCGTGGGGCTCGAGGTCGACGCCGACAGCCCCACCGGCGCCGCGTCGTTGTACGAGAGCTGGGGCTGGCGCACCTCCTACGTCACGGAGTCCTGGCACCAGGACGTCGACGTCTGAGTGTCGGTGCCCGGTCCTACGGTCGTCGCATGACCAGCGCTGAGGCACGGTTCGGGTCGGACGACGAGCTGCGGGGCGCCCGCTTCGTCGAGGCCGACATGACGGGCTCGACGTTCCGCCTCGTGCAGCTCGACGGCGCACGGTTCGACCAGAGCTTCATGCCGGGGGCCGTGATGCGCGGCGTCGACCTCACGGACGCCGACCTCGACGGCGAGATCACCGGCCTGCGCGTCAACGGCGTCGACGTCGCGCCGCTGGTCGAGGCGGAGCTGAACCGGCGGTACCCGGGGCGCGAGCAGGCCCGGTCCGCGGACCTCGCCGAGCAGCGGGCGTCGCTGGACGCGGCGCTGCGCGCCTGGGACGCGCACCTCGCGCGGGCGGCGGCGCTGGCGCCCGGCGCGGTGGACGAACAGGTCGACGGCGAGTGGTCGACGGCGCAGACCCTGCGGCACCTGGTGTTCGCGATGGACGGCTGGATCCGGTACGGGCTGCGGGGGATCGACGACCCGTTCTGGTACGCCGGGCTGCCGTTCACGGAGTACGAGCCCGAGGTGGCGGCGCTGGGCGTCGACCTGGCGGCGACGCCGCCGCTGGAGGAGACCCTCGCGGCGCACGCCGACCGGATCGCCCAGGTGCACGCCGTCTACGACGAGCTCGCCGGCAGCGACGTCACGGTCGAGGCCACGCGCCTCCCGCCGTGGGCGCCCGAGGGCCTCACGCGCGCGGTGCACCAGAGCCTCGGCGTCGTCGCCCGGGAGCACTGGGCGCACCTGCAGTTCGTCGAGCGCGACCTCACGACGCTGGAGCAGCGCGCTCGGGCGGCCCGCTGACCCCCGCCACGTAGACTCTCCCGACGTGGCACTCACCATCGGCATCGTCGGCCTGCCCAACGTCGGCAAGTCCACGCTCTTCAACGCCCTGACCCGCAACCAGGTGCTCGCGGCGAACTACCCGTTCGCGACGATCGAGCCCAACGTCGGCGTGGTCCCGCTCCCGGACCCGCGGCTGGACAAGCTCGCGGAGATCTTCGGCAGCGAGCGGATCCTGCCCGCGACGGTGTCGTTCGTCGACATCGCGGGCATCGTCAAGGGCGCCTCGGAGGGCGAGGGGCTGGGCAACAAGTTCCTCGCGAACATCCGCGAGGCGGACGCGATCTGCCAGGTCACGCGGGTGTTCGACGACGGCGACGTCGTCCGTGTCGAGGGCTCGGTGGACGCCGAGGGCGACATCGAGACCATCTCCACCGAGCTGATCCTCGCGGACCTCCAGACGCTGGAGAAGGCGCTGCCGCGGATGGAGAAGGAGGTCAAGATCAAGCGGGGCGACGCCGCGCTGTTCGCGGCCGCCACCACCGCGCAGAAGATCCTCGAGTCCGGGACCACGCTCTTCCAGGGCGCGAAGGCCGAGGGGCTCGACCTCGCCGACGTCGCGTCGCTGCAGCTGCTCACGGCCAAGCCGTTCATCTACGTGTTCAACACCGACGAGGCCGGCCTCGCCGACACGGGGATGCAGCAGCGCCTGCGCGACCTCGTCGCCCCCGCGGACGCCGTCTTCCTCGACGCGAAGTTCGAGTCCGAGCTCGTCGAGCTCGAGCCGGAGGACGCCAAGGAGATGCTCGCCGACTCGGGCCAGGAGGAGGCCGGCCTCGACCAGCTTGCCCGCGTCGGCTTCCACACGCTCGGCCTGCAGACCTACCTCACGGCCGGTCCCAAGGAGTCCCGCGCCTGGACGATCCGCAAGGGCTGGACCGCCCCGCAGGCCGCCGGCGTCATCCACACCGACTTCGAGCGCGGCTTCATCAAGGCGGAGGTCATCTCGTTCGACGACCTCGTCGAGGCCGGTTCCGTGCAGGCCGCCCGCTCCGCCGGCAAGGCGCGCGTCGAGGGCAAGGACTACGTCATGCAGGACGGCGACGTCGTGGAGTTCCGCTTCAACGTCTGACGTCCCGTCCCGATGCCACGGCTCACCCGCGAGGGTGAGCCGTCTGCCCCCTGCGGAGGATCCCGGGGGCGCGCTGAGCCGGTCAGCCTGGAGGCATGGACACCACGACCGACACGCGCCCCCTCGACCGGACCCTCCCGTTCTCCCGCCCCCGCCGGATCGCCGGTGGTGTCGGGGCGCTCGCCCTGGCGGGGCTGGGCGTCGCGCACACGGTCACGAACGCCGTCGGCTTCGCCGCCGACCCGGAGGCCTCCTGGCCGCTCTTCCTGATCTTCGGGGCGGGGCTCAGCCTCGCGCTGTGGGCGATCGCTGCCGTCGCGTGGCGGTACTCGCGTCGTGGGGCCGGGCGGGGCGCGCGCGTCGTCGTCCTCGTCGCCGGAGTCCTCTGCGGCGCTCTGGCCGTCAACGTGCTGCGGGTGCACCCCGAGGTCGTGCTCTCTCCCGCCGGCCCCGGTCCGTGGTCCCTCGTCGCCGGTCCGGCGCTCCTGGTCGCGGCGGCGCTGCCGCGGCGACGGCGGTCGTGAGCGCGCTCAGACGACCCGACGGACCTCCTGAGGCCAGCCGCAGGCTGCGGCGACCCGGCCGCCCCACGCCTTCGCGTCGTCGTCGTCCGCGACGTCGATGATCGTCAGACCGCCGATGCGCTGCTCCGCCGGGGCGAACGGCCCGGCGGTGACCACCGGCGTGCCGCTGGTCGCGTCGGCGGTGAAGGCCGCGGCGTCGTCCTCGTCCACGCCGGCGGCGAACACGAGGACGCCCGCGTCCCTCATGTCGTCCACGACGGCGTTGGCGAGCGGCCCGCGCTCGGCGAACCACGCGGGGTCGTGGTCGCCCACCCACTGCTGGTTGAAGTAGATGAGGTAGTGACTCATCGTCGCTCGTCCCGTCGCGGTCGTCGGACACCTGGGCAGGACGCTACTCCGACCGCCGTCGTCCGGCGACGGCTCCCGTGCCCCGCTCGTCGTGCGACGCCGGTGGGAGCTGCGGGTAGTCCGCGACCGGGTAGACGCCGACGGCGAACCCGTGCACGACGTCGCCGCGGCGGGGGAGGGCGTCGAACTCCTCCACGAGCGCCGCCATGCGCTGCCAGAACTCCTGCTTCTGCGCCTCGTCGATCCGCGCGTGCCGCAGGAAGCCCCACAGCTCTCCCTCGAGGTACGCGGGCCGGGACTCGCGGGCCGCGACCTCGAAGTCGTTGAAGTCCACCGGCCTCGCGCCGTCGGCCCTGTCGCCCGATCCCTCGAGCGCGACGTAGAACAGCCGGGCGGTCCGGCCGTAGAAGGCCTCCTCGACGGCGCGGACCCGGCGCGTCCTGACCACCCGCAGCAGCCCGGCGTCGGCGAGGACCTTCACGTGGTGGGCGACCGTGCTCTTCGGGCGCCCCACCGCGCCGGCGAGCTCGGTGACGCTCGCCGCGCGCTCGTGGAGCAGGCCGAGGATCGTGGTGCGGAGCGGGTTGCCGAGAGCCCGGACCTGGTCGGGGCTGGTCAGGGTGATCCGGTCCTCGAGCTCGTAGTCGGGGGTCTTGCCGTCCATGGTCGACGATACTAACGTTCTGGAACGTTCGATATTTTTGGATCGTACTGCGGATCCTCGAGGAGGGGCCATGGCCGAGATCGTCCTGTTCCACCATTCCCAGGGGCTGACGCCGGGGATCCGGGCGTTCGCCGACGAGCTCGCCGCGGCGGGGCACGTCGTGCACGTGCCGGACCTGTTCGACGGCCGGACCTTCGACGACGTCGAGACGGGCGTCGCCCACGCCCAAGACCTCGGGTTCGACACGGTGATGGCCCGGGGTGTCGCCGCCGCGGAGGACCTCCCCGCGGAGCTCGTCTACGCGGGGTTCTCGATGGGGGTCATGCCGGCGCAGCGGCTCGCCCAGACGCGGCCGGGCGCCGTCGGCGCGCTCTTCGTCGACGCGTGCCTCCCGGTCGAGGAGTTCGGCACCTGGCCGGACGGTCTGCCCGTCCAGATCCACGGCGGCGTGGACGACGACTGGTTCGCGGAGGACCTCGAGTCCGCCCGCGCGCTCGCGGGCTCCGTGCCGACGGCCGAGCTCTTCCTCTACTCGGGCACGGCGCACCTGTTCGCCGACCGGTCGCTGCGGGGGCACGACCCCGCGGCGGCCGCGCTCCTGGGTGAGCGCGCCCTGGCGTTCCTCGGCAGCGTGGCCGGTCGTTGAGGCCTGCGAAGTCGTCGACACCGGGTCGAGCAGGTCGGGCATCGTGGGCTCCCTCGCGCCGTCTCGTCCGCCGTCGTGCCCGAGTGAGGCAGTGCGCCGGCCGGAAATCACCGATCGTGTGAATCCCGATTCACACGGTGTCGACGGGTGCGCGGAGTGGATACTGGGAGGCATGACCCTGTACGACGACGTCGGGGGTTTCGACGTCCTGCTGGCGGTGTGCCGCCGCTGGAACGCGCTCTGCCTCGCCGACCCGGTGGCGGCGCACCCGTTCTCGCACGGCACGCTGCACCCGCAGCACGACGAGCGCCTCGCCGCGTACCTGGCCGAGGCGCTCGGCGGACCGCGCCTGTACACCGGCGGCTACGGGGACGAGTCGACGGTGCAGCGGATGCACGCGGGCAACGGGGAGCACGCGGAGCTCGACGAGGCGTGCGTCGGACTGTTCCGCCGGGCGCTGGACGACGTCGGCGTCGCGGCGCCCGTGGCCGCGAGGCTGGGCGAGTTCTTCGAGCGGCAGACGGTCGCGATGCGCGTCTACGGCCGCAGCCGCGACGACGTGCCCGCGAGGCTGCCCTTGCCGCGGGCGTGACGGCGCTCGGGAGCGGTGGGCCTACCATCGCCGGGTGCCGACCATCACGCTGACCACCGAGATCCCGGCGTCCCCGCAGGCGTGCTTCGCGGCGAGCCTGTCCGTGGACGCGCACACGGCGTCGATGCGCCGCTCGGGGGAGCGGGCGGTGGCGGGCGTGACGTCGGGCGTCATGGGGCCCGGCGACACGGTGACGTGGCGGGCGCGTCACTTCGGCATCCCGTTCCGCATGACGTCGCGCATCAGCGCCCACGACGCCCCGCACTGGTTCGTCGACGAGCAGGTGGCCGGGCCGTTCCGCCGCTGGTGGCACGAGCACCGGTTCGAGGCGACGCCCGGCGGCACCCGGATGACGGACACGGTGGAGTTCGCCGCCCCGGCCGGGCCGCTGGGGCGGCTGGTGGAGCGGCTGGTGCTCACCCGGTACATGACGCGCCTGCTGCGCACCCGCAACGCGTGGCTCGCGTCGGCGCTGGCGCCGCGCGCCTGACCGGGGCTGACGGAGGACGTGCGGCACACCACACGCGCTCGACCAGGTGATGCCCAGCCGGGCTGCTTACCCTGGGCGCGATGTTGCTCCAGGCTCCTGATGCGCCCGCGCGCGCCCTCGACAGCTCGCGCGTCGCTACCCGAGCCGGGCACTCCCGGCAGCCGGAGGACCCGCTCGGCCGGCTGACCTCGGCGCCCGCCCTCCTCGTGGGGCTGGTGGTGGTGACGCTCCTGGCGGCCGGCCCGTTCCGGGGCGTCGACGAGGACGCGCACGGGTACTGGGCCAGGTTGTTGACGCCGGGGCTGCAGCCCTTCATCCAGCACGTGCTCGACCCGATCGCCGGGCAGGCGGTCTGCCTGCCGGTCCTGCTGGCCGTCGCGGCCACCCTCTCGTGGCGGCACCGCACGTGGCGCCCGTTGTGGTGCGCGGCCATGGCCGAGCTGGCGTTCTACGGAGGTGTGGGGTTGCTCAAGGTGGTCCTCGCGCGGCCGGCGCCCACGACGGACGACGCCGACCTGTTCGACGGCGGGCTGCGCCCCCTCGGCTGGGCCGGCATCAGCTTCCCGTCGGGCCACGCGGCCGAGGCGGTGCTGATCTACGGCACGGCCGTCTACCTCGTCGGGCGCTGGACGAACGCGTCGTCGCGCACGATGACGACCCTGCGCCTCGGCGTCGGCCTGGTCGCGCTCAACGCGGTCGCGGTGTCCTACTACCTCGGCTGGCACTGGATCAGCGACCTGGTGGGCGGGCTGCTGGTGGGCGGGCTGCTGCTGCGCCTGCTGGTCGAGGCGGACCGGCGCGGCTGGTGGCTGCGACCCCGGCGCGCGGTCGTCGCCCGGCACCTCTGAGCGCCGCTGCCGGACCGGCCCCCCGACGCCGTCTCCGTGCGTCGGACGGGCTTGCGCGGCCTCCGCAGGCCTGGGAACGTCGGCGGATGAGCCGACCCGCACCCGTGCCCCCGACGCGGGGCCGTCATCTCGCCTCGTTCGTCGGCGGACTCCTCGTGGCCAACAGCGCGCCGCACCAGGCGTCGGCCGCGACGGGACGGGAGCACCTCACCCCGCTGGCGGGACGCGGGTCGTCGCCGCTGGTCAACCTCGTGTGGGGCGCGGCCAACCTGGCCGGCGGCCTGGCGCTCGTGCGTGCGGCGACCGGCCCGGGCCGGCGCTGGGACCGGCGGCTCGTGGCGTTCGAGCTGGGTGCCGTGACGTTCGCCGCCTGGATGGCCGCGAGCGAGGGGTTGGCGCCGATGAACTCGGTGCCGCGCGGCGATCAGACCACGACCGCGGTGCCGGCCAGCGCCAGGTAGATCCCGCCGGACGCGCGGCCCAGCCTGCGCCGGGCGCGCTCCGACCCGCGCAGCCGCCACGACATCCGGTCGGCGAGCAGGACGTACGAGGAGTCCACCAGGGCGGCGAGACCGACGAAGAGGCCGCCGAGGAGCGCCAGCTGCGGCGCGACGGCCCCGCGCGCCGGGTCGGCGAACTGCGGGAGGAAGGCCAGGAAGAACAGGGCGGTCTTCGGGTTGAGGACGTCGACCAGGACGCCGTCCGCGAAGAGCCGCCAGCGGCGCGGCGACGCCGGCGCGGCGCCCTCGCCGGTGGCGTCGCCCGGGGCCGTGGCCCGGGTCCGGGCCGCGCGCAGCTCGCGGACCCCGAGCCACACCAGGTAGGCGGCGCCGGTCCAGCGCACCACGTCGAACAGCGCCGGCGACCGCGCCAGCAGGGCGGCCAGCCCGGCCGCCGCGGCCACCACGTGCAGGGCGGCACCCGTCTCCAGGCCGGCCATCGAGTACAGGCCGGCGCGGCGTCCGTGGGCGGTGGAGCGCGCGACGACGTACACGATCGACGGGCCGGGGGCGGCCAGCGTCGCGAGGGAGGCGCCGAGGAAGCCGAGCAGCGCGGCGTAGCTCGGCAGCAGCGCCGTCACCGACTCCACCGCCTGCGTCACCTGCATCGCCTGCACGGTCATGGTGGGGAAGGAGGGTGCCGGACTGTTGTCGGTGACATCCTTCGGCGTTCGCGTGGCCCGCGCGGGCGCCCCGGGCGAGGATCGTCTCCATGGCGGGATGGACGGTCGTGCAGGTCACGGACCCGGCGGAGCTGGTCGCGGCGTCGTACCTCTTCGATCGCCCGGTCTCGCCGGAGGGCGCGGCGGACACGCTGCGCCGCCCGGGCCACGTCGTGCTGCTGGCGCGCGCGGCCGACGGGAGCGACGTCGGGTTCGTGTCGGGGGTGGAGATGCGCCACCCGGACAAGGACGCGGAGCTCTTCCTGTACGAGCTGGGCGTCGATGCGGCGTGGCGCCGCCAGGGGGTGGCGACCGCGCTGCTCGCGGCGCTGCGGGACGTGGCCCTCGCCCGCGGCTGCCGCGGCATGTGGACCGGCACCGAGGCGGACAACGCCGCGGCGCTCGCCACCTACCGCGCGGCGGGAGCCGAGATCGACGCCGGGTCGGTCTTCGTGGTCTGGGACGACCTGGCCGGGGACTGAGAACCCCGAACGGGTCGTGCCGGGTCAGTCCCAGACGCCGCGGCTTCCGGCCGCGAGGGCGTCGAGCACCGGCACGTGCGGGTCGAGGAGGGGGTGGGGCAGCGACCGTCTCGCCCAGGCCCAGGCCGCCAAGGGCAGGCCTCACGGCCCGCCGGGCTCGCCGCGCTGCTGCAGCAGGACGCGCGTGGCGCCGTCCCCGTCGTGCCGCAGGACGGCGCAGCAGGCGGCGGGCAGGAAGACGGGGGCGTGGCCGACCAGGGCGCGCAGACGGTCGACGTAGCCGTCGCGCTCGGTCATGGTCGCCGATGCTCGCGGGCCGGAAGCCCATGCCCGCTCCATGCATCCCTGTGAAAACCGTTGCCCCGCGTGCCCGGGCTCTGGAAGGGTGTCCGCCGTGAATGCACCTGCTGCCGACGTCGACGTCGCGCGCCTCCTCGCCGCCTACGACGACCAGCTGAGGACCGACGCCGAGACACCGAGCGCCGTCGCCGTGACCCGCCTCGGACCGTTGCGCCTCGTCACGTTCACGGGCGGGCGCGGCTTCGTCACCTACCGCGATCTCGGCGGCGCCGACGCGGCGACGATCCGGGGGTTCGTCGCCGCGGCCCTCGCGCACTTCCGCGACGACGCGACGGTCACGAACGCCGAGTGGAAGACCCGTGGTCACGACGTCGCCCCCGGCCTGCACGAGGCCCTGGTCGACCACGGCTTCCTGCCCCAGGAGCCGGAGTCGATCATGATCGGCGACGCGCGGCTCCTCGTCGCGGACGTCCCGCTGCCGGCCGGCGTCACCCTGCGCCGCGTCACCGCGGAGGCGGACGTGCGCGCCATGTCCGCGATGGCGGACGAGGTCTTCGGGGACGACCCGGCCACGTCGGGGCACGCCGACCAGATCCTCCGGCGCCAGGAGCGCGACCCCGAGATGGAGCTGTGGGTCGCGGAGGCGGACGGGCAGATGGTCAGCGCCGGCCGGCTCGAGCCCGTGCCCGGCACCGAGTTCGCCGGGCTCTGGGGCGGGTCGACCCGCCCCGAGTGGCGGGGGCGCGGCATCTACCGCGCGCTGACCGCGGCGCGCGCCCGATCCGCCGTCGAGCGCGGCAAGACGTACCTGCACAGCGACTCGACCGAGTTCTCCCGCCCCATCCTGGAGCGCTCCGGCCTGGTCAAGGTCTCCACCACCACGCCCTACGAGTGGCGTCGCTGAGGGGGACTCCGTGGGCCTCGAGGACGACCCGTTCGAGCACCGGGTCACCAAGGACGGCAAGGTGCTCGTGAGCCGCGGCGGCCGCCCGGTCGTCACGGTCGCGGGGGCGCGCGCCGCCCGCCTGGCCGCGTTGCTCGGCCGCGACCCCGAGACCGACCAGGAGCTGCTGGCCCGCGCGACGGGCGACTACCGGCGCGGCAACGAGAAGCGGGGCCACCGCCCGTGACCGTGGCCCGCGGGGCGCACGCCGTCGGGGCGGGCCGGTGAGCCGCGCCCGGCTGCTGGCACGCCGCTCGGGCGCACGCCGCGGGCTGTTGGTCCTCGTCGCGCTGCTGGTCGCCACCGTCGCGGCGGCGCTCGGCACCGCCGTCGGAGCGGTCCGCGCCGCCGAGGCGGACGTCGTCCACGACGGGCTGACCCGGGGCGGCGTCCCGGCCGACGTGCAGGTGACCACCCGGCTCGCCCCGGAGGCCGACGCGGAGGCGCAGGACACGGCGCTGCGCCACGACGTCGACGCGCTCTTCGCCCCGGCGCCGTACGACCTGGTCCGCGAGGAGGTGCCCGACGACGACTCCGACGACCCGTTCGTGCGCTGGACGCTGACGCCCGACGTCGCCGCCACCGGCACCGCCGACCTCGCCGTCCTCGCCGCCGGGTCCGACGCGCTCCTCGAGGCGGTCCTCTCCGACGACGCCGTCGCCGTGCGCGGCGCGACGGTGACCGGGGACCTCGGGGAGCGGGCCGCCGACGCGGCCGCGGCGGCTGCCGCGGCGTCGGCCGTGGCCCTCGTCCCGATGCTCGTGCTCGCGCTGGCGGGCGCGGTCGCGGTCGCCCAGGTGGCGCGGCTGCTCGCGGCCACCCGGGCGGGGGAGGTGCACCTCCTGGTCTCGCGCGGGGCATCGGCGGGCCAGCTGACGGCGGCCGCGGCGTCCGAGGCGGTCCTGGTGGTGGTGGTCGGCGCGGCGCTGGGTGCGGGCGCGGCGGCGGCCGTGCTGGCGGCCCAGGGCACCCCCGCCGGATCCTTCGCGGGGACGCTGGCGCCCTCGGTCGTGGCGACGGCGGCGGGTGCGCTGCTCCTGCTGGTGGCGGTCGGCGGCCTGCAGGCCCGGGCCGCCGCGGCGCTGCGGGACACGGACCGGTCGGGTCGTGCGCGGCGGGCCGCCACGTGGGGGACCGTCGTGCTGGTGGCGGTGGCCGCCGGGGTCACCACGTGGCTGCTGCGGCGGTACGGCTCGCCCCTCGTCCCCACGCCCGACGGCGGCCAGACCGACCCGGCGGCCGCCGCGGCGCCCGCTCTCGTCCTCGCGGCCGCGGCCGTCGTGGCGGTGGCGCTGCTGGGCCCGCTGTCGCGGGCCTGGGCGGCGCTCACCGCGCGCCGCCCGGGCACGCGGGTGCTCGCGGCGCGGCAGGTGGCCCGGCGGCTCGCGGTCACGGCGGTGCCCGTGGTCCTGGTGGTGGTGGCCACGGGGAGCGCGGTGCTCGCGTCTGCGTACACAGGGACCGGTCAGCACCTGCGGGCGGCGGCCGCCGGCGTGGCCGCGGGCAGCGACGTGCGGGTCGTCGCGACGGAGGGGACGCCCGGGCCGGCCGCGATGTACGCGGCGCTGCCGGGAGCGGCGGACGCCGCCCCCGTGCGGGTGTCCGAGGCGGTCGTGGACGGCATCCCCCTGACCACCACGGGCGTGCCGCCCGACCGGGTCGCCGCGGTGGCCCGCGGGCCGCACGGGCAGCAGGGCGTCGACGAGATCGCGGCGGCGCTGGACGGCCCCGGCCCGTACGCGGACAACCCCCGGCTCCCGGCCGGCACGACGGCGCTGGTGCTGCGCGCCACCGGGCAGTACTACGTCGTCGACGAGGCGGCCACGGCAGAGGCGGCCACGGGCGCGGCGGGCGGCGAGCCCGCGACCTGGGCGTCCCTCGAGGAGGCGACCGCGTCGGCGCCGTCCGAGCGGGGGCAGCTCCTCGTGCTCGAGGACTCGACGATCTCCCTCCGGCTCTGGCTCGCCGACGCGGACGGACAGGTCGTCGGCGTCGACGTCGAGGAGCTCGACGTGGACCTCGACGGCGACCCCGGCGGCGGGCGGGTCGACACCCGTCCCATCGGCCCCGACGAGAGCACGGTCGAGCTCCGGGCCGACGTGCCGGCCGCGCCCCCGGGCACCGACGGAGGGCCGGGAGCGTGGACCGTCGTCGCGCTCGACACCCGGCTGCCGAGCTCGCCGAGCGCGCTCACCACGCTGCGGCTCTCCGTGGACGGGCTGGACGCCACCACCGAGGAGGGCGCGACGGCCGAGATCGACGTCGCCGGCGCCGACTGGGCCCCCGCCCGCGACGACCCGAACGTCGCCTTCGGTGCCCGACCGGGCACGGGCCTGAGCTTCGCGGCCCAGGCCGACCACGAGGCGATGCCCTCGCCGTCCCGCGCCATGGTGGCGGGCTCCGGACGGCAGCCGGCCCGCGCCGTCCTGTCCCAGGACCTGGCCAGGCTGCTCGACGTCACCACCGGGGGCACGACGGAGGTGCCGCTGGGCGAGGGCGGGCGGCTGCCCGTGCAGGTGGTCGACGTCGTGGACGTCGTGCCGGGCTCCCTGCACCAGGGTGCGGCGATGGTGCGGCTCGACGAGCTCCAGGCGGCGTCCCTGCGCCTCGCGACGGTGGTCCCCGGGGCCGCCGAGACGTGGGTCCGTGGCGCGCCCGGCACCGACGTCGACCGGCTGGCGGCGGCCGCCCAGGACGCCGCCAGGACGGTGCCGGTCCAGATCACGACGTCGACCGGGTCGGAGGGGGCCGACGCCGCGGGGCCGGTGCGCCAGGCGTTCGCGGTCGCCGCGCTCGCGGCCGCGGCGCTCGCCCTGGTCGGCGTGGGTGCCGTGAGCGTGGCCGGCGTGCGGGAGCGGCGCGGCGAGGTCGCGGTGCTCCGCGCCGTCGGGCTCCCGCCCCGGGCGCAGGGGGCGAGCCGCGCGACGGAGCTGGCCGTCGTCACGGCCGCCGCGCTGGTCGCGGGGCTCCTGGCCGGGTGGGCCCTGGCGGCCGCGACGGTGCCGGGCCTGGCCGCGGCCACGCTCACCGGGTTCGCCGTCGTCCCGACCCCGGACACGGCGTACTCGCCCGAAGCGGCGCTCGTGCCCGGCGGCGTCCTCGTCGCGGGTCTGGCCGCCGTCGCGTTGGTCGTGGGGGCCGCGGTCGCCGCGCAGGCGCGCGACGGCGGCTACCGGGAGGAGGTGCGCTGATGCTGTGGCTGCTGCTGCGCCGCCACCTGCGCTCCGCGTGGGGGACCGCGCTGGTCCTCGCCGTCGTGACCGTGCTCGGGGCGGGCGCCGCCACCGTCGCCACCCGCGCGATCGGCGAGATGCGCTCGGAGCAGGTCACCTACGCCACCGAGCAGCTCTCGCCCCAGCGCCGGGACGTCTCGTCCCGGTCGTCGGTGGTCCCCGGCGGGGGGCTGTCGGCCACCGACGCCGTCATGACCGGGCCGGCGAGCGAGCCCGCCGTGCCGCCCGAGCCCCGGTGGGACGAGTTCCTCGACGGCATGGTGCGGCTGCGCGACGAGCGGCCGCAGCCGCTGCGCGACGTGCTCGGCGAGCCGTCGTTCGCCGTCTCCTCCCGGAAGACGGTGACCGAGCAGGTGCCCGGGTCCGGGATCCAGGTCCCGCAGGTCGTGATGCGGGCGTCGGCGCGGATGACCGAGGACCTGCGGCTCGTCGAGGGCGAGTGGCCCGCCGCGACCCCGGTGGTCACGAGCTTCAACGGGCCGGAGGGCGACGAACCCGTGCAGGTGGTCCTGTCGAGCTCGGCCGCCGAGACGCTCGGGTGGGAGCTCGGCGGCACCTACGCCGTGGACGTCTGGAAGTTCCCCCCGCTGCGCGTCGTCGGGCTCACCGAGCCCGTCGACCCCGGTGCGAGCACCTGGTACCACCAGCCGTTCGGTCGCGACGCCCAGCTGAGCGTGACCGCGGACGGCGCCACCATCGCGACGGCGGCCGTCTACGTCGACCCGGCGATGATCGGCTCCCTCGCCTTCCGGGAGGCGCAGACCGAGCTCTGGTACCCCGTGACGGTCGCAGGGCTCCGGTCCGACGACGTCGCGCTCCTCGCCGACCAGGTGCGCGGTCTCACGCACGAGACGCTGGCCGTGGTGCCCGGTGACCCGGTGGTCCTGCAGGCGCGCACCGCCCTCTCGGACGTGCTCGACGCGCTCCTGCGGGAGCGCGTGACCACCGACGCCGTCCTCGCGGTGCTGGTGGTGGGCCCGCTCGGCGCGCTCGGCGCGGTCGTGGTGCTGGCGGCACGCCTGGTCGTGGAGCGGCGCCGGTCGGCGCTCGCGGTGCTGCTCGCGCGCGGCGCGACCGGCGCCCGGCTGCGGCTGCTCACGGCGTGCGAGGGCCTCGCCGTCAGCCTGCCGGCCGCCGTCGTCGGCGTGCTGCTCGGCCTCCTGGTCCGCCCCGGCGCCGTGACCGGGACCCAGCTGACGTGGGCCGTCGCGGCGGCGCTGGCGCCGGCCGTGGCGGCCGCCGCCGTGACGGTGCCGCGCTCGCTGCGGGGCGAGCGGAGGGACCTCGCCGCGGGCAAGAGCGGACCGTGGCGGCGGACGGCGGAGCTCGCGGTGGTCGGCGTCGCGGCGCTCGCGGCGGTGCTCCTGGCGCGCCGCGGCGTCGTCGGGGGCGCGGGAGACGGCGGGGTCGACCCGCTGGTGGCGGCCACCCCGCTGCTCGTGGCCGCCGCTGCCGCCCTGGTCGCCGTGCGCCTGATCCCGCTGCTGGCGCGCGGCCTCGAGCGGCTGCTGTCCCGGCGCCGCGACCTGGTGCCGTTCCTGGGGGCGGCCAGGGCGACCCGTGCCCCGGCCGGCGGCGTCGTGCCCGCGCTCGCCCTGGTGCTCGCGGTCTCCGTGGGGGCCTCGTCGGCGGTGCTGCTGTCGACCGTGGACGCCGGCGTGGCGCGCCAGGCGCACGTCGAGCTGGGGGCCGACCTGCGGGTCTCGGGACCCGCGCTGGGCGAGGAGACCGTGACGACGCTGCGCGAGGTGGACGGCGTCACGGCGGTGGCGACGGCGTCCCGCGTGCCCGAGACCGGCCACCTGAGGTCGGCCGACGGACGGACCCGCTCGGTGCAGGTGGTCGCCGTGGACGCGGTGGAGCTCGCCGCCGTGCAGGCCGAGGTGCCGGACGCCCCGCTCGACGTCGCGGAGCTGTCCCGCCCGGCCGCAGACGGCGCCCTGCCGGTCCTCTCGCTGCGGGTCCCGGACGTCGCGGCGGGCACCACCGGGCTCGTCCTCGACCTGCAGGACGAGAGCGCCGACGTCGTGGTGGCCGGCGCGACGGACCGGGTGCCCGGCGTGATCGACGCGCCGTCGACCCTCGTGCTCGACGCGGGCGTCCTCGCCGGCCCGCTCGACTACGCGACCGAGCCGCGCACCGCCCTCGTGGCGCTCGACGCTGGCGCGGACCCGGCGCGGGTCGCCGCGGCGCTGCGCGACGCCGTGCCGGGCGCCACCGTCGACGACCGCACGACGGTCGCCGCGGAGCTCCTGGAGTCGCCGGCGGCCCGGGGGATCGCGACCGGGGCGCGGGTCTCCGTCGCCCTGGCGGGCGTGCTGGTCGCGCTCACCGTGGCCCTCACCCTGGTGCTGGCCGCCCCGGACCGGGAGCGCCTGCTCGCGGTGCTGCGCTCGATGGGGGTGCGGCGCTCGGAGGCGCGCGGGCTGGTCGCGTGGGAGGTGGCGCCCTGGGCCCTGGGCGCGCTCCTCGTGGGGGCGCTGGTCGGGGTCGCGGTGCCCGCCCTGCTGCGTGCCCGCGTGGACCTGACCGCGCTGACCGGGGGCGGGCCGCAGCCCGCGCTCACGGTCGACCCGGTGCTCGTGCTGGGGGGAGCGGTCGGCTTCGTGGCGACGGTGGTCGTCGGGGCCGTGCTGGCGGCGGTCGCGGGGCGTCGCGGCGCGACGCCGGAGCGGTTGCGGGAGGCGGCGGAATGAGGGAGGACGGCTGATGGGCGACGGCGACGACGATGACGACACGGTGGCGACGACACGGTGGCGACGGGACGGTGGTGACGCGATGGTGGTGGCCGAGGAGGGGGCAGGCCGGCCTGCGGCCGACGCCGCCCGGTCGGAGCCCGGCGAGATCCGCTGCCGAGGGCTGGTGCGCATCTTCGCCACGGACGGCATCGAGGTGCAGGCGCTGCAGGGGCTGGACCTCACCGTCGACCGCGGGGGACTGGTCGCCGTGGTCGGGGCGTCGGGCTCGGGCAAGTCGACGCTGCTCAACATCCTGTCCGGCATGGACCTGCCGACGGCGGGCTCCGCGGTGGTCGCGGGCACGGACCTGCTGGCGATGACGCGGCGCGACCGCGTGCGCTACCAGCGCTCCACCGTCGGGTTCGTCTGGCAGCAGACCGGGCGGAACCTGCTGCCGTACCTCACGGCGGCCGAGAACGTCCGGGTGCCGCTCGAGATCGCGCGCTCCGGCTCCCGGGCCGCGCGCGCGGCGCGCGTCACCGAGCTGCTCGAGCTGCTCGACGTCGGGCACGTGGCGGACCGGCGGCCGGGCCAGATGTCGGGCGGGCAGCAGCAGCGGGTCGCGATCGCCGTCGCGGTGGCGGGCGCGCCGCGCGTGCTGCTGGCGGACGAGCCCACGGGGGAGCTGGACGAGGCGACGAGCGTCGAGGTGCTCGAGGCGCTGCGCGGGGTGAACGCGGCGACCGGGGTGACGACGCTGATCGTCACGCACGACCCGGCCGTCTCGGAGCACGTCGCGCGGACGGTGCAGATCCGTGACGGGCGCACGTCCACGGAGGTGCTGCGCCGCACGGAGGTGGACGAGGACGGCGCGCAGCGGCACGTCGCGGAGGAGTTCGCGGTGCTGGACCGCGTGGGGCGCCTGCAGCTGCCGCAGGACTTCGTCAGCGCCCTGGCCCTGCGGGACCGGGTGCGCCTCGCCCTGGAGCCCGACCACGTCGAGGTCCGGCCGGACGGCCGCCGGGGACCGGGGGAGCGGCGATGAGCGTCACGACGACGACGGTGCTGCGCGCGGAGGGCGTCTCGCGCGTCTACGGCAGCGGCGCGGGCGAGGTGCGGGCGCTGGAGGACGTGTCCGTCGAGGTCGGAGCCGGCGAGCTCGTGGTGGTGGTGGGGCCGTCAGGCTCCGGCAAGTCGACGCTGCTGCACCTGCTCGGCGGGCTCGACCGCCCGACCACGGGGACGGTGCACCTCGGCGCCGACCCCGCGGCACCGGGCGGCCCGGGCGTCGTCGAGCGCGAGCTGGGCGGCCTGGACGAGGACGAGCTGCACGCGGTGCGCCGCACCGAGATCGGCTTCGTGTTCCAGTCGTTCGGGCTGATCCCGGTGCTGTCGGCGGCCGAGAACGTGGAGGTGCCCCTGCGCCTGGCACGGGTCGACGCCGCCGAACGGGCGGCCCGGGTCGCGGAGGCGCTCGAGGCGGTCGGCCTCGCGGACCACGCCGAGCAGCGCCCGGACGAGCTCTCGGGCGGGCAGCAGCAGCGGGTCGGCGTGGCGCGGGCGCTCGTCGCCCGTCCGCGGGTGCTGCTCGCCGACGAGCCGACCGGCCAGCTGGACTCGACGACGGCCGCCCGCGTCATGGCGCTGCTGCGCGACCTGGTGCACTCGCGCGGGGTGGCCGCCGTCGTGGCGACCCACGACCCGGAGCTGGTGGCCATGGCGGACCGCGTCCTCGTGGTCCGCGAGGGCCGGTTGGTGACGGTATGACGGCGTCCGGGGCCGGCCGCCGGTCGTGTCCCTGAGGTTGCGCCCAGATACCGGATTGGTCACGGTTCCGGGCGCAAAGCGGGCGAAGGGTATGTCCGGGCCCTGAACCGTGACTAGAGTCACCCGCGCACAGTGCAGTGCGCGGGCACACGCGCCTGCACCTCACCGAGGGGTGATCCCCGCCGGTGAGCGACTCAACTCAGGAGGACACGTGACACCTCGACGACGACTTGCAGGCATCGGGGCCTTCACCCTCGCCTCGGCCCTGCTGCTGTCCGCGTGCGGTGGCGGTTCGGGCGATGACACCGGGGAGGGCACGGGCAGCGGCTCGGGCGCCGGGATCATCACCGTGCAGAACGGCGAGCCGCAGAACCCGCTCATCCCCACGATGACGAACGAGACCAACGGCTCGCTGGCCATCTCGAACATCTTCGCGGGCCTCGTCTACTACGACGCCGACGGCCAGACGCAGAACGACATGGCGGAGTCCATCGAGTCTGACGACAACCAGACGTGGACGATCACCATCAAGGACGGCTGGACGTTCACCGACGGCTCGAAGGTGACGGCGCAGAGCTACGTCGACGCCTGGAACTACGGCGCGTACGGGCCCAACGCCCAGAACCTCAGCTACTTCTTCGAGCCGATCGAGGGCTTCGCGGACGTGAACTTCGCGGAGGACCAGCTGCAGGAGGACGGCAGCCCGAAGGAGGGCGAGAAGCCCGCCTCGGAGACCATGAGCGGCCTCAAGGTCGTCAGCGACACCGAGTTCACGGTCAAGCTCGCCCAGCCCGAGTCGGACTTCCCGATCCGCCTGGGTTACTCCGCGTTCATGCCGCTCCCGGAGGCGTTCTTCGACAACCCGGACGCGTTCGCCGACAAGCCGATCGGCAACGGCCCGTACCAGGTCGAGAACTGGACGCACAACGAGGTCATCGAGCTGCGCCCGAACCCCGACTACCAGGGCGAGCGCAAGGCGCAGAACGACGGCGCCGACCTGGTCGCGTACACCGAGGAGGACACGGCGTACAACGACCTCCTCGGCGGTCAGCTCGACATCGTGAAGAACGTGCCGTCGTCGTCGTTCGCGACGTTCGAGGACGAGCTGGGCGACCGCGCGGTCAACCAGCCCGCGGCCGTCATCCAGGTCGTCAACGTCCCGGAGTACGTCAAGGAGTTCCAGGGCGACGCGGGCGTGCTGCGCCGCCAGGCCATCTCCATGGCGATCGACCGTGACCAGATCACCGAGACGATCTACAACGGCACCCGCACCCCGGCGAAGGACTTCACGTCGCCGGTCATCGACGGCTGGTCCGACCAGATCGAGGGCAACGAGGTGCTCGAGTACAACCCCGACGAGGCCAAGAAGCTCTGGGACCAGGCCGAGGGCGAGGACCCGGTCGGCAAGGACTTCACGCTGCAGATCGCCTCGAACGCCGACTCCGACCACCAGACCTGGGTGGACGCCGTCTGCAACAACGTCCGCAGCACGCTCGGCATCGGGTGCGAGTTCGACCCGTACGCCACCTTCGACGAGTTCCTTGACGCGCGTGACAACAAGGAGATCAAGGGCCTCTTCCGTGGCGGCTGGCAGGCCGACTACCCGGCGCTGAGCAACTTCCTCGGGCCGATCTACGGCACGAACGCCGGCTCGAACGACATGGGCTACTCGAACAAGGAGTTCGACGCCAAGCTCAAGGAGGGCAACGGCGCGACCGACCCGGAGGCCGCGATCAAGGCCTACCAGGAGGCGCAGACCATCCTGTTCGGTGACATGCCTGGTATCCCGCTGTGGTACCAGAACGCCACCGGCGGCTTCGGCGAGGACGTCGAGAACGTCACCTTCGGCTGGGACAGCGACCCGATCCTGTACCAGGTCACGAAGCAGGGCTGACGCCCGATTCGGTGACGGCCGGCCGCGTCCGGTAGGTTCGCGGCCGGCCCGCCGACGTCCGGAGGGCAGGGTGTGCCGACGCAGCACACCCTGCCCCCTATCCTTGTCCTGGCCACACCCCGTCGTGGCCGTCGTCCTGGCAACGAGGCCCGAAACTTGAACCCGTGGCCCTGGGAATCCCGGGGCGAACGAGGAGACAACACACATGCTCTGGTATCTCGGACGCAGGCTCCTACAGGTGATCCCTGTGTTCCTGGGAGCGACGCTCCTGCTCTACGCACTCGTGTTCCTGCGGCCCGGAGACCCCGTGGCAGGCCTGGGCGGGGAGCGCGGTCTCCCCGAGGCCGTGCAAGCCCAGATCCGCGAGCAGTACAACCTGAACGAACCGTTCATCGTGCAGTACCTGCTGTTCCTCAAGGGCGTCTTCACGCTCGACTTCGGCGTCGACTTCCGAGGTCAGGACATCATGGACGTCATCGGCGCGGCGCTGCCGGTCACGTTCCAGCTCGCGATCATGGCGCTCGTCATCGAGGCCGTCTTCGGCGTCCTCTTCGGCCTCTTCGCCGGCATGCGCAAGGGCGGCTGGTTCGACGGCACCGTGCTGGTGATCAGCCTGCTCGTCATCTCCGTCCCGACGTTCGTCATCGGCTTCGTGCTGCAGTTCGTGATGGGTGTGAAGCTCGGCTGGTTCCCCGTCACCGTCGGCAGGGACCCCAACTTCTACAGTCTCCTGCTACCGGCGATCGTGCTGGCAGCGACGTCGTTCGCGTACGTGATCCGCCTGACCCGCACGTCGGTCGCGGAGAACCTCAGTGCCGACTACGTCCGCACCGCGCGGGCCAAGGGGCTCCGTCGCTCGCAGGTCACCGGCCGCCACGTGCTGCGCAACTCGCTCATCCCCGTCGTGACGTTCCTGGGCGCCGACCTCGGCAACCTCATGGGCGGCGCGATCGTGACGGAGGGCATCTTCAACATCAACGGCGTCGGGGGGACGCTCTACCAGGCGATCATCCGCGGCGAGAACATCACCGTCGTCTCGCTCACGACCGTGCTGGTCATCGTCTACATCCTGGCGAACCTGCTCGTCGACCTCCTCTACGCCGCCCTCGACCCGAGGATCCGTTATGCCTGAGAACCGATACGAGACCGTGCCCGGCGGACGGCGACCGCGCCCCGGGCAGGAGCACTTCGCCGCCGAGGTCGACGAGGGCGGCCTCGGTGCCGTCGACGCGGTCAAGACGGACGAGGCGCCGTCCAGCCTCTGGCGCGACGCGTGGCGCCAGATGCGCCGCCGCCCCATGTTCTGGGTCGCGGCCGTGATCATCCTGCTCGTCATCACGGTGGCGGCGTTCCCCGGCTGGTTCACGTCCGTGCACCCCCGCTTCGACTGCGAGCTCGCCAAGTCGCTCGACGGCCCCGAGCCCGGGCACCCGTTCGGCTTCGACAAGCAGGGCTGCGACATCTACGCGCGCACCATCTACGGTGCCCGCGCGTCCGTGCTCGTGGGCGTCATGTCCACGGCGATGGTCGTGATCCTCGGCACCATCATGGGGGCCGTCGCCGGCTACTTCGCCGGCTGGTTCGACGTCATCCTGTCGCGCATCACCGACATCTTCTTCGCGATCCCGCTGGTGCTGGCCGCCATCGTCATCATGTCGATCACCACCAACCGGACCAGCTTCACGGTGGCCCTGGTGCTCGCCGCCTTCGGGTGGACGTCGATCGCCCGCATCACGCGCGGCACCGTGATGTCCGTGAAGAACAACGAGTTCGTCACCGCCGCCCGCTCGCTCGGCATGGGGCGCGGCAAGATCCTGCTGAGGCACGTGCTGCCCAACTCGGCCGCACCGATCATCGTGTACGCCACGGTCGCGCTGGGCACGTTCATCGTCGCGGAGGCGACGCTGAGCTTCCTCGGCATCGGCCTGCCGCCCAGCACCGTGTCGTGGGGTGGAGACATCGCGCAGGCCCAGCGGGCGATCCGCCAGGCCCCCGAGATCCTCTTCTACCCGGCCGCCGGCCTGGCCATCACGGTGCTCGGCTTCATCATGATGGGCGACGTCGTGCGCGACGCCCTCGACCCGAAGGCACGGAAGCGATGACGACACAGTTCCCAGTGACGAACGGCAACCAGCCCGTCGGTGAGGGCGCCGGCCGCAGCTACGAGGCGGGGACCGACAAGCCCCTGCTCGAGATCCGCGACCTCGAGGTGTCGTTCACGACCTCCGAGGGCGTCGTGCACGCCGTCCGCGGTGCCGACATCACCGTGTACCCCGGTCAGTCGGTCGCGATCGTCGGCGAGTCCGGGTCGGGCAAGTCGACCACCGCGCACGCCGTGATCGACCTGCTGCCCGGCACCGGCAAGGTGACCGGCGGCAGCATCACGTTCGACGGTCGCGAGATCGTGGGCCTGCCCCGCACGGAGATCGAGGCGATGCGCGGCCGGGACATCGGCCTCGTCCCGCAGGACCCGATGTCCAACCTCAACCCGGTGTGGCGCATCGGCACCCAGATCGAGGAGGCCCTCAAGGCCAACGGCTTCGAGGGCGGCAAGCGGGAGCGCAAGGAGCGTGTCGCCGGCCTGCTCCAGGAGGCCGGGCTGCCCGACGCCGAGCGGCGGGCGCGCCAGTTCCCGCACGAGTTCTCGGGCGGCATGCGCCAGCGCTCGCTCATCGCGATCGGGCTGGCCTCGCGGCCGAAGCTCCTCATCGCGGACGAGCCGACGTCGGCCCTCGACGTCACGGTGCAGCGGCAGATCCTCGACCACCTCGACGTGCTCACGCAGGAGCTCGGCACCGCCGTCCTGTTCATCACGCACGACCTGGGCCTGGCCGCGGAGCGCGCCGAGCACCTCGTGGTGATGTTCAAGGGACGTGTCGTCGAGTCGGGCCCGGCCCAGCAGATCCTCGCGAACCCGCAGCACCCGTACACGCAGCGGCTGGTCGCCTCGGCGCCGTCGCTCGCGTCCCGCCGCATCCAGGTGGCGCACGAGCAGGGCGAGGAGTCGGACGAGCTGCTGGCGCCCGACCTCGAGGCGACGGTCCCGCTCCGGGCTGCCGGCAAGGCGGCGCAGTCGGACATCGTCGTGGCGAAGAACCTCACGAAGGTCTTCAGCATCCGTGGCGGACGCCCGGGGGCGTCGACGGACTTCAAGGCCGTCGACGACGTGAGCTTCACCCTCCAGCGTGGCCACACGCTGGCCCTGGTGGGCGAGTCCGGCTCCGGCAAGTCCACGGCGGCGAACATGGTGCTGGGCCTGCTCGACCCGACCTCCGGGGTCGTCGAGTTCGACGGCGCGGACGTCGCGAAGTACTCGCCCAAGGAGGCCTTCGCGTTCCGGCGGCGCATCCAGCCGGTGTTCCAGAACCCGTACGGCTCGCTCGACCCGACGTTCTCCATCTTCCGGTCGATCGAGGAGCCCCTGGCCCTCCACAGGGTCGGCGGCAAGAGGGAGCGCGAGAAGCGGGTGCGGGAGCTCCTCGACATGGTGTCGCTGCCCCAGTCGGCGATGCGCCGCTTCCCGAACGAGCTCTCCGGCGGTCAGCGGCAGCGCATCGCCATCGCGCGTGCGCTCGCCCTGCGTCCCGAGGTCATCGTGCTCGACGAGGCCGTGTCGGCCCTCGACGTGCTCGTCCAGGCGCAGATCCTGGAGCTCCTCGGGAACCTTCAGGAGGAGCTGGGGCTCTCGTACCTGTTCATCACCCACGACCTCGCGGTCGTGCGACAGATCGCCGACTCGGTGGTCGTGATGCAGAACGGTCGGGTCGTGGAGCAGGCCACCACCGACGAGGTGTTCGACAACCCGCGCCAGCAGTACACGCGCGACCTGCTCGCCGCCATCCCCGGTGCGGGGCTGGAGGGCGCGGCGATCGCGGGCTGACGCCCCGTCGTCCGTTTGCCGATGGGCGGACCCGGCGTCAGGGTGAAGGGCATGGCAGGGGCATCGACGCTGGCCCGCGGGGTCTTCTATCCGGCAGCAGGCATCATCCTGCTGTTCGTCCTGGTCGCGGTCCTCTTCACCGACGCCACCGACGCCGTGATGACCACGCTCCAGGGCGAGGTGATCGGCGCCTTCGGCTGGTACTACGTGCTCCTGGTGGCCGCCTTCGTCATCTTCGCGATCTGGATGGGGCTGAGCCGCTTCGGCGACATCGTGCTCGGCCCGGACGACGAGGCGCCCGATTTCAAGCTCCCCGTGTGGTTCTCCATGCTCTTCGCCACCGGCATGGGCATCGGGCTCGTCTACTACGGCGTGTCCGAGCCGCTGTCCCACTTCGTCACCCCGAAGCCCGGCGTGACCGGCGACGACGCCGCCCTCGCCCAGGCGGCGATCTCGCAGACGTACGTGCACTGGGGCATCCACGCCTGGGCGATCTACGTGGTGGCCGGTCTCGCGCTGGCGTACGCGATCCACCGCAAGGGCCGTCCCGTGTCGATCCGCTGGGCCCTCGAGCCGGTGCTCGGCGACCGCGTCAAGGGCTGGCTGGGCAACGTCATCGACGTCGTGGCGATCATCGGAACCGTCTTCGGCGTCGCGACCTCCCTCGGCCTGGGCGTGCTGCAGGTGGCGCACGGCCTGGGCTATCTCGACGTCGTGGAGCCGAGCACCGCCCTCGAGCTCGGCCTGATCGCGGCGATCACCGCGCTCGCGGCGTTCTCGGTGGCCTCGGGCCTGTCCAAGGGCATCAAGTGGTTGTCCAACGGGAACATGGTGCTCGCAGGAGTCGTGCTGGCCGTCGTGCTGGTGCTGGGCCCCACCCTGTTCATCCTGCGCAGCTGGGTGCAGTCGTTCGGGTACTACTTCGCGAACGTCATCCAGATGACGTTCGACACCCTGGCCTTCCGGGGCGACGAGGGCCTGGCCTGGGAGTCGAGCTGGACGATCTTCTACTGGGGCTGGTGGATCTCCTGGGCACCCTTCGTGGGCGTCTTCATCGCGCGGATCTCGCGCGGGCGCACGGTGCGCGAGTTCGTCCTCGGCACGCTGGCCGTCCCGATGGCCGTCGCCACGATCTGGTTCAGCGTGTTCGGGGGAGCGGGGCTGCACCAGGAGATGACGGAGCCCGGCAGCATGCTGGACCCCGCGACCGGAGGCGTGAACACCGACACGGCGATGTTCCAGCTCTTCGACAGCCTGCCGGGTGCCGGGACGTGGCTGTCCGTGGCGGGCATCGTGCTGGTGGTCATCTTCTTCGTGACGTCGTCCGACTCGGGGTCGTTCGTGGTCGACATGCTCGCGAACGGCGGCGACCCGAACCCGCCGCTGTGGAGCCGGCTGTTCTGGGCGATCCTCGAGGGCCTGGTCGCGGCAGCGCTGCTCCTGGCGGGCGGGCTCACGGCGCTGCAGACGGCCGCGATCCTCATCGCCCTGCCGTTCTCGCTGGTCCTCATCGGGATGGCGGTGTCCATCGTCAAGGAGCTCAGCGTGGAGCACCGGCAGATCGTGCGCGCCGAGCGTCGCGCCGCCCGGGCGGAGCTCACGGAGCACGTCACGGAGAAGGTGGCGACCACGCTGGCCGGCCGGTGGGAGAACGTCCTGCCGCCCGCGCCGGGCGCGCTGCGGCTGCGCGTGCCGCGCCGTCGGGAGGCGAAGGGACCACCCGGAACAGCGCCCGGAAGTGCGCCTGGGAAGCCGCGGGAGGCGGGCGGGGACGAGCAGCCTGGACCGGGCGGGTAAGATAGCGGCGGCCCGATTGACGGGTCGCCTCCCCACCCCAGGAAATGAGACCCGTAGATGTCTGTGCGCTCCGACCTGCGCAACGTGGCGATCGTCGCCCACGTCGACCACGGCAAGACGACCCTCGTGGACGCCATGCTGCGCCAGGCAGGCGCCTTCTCCGCCCACCAGCACGTGGACGACCGCGTCATGGACTCCGGTGACCTGGAGCGCGAGAAGGGCATCACCATCCTCGCGAAGAACACCGCGGTCCGGTACGCCGGCCCGGCGGCGGCGGAGGCGGGCGAGCCCGACGGCATCACCATCAACGTGATCGACACCCCGGGGCACGCCGACTTCGGCGGCGAGGTCGAGCGCGGCCTGTCCATGGTGGACGGCGTCGTGCTGCTGGTCGACGCGTCCGAGGGCCCGCTGCCCCAGACCCGCTTCGTGCTGCGCAAGGCGCTCGCCGCGAAGCTGCCCGTGATCGTCGTCGTGAACAAGGTCGACCGCCCCGACGCGCGCATCACCGAGGTCGTGGGGGAGACCACCGACCTGCTGCTCGGCCTCGCGAGCGACCTGTCCGACGAGGTCCCCGACCTCGACCTGGACGCCATCCTCGACGTGCCCGTCGTGTACGCGTCGGCCAAGGCCGGCCGCGCGTCGATCGACCAGCCCGCCGACGGTGCGCTCCCCGCGAACGAGGACCTCGAGCCGCTGTTCGGCACCATCCTCGAGAAGATCCCCGCGCCGACCTACGAGGCGGACATGCCGCTGCAGGCGCACGTCACGAACCTCGACGCGTCGCCGTTCCTCGGCCGGCTCGCGCTGCTGCGCATCTTCAACGGCACCCTGCGCAAGGGCCAGACGGTCGCCTGGGCCCGCCACGACGGCACCCTGTCGAGCGTGCGGATCACCGAGCTGCTCGAGACCAAGGCGCTCGACCGCGTGCCCACCGAGTCCGCGGGGCCCGGCGAGATCGTGGCCGTGGCCGGCATCTCCGACATCATGATCGGCGAGACCCTCACGGACGTGGACGACCCGCGCCCGCTGCCGCTCATCACGGTGGACGACCCGGCGATCTCGATGACCATCGGCATCAACACCTCGCCGCTGGCGGGCAAGGGCGGCAAGGGCCACAAGGTCACGGCGCGCCAGGTCAAGGACCGCCTCGACTCCGAGCTCATCGGCAACGTGTCGCTCAAGGTGCTCCCCACCGAGCGCCCGGACGCGTGGGAGGTGCAGGGCCGTGGCGAGCTGGCCCTGGCGATCCTCGTCGAGCAGATGCGCCGCGAGGGCTTCGAGCTCACGGTCGGCAAGCCGCAGGTCGTCACGAAGCAGATCGACGGCAAGCGGCACGAGCCGATGGAGCGCATGACCATCGACGTGCCGGAGGAGTACCTCGGCGCCGTCACCCAGCTGCTCGCGCAGCGCAAGGGCCGCATGGAGACGATGAGCAACCACGGCACCGGCTGGGTGCGCATGGAGTTCATGGTCCCGGCGCGCGGCCTCATCGGCTTCCGTACGCAGTTCCTCACCGAGACGCGCGGCACCGGCATCGCGGCGTCCATCTCCGAGGGCTTCGAGCCGTGGCACGGCCCGATCGAGTCGCGCAACACGGGCTCCCTGGTCGCCGACCGCGCGGGCAAGGTGACGCCGTTCGCCATGATCAACCTGCAGGAGCGCGGCTCGTTCTTCGTCGACCCCACGCAGGAGGTCTACGAGGGCATGATCGTCGGCGAGAACTCCCGCAACGAGGACATGGACGTCAACATCACCAAGGAGAAGAAGCTGACGAACATGCGGTCCTCGACCGCCGACAACTTCGAGAACCTCATCCCGCCGCGCCACCTCACGCTCGAGGAGTCCCTCGAGTTCGCGCGCGAGGACGAGTGCGTCGAGGTGACGCCGGAGGTCGTGCGGATCCGCAAGGTCGAGCTCGACGCCACGGCGCGCGCCCGGGCGACGGCGCGGGCCAAGCGCGCCTGACCCGCTCCCGGTGACCGGCCCCGCCGCGCCCGCCCCGGAGCAGCCGGTGCCCGACGGCGGGCTGCTCGCGGTGCACGCGCACCCCGACGACGAGACCCTCGCGACCGGCGCGCTCCTCGCGTCGTGGGCGGCCGCGGGTCGGCCGGTCGCCGTCGTCACCTGCACGCGCGGCGAGCGCGGCGAGGTCATCGACACGCCGTCGCACCCCACCGGCCTGGCGCGCCTCGAGGGCGACGGCCCGGCGCTCGCTGCGCACCGGGAGACCGAGCTGGCCGCGGCCCTGGCCGCGCTCGGTGGCGGGCCGGGCGTCGTCGGGCACGTGTTCCTCGACGCCGTCGACCTGTCAGACGCTCAGGTCACCGGGGTGCGCCCCGGGTCTGACCCCGCCGGCGAGGCGCGCGCGGTGTCGGACGTCCAGCCCACCGGGATGCGCCCAGGATCCGACACGCGGTTCGAGGACTCCGGCATGGCGTGGGTCGCGCCGGGAGTGGCCGGGCCGGCGGACGACGCGCCCGCGACCGCGTTCGTGCGCGTCCCGCTCGACGACGCCGCCGCGCGTCTGGCGGCCGTCGTGCGCGCCCGCCGCCCCGACGTGGTGGCGACGTACGAGGAGCAGGGCGGGTACGGGCACCCGGACCACGTCCGCACGCACGAGGTCACGGTGCGGGCGCTCGCCCTCGCGGCCGACCCGGACGCCCCCGTGCCCGGCGAGCCCTGGGGCGACGCCGAGCTGTGGCGTGCGGTGACGCCGTCCGCCGCGCTCCGGGCGGGGCGCCGCGCGCTGGCCGCCGCGCCCGCGGTCCAGGACCTCGCGGCCCGCACCGGGCTGACGTTCCCCGACCCGGACGAACCTCTGCCCCCGCTCGCGCGCCACGACGCGGAGCTGCGCGACGCCGGGCCGCACGACGTCGCCCAGGTCGCCGTCGCCCCGGTGCTCGACCGGGTGCTCGCCGCGATGCGCGCGCACGCCACCCAGGTGCAGCACGCCACCGGGGCCCCGGAGGCGGCGCTGCCCGGTGCCGACCTGCCCGGCTGGTACGCCCTCAGCAACGCCGTGCTCGCCCCGGTGCCGGCGCACGAGGTCTACCTCGTGTCCTCGTCGCCCACGGCGCCGGACGTCGCGGCACGCCGGACGCCGGTAGGCTCGCGCCGATGACCAGCCCCGAGCACGCGACGTCCACCTCGCCCGTTCCCCCTGCGGGTGCGGGCCGGTGGTGGAGGTCCGCCGCGCGGACGCTCCTGGCCGTCGCGCTGGGCGGCGTCGTCGGGGTGCTCGGCACGGTCGCGCACCGCACCCAGTGGCACGACCTGCCCGCCGGCATCGTGCTGGCCCTCGCGATCACGCTGTCCACGGCGGTCCTGTGCCGCGCGTGGGCCGGGCTGGGCCCGCTGCTCGCCGCCGGCGCCGGCTGGGTCGTGGCCGTGCAGGTGCTGGCCGTCGCGGGGCCCGGCGGGGACGTGCTGGTCCCTGCCCAGGCGGTGGGCCTGGTGTGGACCTACGGCGGCCTGGCGATGTTCCTCGTCGCAGCCTTCCTGCCCCGGTCCTGGTTCTCCGACCGGCGGGGCTGACGCCCGGTCCACGCGGCCGCCTGTGAGCGTCCCGTGCGCGCCACCCGGCCGGGCGTGACGAAGCTGTGCGGACCGGCGTCCGATTTGGCGCTTTCACCCCGGACTTGCGCCGAGGCGGTCGGTGCCGCCCGAGTAGGATCCCCCAGGCGGGTCTGCCCGCTCACCTGTCCCCCGGGGCGTCGCCCCGCACCCCACCCTGACGGAGCATGCATGGGTCACCCGACCGAGCGCGAGCCGGACCCCGCCGGGTCCGCACCCGCCGAGCCTGCGCGCCCCGAAGCCGAGCCCGAGCCCCAGGCCGGAGTGCCCGCCGCGGCGCCCGAGGAAGCCGGTGCCGCCGAGCCGTCCGCCGCCGAGCCGTCCGCCGCGCCCGAGGCTCCCGCCGCCCCCGAGGTCGCGCAGCCCCCGGTCGCGCAGCCCCCGGTCGCGCAGCCCCCGGTGGCTCAGGGGCCCGCCGCGACGGCGCAGGCTCCCGGGCAGCCGGCCGACGACGAGCCGGAGACGCCGTACGAGCCGCGCGTGCGGCTGTACGAGCAGCGCGTCATCGCGACCGTGCCGGCACCGTCGGGACCGCCGACGCAGGCGCTGCCGGCGGTGGCGGCCTCGGTCGCCGGCCCTTCGGCGGCCCCGGCCGGCCCGGCGTTCGCCGGCGGCCCTGCGGACCCGGCCGGGGCGGCCACGCCGCCGCCCGCGGACCCGGGCTCCCCGCTCGACGGCCTGGCCGGCGACGGTGCGCCCAGCCGCGCACCGAAGGTCGCGCTGTGGGCCGGCGTCGGGCTCGTGGTCGTCGCGGGCCTCTACGCGGGGGCGCAGTGGGCCGTCGCAGGGACGGTGCCGAAGGGCACCAGCGTCGCCGGGGTCGAGATCGGCGGGATGGACACCGGGCCCGCGGTCGCGGCGCTCGACGACGGCCTGGGCGAGCGCGCCGCCGAGCCGATCGACGTCCGGGCGGGCGAGGCCTCGAGCACGATCGACCCGGCCTCCGCGGGCCTGTCGTTCGACGCGCAGGCGACCGTCGACGGGCTCACGGGGTTCTCGCTCAGCCCCGCGCACCTGTGGGAGCACCTCGTCGGCGGCGACGCCGTACCGCCCGTCGTCGACGTCTCCCGGCCCACGCTCACCGAGGCGGTCTCCGGCCTGGAGGACTCCCTGAAGGTCGAGCCGGTGGACGGCTCGGTCGGGTTCAAGGGGGCCAAGGCCGTGTCCACGGACGCGGTCGAGGGGTCCAGCGTGCTGGTCGACGACGCCGTGGACGCCGTCGTGGACGCCTGGCTCGTCACGTCCGGGCCGGTCGACCTGCCGACCGAGGTCGTCGAGCCCGCGGTCACGCAGGCGGAGACGGACGCCGCCCTCGAGCAGGCGCAGCAGGTGGTGAGCGGTCCCGTCACGGTCGACGTGGGGGAGCAGTCCGCGGAGCTGACCCCGAAGCAGCTCGCCAAGGCGACGTCGTTCAAGAACTCCGACGGTGAGCTGAAGGCGCGGTTCGACGGCGAGAAGCTGGTCTCCGACGTCGTGGACGACACCGACGACCTGCTCACCGAGCCGGACGACGCGCACTTCGTGTTCGCCGGCGGCAAGCCGGTCGTCGAGGGCGGGGAGCAGGGCACGACGCTCGACCCGGACGACACCGCGTCCGCCGTCGGCGACGCCGCCCTCTCGGACGACCGGACGACCGAGGTGAAGCTCGTCGAGCGCGAGCCGGAGCACACCAAGGAGGCCCTCGAGGACATGGGGGTCAAGGAGGTCGTCTCGTCCTTCTCGACCCCGCTCACGAGCGAGCCGATCCGCACCCGCAACCTCGAGCGGGGCGCCCAGATCGTCACCGGCACCCTCGTGGCACCGGGGGAGACCTTCTCGCTGCTCGACACCCTGTCACCGATCGACGAGTCGAACGGCTTCGTCGCGGCCGGCGTCGTGAGCAACGGCGTGCACACCGACGCCGTGGGCGGTGGCCTGTCCCAGATGGCCACCACCACGTACAACGCCGGCTTCCTCGCCGGGTACGACGACGCGGGCCACCAGCCCCACAGCTACTGGTTCAGCCGGTACCCCGCGGGGCGCGAGGCGACCATCTACGTGGGCGCCATCGACATGAAGTTCACCAACGACACCCCGTACGGCGCCGTCATGCAGTCGTGGGTCTCGGGCGGCGAGCTGCACGTGCAGATCTGGTCGACGAAGTACTACGAGGTCACGAAGCAGGCGGGCGACAAGCGCAACGTCGTGCCGGCCACGGCCGTGCACAAGTCGGGTGCGGGCTGCGAGCCGTACCCGGGCGGGAACGACGGGTTCACGATCACGAACTACCGGCAGGTCTTCCACGACGGCAAGCAGGTCAAGGACGAGTCGAAGACCTGGACCTACAAGCCCGACAACCCCGTCGTGTGCGACCAGCCGAAGGCCGACCGCGACGACGACCGCCAGCCCAAGGACGACGGCAAGGACGACGCCGCCGACGACGGGAAGGCCGAGGAGGACTGATGCTCGGACGCTCGGAACGCGAGTCCCCGGCGCACGCCGCGCAGGCGGCGCACGACGCGGGCTGGTCGGGGGTCGCCCCCGGGTCCGCGGTGGCCACGGCCGTGCCGGACGAGTCGATCGAGCTGCTGGACCTCGGCACGACGTCGGACACGCTGGCCACGGTGGCGACCATCGACGACCTGGCGGCGGTGGTGCACCTGGGGCATCCGGAGCAGCCGTCGCCGGGGCTCGAGGAGGCGCTGCTCGCCGGTGAGCCGTCGCTCATCGTCACGGCCGCCGTGCCGGTCGCGCCCCAGTGGGTGTGGGTGGCCCCGGCGGGCGCGACGGGCGGCCAGGTGGTCATCGACGAGGCGGGGATGCGGGACTGCCAGGACCTGCTGCGCGCCATGGGCGTGAGCCCGCGGCTGGTGCCGACCCGCACCCCGGTGGACGAGCGTGTCGCGCTGGCGGGTGCGGCCGGCTCGCTCGTGGTCGAGCGGTCCCGGGTGCCCGCGGGCTGGGTCGAGGTACCCGGCAGCGAGCGGCTCGCCGGGAGGCGGCCGGTCTGGTACGGGCTCCTCGAGGCGCGGGCGGCATGGCCGCGGTTCGACGTTCCCGCCCAGGTGTGGCTCGCCGTCGGGCCGTCGGACGACCACCGCGGGTCCCTGCAGCACACGCTGGCGGTCCTGTCGGCGGCGGGCGTCGACCTGCAGCACCTGCGCAGCCACCCCTCGGCCCACGGGCCGCACGTCTTCTTCACCTCGTTCGGCTGCGCGAGCGTCGACGTGCTCGACGGGCTCGTCGCGGAGCTCGACGGGCGCGGCGTCGCGCACCGCACGCTGGCCGTGCTGCCGGGCGAGGGCTTCGTGCCCGGCCCCGTGCCGCTGGCGCCACGGTGGGCCACCGGCCCCGCCGGGGCGTGAGGGGGCGGCGGATGAGGATCGCGTACCTCGGGCCGGAGGGCACGTTCACCCACGAGGCGGTCCGGCGCTGGGCCGGCGCACGGACGAGGGGCGGCGACGCCGCGCAGCTGCCGCTGGCCACCGTCCGGGAGGTGCACGACGCCGTCGCGTCGGGCGCCGCTGACCGCGGGGTGGTGGCGATCGAGAGCTCCGTCGAGGGGTACGTCGTGCCGTCCCTGGACGCGCTCGTGGGCAGCCCCGACGTGGTCGCGGTGGACGAGGTCGTGCTGGACGTCTCCTTCGACGCGTTCGTCCGTCCCGGGCACGCCGACCCGTCGGGGCTGCGCGAGGCGACGGCGCACCCGCACGGCCTGGCGCAGTGCACGCGGTTCGTCGCGGAGCACGACCTGCTGCCCGTGCCGGCGTCGTCGAACGCGGCCGCGTGCCGCGACCTCGCCGACCACCAGGTCGCCTTCGGGCCGAGGCTGTGCGGAGAGCTCTACGGGCTGGAGACGCTCGCGACGGGGGTGGAGGACTTCGCCGGCGCGCGCACGCGGTTCGTCGTGCTGTGCCGCCGGGACGACGCGACCGCCGCGTGGGCGCCGGTGCGCGCGGCGGGGCACGCCCGCGACGCGTGGCGCACCATGGCCGCCGTGACCCCGGTGGTCACCGGGCCGGGCGTGCTGGCGCGGGTCACGGCGGAGTTCGCCGAGCGCGGCGTGAACATGTCGAGCCTCGTGGAGCGCCCGTTGAAGGTGCGCGAGAGCCAGTACGTGTTCGTCGTGACGCTCGACGGCGCCCCCTGGGAGCCGCAGGTGCGCGACCTGTTCGCCGCCCTGCTCGGCGCGGGCGACTCGCTCAAGGTGCTCGGCGCGTTCCCCGTGGCGCCCGGCGGGCCGGGCCTCGACGGCGTGCTGCCCGACCACGTGCCGACGGGCAGCGTGCTGGGCTCGGACGACGACGCGACGGTCGCGCGGGGCCTGCTGTGGTGAACGACGCGCGGGACGGCCGGGTCGGGGTCGTCGGCCTCGGCCTGGTCGGCGGGTCGCTCGCGCGGCTGCTCGCCGCGCGCGGCGTGGACGTCGTCGCGACGGACACCGACGCCGGCACCCGCGGCGACGCGCGCGCCGTCGGGCTGCGCGTGGCGGACGACCTGGCGGACCTGTGCGCCGAACGTCCCGGTGTCGTCGTGCTCGCCGTCCCGCTGCGCGCCGTGCGCGCCACGGCCGCCGAGCTCGCGCCGCTGCTGGCGGGTGGCGACGCGACCGTGACCGACGTCGGCTCGGTCAAGGGCCCGGTCCGGGCAGCGGTCCTCGCCGCGGGGCTGGGCGACCGGTACGTCGGGGCGCACCCGATGGCCGGCACCGAGCACAGCGGCTTCGCCGCGTCCGACGCCGGCCTGCTCGACGCGGCGCCGTGGGCGGTGACCGTGGCCGAGCCGGGGGGTGCTGCGCCCGACGAGCCCCGGCGTCTGGCGCAGGTGCTGCGCCTGGTGACGGGTCCGCTGGCCGGCACCGCCGCCGTCGTCACCGACGACCGGCACGACGAGGCGGCCGCCCTGGTGAGCCACGTGCCGCACGTGCTCGCCACCCAGCTGCTCAACGCCGTGGCGGGCGCGCCGGTCCGCGACCTCGCGCTGGGCCTCGCCGCCGGCAGCTTCCGCGACGGCACCCGGGTCGCGCTCACCGACCCGGCCCGCACGGAGGCGATGGTCACCGAGAACGCTGCGTGGGTGGCGCCCGCGCTGCGCAAGGCGGTGCGCGACCTCGAGGTCGTGATCGGCGCCCTGGAGACGAACGGCTCGCTGCACGACGTCTTCCACGCCGCCGACGACGTCCGCGAGCTGCGCGCGGGGGGCCGCGCGCGCCCGGCGGGTCCCGAGGAGTCGCTGCCGGTCGGCGACGCCTGGACGTCCGGCCTGGTCGACGACCTCGTGGCGCGCTGCACGGCGGGCGCCGTCGTCGTGGGCGTCGACGACGGCGCGGTCCGGGTGCGCGCGCCGCGCTGAGCGGTACGACAGTCTCGCAGGCTCGGGCCGCGGCTCAGGTCTGGTCGGGCCGCCCCCGCCGCGGTCGCCGCGGCGGGACCGGCTTCACGGCCTCGACGTCGTCGGCGGCGACGGCCACCTCCGGCAGGTCGGGGGAGCGGTCGGGACGCACGCGCAGGCCGGCGGGCCCGACGGCCGTGAGAATCCCCACGACGTCCGCCCACCGGGCCCCGTGCTCGGCCGCCTCGGCGGGGGACAGGCGCCGCCGCACGACGACGCGGGTGCCCGCGGGCACCCCGCGCCAGGCGGGCGGGGGTACGGCAGGTGGGACGGCTGACGGCGGAGGCACCACGTCAGCGATACTAGAGTTGGTTCGGCGCCCGGCTCTCCGGCGCGCGCCCTCGTCACCTGGAAGGTAGCCCGCAGTGACCTACGTGATCGCTCAGCCGTGCGTCGACGTCAAGGACAAGGCGTGCATCGAGGAGTGTCCCGTGGACTGCATCTACGAGGGCTCGCGCTCCCTGTACATCCACCCGGACGAGTGCGTGGACTGCGGCGCCTGCGAGCCGGTGTGCCCGGTCGAGGCCATCTACTACGAGGACGACGTCCCCGAGCAGTGGAAGGACTACTACCGCGCCAACGTCGAGTTCTTCGACGACCTCGGCTCGCCCGGCGGCGCCGCGAAGATGGGGCTCATCGAGAAGGACGACCCCATGATCGCCGGCCTGCCGCCCCAGGCCTGATGGGGTTCGCCGACCTCAGCGGACTGCCCTACCCCTGGGACACGCTCGAGGACGTGCGGGCGACCGCCCGTGCGCACCCCGGCGGCGTCGTGGACCTGTCGATCGGCACGCCGGTCGACCCGACCCCGCAGGTCGTGCGCGACGCGCTCGCCGCGGCGTCCGACGCCCACGGCTACCCGCTGACGCACGGCACGCCCGCGCTCCGGGAGGCCGTGACGGGCTGGTTCGCCCGCCGCCGCGGGGTCCCCGGTCTCGACTCGGACGCCGTGCTGCCCACCGTCGGCTCCAAGGAGCTCGTCGGCCTGCTGCCGTCGCTGCTGCGCCTGGGCCCGGGCGACGTCGTCGTGCACCCGGCGGTCGCCTATCCCACCTACGACGTCGGGGCGCGGCTGGCCGGTGCGACGCCGCTGGCCACGGACGACGTCGACGCCTGGGCGGGGCGCCGCGACGTGCGCCTGGTGTGGGTCAACTCGCCCGGCAACCCGACCGGCGAGGTCGCCGACGTCGCGCACCTGCGCCGCGTGGTGGAGGCGGCGCGGGAGATCGGCGCCGTCGTCGTGGGCGACGAGTGCTACGCCGAGCTGCCGTGGGCCGACGCCTGGGTCGGCGACGACGGCGTCTCGCGGGTGCCCAGCCTGCTCGACCCGCGAGTCACCGGGGGTGGCACCGAGGGTCTGCTCGCGGCGTACTCGCTGTCGAAGCAGTCCAACGTGGCCGGGTACCGCGCGGCCTTCGTGGCCGGCGACCCCACCCTCGTGTCGGGTCTCCTGGCCACCCGCAAGCACCTCGGGATGATCGTTCCCGCGCCGGTCCAGGCGGCGATGACCGCCGCCCTGGGCGACGACGCGCACGTCGCGGCCCAGCGCGAGGTCTACCGCGGCCGCCGCGCCGCGCTGCTCGGCGCGCTCGGGACGGCGGGCTTCGTCGTGGACGGTTCCGAGGCCGGCCTCTACCTGTGGGCCCGCCCGGCGGACGGGACGCCGCTCGCGGGCGCGACGTCGCGCGACCTCGCGGCGTGGTTCGCCCGCCGCGGCATCCTGGTGGGGCCGGGGGAGTTCTACGGCGACGCGGGGCGGTCGCACGTCCGCGTCGCGCTCACCGCACCCGACGGGTCCGTGGCCGAGGCTGTGGCGCGCATCACAACTCTGTGACCCGACGGATGGCTGCGGCTGGGTGAGGGATTGGAACACCTTGGTGTTGGGGGGTAGGTTCGACCGCAGGCCGAGGTAGCCCTGGAGGATGCCACGGCCGGCGTGCCCCGGGCCGCCCCCGTCCCAGAGTCACGAGTCACGCGCCCACCGGTCCCGTCGTCGGGAGTCGGCAGGCCCGTCACGGAAGGAAGACATGACGTCCACCACGCCTGCCGCAGGCACCACGGGCGACTCCGCCTCGGTCGAGCTCGTCGTCGACGGTACCGCTCGCCAGCTGCCCGTCGTCCCCGCCACGGAGGGCAACGACGGCATCGTCGTGTCGTCCCTGCTGAAGGACACCGGGCTCGTCACGGTCGACCCCGGGTTCACGAACACCGCGTCGTGCCAGTCGGAGATCACGTACATCGACGGCGACCAGGGCATCCTGCGCTACCGCGGGTACCCCATCGAGCAGCTGGCCGACTCGTCCACCTTCCTCGAGGTGGCGTACCTGCTGATCCACGGCGAGCTGCCCTCCCCGGCCGAGCTGTCGGCGTTCGAGGAGCGGGTCAACCGCCACACGCTGGTGCCGGAGGGCTTCCGTGCCTTCCTGTCGTCGTTCCCGCGCGGCGGCCACCCGATGTCGATCCTGGCCTCGGCGGTCAACGCGCTCGCGACGTACTACCCCGAGTCGCTGGACCCGCACGACCCGGAGGCGGTCGAGCTCGCCACGGTGCTGATCCTCGCCAAGATCCGCACCATCACGTCGTACCTGCACCGCGCCACGCGCGACGAGCCGCTGATGTACCCGGACTACGCCCGTGGCTACGTCGACGACTTCCTGCGCATGACGTTCTCGCGGCCGTACGAGCAGTGGGAGTCCGACCCGGTGCTCGTGTCCGCGATGGACAAGCTCCTCATCCTGCACGCGGACCACGAGCAGAACTGCTCGACGTCCACCGTCCGCATCGTCGGCTCGTCGAACGCGACGCTCTACGCGTCGGTCGCCGCCGGCATCAACGCGCTGTCGGGCCCGTCGCACGGCGGCGCCAACGAGGCAGTGCTCACGATGCTCGAGAGCATCCGCAGCGGCGACGACTCCGTCGAGACCTTCATGAAGAAGGTCAAGAACAAGGAGGCCGGCGTCCGGCTCATGGGCTTCGGCCACCGCGTCTACAAGAGCTACGACCCGCGCGCCGCGATCGTCAAGAAGCACGCGGACGCCGTGCTGGGCCAGCTCGGCGCCAAGGACGAGCTGCTCGACATCGCCCGCGGGCTCGAGGAGATCGCGTTGCACGACGACTACTTCGTCGAGCGCAAGCTCTACCCGAACGTGGACTTCTACACCGGGCTCATCTACAAGGCCATGGGCTTCTCGCCGGCCATGTTCACGCCGCTGTTCGCGCTGGGCCGCATGCCCGGCTGGATCGCCCAGTGGCGCGAGATGATGAACGACCCGCAGACCAAGATCGGCCGCCCGCGGCAGGTCTACACCGGTCCGACCGAGCGCGACTACGTGCCGCTCGAGCAGCGCTGAGGCTCTCGCCTCCAGGACGGGTACCGCACCGACGCCGGCCGTCGGCCCGCGACCAGGACGATCACGACAGGACGATCGTCACCTGGCCGTCGGGCCGGCGGTCGGCGTCGTCGTCCACGACGGACCACGTGCCGTCCTCGCGGGTCCACACCTGTGCGTCGGCCCGCACCTCCTGCGCCCCGGAGACGGACGCCGTCGCGACCGCCCAGTGCGCGACGGCCCACGTGGCGCGCTCGCCGTCGAGCGGCACCGCGGTCGCGTCCACGACGACGGCGTTCACGTCCTGGTCGGACGTGTCGGCGCGCAGGGCGTCGGCGGGCAAGCCGAGGTCGCGCGCGCCGCGCTCGGCGAGCAGGTCCCGGGCGGCGGCGCCGGACGGGGCCTCGTCGTCCTCGGTGGGCGGCAGGTCGCAGGTGATCGCCCCGGGGGAGTGGCCGGTGAGCGCGGACGCCCAGGCCCGCGACCGGGTCTCGTGCTGCGCGTACGCGTCGGGGAACCCGGAGCGCTGCACCGCCTGGGCGGCGACCGTGACCTCCAGGTTCTCGTAGCCGTCGACCTCGACGAGGCCGTCGTAGAACTTCCCCGTCGAGTAGACCGGGTCCATGATCTCGTCGACGGTGCCCCACCCCTGGGAGGGGCGCTGCTGGAAGAGGCCCACCGAGTCCCGGTCGCCGTAGTCGATGTTGACCAGCCGGGACTCCTGCAGCGCCGTCGCCAGCCCGATCGTGGCCGCCCGGCCCGGCAGCCCGCGCTGCACGGACGTCCCGACGATCAGGGCGGCGTTGTCCGCCTGGACCGGCGTGAGGTACCACGACGTGCCGTCCAGCTCGGCCGCGCACCGCTGCACCGAGGGCGTGTCGACCCGGTTGAGGAACCAGACGACGCCGGCCGTCGCCCCGGCGCCGGCGACGAGGACCACGGCGAGGGCTGCGCCGGCAGCCCCCCGCCGGCCTCTCCGCCGGCCCCGTCGGCCGGACACCTCAGTTGGCGTGCAGCGCGGCGTTGAGCTCGATGCCCACGCCGCCCCGCTCCAGCACCTCGACCGCGCCGGTGCGCGAGTTGCGGCGGAACAGCAGGTTGTCGCGACCGGCGAGGTCGCGGGCCTTGACCACCAGCGGGTCGCCGTCGGCGCCCATCTCGCCGAGCACGGTGACCTTGGTGCCCGCGGTGAGGTAGAGGCCGGCCTCGACCACGCAGTCGTCGCCGAGCGGGATGCCGAGGCCGGCGTTGGCGCCGAGCAGCGACCGCTCACCCACGCTGATGACCTCCTTGCCGCCGCCCGACAGGGTGCCCATGATCGACGCGCCGCCGCCGACGTCGGACCCGTCCCCCACGACGACCCCGGCGGAGATCCGGCCCTCGACCATGGAGGCACCGAGCGTGCCGGCGTTGAAGTTGACGAAGCCCTCGTGCATGACGGTGGTGCCCGACGCGAGGTGCGCGCCGAGGCGCACGCGGTCGGCGTCGGCGATCCGCACGCCGGCGGGCACGACGTAGTCGACCATGCGCGGGAACTTGTCGATCCCGTACACCGTGACGGCGCGGCCGGTGTCGGCGCGCAGGCGCAGGCGCGTGGCCTCGAAGCCCTCGACGGCGCACGGGCCGTGGGACGTCCACACCACGTTGGTCAGGACGCCGAAGAGGCCGTCCAGGTTGAGGCCGTGGGGGTGGACCAGGCGGTGGGAGAGCAGGTGCAACCGCAGGTACGCGTCCCGGGTGTCCTGGGGGGCGGCGTCGAGGTCGATCACGGTGCGCACGACGACGACGTCCACGCGGCGTGCGTCGTCCCGCTCGGTGAGGGCGTCGAGCTCGGCCGGGATGTCGACGTCGGTCTCCGGCGGCGCGCCCAGCACGGGCGCGGGGTACCAGACGTCGAGCGTGGTGCCGTCGTCGGCGACCGTGGCGAGACCGAGGCCCCAGGCGGGGCGGGAGAAGGCAGGCGTCGTCATGCGGCCCAGCGTAGTCGGCGCGTCTGCCACGATGGTGCGCGTGACCACGGACAGCACACCCCCTTCTCGCGACCCCCACCCCGGCCCCCGCGCGGACGCCCGCCTGGACGCCCTGCTCGACCCGGAGACGGTCGCGACGTCGGACCTCGTGGACCTGCTGGCCGCGATCTGCGACGTCCCGTCGGTCTCCGGCGACGAGGCCGCGCTCGCGGACGCCGTCGAGCGGGTGCTGCGCGCCCAGCCCCACCTCGACGTGCTGCGCGACGGCGACGCCCTCGTCGCCCGCACCCGCCTCGGCCGCGCCCGACGCGTGGTGCTCGCGGGCCACCTGGACACCGTGCCGCTGACCGACCCGCCGAACCTCCCCACGCGCCTCCAGGCGGCCGCGGACGGGACCGTCGAGATGTGGGGCCGCGGCACCGTGGACATGAAGGGCGGCGTGGCGATCATGCTCGCGCTCGCCGTCGAGCTGGGTCGCGCGGGCAGCGAGCCCGCCCACGACGTCACGTACGTCTTCTACGACCACGAGGAGGTCGAGGCGTCGCTCAGCGGGCTGGGCCGTCTGGTGCGGAACCACCCGGAGGCGCTCGAGGGGGACGTCGCGATCCTGGGCGAGTCGAGCAACAACGGCATCGAGGGCGGCTGCAACGGGACGCTGCGCGTCGAGGTCCGCACCCACGGCGTCGCCGCGCACTCGGCGCGCGCCTGGGCCGGGGTGAACGCGATCCACGCGGCGGCGCCGGTGCTCGAACGGCTCGCCGCCTACGAGGCGCGCGAGGTCGAGGTGGACGGGCTGGTGTACCGCGAGAGCCTGGGCGCCGTCGGCATCCGCGGCGGCATCGCGGGCAACGTGGTGCCGGACGCCTGCACCGTCACGGTGAACTACCGCTTCGCCCCGTCGCAGGGCGTCGCCGAGGCGGAGGCGCACGTGCGCGAGCTCTTCGAGGGCTTCGAGGTGGTCGTCACGGACGCCGCCCCCGGGGCCCGGCCGGGCCTCGACGACCCGCTCGTGGCGGACTTCGCCGCGGCCGTCCAGGCCGCGACCGGTACCGCGCCGACGCCCAAGTACGGCTGGACCGACGTCGCGCGGTTCGCCGAGCTCGGCATCCCCGCCGTGAACTTCGGCCCGGGGGACCCCGTGCTGGCGCACAAGGACGACGAGCGCCTGCCCGTGGCCCGGCTCGCGGTGGGTCGCGACGCCCTGCGCGGCTGGCTGCTCGGCGGGCCCGCGGGTGGCGTGGATAGTCTCGAGTCATGACGCGAGCGACGACCTCCCCCAGCGCCCACGGACCCGAGCGCGGCGACGACGGGGTGCCCGAGAAGGGCAAGGGCTACCGCAAGGGGCCCGTGCTGCTGCGGGGCAAGGAGATCCCGGCCCAGACCACCGACCAGAGGCTCCTCTCCGGCGGCGGCGACTCCGACTGGGTGCACTCCGACCCGTGGCGCGTGATGCGGATCCAGTCGGAGTTCGTCGAGGGCTTCGGCGCCCTCGCCGAGGTGGGCCCCGCGGTGTCGGTGTTCGGGTCGGCCCGGACGTCCCCCGACCACCCCGACCACGCGCTCGCCGTCGAGGTCGGGCGGCTGCTCGCCGAGGCCGGCTACGCGGTGATGACGGGCGGCGGCCCGGGGATCATGGCGGCGGCCAACGAGGGGGCGCACCACGCGGGCGGCACGTCCATCGGGCTCGGCATCGAGCTGCCCTTCGAGCAGGGCATGAACGAGTTCGTGAACCTGGGCGTGAACTTCCGCTACTTCTTCGCCCGCAAGACGATGTTCGTCAAGTACGCGCAGGGCTTCATCGTGCTGCCGGGCGGCTTCGGCACCTTCGACGAGCTGTTCGAGGCCCTCACGCTCGTGCAGACCCACAAGGTGACCGAGTTCCCGATCGTGCTGGTCGGCTCCGACTACTGGGGCGGGCTGCTGGAGTGGCTGCGCACCGCCGTGGCGGACCGCGGGATGATCGGCCGGGCCGACCTCGACCTGCTGCACCTCACGGACTCGCCGGAGGAGGCCGTGCGGTACGTGATCGAGCGCGGGCGGGCCCTCGCCGCCTCGGAGCGCGAGGCGTTGGACGAGCTCGTCGAGGACCAGCGGGACGCGGCTGACGACGCGGGCGAGGCGGCCGACGCCTCGTGACGACCGACGCCCCGTCCCCGGCCGGCGTCCCGGCGGCGGGGACCCCGCTGGTGCTGCGCGGGCGGGAGGTCGGCCGCGGCCCCGACGGGGTGCTGCGGCCCGTGGTGATGGCGATCGTCAACCGCACCACGGACTCCTTCTACGCCCCGGCCCGGCGGCCCGACGACGGCGCCGCGCTCGACGCGGCGCACCAGGCCTGGGCGGACGGCGCGCAGATCCTCGACGTCGGCGGGGTGCGCGCCGGCGTCGGCCCGGACGTCGACGAGGCGGAGGAGATCGGCCGCGTGGTCCCGTTCGTCGCGCGGGTGCGCGAGGAGCTGCCCGACCTGCTGGTGTCGGTCGACACGTGGCGCTCCGGCGTCGCCCGCGAGGTCGTCGCCGTCGGGGCGGACCTCGTCAACGACACCTGGGCGGGGCACGACCCCGCGCTCGTGGAGGTGGCCGGCGCGGCGGGGGTCGGGGTCGTGTGCTCCCACACCGGCGGGGCGGTGCCGCGCACCGACCCGTACCGCGTCGAGTACCCGCCCGTCGACCACCCGTCCGTCGACCAGGCCGGGCCGGGGGAGGCCGCCGACCCGCGCGACGGCGTCCTGGACGACGTCGTCGCGACGCTGCGCGCGGCCGCCGCGCGGGCCGTCGCCTGCGGCGTCCCGCCACGGTCGGTGCTCGTGGACCCCACGCACGACTTCGGCAAGAACACCTGGCAGTCGCTGCACCTCCTGCGCCGCACCGCCGCGCTCGCGGGGCTCGGCTACCCGCTGCTCATGGCGCTCAGCCGCAAGGACTTCGTCGGGGAGACGCTGGGGCTGGCCCCCGACGACCGGCTGGAGGGCACCCTCGCGGCCACCGCGCTCGCGGCATGGCAGGGCGCCACCGTCTTCCGCGCCCACGACGTCGTCGCCACGCGGCGCGTGCTCGACCTGGTCGCCGCCGTCCGCGACGAGGCCCCGCCCGCTGCGGCGCTGCGCGGCCTCGCCTGAGGCCGCCTGACCTGGCCGGGCCGGGCCGGGTCTCGCCAGTCGACCCCTGACGTCCGGGGTGTGGAAGTCAGGGGTGGGTTCTGACCTAGAATGGTGGGGCGCGCCTCGTCTCGCCCCCGCCGACCGGCGGGCAGCGGGCAGGGGGCAGGCCGAGGAACCGGACAACGGAATGGAGAGCCACAGATGGCTGCGATGAAGCCGCGGACGGGCGACGGGCCGCTGGAGGTCACCAAGGAAGGACGCGGCATCGTCATGCGGGTCCCGCTCGAGGGTGGCGGCCGTCTGGTCGTGGAGCTGAACGCCACCGAGGCGACCGAGCTGGGTGAGGCACTCCAGGCCGTCGTCGCGTGACGACGGCGCGGTAGGAGCAGGACGGCGGGCGCCGGGCGACGAGGTCGCCCGGCGCCCGCGGTGTCTCACTGCCGTACGGCGAGGAGCAGTCCGTCCCCCGACGGGGCCAGGGCGGACAGCACCCGGTCGTCGGAGCGCAACGCCCGCCCGACGTCGCGCACCACGGTGGTCACCTCGTCGCGCCGCGCAGGATCGGGCACGCGCCCGCCGTGGAGCGCGCCGTCGACGGCGAGGACGCCGCCGGGGCGCAGCAGCCGCAGGCCGGCCTCGACGTACTCGGGATAGGAGTGCGGCTCCGCCCCGACGAGCACGAGGTCGTACGCGCCGTCGGTGAGCCGGGGCAGGACGTCGGCGGGCCGGCCGGGGATGGCCCGGGTGCGCCCCGGCGCGACCCCGGCCTCGGCGAAGGCCCGCTTCGCGGCGCGCTGGTGCTCGAGCTCGGCGTCGATGGTCGTGAGCACGCCGTCGGCGGGCATGCCGCGCAGGAGCCAGAGGGCGGCGACGCCGGTGCCCGTGCCGACCTCCACGACGGCCCGCGCGCCGAGCGCCGCGGCCACGACCTGCAGCAGCGCCCCCGTGCCGGGGGAGACGGCCCCGCAGCCGAGCTCCGCCGCGCGCTCGCGGGCACGGAGCAGCACCTCGTCCTCGGGGACGAAGGACTCGCTGTAGGCCCAGGCTGCGGTGCGACCGCTGCGGGCGTCGACGTCGGTGGTGATGGCGGTCCTCCACGGCGGGGTCGCCGGCGGACGGCCGGCGCGGGTGATGCTGCGGTGATCGTACGCGGGAACGCCGCGGCGCGCCCGGACGTTGCCGTGGGACGATGGTGATGATGACGACCGACCCCGCTCCCGTGCAGGACGTGCCCGAGGCCCCCGCCGAGGCGACCTTCGGCGCGCCCGAGGACGCCGCGTCAGCGCCGGCATGGACGCCCCCGACGTGGGACGAGATCGTGCGCGAGCACTCGGCGCGCGTGTACCGGCTCGCGTACCGGCTGAGCGGCAACCGGCAGGACGCCGAGGACCTCACCCAGGAGACGTTCCTGCGCGTGTTCCGGTCGCTCTCCAGCTACACCCCGGGCACGTTCGAGGGTTGGCTGCACCGCATCACGACGAACCTGTTCCTCGACCAGGTGCGGCGCAAGAAGCGCATCCGCATGGAGGCGATGGGCGACGACGCCGCCCGCGTCGCCGCCCCCGAGGACCACGGTCGCCCCGAGCGCGGGTTCGAGCACGCGAACCTGGACCACGACGTGCAGGCCGCGCTCGACGCGCTGCGCCCCGAGTACCGCGCCGCGGTCGTCCTGTGCGACATCGAGGGCCTCAGCTACGAGGAGATCGCCGTCACCCTGGGCATCAAGCTCGGCACGGTCCGCTCCCGCATCCACCGCGCCCGTGCGCAGCTCCGCGACGCGCTGGAGCACCGGCGCGCGGAGGTGACCGCGCGGGACGCGAACGGCGGGGCGGCGTCGTGACGGGGTACGCCGGGTCCGGGCACCTCGGGGCCTGGGTGAGCGACCTGGCCGACGGCCAGCTCGACGCCGCGGCGACCGAGCGCGCGCTCGCGCACGTCGCGGGCTGCCCCCGGTGCGCGACCGAGCTCGACGCGGCCCGGGCCGCGCACCGCGCGCTCGCGGCAGCCTGCGACGTCGCGCCCGACCCGGAGCTCACGAACCGCCTGCTCGCGCTGTCGGCGTCCATCCCGTCGACGACCGGCGACCCGCTGCGCGACCGCGGCCGGTCCGCGGACTGGGAGCGTCCCCGGGCGTGGGAGCCGTCCCTGTCGGGCGACCTGGGTTCCCGACGGCGGCACCGGACCCGGCGGCTGGTCGCCGCGGGGGCGGGCGGCGTCGGCGTGCTCGGCGTCGCGCTGTTCGTGCTGGGGCAGGCCCCCGTGGTGACCCCGGACCCGTCGCGGGTCGCGGCGCTGACGCTGCTGGCGGACGCCGAGCCGGGCGGGCACGACGTGGCGGCCGGCCGCGCGGCCACCGCCGACGCACTCACCTGGCTGGCCGACCACGGCTGGTCCGCGCCCGCCGCGCTGCCCGAGGGGTACGCCGTGACCGCGCTGCGCACGGACGGCTGCGCCGGCGCCGGCGGCTCGGACGCGGCGGCCGTCGAGCTGGACCTGTCCGGGCCGGACGGCAGCGCCGTCGCGTGCCTGCGGCAGGGTCGGCTCGCGGACCTGGGCACGGCCGCCGCCGGCACCATCGACGGGGCCGCCGACGGGTCGGCGGGCGGGCTCGCCGTCCGCGGCCACGACGTGCGGGTGCTCTCCGCCGATCCGTGGCACGTGGCCTGGCAGTCGGGGGACACCGTCGTCGACGTGGCGACCGACGTCGACGCCGACGCGCTCGCCGAGATCGTGGCGGCGTTCCCGGGCTCCGCCGAAGGGGACGACGCGGGCGTGCTGCGCGAGATCTCCCGCGGCTGGACCATCATGACCGGTGCGATGTCCGGCGCCATGTCCGACGCGATGTCCGGAGCGATGACAGGAGCCGTCTGGCGCCGATGACCGAACCGTCCCGCCCCGCCGACGACCTGTTCGCGCCGCCCGAGCCTCCGGCCCGCGCGCCGGAGCCCGACCCGTACGTGCCGCCGCCGGCGGCGACCCTGTTCCCTGCCACGGTGTCGGCGGTGCCGGCACCGGCCGACATCGAGCCGCCGACCGCGGCGGTGCCGGAGACGGCGCCTCCCGCGCGGCCGGCGCGCCGTCGCCGCCCGGGGGCGGCGGCGGTCGTGGTGCTGGCCCTCGTCGCGGGTGCCGTCGGCGGCTTCGCGGGGGACCGCGTGTCGGACGCCCTGGACGACGGGAGGCCCGCGGACGCGGCGCTGCCGACGTCGGGCGGGCAGGACGCGGACGAGGGCACGGCCGCCGGGGCGTCCGCCGGCGCGGACCGGTCGGACGGCTCCGTCGCGGCGCTCGCCGCCGACGTGCTGCCGAGCGTCGTCTCGATCCAGGTGCAGGGCGCGAACGGGGCGTCCAGCGGGTCGGGCTTCGTGCTGCGCGAGGACGGGTACATCCTCACGAACAACCATGTGGTCGCCCCTGCGGCGGCCGCGGGGGGCTCGGCGGTCGTGGTCTTCGCGGACGGCCGCAAGCGCGACGCCGAGGTGGTGGGCCGCACCGCGGACTACGACCTGGCCGTGGTGAAGGTGGACGCCGACGGCCTGGAGCCGCTGGTCCTCGGGGACTCCGACGCCGTGGTGGTCGGCGACCCCGTGCTCGCCGTCGGCGCCCCGTTGGGCCTGGACTCCACGGTGACGACCGGCATCGTCAGCGCCCTGCACCGGCCGGTGCAGGCGGGGGACGAGACCGGGGGAGGCGCGGCGACGGCGTTCATCGACGCCATCCAGACCGACGCGGCGATCAACCCGGGCAACTCGGGCGGCCCGCTGATCGACTCGGGCGGCGAGGTGGTCGGGATCAACTCGGCGATCGCGCAGCCGCCGGGCGCGATGTCCGCCACCGGCAGCATCGGCCTCGGCTTCGCGATCCCCGCGTCCCAGGCGCGGCACACCGCCGAGCAGCTCATCGAGTCGGGCCACGCGACGTACCCGGTGATCGGGGCGCTGCTCGACACCACGTACACCGGAGAGGGTGTGCAGGTCTCGTCCGGGCCCCAGCAGGGCCAGCCGGCCGTCACCCCTGACGGCCCGGCCGACCGGGCCGGCATCCGCCCCGGCGACGTCATCCTGGAGATCGACGGCCGGCCCGTGACCGTGAGCGACGCCCTCATCGTGGCGATCCGCGCCCGCCAGCCCGGGGACGCGGTGACGCTGCGCGTGCGCACCGACGGCGAGGAGCGCGACGTCCGGGTGGTGCTGCAGGAGCGCGAGAGCGAATAGGCTGTCCGCGTGTTCGACATCAACGGCGGTGAGCTCATCATCATCGTGGTGCTCGCCGTCCTGCTCATCGGGCCCGAGCGCCTCCCCGGGTATGCCGCCCAGCTGGCCTCGCTCGTGAAGCGCGGCAAGCGCCTGCTGCAGGACACCAAGGCGCGCGTGGACACCGAGCTGGGGCCGGAGTTCAAGGACGTCGACTGGTCCAAGCTCGACCCGCGCCAGTACGACCCCCGTCGCATCGTGCGCGACGCGCTCATGGACGACGACGACGACGGTCCTGCCCCCGCGCCCCGCGCCGCAGCGGCGGCGGGCGGCACCGCGACCGCCGCCGCCACCAGCTCCTCCGACGAGCGCCGCGCCGCCGTGCCCGCCCCGTTCGACGACGAGGCCACGTAGCCCGTCGGGCCGGGGCGGACGAGTTTCCGAGCGGTCCGGCCGACCTGCCACAATGGACGGCATGTCCGACGTCGCCACCTCACCGTCCCTCCAGCGCGGAGCGTCCGCGCCGGGACTGCCCCGCATCTTCTCCGGCATGCAGCCGACCGACGGATCGCTGCACCTCGGGAACTACCTGGGCGCGCTCGCCCAGTGGGTGGCGCTCCAGGACGGCCACGAGGCGCTGTACTGCGTCGTCGACCTCCACGCCCTGACGGTGAACCCGGACCCGGCGGCGCTGCGTGAGCGCACCCGCCGCACCGCCGCCCAGTACCTGGCCGGCGGCATCGACCCCGAGCGGTCGATCCTGTTCGTGCAGTCGCACGTGGCCGAGCACGCGGAGCTGGCGTGGCTCCTGTCCTGCCAGACCGGTTTCGGCGAGGCCGGGCGCATGACCCAGTTCAAGGACAAGTCCGCGAAGCAGGGCTCCGAGGGCACCACGGTGGGCCTGTTCACCTACCCCGTGCTGATGGCCGCGGACATCCTCCTGTACGACACGGCGCTCGTGCCGGTCGGCGAGGACCAGCGCCAGCACCTCGAGCTCACCCGCGACCTGGCCGAGCGGCTGAACGCGCGCTTCGGCGAGGGCACCGCCGTCGTCCCCGAGGCGCACATCGTCAAGGCCGTGGCGAAGATCCAGGACCTCCAGGAGCCGACGGCGAAGATGAGCAAGTCGAACGCGGGCGGCAAGGGTGTCGTCTGGCTGCTCGAGGACCCGAAGAAGGCCGTCAAGGCCATCAAGTCGGCCGTCACGGACGCCGACGAGACGTACGGGGTGCGCTACGACCCCGCGGCCAAGCCGGGGATCTCGAACCTGCTCACGATCTTCTCGGCCGTCACCGGCCGCGGCGTCGACGAGATCGCCGCCGAGTACGACGGCCGCGGCTACGGCTACCTGAAGGTGGACCTCGCCGACGCCGTCGTCGCGTTCCTCGAGCCGTTCCAGGCGCGGGCGCAGACCTACCTGTCCGACCCGGCGCAGCTCGACAAGGTGCTCGCCGACGGCGCCGAGCGCGCGCGGGACATCGCGCGCCCGGTGCTCGACCGCGTCTACGACCGGTTCGGCCTGCTGCCCCGGGGCGCCCGGTGAACCTCCCCGACCGCGGCCCGGCCCAGGTGCGGATCGGCGTCGCCATCGCGGTGCCCGAGCCGTTCGGCTCGCGGCTCCAGGAGGCCCGTGCCTCGCTCGGCGACCCGCTGGCCCACGCCATCCCGCCGCACATCACGGTGATCGGCCCCACGGTCGTCGACGAGTCCGTGCTGGACGCGGTGGTCGAGCACCTCGAGAAGGTCGCGTCGGAGACCGCCCCGTTCCGGGTGCACCTGCGCGGGGCCGGCACCTTCCGCCCGATCTCGCCGGTGGTGTTCGTGGCCCTCGCCGAGGGCATCGCGGAGTGCGAGCAGCTCGAGACCGCCGCCCGCTCGGGCGTGCTGGCCCAGGAGCTGCGGTTCAACTACCACCCGCACGTCACCGTCGCGCACGAGGTCGCCGAGGCCGACCTGGACCGCGCCTTCGTCGAGATGGCGGACTTCGACGGCGTCTTCGAGGTGGACCGGCTCTGGCAGTACGAGCACGGCGACGACGGCGTGTGGCGACCGCAACGTTCGTTCCGGCTCGCGGGGGAGCACCCCGCTCCCTAGGGTCGCGGTGTGAACGACCGACTCGAACAGGCGAAGAGCCGGTCCCTCGTCGCGTACCAGTGGTTCAAGAGCCTGCGGCCGGTGCGGTCGTGGTACTGGTACGTCGACCGTCGCGGCGCCCTCCTGTGCGGCGGCATCGCCTACACCGCGATCTTCTCGCTCTTCGCGGCGCTGACGATCGGCTTCACGGTGTTCTCACGCACGCTCGCCGACCGGCCCGAGCTCCAGGACGCGGTGTTCGAGCAGATCAACACCTGGCTGCCCGGGCTCGTGGGCGAGGGCTCCAAGTACGTCATCCAGCCGTCGGAGCTGGTGCTGCCCAGCGTGATCACCTGGTACAGCGTGACCGCCACCGTGGTGTTCCTCTGGACGGCGATCGGGTTCATGCGCGCCCTGCGGATCTCGGTGCGCTCGATGTTCGACCAGCCCGTCGTCGGCGTCAGCCCCGTGCTGTCGAAGATCTGGGAGCTGCTCGGCTTCGTCATCCTCGGCGGGATGGTCGTCGCGTCCGCGGCCGCGAGCATCGTCTCGCGGACCGTGAGCCGGCGGGTCGAGGACCTGTTCGGCAGCAACTTCCTCGTCGCCCAGCTCACCGCGATCGGGACGGCCGCCGTGGGGATCCTCCTCGACGCGCTCCTCGTCTACCTCATCGTCCGCGTGGTCGCCCGCGTCCGGCCCCGCAAGCGGCGGGACTTCGTCCTGGGCTGCCTCGCGGCGGGCGTGGTCGCCGGCGGGCTGCGCTGGCTGGGCACGTCCGTGGTGGCCGCGGGCGCGTCGCGCAACGCGCTGCTGGCGGCGTTCGCCGGCCTGGTGACGGTGCTGGTGCTCGTGAACTTCGTGGCCCGGGTGCTGCTGCTGGTGTGCGCCTGGGTGTACGACCCGCCCCGGCTGGACGAGATCGCCTACGCCGAGGCGGAGGTCGCCGCGCGCCGCGACGCCGCGGAGATCGAGCGCGTGGTGCGCCGGGGGCAGGGCTCCGGAAAGCCGTGGAGCCCCGTCGTCCGCGGGGTACGACGGGGCTCCTACGCCCTGCGGATGTCCAGCGTCCGCAGGGTCGGCCAGAGGAACGGGCCGGGGGTCAGAACGCGCGCGTGATCATCGCGCGCTTGACCTCCTGGATCGCCTTGGTGACCTCGATGCCGCGCGGGCAGGCCTCGGTGCAGTTGAAGGTCGTGCGGCAGCGCCACACGCCCTCCTTGTCGTTGAGGATCTCCAGGCGCTGCGTGGCGCCCTCGTCGCGGCTGTCGAAGATGAACCGGTGCGCGTTGACGATCGCGGCCGGGCCGAAGTACTGGCCGTCGGTCCAGAACACGGGGCAGGACGACGTGCACGCGGCGCACAGGATGCACTTGGTGGTGTCGTCGAAGCGCTCGCGGTCCTCGGCAGACTGCAGGCGCTCGCGCGTCGGCTCGTTCCCCGAGGTGATGAGGAACGGCATGATCTCGCGGTAGGAGGCGAAGAACGGCTCCATGTCCACGACGAGGTCCTTGACCACGGGCAGGCCCTTGATGGGCTCGACCGTGATCGGCTTGTCCGGGTTGACGTCCTTGAGGAGCGTCTTGCAGGCGAGCCGGTTGCGGCCGTTGATCCGCATGGCGTCGGAGCCGCAGACCCCGTGCGCGCAGGAGCGGCGGAAGGTCAGCGACCCGTCCTGCTCCCACTTGATCATGTGCAGCGCGTCGAGGACGCGGTCCGTGCCGTGCACCTGGACCGTGAAGTCGTCCCAGGTCGACTCCTCGCCGTGCTCCGACTCGGGGTTGTACCGCCGGATGCGGAGCGTGACCTCGAAGCTGGGGACGGCACCGGCCTTCGGCTCGGTGGCGGGGTTCTCGAGTACAGCAGTCATCAGTACTTCCGCTCCATGGGCTCGTACCGGGTCTGGATGACGGGCTTGGACCCCAGGACGACCTTGTAGTCCCCGAAGTCCTCGACGTGGTCGAAGTAGCCCGGGACGTGGCCGTCGCCGGCGTCGGGAGCCGACGTCGGACGGCGGTACGCCATCGTGTGCAGCATGTAGTTGGCGTCGTCGCGGTCCGGGTAGTCCTCCCGGTAGTGCCCGCCGCGCGACTCCTTGCGGTTGAGGGCGGCGACGACGGTCACCTCGGCGATGTCCAGCAGGAAGCCGAGCTCGATCGCCTCGAGCAGGTCCGTGTTGAACAGCTTGCCCTTGTCCTGGACGGAGACGTTCCGGTACCGCTTCTGCAGCTCCCGGATCTCCGCCAGCGCCTCGTTGAGGGAGTCGCCGGTGCGGAACACCTGGGCGTTCGCGTCCATGGTCTCCTGCAGCGCCTTGCGGACGTCCGCGACGCGCTCGCCGTCGGGGCGGTCGCGCATCTCGGCGAGCTGCGCCTCGACGCGGGCGGTCGGGTTCTCCGGGAGCTCCCGGTGCGGGCCCGCCGTCTTCGCGTACGCGGCGGCGGAGCGGCCGGCGCGCTTGCCGAAGACGTTGATGTCGAGCAGCGAGTTGGTGCCGAGGCGGTTCGAGCCGTGCACGGACACGCACGCGACCTCGCCGGCCGCGTAGAGGCCCTTGACGACGTTGTGGCTGTCGCGCAGCACCTCGCCCTGGATGTTGGTCGGCACGCCGCCCATCGCGTAGTGCGCCGTGGGGTAGACGGGCACGGGCTCGGTGTACGGCTCGATGCCGAGGTACGTGCGGGCGAACTCGGTGATGTCCGGGAGCTTGGCGTCGATGTGCGCGGGCTCCAGGTGCGTCAGGTCGAGCAGCACGTAGTCCTTGTTCGGGCCGGCGCCGCGGCCCTCGCGCACCTCGTTGGCCATCGAGCGGGCGACGATGTCGCGCGGCGCGAGGTCCTTGATGGTGGGGGCGTAGCGCTCCATGAAGCGCTCGCCGTCGGAGTTGCGCAGGATGCCGCCCTCGCCGCGCGCCGCCTCCGACAGGAGGATCCCGAGGCCCGCGAGGCCCGTCGGGTGGAACTGGAAGAACTCCATGTCCTCCAGCGGCAGGCCGCGGCGGTACGCCAGCGCCATGCCGTCGCCCGTGAGGGTGTGCGCGTTCGACGTCGTCTTGAAGATCTTGCCCGCGCCGCCGGTGGCGAAGATGATCGCCTTCGCCTGGAACACGTGGATCTCGCCGCTGGCCAGGTCGTAGGCGACGACGCCGGTCGCGTTGACCTCGGCACCGTCCTCGATCTGCTCGGTGGTGAGGTCGTGGTCCGTGAGCAGGTCCAGCACGTAGAACTCGTTGTAGAACTCGACGTTCTGCTTCACGCAGTTCTGGTACAGCGTCTGCAGGATCATGTGGCCGGTGCGGTCCGCGGCGTAGCAGGCGCGGCGCACGGCCGCCTGGCCGTGCTCGCGGGTGTGCCCGCCGAACCGGCGCTGGTCGATGCGGCCCTCGGGCGTGCGGTTGAACGGCAGGCCCATCTTCTCCAGGTCGAGGACCGAGTCGATGGCCTCCTTCGCGAGGATCTCCGCCGCGTCCTGGTCGACCAGGTAGTCACCGCCCTTGACGGTGTCGAACGTGTGCCACTCCCAGTTGTCCTCCTCGACGTTCGCGAGGGCCGCCGCCATGCCGCCCTGGGCGGCACCGGTGTGGGAGCGGGTGGGGTAGAGCTTCGAGATCACCGCGGTGCGGGCCTCGCCGGAGGCCTCGAGCGCCGCGCGCATGCCGGCGCCGCCTGCGCCGACGATGACGACGTCGTACTGATGTGTCTGCATCGGGGGGTGCCTGTCCTTAGTTCGAGAAGCAGATCGACGGCAGGAGCTCGGCCGGGGCGCCCGGCGGGCAGGGGTTGAACGTGAAGATCACGAGGGTGCCGAGCACGACCACGATCGTGAACGCCAGGTACAGCAGCACCTTGAGCACGCCGCGGGTGGAGTCCTTCTGGGCGTAGTCGTTGATGATGGTCCGCACGCCGTTGGTCCCGTGGATCATCGCGAGCCACAGCATCAGCAGGTCCCAGACCTGCCAGAAGGGGCTGGACCACTTGCCGCCGACGAAGGCGAAGTCGATCGCGTGCACGCCCTCGCCCACCATGAGGTTGACGAAGAGGTGGCCGAAGATCAGCACGACCAGCACGACGCCGGACGCCCGCATGAAGACCCAGCTGTACAGCTCGTAGTTGCCGCGGGTCGTCCTGCGGCGGGCGTAGGGGGACCGCGGGGCCGCGATGGCGGACGGGGTCTGGGTCGAGGCCATCAGTGCCCACCTCCGAAGACGTTCATCAGGTGCCGCGGCAGGAAGCCGGCCATGGTCACGACGAACAGGCCGACGACGACCCAGAGCATCGTCCTCTGGTACTTCGGGCCCTTGGCCCAGAAGTCGACGAGGATCACGCGGATGCCGTTGAACGCGTGGAAGACGATCGCGGCGACGAGGCCGGCCTCCCCGAGTCCCATGATCGGCGTCTGGTACGTCCCGATGACGGCGTTGTAGGCCTCGGGCGACACCCGGACGAGAGCCGTGTCCAGGATGTGCACGAGGAGGAAGAAGAAGATGAGCACGCCGGTCACGCGATGCGCGACCCAGGACCACATGCCTTCACGGCCGCGGTAGAGCGTGCCAGCAGGTGCTGTAGGCACGGGGGGAGCCTCCGTTGGCGGATTCTGTGTGGATTCCGTTCACGGTCACTGTAGTGACATCCGGTCGTCTCACGGCACACGAGGTCCGGCAAACCGGGACGGTCCGGTGCCTTTCGTGACCTATTCCACAGGGTTGACGTCGCCGACGGCCGCGTCGTCAGCACGCTTATGCTGCGGGGATGAGCACTGCGGCGCACCCCTCCCGTTCACCGGTCCCCGGGTTCTACGCCGTGATCCCCGCCGGGGGCGCCGGCACCCGGCTGTGGCCGCTCTCCCGCGCGGGCGCGCCGAAGTTCCTGCACGACCTCACCGGCGCGGGCCGCACGCTGCTGCAGGGCACGGTCGACCGGCTGCGTCCGCTCGCCGGCGGCGGGGTCGTGCTCGTCACCGGTGAGCCGCACGTCGCGGCCGCGCGCGAGCAGCTGCCCGAGCTGGCCGAGGACGCCGTGCTCGCCGAGCCCTCCCCGCGCGACTCGATGGCGGCCATCGGGCTGGCCGCGGCCGTGCTGGAGCGACGGCACGGCGACGTCGTCGTGGGCTCGTTCGCCGCGGACCAGGTGGTGTCCGGCGCGGCGTCGTTCGACGCCGCGGTGCGGGAGGCGGTCGCGGCCGCGCGCGCCGGCTACGTCGCGACCATCGGCATCGCCGCCTCGCGCCCGTCCGTGGCGTTCGGCTACGTGCGCAGCGGCGAGCCGCTCGGCGTCGAGGGCGCGCCGAGCGCCCTGCACGTGCGCGGCTTCACGGAGAAGCCCGACGCCGCGACGGCCCGCGAGTACGTGGCGTCCGGCGAGTACCGCTGGAACGCCGGCATCTTCGTGGCCCGCAGCTCCGTGCTCCTGGGCCACCTCGCGACGCACCGCCCCGCCCTGCACGACGGGCTGCGGGAGATCGCCGCCGCCTGGGACACGCCCGACCGTGCGCCCGTGGTCGCCCGGGTGTGGCCCGGCCTCGAGAAGATCGCGATCGACCACGCCGTCGCGGAGCCCGTCGCGGCCGAGGGCGGCGTCGCCGTCGTGCCCGGCACGTTCGGGTGGGACGACGTCGGCGACTTCAACTCGCTCGCCGCGCTCCTGCCGTCGGACGACGAGGGCGGCTCCAAGGTGCTGGGCGACCCGGCCGACGTCGTGCGGGTCCAGTCGGCCGGCTCGGTCGTCGTGCCCGGCGGCGACCGTGTGGTCGCGCTGCTCGGCATCGACGACGTCGTCGTGGTCGACACCCCGGACGCGCTCCTCGTGACCACCCGCGCCCGCGCGCAGCAGGTCAAGGACATGGTCGACGCGATGCGTACCCACGGCCGCGAGGACGTCCTGTGAGCGCCCGCGAGGCCGGGGCGCGGCTGGACGAGATCGTCACGGCGCTCGAGGACGAGCTGGTGGCGATCCGGCGCGACGTGCACGCGCACCCCGAGCTCGGCCGGCAGGAGGTCCGCACCACGGCGCTCGTGGCCGACCGGCTGCGCGCCGCCGGCCTCGCCCCGAGGCTGCTCGAGGGCACCGGCCTGGTCTGCGACGTCGGCCCCGACCGGTCGCCCGACGGCCTGGGCCGGGTGGCGCTGCGCGCGGACATCGACGCGCTGCCCCTCGACGACTCGTGCGGCCTGCCGTTCCGCTCGGTGGTGCCGGGCGTGGCGCACGCCTGCGGGCACGACGTGCACACCACCGTGGTGCTGGGCGCCGGCCTGGCGCTCGCCGCGCTGCACTCCGAGGGCCTGCTCGAGCGCGGCGTCCGGCTCGTGTTCCAGCCGGCCGAGGAGATCATGCCCGGCGGCGCGCACGACGTCGTCGCCCAGGGCGCGCTCGACGGCGTCGACCGCATCGCGGCGGTGCACTGCGAGCCCAAGCTGGACGTCGGGCAGGTCGGCACCCGCATCGGGCCGATCACCTCGGCCTCCGACAGCGTCACGGTCACCCTGTCGTCCTCGGGCGGGCACACCTCCCGCCCGCACCTCACGGGCGACGTCGTGTACGCCCTGGGTCAGGTCATCACGCAGGTGCCCGCCGTGCTGGGCCGCCGGCTGGACCCGCGCTCGGGCGTGAACCTCACGTGGGGCGCCGTGCACGCGGGCAACGTGCACAACGCGATCCCGGCGACCGGCACGGTCGCCGGCACGCTGCGCTGCCTCGACGTGCGCGCGTGGGAGCGTGCCGGGCAGGTGCTGCACGACGCGGTGGAGCAGGTCGTGGCGCCGTACGAGGTGGACGTGACCGTGCGGCACGCGCGCGGCGTCCCGCCCGTGGACAACGACGCGGCCGTGACGGGCGCGCTCGAGGCGGCGGGGACCGCGGTGCTCGGCCCCGAGGGCGTCGTGCTCACCGAGCAGTCGCTCGGCGGCGAGGACTTCGCCTGGTACCTCACCAAGGTGCCGGGCGCGATGGCGCGCCTCGGCACCGGGACCCCGGGGGAGCGGCGCTACGACATCCACCAGGGCGACCTCGTCGTGGACGAGCGGGCGATCGCCGTCGGTGCCCGATTGCTGGGACGTTTCGCGCTGCAGCCGTGAGACGCCGGAAAGTGACCGGCGTGTTGCGGGAAGCCCCGGTGACCGGGGGCGTCGATACCGCTTCGGTAACGACTCCTGCGGCTTTGTCGCCTGCGGTTCTCGGCGTGGGCACCGATGGCTAGGCTTCGGTCGGTGACGGGCCGGACGACCCTGGCCCGACGAACGATCGACAGGAGCGACTGTGAAGAGAGCGATCCAGCTCACCGCCCTCGCCGGTGTCGCCGCGCTCGCGCTGGCGGCCTGTGCGGAGGCCCCCGAGGAGTCCGGCGGCGGTAGCAGCGCCGCGACCGCGGTGGAGGGCTTCAAGCCGTGCATCGTCTCGGACCAGGGTGGGTTCGACGACAAGAGCTTCAACCAGCTCAGCTTCGAGGGGGCGACCGCGGCGGCGGACGAGTTCGGCGTGAAGCTCACGTCCGTCCAGTCGCAGTCGGAGAGCGACTTCAAGCCGAACGTCGAGTCGCTCGTCGGTCAAAGCTGCAGCCCGATCGTCTCGGTCGGGTTCGCGCTGTCGGCCGCGACGATCGAGTCCGCGAAGGCCAACCCCGAGACCGAGTACATCATCATCGACGACGCGGCGGACGCGGACTTCGACGGCAAGACGGACGCCGAGAACATCAAGCCGCTGCTGTACGACACGGCGCAGGCCGCGTTCCTCGCCGGCTACCTGTCCGCGGGCTACTCGCAGACGGGCAAGGTGGGCACCTTCGGCGGCCAGCCGTACCCGACCGTGACCATCTTCATGGACGGCTTCAAGCAGGGCGTCGACTTCTACAACGAGACCAAGGACGCCGAGGTCGAGGTCGTCGGGTTCTCCGGCGGCGAGGAGGGCTCGTTCACGGGCGGCTTCGAGGCCAACGAGACCGCGAAGACCACGGCGCAGAACATCATCGACCAGGGCGTCGACGTGCTCCTGCCCGTGGGTGGGCCGATCTACCAGTCCGCGATCGCCGCGATCCAGGACTCGGGCAAGGACATCGCGCTCATCGGCGCGGACGCGGACCTCTTCGAGTCCGACCCGTCCACGCAGGACTACGTGCTCACGTCGGTCCTCAAGGCGATGGACCTGTCCACCGAGGAGGCCGTCACGGCCGCGGGCAAGGGCGAGTTCGACGCGACGCCCTACATCGGCACCCTCGAGAACGAAGGCGTGGGCATCGCCCCGCTGCACAACTTCGAGGACAAGGTCGACCCCGCCCTCATGGACGAGGTCAACGCCCTCAAGGAGCAGATCATCGCCGGCGACGTGACGGTCGAGTCGTACCTCTCCGGCCAGGAGTGACCGGCTCCTCGACCTACCGGTGACGCTCGTGCGCGGGCCCGCGGGAACCACCCCCGGGCCCGCGCACGACGTATGCGGGGCGGCGACGACGGCGCCCCGGTGAGAGGCTGACGACGGTGCGTCGACCTGGCCCCGGACGGCCCTCGACTGATCCTCGACGGATGGAAGGCAGAGCATGAGGCTCGAGCTGCGAGGCATCACGAAGCGCTTCGGCGCGCTCGTGGCGAACGACCACATCGACCTGGTGGTGGAACCGGGCGAGATCCACTGCTTGCTGGGCGAGAACGGCGCCGGCAAGTCCACCCTGATGAACGTGCTCTACGGGCTCTACCAGGCCGACGAGGGCCAGATCCTGCTGGACGACGCGGTCCAGGACTTCGACGGGCCCGGCGACGCGATGGCCGCCGGGATCGGCATGGTGCACCAGCACTTCATGCTCGTGCCGGTGTTCTCCGTGGCCGAGAACGTGATGCTCGGTCACGAGTCCACCCGCGCCGGCGGGGTCCTCGACCTGGAGAGCGCCCGCACGAAGGTCCGGGAGATCTCGGCGCGGTTCGGCTTCCAGGTGGACCCGGACGCGCTGGTGGAGGACCTCCCGGTCGGGGTCCAGCAGAGGGTCGAGATCATCAAGGCGCTCTCGCGCGACGCCGACGTGCTGGTGTTCGACGAGCCGACCGCCGTGCTCACCCCGCAGGAGACCGACGAGCTCATGGCGATCATGCGCCAGCTCAGGGACGAGGGGGCGGCGATCGTCTTCATCACCCACAAGCTGCGCGAGGTGCGCGCCGTCGCCGACCGCATCACCGTCGTCCGGCACGGCAAGGTCGTCGGCGAGGCCAGCCCGGGGGCGACCGACGCCGAGCTCGCGTCGCTGATGGTGGGCCGCGCGGTCGAGCTGACGGTCCGCAAGGACGCGCCGCGCACCACCGAGAACGAGCTGGCGGTGACGGGCCTGCGGGTCACCGGTCCCGACGGCCAGGTGCTGGTGGACGACGTGAGCTTCACCGTGCGCGGCGGCGAGGTGCTCGTCGTGGCGGGCGTGCAGGGCAACGGGCAGACCGAGCTGACCGAAGCCCTGGTCGGTCTCCAGGAGCAGGTCACGGGCAGCGTGCGGCTCGACGGCAAGGAGCTGGTGGGGCGCTCGGTGCGCCGGATCCTCGACGCGGGCGTGGGCTTCGTGCCGGAGGACCGCAACGAGGACGGCCTGGTCGGCGAGTTCACCATCGCCGAGAACCTCGTGCTCGACCGCACGGACGGCCCGCCGTTCGTCCGCCGGGGCACCCTGCAGCTCGCGGCGCGCGACGACTTCGCCCGCGAGAAGGTCGCCGAGTTCGACGTGCGCACGCAGGGCATCGAGACCCGCGTGGGTCGCCTCTCCGGCGGCAACCAGCAGAAGGTCGTCCTCGCCCGCGAGCTGTCCCGCGAGCTACGCCTGCTGGTCGCGGCGCAGCCGACGCGCGGGGTCGACGTCGGGTCGATCGAGTTCATCCACAAGCGGATCGTGGAGACGCGTGACACCGGCATCCCCGTGGTCGTGGTCTCGACCGAGCTCGACGAGGCCGTCGCGCTCGCCGACCGCATCATGGTCATGTACCGCGGCCGCGTGGTCGGGATCGTCCCGGCCGCCACGCCCCGTGACGTGCTCGGCCTCATGATGGCCGGCATCGCGCCCGAGGACGCGTCGCCGACCGGGCCCCAGAACGAAGGAGACGCGGCGTGAGCGGCGAGACGCCCCAGGACCGGGGGCAGGACCCGGCACAGGACCAGGGGCTCGACGTCGACCCCGACTCGCGCCTGGGCGAGGCGCTGGAGCAGGTCGACGCGACCGCAGAGCCCGGTCTCGCGGAGGAGCTGGAGCAGGAGGCGGCGCGCGAGCAGGCGGCCGTCGTCGAGGACTCCGGCCAGCGGTGGCGGGACGCGGTCCGCCGCGCGACGTCGGGCGGCTGGGCCGTCGCCCTGGGCGCGATCGTGCTCGCGGTGCTCGCGGGCTCGATCCTCATCGTCGTCACCGACGAGAGCGTGCAGGCCGCGGCACCGTACTTCTTCTCGCGGCCGAGCGACACGCTCAGCGCGATCGGCCAGGCCGTGGGCGGTGCGTACTCCGCGCTGTTCCAGGGCGCGGTCTACAACTTCGGGGCCGACACGTTCGCGCAGGGCATCCGGCCGCTCACGCAGACGCTCACGAACGCCACACCGCTCATCGCGGCGGGCCTCGGCGTCGCCCTCGCCTTCCGGGCCGGGCTGTTCAACATCGGCGGCCAGGGGCAGATGCTGGTGGCCGCGACCGCCGCGGGCTGGATCGGCTTCGGCGTCACCGGGCTGCCGTTCCCGTGGCACATGCTGCTGTGCCTGGTGGCCGGCGTGGCGGCGGGTGCGCTGTGGGCCGGCATCGCGGGCCTGCTCAAGGCGCGCACGGGGGCGCACGAGGTGATCGTCACGATCATGCTCAACTACATCGCGTTCTACCTGCTGTCGTACCTCCTGGCCACCCCCGGCCTGATGCAGGCCCCCGGCTCGGCGAACCCGAAGACCCCGCCGATGCAGGACAGCGCCGTGCTGCCGCCGCTCCTCGGAGACCGCTACAACCTGCACTGGGGCTTCGTCCTGTCGGTCCTGGCCGTCGTCGGCGTGTGGTGGCTCCTCAACCGCTCCAGCACGGGCTTCGCCTTCCGCGCCGTGGGGGAGAACCCCAAGGCGGCACGCGTCGCGGGCATCGACGTCCCCCGGACCACGGTGCTCGTCATGCTGGTCGCCGGTGGCCTGGTGGGGCTCGCGGGCACCCAGCAGGTGCTGGGCACCGTGACGACGGGCTTCAGCGCCGACATCGACGCGGGCATCGGCTTCGACGCCATCACCGTGGCGCTGCTCGGCGGCTCCTCGCCGTGGGGCGTGCTCGGTGCCGGCATCCTGTTCGGCGGCTTCAAGGCCGGCGGCTCCGCGATGCAGGCCGCCCAGGGCATCCCGATCGAGATCGTCCTGGTCGTGCAGTCCCTGATCGTGCTGTTCATCGCCGCACCGCCGCTGGTGCGCGCCATCTTCCGGCTGCCGCAGCCGGAACGCACACCCCGACGACGAGACAGCCGACGGGACCGCCGCCGCGCCGAGGCCGCGCGCGGCACCGAGGAGGGACAGGCATGACCGCCACGACCGTCGACGCCGCGGGGCCCGCGGCCGCGGCGCCCGCGCCGCGCGCCGGCGCCCCGGTGAGCTGGAAGGCCGCGATCGGCCTCGCCGTCGTCCTCGCGCTGTACGCGCTGCTGCTGCTCCTGGCGCCGCACGAGGGTTCCTCGCGCTTCGCGCTCTCGACCAGCACCGACTTCGTGGTGCTGTCCACCCTGGTGCTCCCCGCGATGGGCACGGCCTGGGTGTGCGGCGCCATCGGGCTCGCCGTGCTCGCCTACGCGGTGGTGCGCACCCGGGCCGGGCGGCGCGTCCCCGCGTGGGCGATCGCGATCTTCGCGGCCGCGCTGCTCGTCGGCTTTCTCGCGTGGGCCGCCGCGGGCAGCCCGCGCGACCTCTCCGTGGTCGGCCTCCTGGGCGGCGCGGTGGGCCTGTCCGTCCCGCTCGTGTACGGCGCGCTCGGCGGCGTCATCGGCGAGCGCGCCGGCGTCGTGAACATCGCCATCGAGGGCCAGCTGCTGGCCGGCGCCTTCGTCGCGGCGATCGTCGGGTCGCTCACGAACAGCCCGTGGGCGGGGCTCGTCGCGGCGGTGGTCGCCAGCGCCCTGGTCGCCCTCGTGCTGGGGCTCTTCACGATCACCTACCGGGTGAACCAGGTGATCGTCGGCGTCGTGCTCAACGTGCTGGTGATCGGGCTGACGAGCTTCTTCTACTCCGAGCTGCTCGTGCCCAACGCGGAGACGCTCAACTCGACCGTGCGGTTCCCCCGCCTGCCGATCCCGGGGCTGGAGAGCATCCCGGTGATCGGGCCGGTGCTGTTCAACCAGACCATCGTCGTCTACCTCATGTACGTGGCGGTGCCGGCGGTCTGGTACGCCCTGTTCCGCACGAAGTGGGGCCTGCGGGTGCGCGCGGTGGGCGAGCACCCCAAGGCGGCCGACACGGTGGGCATCGACGTGCTCCGCGCGCGGTACCGGGCCGTGCTGATCGGCGGTGCCGTGGTGGGCTTCGGCGGCGCGTTCTACACCGTGGTGTCGATCAACCAGTTCGGGCGCGAGATGACGGCAGGCGCCGGCTTCATCGCCCTCGCCGCCGTGATCTTCGGCAAGTGGGACCCGCTGCGGGCGGCCCTTGCGGGCCTGCTGTTCGGCTTCGCGACGAACCTGCAGAACGTGCTGTCCGTCGTGGGGTCGCCCGTCCCGAGCCAGTTCATGCTGATGCTCCCGTACGTGGTGACGCTGCTGGCCGTGGCCGGGCTCGTCGGCAAGTCCCGCGCGCCCGCCGCGTCGGGGACGCCCTACACCAAGGAGTAGCGATGACCAGCACTGGTCCGACCGTCGACTGGGAGGCGCTGCGCGCCGCGGCGCGGGACGTCGTCGGGCGGGCCTACGCGCCGTACTCCGGCTTCCCGGTCGGTGCGGCCGCGCTCGTGGACGACGGACGCGTCGTGGTGGGCTGCAACGTGGAGAACGCCGCCTACGGGGTGACGCTCTGCGCGGAGTGCTCCCTCGTGTCCGCCCTGGTCACGGGCGGCGGCGGCCGCCTCGTCGCGTTCACCTGCGTGGACGGCGCGGGGCGGACCCTCATGCCGTGCGGGCGGTGCCGGCAGCTCCTGTGGGAGCACGGCGGCCCCGACCTGCTGGTGGAGTCCGTGCGGGGCGTCGTGCCCATGACCGAGGTGCTGCCCGACGCGTTCGGCGCACCGGACCTGGATCGTGACCGCGAGGGGAGCGAGGCATGACCGTGCCGGGCAGCGAGCCGTTCGACGCCGTCGACGTCATCCGGACCAAGCGCGACGGGCGGCCGCTCGAGGCGGCGCAGATCGACTGGGTGGTGGACGCCTACACACGCGGCGCCGTCGCCGAGGAGCAGATGTCGGCCCTCGCGATGGCGATCCTGCTGCGGGGGATGACGCGCCCGGAGGTCGCGCGCTGGACAGGGGCGATGATCGCGTCCGGCGAGCGGATGGACTTCTCGGGCCTGTCGCGGCCCACCGCGGACAAGCACTCGACCGGCGGCGTGGGGGACAAGATCACGCTGCCGCTCGCGCCGCTCGTCGCGGCCTTCGGGGTGGCCGTGCCGCAGCTCTCGGGCCGCGGCCTCGGGCACACGGGCGGCACGCTCGACAAGCTCGAGGCGATCCCGGGCTGGCGGGCGGCGCTGAGCAACGCGGAGCTGATGGACCAGCTCGAGGACGTCGGCGCGGTGGTCTGCGCCGCCGGGGCGGGGCTGGCCCCCGCGGACAAGAAGCTGTACGCGCTGCGGGACGTGACGGGCACGGTCGAGTCCGTGCCGCTCATCGCGAGCTCGATCATGAGCAAGAAGATCGCGGAGGGCACCGGGGCGTTGGTCCTCGACGTCAAGGTGGGCTCCGGCGCGTTCATGAAGGACCTGGACTCCGCGCGGGAGCTCGCCCGCACCATGGTCGACCTCGGCACCGACGCGGGCGTGCGCACGGTCGCGCTGCTCACCGACATGGCCGTGCCGCTCGGCCGCACCGCGGGCAACGCGCTGGAGGTGCGCGAGTCGGTCGAGGTGCTCGACGGCGGCGGCCCGTCCGACGTCGTCGACCTCACCGTGGCGCTGGCCGTGGAGATGCTGGCCGGCGCGGGGCGGGCCGTCCCCGAGGCCGAGGTGCGCGCGGCGCTGGCCGACGGCCGCGCCAAGGACGTCTGGCGCCGGATGATCGCGGCGCAGGGCGGCGACCCGGACGCGGCGCTGCCGCGCGCCCGCGAGCGGCAGGACGTGCTCGCGGACCGGTCCGGCGTCCTCACCCGGCTCGACGCGTACGCCGTGGGCATCGCGGCGTGGCGCCTGGGCGCGGGACGCTCGCGCCGGGAGGACCCGGTGCAGGCCGGGGCGGGCGTCGAGCTGCACGCGAAGCCGGGGGACGAGGTCGCCGCTGGCCAGCCGCTGCTCACGCTGCACACCGACACCCCGGAGCGGTTCGACCGCGCCAGGGCGGCGCTCGAGGGGCAGTGGGCGGTCGACGACGCGGCGAGCGGCGACGCGGCCCGACCGCTCCTGCTCGACCGGATCGGCTGACCGGGCCGGGCGGTCGGGAGGTCCTGGCGATGGTGGCGCGGGCGCTGCGCGCGACGGACGTCCTCGCGCTCCTGGGCGCGTTCGCGGGGCCGGCGCCGGAGCCTCCGCCCGCCGGACGGTTCGCCCGCCCGGAGGTGCCCGAGGACCTCGTCCCGGCGCTCGCCGCGCTCGCCCCGGCGGTGCGGGCACGGGTGCTCGACCCGCTCGGCCGACTCGGTCCGCAGCCCGCCCCGGGGCGCCCGCGCACGCTGACGCTCCCCGCGGCGGACGGCGTGGTCGCCACGGCCCGGCAGGTCGACGAGCGCACCTGCGGCGCGGCGGTGCTGGCCCTGCTCGCGCTCGCGGGCGACCCGCGCCGGGCGCTCGAGCTGAGCCGCCGGCCGCCGGGCGCCGCCGAGATCTTCGCCGGGTCCCAGCGGACGCTGCACGCCCGCGCCACGCGAGGGCCGGGCGGCCTGCCGGCCTGGCCCGTCGCGCTCGGCACGCCGCCGTGGGGAGCGGCCCGCGCCGCCCGGTACGGGCCGGTCCGCTACACCCATCGCGTGGTCGGCGGGCGCTCGGGCGGGCGCGTGCTCGCCGCCGCGGTGGAGGCTGCGGCCGCGGGCGTGCCCGTCCCGCTGTACTCGGGCGGCGACCTCGCCGGAGGCGTGTCGACCGCGGTGCCCCGGCACGTCGTCCTCCTCACGACCGTGCGGGGCGGCGTCGCGACCGTCTACGAGCCGTCGGCCGGCCGGCTGCACGGGGTGCCGGTCGCGCGGCTCGTCGCCGCCGGCGCCCGGGAGCGCGGGAACGACCCGCTGGTCGCCGCCGCGCTGGGGGGCTGGCCGCACGTGGTGTGGGCGCTGCTGCCGCGGGACGCGCGGGGCTGAGGTCCGGCCGCCGCCGAGCCGTCAGACGCACGGCCTGCTGACAGGTCCCCCGGCTCCTCTGGCGCGCCACGGGGCCGGGGTCCACGATGGGAGCGCACCGCCGTCGAGCGAAGGGACAAGTCCCATGAGCACCGCCCCGGACGACGCCTGGCGGGACGCCGGGCTCGAGAATCCCGACGACACCACGAGCCTGGTCGAGGACGCCCTGACGGACGACGCGGAGGCGGGCGACGCCGCGGAGGCCGGTGGCCGCGTGGAGGAGTACAAGCCGCGCCACGCTCGGCCCGACCTGGACGGCGAGGCCGCGGAGGCCGACGTCGTCGAGCAGAGCCAGGAGGTCCCCGGGCTCGACGATCCTGAGGCCTCCGGCGACGCCTGATCGCCGGTAGGTTGGCCCCATGACGCAAGCCCTCGTCGACCTGATCCCCGCCCTGCCCAAGGTGCTCCTGCACGACCATCTCGACGGGGGCCTGCGACCGCAGACCGTCCTCGAGCTCGCCGCCGAGGTGGGCCACGAGCTCCCGGCGTCGGACGCCGAGTCGCTCGGCACCTGGTTCGTCGAGTCCGCCGACTCGGGGTCGCTGGTGCGGTACCTGGAGACGTTCGACCACACCATTGCCGTCATGCAGACGGCCGACGCCCTGGCCCGCGTGGCGCGCGAGGCCGTGCTGGACCTGGCTGCGGACGGCGTCGTGTACGCCGAGCAGCGCTGGGCGCCGGAACAGCACCTGGCCCGTGGGCTGACGCTGCCGGAGACCGTCGAGGCCGTGCAGGCGGGCATCGACGAGGGCATCCGCGAGGCGGCGTCGCGCGGCCAGATCATCCGCGTCGGGCAGCTGGTCACCGCGATGCGGCACACCGACCGCTGGCAGGAGATCGCCGAGCTCGCCGTCGCCCACCGCGACCGCGGCGTGGTCGGTTTCGACATCGCCGGCCCGGAGGACGGGTTCCCGCCCTCGCGGCACGTGGAGATCTGGCGCTACCTGGCCGAGCAGGACTTCCCGACGACGATCCACGCGGGGGAGGCGGCCGGGCCGGCCTCGATCGCCGAGGCCGTGCACCTCGGCCAGGCCGACCGGATCGGCCACGGCGTGCGGATCGTCGAGGACATCACGTTCCACGAGGGCTTCGACGACGACGGCGAGCGGCGCGCCGAGCTGGGGCGCCTCGCGCACTGGGTGCGCGACCACCAGATCGCGCTCGAGGTGGCGCCCGTGTCGAACCTGCAGACGGGCGCCACGTCGGCGACGTCGGTGGGCGACCACCCGATCACACGCCTCAAGGAGCTGGACTTCGCGGTCACGCTCAACACGGACAACCGCCTCATGTCCCGCACGTCCATGACGAACGAGATGACGCGGCTCGTCACCGAGGCCGGCTGGACCATCGACGACCTGGCCGACGTCACCCTGACCGCCGCGTGGAGCGCGTTCATGCACCACGACGAGCGCCGCGCGCTGGTCGACGACGTCATCCTGCCGGGGTACCAGCAGGTCGAGGGAGCGCAGCGATGAACGACGCCGCCCGGTCCGGCAAGGCCGACGTGCCCGCCGACGCCCTCGCGCTCGCGCGGTTCGTCGATCACACGCTGCTCAAGCCGGAGGCCACGACCGCCGACGTCACGGCCCTGGTGGAGGAGGGCGTCCGCCTGGGCGTGTTCTCCGTCTGCATCTCGCCGACGTTCGTCGCGCACGCCGCGCGCGTCGCGGCCGGCCGGATCGCGGTGGCGACCGTGTGCGGCTTCCCGTCGGGCAAGCACGTCAGCGCGGTGAAGGCGGCCGAGGCGGCCCGCGCCGTCGCCGACGGCGCCGACGAGGTCGACATGGTGATCGACGTCGGCGCGGCCAAGGAGGGCGCGTTCGACGCGGTCCGGGCGGACATCGCCGCGGTCCGCGCGGCCGTGCCCGCCGAGCACCTGCTCAAGGTCATCATCGAGGCGGCCGCGCTCACGGACGACGAGATCGTCGCCGTCTGCCAGGCCGCGCAGGACGCCGGCGCCGACTTCGTGAAGACCTCGACGGGCTTCCATCCGGCCGGGGGCGCGTCCGTGCACGCGGTGGAGCTCATGGCGCAGACGGTCGGGGGCGCGCTGGGGGTCAAGGCCTCGGGCGGGGTCCGGACGCTGGACGACGCGCTCGCCATGATCCGCGCCGGCGCCACGCGGCTGGGTCTGTCCGGGACCGCGGGCGTGCTCGCAGGGTTCTCCGGGCAGGCCGCGCCCGCCGGCGACAGCGGCTACTGAGGGCCGCCGGGTGGCCGCCGAGCCGCTCGTCGACGTCCGCGCGGCCGCGCGCACGCACGGCACGGTCCAGGTCCTGGCGCCCACGTCGCTGACGCTGGCGCCGGGCGAGGCGGCCGCCGTCGTCGGGCCCAACGGCAGCGGCAAGTCGACGCTGCTGCGCCTCGTCGCGGGCAAGGACGAGCCGACCTCGGGCGACGTGCGGGTGCTCGGCCTGCCCGCCGGGCAGGCGCGCCTGCGGCGGCGGGAGGACGTCGCGCTGCTGCTGGGCGGCCTGTCCGCCTACCCCGATCTCACGGTCGCCGAGCACCTGCGCCTCGTCGCGTCGGCGTGGGCGGGCCGGCATCCGGGCCCCGACGTCGAGACGGCGCTCGCGGCGGCCGAGCTGGACCGGGTGCGCGACCAGCTCCCCGGGGAGCTGTCGTCGGGGGAGGGGCAGATGTTCGCCCTCGCGACGACGCTCTACCGGCCCGCCCGCGTGGTGCTGCTCGACGAGCCGGAGCAGCGGCTCGACGCCCGCTGGCGGGCGGTGGCGCGGCGCCTCGTCTCCGGCGCGCTGGACGCCGGCCGGGCGCTCCTCGTCGCGACGCACGACCCCGACCTGCGCGCCGACCTCGCACGCCGCGGCCGGGAGGTCGAGCTCGCGGCCCCGGGTGCTCGGTGAGCGCGTCGTGAGCGTGACGGCGCACGTCGACGACGGCGCCCGCGTGCCGTACCCGCGCTGGCGGCGCTGGGTCGCGTCGCTGCGGCGCCGGACGCTGGTCGTGCGGGCTGCGGAGTCCGGCGGGGACCCGCACGACCGGGTCTACCTCGGGTACGGGGTGGTGCTGCTCGCGCTCGTGTACGGCCCGATCCTGTGGAGCGCCCTCGTCCAGGCGGCCGCGGCGGTGCCGGCGCCCGACGCGGCGGACGGGCGGGCGGCGCTGCTCGTCGCCGGGTCGGCGCTGGCGCTCGGTGTCGCCGGCCTCGCCGGGCTGGCCGCGTCCCGGGCGGGAGGGCCGCTGTGGACGAGCCGCGCGGAGACAACCTTCGCGCTGTCCGGCCAGTTCCGCCCTCGCGACGTCCTTCGCCGCCGCGCGCTGCTGCTCACCTTCGGCGCCGCGGCCGTCGGCGCCTTCGCCGCGACCGCGGGCGCCGCGGGCCTCGCGGGCGGGCCAGAGGCCGCCGAGCCCGGGGCGCTCCTCGGCGCGGGGGTGGGGGCCGCGCTGCTGGCGCAGGTCCCGCTGGCGGTCGGCGCGGCGGCGCAGGCGCCGGGACGACGACGCGCCGCCGTCGGGGTCACCGTCCTTCTGCTGGTGCTCGGGCTGGTCGCGGCCGTGGGGGCGGCGACGCCCCTGGCGCTGCCCGCCCTCGCCCCGGCACCGTCGCCCGCGACCCGGGCCGGAGTCCTCGTGGGCGGCGCGCTGGTCGTCGCCGTCGGGCTGGCGTCGGCGTGGCTGGTGGTGCGGGTGCTGCCGGACGAGCTCGACGTCGACGCGGCCGCCGCGGGCCAGTCGCGGACCGTGACGGCCGGGCGCGGCCTGGTGGGCGGCGACTCCGGGGCGGCGGCCGACGTGCTCGGGCCCCGCACGTACCGCGGACGCCGGGCGCGTCTCCCACGGCCTCTGCTGCGCGCGGCGCCCCTGGTGGCGCGGGACCTCCTCGGCCTCCGACGCCGGCCCGCCGCGGCCGCCGCCGCGCTCGCGACGGGAGTCGTCGGCGCGCTCCTCGTGCGGTGGGGGGCCGACGGCGGCCCCGCCGTCGTGACGGTCGCCGGAGCCCTGGCCCTGTACGCGGCGGCGCGGACCTGGTCCGACGGCCTGCACGCGTTCGCCGCCCAGCCGCAGCCGGGCGCGCTCCTGCCCGGCTCGGCCGGGCGCGCCGTCGCGGGCCACGCGGTGGTCCCCGCGGTCCTGGCGCTGGTCGCCGCCGCGGCGGGGACGGCGGGAGCGGGGGCGGGCGGCGTCGTGGCGTCGCTCCTCGTGGTCGCCCTGGTGCTCGGCGCGCGCGTCTGGGTGGCCGGCGCGACGGCGGCGCCGCCCGGGCTCTTCACGCCGATGATGACGCCGAACGGCGACATGTCGATGCTGGTGCTGGGCGCCTGGTACCTGCGCGGGTGGCTCGTGGTGGCGAGCGCGGCCTGGCTGCTCCAGCGGGTCGGCCCCGGCGCGACGGCGGCGGTGCTCGTCCTGGCCCTCGCGGCCGGGCTCGCGGCGGCCGGGGTGAGTCGGTTCGCGCGGGCGTGAGCCGGCGCGGGCCGACAGGGTGAGCGACGTCACACGCGGAGTGGCGACCCGGGGAAGTTAGGCTCGCCTCACCATGTCTGACTCGCAGCCCCAGGCCCCCGCCGGCCCGCCCGCCCGCAAGCGCACCCCTCGGCACGCGACGGTCACGGCCGTCCGCCGGGTCACCCCGCACCTGGTGCGGGTCACGATCGCCGGCCCCGAGCTCGCGGCGCTCGAGCCCACCGGGCACACCGACACCTATGTCAAGCTCGTGCTCGGCGAGCTGGCGGACGGCCGCCCCCTGCTGCGCGCGTACACGGTGCGGTCCCGGCGCGACGCGGACGTCGCCGCGTCGGGCGAGGCCGAGTGGGACCTCGACCTCGTCGTGCACGGGGACGAGGGCGTGGGCGGGCCGTGGGCGACGGGGGTGCAGCCGGGGGAGCCGGTGACGTTCCTCGGTCCGGGCGCCGGCTACGCGCCCGACCCGGAGGCGCCGTGGCACCTGCTCGTCGGGGACGACGCCGCGCTGCCCGCCATCGCGGCGGCGCTCGAGGCGCTCCCCGCCGGCGCCGTCGCGCACGCCGTCGTCGAGGTCCCCGGGCCCGAGGACGAGCAGGAGCTGGTCAGCGCCGCCGACCTCACGCTCACCTGGGTGCACCGCGGCGCCGGCGACCTCGCCGGCACCGTGCGCGCCGCGCACGCCGCCGGAGAACTCCCCACGGGCGCGCCGCACGTCTTCCTGCACGGCGAGGCCGGCATGGTGCGCGACCTGCGCCGGTGGGTCCGCACGGAGCTGGACGTGCCGCGCGAGCTGCTGTCGGCGTCCGGCTACTGGCGTCGTGGCAGCGACGACGAGGACTGGCGCGCCCGCAAGGGCGAGTGGAAGGCCGCCGTCGACCAGGACGACGCCGCCCTGGTCGGCTGAGACGGGGTCAGAGGCCGAGCGCCGTCCGGAGGTCGGCCTTGATCCGGTCCAGCTTCTTGTGCGCCGCGACGCGCAGCCGACCGACGTCGATCGCCGACGCGTCCGGGGCCACGGGCTCCACGACCTCCAGGTAGCACTTGACCTTCGGCTCGGTCCCGCTGGGCCGCACCACGACGCGCGTGTCGTCCGCGCCGAGCAGCACGATGCCGTCCGTGGGCGGCAGTCCGTCGACGCCGTCGGAGAGGTCGAGCACCTCGGCGACGCCGGCCCCCGCGAGCGTGCGCGGCGGCGCCGTGCGCAACCGCGCCATCGTGTCGGGGATGCGGGACAGGTCGTCGAACCGGACGGAGAGCTGGTCGGTGACGAAGAGGCCGTTCTCGCGGGCGACGTCGTCGAGCGCGTCCACGAGGGTGCGGCCGGCGGCCTTCTCCCGGGCGGCGAGCAGCGCCACGAGCACGGCGGTGCTGAGCCCGTCCTTGTCGCGCACGCGGGCCGGGTCCACGCAGTAGCCCAGCGCCTCCTCGTACCCGAAGACCAGCCCGGGGGTGCGGGCGATCCACTTGAAGCCCGTGAGGGTCGTCGCGTGCCCGACCCCGTAGCGGACCGCGATCGAGGACAGCACCCGCGACGAGACGACCGAGGACGCCACGACCGGGCCCGTGCCCGAGCCGTCCGGCGCGGGCACGTCGCCGCGGGCGATGCGGCGCACCGCCTCGCGCCCGAGGAGGGCGCCCACCTCGTCGCCGTGCAGCATCCGCCAGCCGTGCGAGCGGGCCGTCTCGGCGCCCTGGTGCGTGCCGTGGCTCGGGTCGTACACGGCGACCGCGCACCGGTCGGCGTCGGGGTCGTTGGCGATGACCACGTCGGCGTGCGCCTCCGCGAGGGCGACCGCCATGTCGATGGCGCCGGGCTCCTCCGGGTTGGGGAAGCGGACCGTGGGGAACGCCGGGTCCGGGTCGAGCTGCTCCTCGACCGGCAGCACGCGCGTGAACCCCGCGTCGGCCAGCACCCGGGCGAGCACACGACCGCCGACGCCGTGCAGGGACGTCGTGACGACGCGCAGCGCCGCCCGCTCCGTCGGACCGGTGGACGTGCCGGCGCGTTCGGCCAGGTCATGAACCGACGCGACGTACGCGTCGACCACCTCGCGGCCCAGGACCCGCCAGCCGGACTCGACGCGCGGGACGCCCGACGGCGGCCCCGCGGCGGCGATGGCCTCGGCGATGCGGGCGTCGTGGGGCGGCACGATCTGCGCACCCTGGCCGGCGTCGGTGACGACCCGCCCGCCCAGGTACACCTTGTAGCCGTTGTCCTGGGCCGGGTTGTGGCTCGCGGTGACCATGACGCCCGCGTCGGCGTCGAGGTGGCGCACCGCGAACGACAGCACCGGGGTGGGCAGGGCGGAGGGAAGCAGCAGCACCTCGTGGCCGGCGGCGGTGAGGACCGCTGCGGTGTCCGTGGCGAATGTCGACGACCGGTCGCGGGCGTCGTAGCCGACCACCACGCGCGCCGCCACCCCCCGGCCCAGCACCGACGTGAGGTACGTGCCGAGCCCGGACGCCGCGGTCGTCACGACCGCGCGGTTCATCCGGTTCGGGCCGGGTGCCATCGCGCCGCGCAGCCCCGCGGTGCCGAACTGGAGCGGACCGGCGAACCGGTCGCGCAGCAGCGCGACGGCGTGCTCGCGGGTGCTCGGTCGCTCGGACGACGTCTGCTGGGCGAGCCGTGACAGCTCGGCCTTGTCGTCGTCGTCGACGTCGTAGCGGATCCAGCGCTCCACCGCGTCGAGCAGCGTGGGCAGGTCGGTCGCCGTCGCGGCCGGCTCGAAGGCCGGGTCGTCGGTGTCCAGGCTCATGGCGGGGTCCCCTCCGTCGGGTGCTCGGCTCGGTGCGCGCTTACAGGGCGGTGACGATGCGGGCGAGGAGCTCGCTGATGCGCGGGCCGGCGGCCTGGCCGGCCTCCAGCACCTCCTCGTGCGACAGCGGCTGCGGGCTGATGCCCGCGGCGAGGTTCGTCACGAGGGACACGCCGAGCACCTCCATGCCGGCGTGCCGGGCGGCGATGGCCTCCAGCGTGGTCGACATGCCGACGAGGTCCGCGCCCATGAGGCCGGCCATCTTCACCTCGGCGGGCGTCTCGTAGTGCGGCCCGTGGAACTGCGCGTACACGCCCTCGGGCAGCTCCGGGTCGACGCCGCGGGCGATCTCGCGCAGCCGCGGCGAGTACAGGTCGGTGAGGTCGACGAACGTGGCGCCCTCGAGCGGCGACGTGGCCGTCAGGTTGAGGTGGTCGCGGATGAGCACCGGCTGGCCGGGCCGCCACGCGATGTGCAGGCCGCCGCAGCCGTTGGTGAGCACGACGGTCTCGCAGCCCGTGGCCGCCGCGGTGCGCACCCCGTGGGCGACGCGCCGCACGCCCTTGCCCTCGTACAGGTGCGTGCGTCCGCCGATGACGAGCGCGTGCCGCACGGCGCCGTCGGGCCGCTCCACGCGGATCGAGCGCGTGGTCGCCGCGTGCCCCGCCACGGCGGGGCGGGCGAAACCGGGGATCTCGTGCGTCGGGATCTCCGCGACGACGTCGCCGACCAGCTCGGCGGCGCCGCCCCAGCCGGAGCCCAGCACGAGGGCGACGTCGTGACCGGGCACCCCCGTCGCCTCGGCGATGTGGTCGGCCGCGGCGCGGGCGACGTCGAACGGGTCGGTGGTCGGGTCGTCGAGGTCCCCGACGCTGCGGCTCGTGGTGCTCATGGTCCCGAGGGTAGTCCGGGCCGCGACCCGTCGCCGCGCCGACGCCGGGGGCCCGGCGGCCTGACACAATGACCCCCGTGCCCTCCGTGAACACCCCTTCCCCGGACACCTCGCCGGCCACCACCCCCGACAGCCCGGCCTCCACCGTCGCCGCCACCCCAGGCGTCCCCGAGACCGACCCGCGCCTGCCGCACGTCGTCGTCGTCGGCGGGGGCCCGGGCGGCTACGAGGCCGCTCTCGTGGCCCGCCGGCTCGGCGCCCGCGTCACCGTGGTCGAGCGCCACGGGCTCGGCGGCGCCGCCGTGCTCACCGACGTGGTTCCCTCCAAGACCCTCATCGCCACCGCCGAGTGGTTCACCACGGCCGAGCAGGGGCCCGAGCTCGGCGTCCGCGGGGAGGCCCCCGCGGGTGAGCGTCGCGACCTGGTCGACCTCGAGGCCGTGAACGCCCGTGTGCTCGCGCTCGCCGACGCGCAGTCGCGCGACATCCACTCCCGGCTCGAGCGCGAGGGCGTCGAGATCGTCGCCGGAGCGGGCCGCCTCGACGGCCCGTCGCGGGTCGTCGTCGACACGGAGACGGGCACGACGACGCTCGACGCCGACACCGTGCTGCTCGCCGTCGGCGCCACGCCGCGCACGCTGCCGACCGCCGTCCCCGACGGGGAGCGCATCCTCACCTGGACGCAGCTCTACGGCCTCGCCGAGCTGCCCGAGAAGCTGATCGTCGTGGGGTCCGGCGTCACCGGCGCGGAGTTCGCGGGCGCCTACCAGGCACTGGGCTCGCAGGTGGTGCTCGTCTCCTCCCGCGACCGGGTGCTGCCCGGCGAGGACATGGACGCCGCCGAGCTGCTGGAGGGCGTCTTCCGCGCCCGCGGGATGACCGTCATGTCACGGTCGCGTGCGGCGTCCGCCGTGCGCACCGAGGACGGCGTCGCCGTCACGCTGACCGACGGGCGCGTCGTCGAGGGCTCGCACGTGCTCATCGCCGTCGGCGGGGTGCCGTCCACCGCCGGCATCGGCCTCGAGGAGGCGGGCGTGCGCCTGTCGGCGAGCGGCCACGTCGAGGTGGACCGCGTGTCGCGCACCTCCGTTCCCGGCGTCTACGCCGCGGGCGACTGCACCGGCGTGCTGCCGCTCGCGTCCGTCGCGGCCATGCAGGGCCGCATCGCGATGTCGCACGCCCTGGGCGACGCCGTCGCGCCGCTCAAGCCTGGTCGCGTCGCCGCCAACATCTTCACCGCTCCGGAGATCGCGACGGTCGGCCTCAGCGAGTCGACGCTCCGCGAGCGGGGCTACCGGTACGTCACGACGACGCTGCCGCTGGCGCGCAACCCGCGCGCCAAGATGCTGGGCATGCGCGACGGCTTCGTGAAGCTCTTCGCCCACCCGGACGCCGGCGTCGTGCTCGGCGGAGTCGTCGTGGCCCCGCGAGCCAGCGAGCTGATCTTCCCGATCACCCTCGCCGTCGCGCACCGCCTCACGGTGGACGACGTCGCCGACTCGTTCACCGTCTACCCGTCGCTGTCCGGGTCGATCGCCGAGGCCGCCCGCGTGCTGCACGGGCAGTCGGGGGAGGACGCCGCCGTCTGACGGCCCGTGCCGGGCGCGTCGGGACGGACCGGGTCAGGACCTGCCGTCGAGCCGCGCCCGCAGCGCGGGCCACGCCGTCGCGAACGCGGGCAGCAGGGGGAGGGCCGTCACCTCGTCGACGGCGACCCATCGCACCTCCAGGCTCTCCGGGTCGGCCGCGCCGGGCGTCACGCGGGCGCCCGGCGCGACGTCCGCGAGCACGGTCGTGTAGGCCCAGGGGCCGTGGTCGAGCACGTGCGTGCCCAGCACGTGCACCGCGCGCGGCTCGACGGCCGCCTCCTCGAGGCTCTCGCGCAGCGCCCCGTCGACGGGCGTCTCGTCCGGGGCCAGCGCGCCGCCCGGCACGCCCCACGTGCCGCCCTGGTCCGACCAGACCGCGCGGTGCTGCAGCACGACGTCGGTCACGGGGCCGAGCGCGCCCGGGGTGCCCGGCCCGCGCCGCGCGAGCAGCAGCCCCGCCGCGCCGTAGAGGCCCCAGTGCCGGTGGTCGCCGCAGGTCACCCAGCCGTCCCCGGGGTGCCGGTGGAGGGTCTCGCGCGGGGGAAATCGGCTGGGCACGCGGTCAGGCTACAGGCGACGATGGCACCGTGAGCGCGCACGGCACCGATGAGTTCCCCGACCCCGCACCGTCTTCCACCACCATGAACGACGAGGCGGCGGACCCGCGCGACGAGATGCCCGGGTGGAAGCGGAACGTCGCGATCTTCCTCACCGGCCAGACGATCTCGCTGCTCGGGTCGATGCTCGTGCAGTTCGCCGTGATGTGGCACCTGACGATCGTCACGCAGTCGGGTTCCGTGCTCATGCTCAGCATCGTGTTCGGCATGCTGCCGCAGGCCTTCATGTCGATCTTCGGCGGGGTGTGGGCGGACCGGCACTCCCGCAAGCTGCTGATCATCGGCGCGGACAGCGCCATCGCGGCGATCACGCTGGCGCTCGCGCTGCTCATGCTCTCCGGCGTCGACGACCTGTGGCTGATCTACGTGGCGCTCGCCGTCCGCTCCACGTTCGCGGGGATACAGACCCCCGCGGTGAACGCGATGGTGCCGCAGATCGTGCCGGCGCCCCAGCTCATCCGCATCAACGGGATCAACCAGTCCATCCAGTCCGGCATGATGCTGCTCGCCCCCGTGGTCGCCGCCGCGATCTACGCGAGCTTCGACATCGTCGCGGTGTTCTTCGTGGACGTCGTCACCGCGGTGCTCGGCATCGGCATGCTGATGCTGGTCACCGTGCCGCGACTGGTCCGGCTCGACGGCGCCGCGCCCGAGGGGGCCGGTCCGGAGAAGCCGAGCTACTTCGGCGACCTGGCCGCGGGCGTCCGCTACATCCGTGGCCACGGCGCCGTGAAGTGGCTCATGACGATCTTCGCCACCACGATGGTGCTCATCGGCGCGCCGTCCTACCTCACGCCGCTCATGGTGACCCGCACCTTCGGCGACGAGGTCTGGAAGCTCACCACCAACGAGGTGTTCTGGGCGGCCGGCATGCTCGCGGGCGGGCTCGCGATGGCGTTCGTCGGGACCCGCGTGACCCACCGCGTGGCGCTGATCGTCGGGAGCACCCTCGCGGCGGGGGTGCTCACCGCCGGGCTCGGCCTGTCCACGAACATGTGGGTGTTCTTCGTCCTGGGACTGCTGATCGGCGTCACGTTCACACTCATGTCCGCGCCGAGCATGGCCATCCTGCAGGAGACGGTCGAGCCCGAGATGCAAGGGCGCGTCTTCGGGTTCGTCGGCATCGTCATGACCGTCGCCATGCCGCTGAGCATGGTGGTCTTCGGCCCGCTCGCCGATCGGTACTCCGTGCAGGTGCTGCTCGTCGTCGCCGGCGCGCTGCTCGTCGCCTTCGTGGCCGCGGTGCTGTCGGTGCCGTCCGCCCGCCGCTCCCTCGCCGCCATCGCGCGGCCGGCGACGTCCGAACCCGCCGAGGTCGTGCGAGATCCCGCGAGGTAGGACGAGAGCCCGCGACGGACTACTCCCTCGGGTCAGTCGACGATCTCGCAGATGGCGGCGCCGGCGGTGACGCCATCGCCGGGGGTCGCGGACAGGGACCGCACGGTGCCCGCCTTGTGCGCGAGCAGCGGCTGCTCCATCTTCATCGCCTCGAGCACGACGACGAGGTCGCCCTCGGCCACCTGGGCCCCGTCCTCGACCGCGACCTTCACGATGGTGCCCTGCATGGGCGAGGCGAGGGTCGCGCCGCTCGCGGCGGAGGACGTGCGCCCGTTGCCGCGGCGGGCGGGGCGGCGGGCGGCGTTCGCGCGGCGGGCGCGCCCGGCGGCCACGCCGAGCCCGGCGGGCAGCACGACCTCGAGACGGCGGCCACCGACCTCGACGACGACGCGCTCGGCGAGCTCCTCGGCCGGCTCCTCGGCGTCGGGCACCGGGGCCGGGGCGGCCGGCGCGAGCCTGCCCAGCTCGTCCGCGAAGTCGGTCTCGATCCAGCGGGTGTGCACGCGGAAGGGGGAGTCGTCGGTGGGGACGAAGTCCTCGGCCTCCATCACCGCGCGGTGGAACGGCACGACGGTGGGGATGCCCGCGACCTCGAGCTCGCGCAGCGCACGGCGGGCACGCTGGGCCGCCTGCTCGCGGGTGGCGCCCGTGACGATGAGCTTGGCGATCATCGAGTCGAAGGCGCCCGAGATCGTGTCCCCCTCGACGACGCCGGTGTCGACGCGCACGCCCGGGCCGGACGGCCAGCGCAGCGTGGAGACGGTGCCGGGGGAGGGCAGGAAGCCCGCGGCCGGGTCCTCGCCGTTGATGCGGAACTCGAACGAGTGACCGCGGACCGTGGTGGAGTCGTACCCCAGCGGCTCGCCCGCCGCGATGCGCAGCTGCTCGCGCACCAGGTCGAGGCCGGTGACCTCCTCGGTGACCGGGTGCTCCACCTGCAGGCGGGTGTTGACCTCGAGGAACGACAGGGTGCCGTCCGTCCCGACGAGGAACTCGCACGTGCCGGCGCCCACGTACCCGGCCTCGGCGAGGATGGCCCGCGACGCCCGGTCGAGCTCGGCCTCCTGCTCCGGCGTGAGGAAGGGCGCGGGCGCCTCCTCGACGAGCTTCTGGTGCCGGCGCTGCAGCGAGCAGTCGCGGGTGGAGACCACCACGACGTTGCCGTGCGCGTCGGCCAGGCACTGCGTCTCGACGTGCCGCGGCCGGTCGAGGTACCGCTCCACGAAGCACTCGCCGCGGCCGAACGCGGCGACCGCCTCGCGCACCGCGGACTCGTACAGCTCGTCGATCTCGTCGTCCGTGCGGGCGACCTTGAGGCCGCGGCCGCCGCCGCCGAACGCCGCCTTGATGGCGATCGGCAGCCCGTGCTCGGCCGCGAAGGCGTGCACCTCGTCCGCGCCCTGGACCGGGTCGGACGTGCCGGGCACCAGCGGCGCGCCCGCGGCCTGCGCGATGTGCCGCGCGCTCACCTTGTCGCCGAGGGACTCGATGGCGGCGGGCGGCGGCCCGATCCACACCAGCCCGGCGTCGAGCACGGCCTGGGCGAACTGGGCGTTCTCCGACAGGAACCCGTAGCCGGGGTGCACCGCGTCCGCGCCGGAGCGGCGCGCGACGTCGAGCAGCTTCTCGACGTCGAGGTAGGTGTCGGCGGCGCGCTGGCCCTGCAGCGCGAACGCCTCGTCGGCGAGCCGGACGTGCAGCGCGTCCCGGTCGGAGTCGGCGTAGACGGCGACGGAGGCGATCCCGGCGTCGGTGCAGGCACGGGCGATGCGGACGGCGATCTCGCCGCGGTTCGCGACGAGGACCTTGCTGATGGTGGGCACGGCTCACGGTAACGCGTGCGCCGCCGTCCTCCGGCACCCGCGCGACGCCTGCGGAGAAGTCTGTGCCGGGTACCAACGACGATCCGGGCCGTTTGGAGGGATCCCACATGGACCCGGGCGGTAGGTAGTGCCGGAGGCGCCCGGAGTTGGTGGTTTCGGCAGTGGGTCTGAGCCGCTCAGCGGGGGTCGCGGAGCGAGCGCCAGGGGATCTCCAGCTCGCCCAGCAGCTCTCGCAGCAGCGGCAGGCTCAGCCCGACGACGCCGTGGTGGTCGCCCTCGACCCGGTCCACGTACGGGCCTCCGAGGCCGTCGATCGTGAACGCGCCGGCCACGTGCAGGGGCTCGCCCGTCGCGACGTAGGCGTCGATCTCCTCGTCGTCGACGTCGGCGAAGTGCACGGTGGTGGACGACGACGCGCCGAGCGTGCCGCCCGTGCCGCCGTCCTCGGGGTCGCGGGCGTCCACCAGCCAGTGGCCCGTGTGCAGGACGGCCGCGCGGCCGCGCATCGCACGCCAGCGGCGGCGGGCGTCCTCGGCGTCCGCGGGCTTGCCGAGGATCTCCCCGTCCAGCTCGAGCATCGAGTCGCAGCCGAGCACGAGGGCGGACGCCTCGTCCTCGCCGCCGTCCTCGAGGCGGGCGCTGACCTCCTCCGCCTTGGCCTGGGCCAGGACGAGGACGGCGTCGGCGGGGTCGAGGTCGCCGCCGAACCCGGCGCGCGCGGCGTCGAGCACGGCCGGCTCGTCGACGGACGAGACGACGACCCGCGGCGTGACGCCGGCTGCCGCCAGGGTGGCCAGGCGGGCGGGGGACTGCGAGGCGAGGACGAGGCGCACGGGCGCGGTGGAGGCAGGCACGTGCGCACCCTAACCAGTCAGCCGGTGTGCAGCAGCAGCGACGACACCAGCAGGACGACGGGCGACGCGACGGTCGTGACCAGGATGGTGTCGCGCGCGAGCAGCTCGCCGGTACGGAACCGCGCCGCGTAGTTGTACACGTTCTGGGCCACGGGGAGCGCGGCGAGCGTCACCGCCGTCGCCACCTGCGCGGGGTCCAGCCCGAACGCGTACCGCGCGAGGACGAAGGCGACCGCCGGCATGACGACCGCCTTGAGCACCGATGCCACCACGACGGCCGTGCGCCCGCCGGGCTGCTGGAAGGGACGCGACCCGTGGAGCGACATCCCGAAGGCGAGGAGGATCATCGGCACGGCCGCGCCGCCGAGGATCTCCAGAGGTGCGAGCACCGGGGCCGGGACGCTCCAGCCGGTGAGCGAGACGACCGCGCCCGCGAGCGAGCCGAGGATGATCGGGTTCCGCACCGGCTGGGCCAGCACGAACCCCACCGACACCCGCCCCGACGTCTGGGCGTCGAGCACCAGCAGCGTCACCGGGGCGAGGATCAGCAGCTGCAGCAGGATCACCGGCACGACGGCGGCGGGGTCGCCCAGCACGTACACGGCCACGGGCAGGCCGATGTTGTTGGCGTTCACATAGCCGGCCGAGACCGCGCCGATCGTCGCCTCCGTGGCGGGGCGGCGCAGCCAGAGCAGGTTGACGACGACGAACACCGCCGCGACCGCCACCGCGGCGATCGCCTGCACCAGCAGCGGCGCCTGGAAGAGCTCGCCGACGTCGGCGTCCGCGATGACCGTGAACAGCAGCGCGGGGCTGGCGACGAAGAACCCGATGCGGTTCAGCGCGGTCCGGGCGTCGGGCCCGCCGAGGCGCAGGCGCGCCGCGACGTACCCGACGGCGATGACCACGCCGATGATCGCGAAGCCGGTGAGGATGCCTTCCATGCGGGGCGGGGGGAGCGCGCCGCGTCAGCGGGCGTCGCGCAGGGCGCCGGTCAGCACGTCCAGGCCGACCGAGCCGAGGCCGAGCGCCCTGGCGTGGAACGCCCGCAGGTCGAACTCCTCGCCGCGCGCCCGCGCCGCCGTCCGGGCGTCGTCGCGCGCCTGCTCCCACAGCCGCTGGCCCACCTTGTACGACGGCGCCTGGCCGGGCCACCCGAGGTACCGGTTGAGCTCGAACCGCACGAACGACTCGGGCATGTTGACGTTCGCCTTGAGGAACGGCCACGCCTTCTCGGCGTCCCACACCCCGCCGCCCCACTGCTCGGGGGCTGGCTTGCCGAGGTGCACGCCGATGTCGAGCACCACGCGCGCCGCGCGCATCCGCTGCGCGTCGAGCATGCCGAAGCGGTCGCCCGGGTCGTCGAGGTGGCCGAGGTCGGCCATGAGCCGCTCGGCGTACAGGGCCCAGCCCTCGCCGTGCCCGGAGACCCAGCACATCAGGCGGCGCCACGAGTTCAGCGTGTCGCGCGCGACGACGGCGGCCGCGCACTGCAGGTGGTGGCCGGGCACGCCCTCGTGGTAGACGGTCGTCTTCTCGCGCCAGGTGTTGAACTCGGTGACGTCGGCGGGCACCGACCACCACATGCGCCCGGGACGGGAGAAGTCGTCGCTCGGGGGCGTGTAGTAGATGCCGCCGGTCTGGGTGGGGGCGATGCGGCACTCGATGGTGCGCACGGGCCCCTCGATGTCGAAGTGCGTGCCTGCGAGGTCCTCGATGGCGGCGTCCGCGGTCTCCTGCATCCAGCGGCGCAGCGCGTCGGTGCCGTGCAGCGTGCGGGCCGGGTCGGCGTCCAGCGCGGCGACGGCGTCCTCGACGCTCGCGCCGGCACCGGCGATCTGGCGGGCCACGGACTCCTGCTCGGCCACGATCCGGGCCAGCTCGTCCAGACCCCACTCGTACGTCTCGTCCAGGTCGACCTCGGCGCCGAGGAATTCGCGCGAGAAGCGCGCGTAGCGGTCGCGGCCCACGGCGTCGCGCTCCGGCGCCTGCGGCGCGAGGTCGCGCTCGAGGAACTCGGCGAGGCGCGCGTAGGCGTCGCGGGCCGCGGTCGCGCCGCGCTCCAGCTCGGCGCGCACGAGGCTGCACGCGCTCGACTCGTCCAGGACGGCGGCGGCGTCGTCGCTGCGCACGAGGCCGTCGAAGAACGACTCGTGCCCGTCGAGGCCGGCGAGCTCGCGCGACTGGGACACGCCTTCGCGCACCTGGCGGATCGCGGCGACCTGGCCGCGCCGCGCCGCCTCCGTGAGGGACGCGACGTAGCCGTCGATCGCGTCGGGTACCGCGTTGAGGCGCGCGGCGACGTCCTCCCAGGCCTCGACCGAGCCGGTGGGCATGAGGTCGAAGACGTCGCGCAGCTGCTGCACCGGCGACTCGATGTTGTTGAGGCTGGCCAGCGGCTCGCCGGCGTCGTGCAGCTCGAGCGCCAGGCCCACCCGCTCGCGCATCGCGGCCAGGGTGACCCGGTCGACGGCGTCCAGCGGGCCGCCGTCGCGCTCGGCCGCGTCCAGCTCGCGCAGGACGGCGCGGTCCGACTCGGCCCGCGCCTCGTGCCCGGCGGGGGACAGGTCGGTCATGCGGTGGTCGTGACCGGGCAGCCCGATCGCGGTGGCGAGCAGCGGGTCGAGCTCGGCGGACCGGGTGACGTACGCGTCGGCGACGGCGTCGACCGCGGAAGGGGTGCGGGGCGTGGTGGGGGTGCTCGAGGTCACAGCACGCACCCTATCGACCCGCCCCGAGACGGCGCGCCGTCATTCCGGCCCTCCGGGTACGGTCTGTGCCCGTGCACAGTGTCGTGAAGAACGAGGACGTGAATCCCCCCGCCGCCCACGCGCCCCTCCGCGTCGTGGTCGCCCCCGACTCGTTCAAGGGCAGCGCCACGGCGACGCAGGTGGCCGCGGCGCTCGCGGCCGGGGCCCGCGCCGCTCTGGGCGGCGACGCCGACGTGCGCGCCGTGCCGTTCGCCGACGGCGGCGAGGGCACCCTGGACGCGATCCTCGGGGCGTGGGGCGAGGAGCCCCGCACCTGCGTCACGACCGACGCCCTCGGGCGCCCGACCACGGCGCGCTACGGCGTCTCGCCCGACGGCCGCACCCTCGCGGTCGAGGCGGCGGAGGCCTACGGCCTGCCGAAGGTCTCGGACGTCGCGCTGCGGCCGCTCGACGCGACCAGCCACGGCGTCGGCACCGTGGTGCTCGCCGCGCTCGACGCCGCCCCGGACGTCGAGGAGGTCGTCCTGTTCGTCGGCGGGTCGGCCTCGACCGACGGAGGGGCGGGGCTCCTGTCCGACCTCGGCGCCCGGTTCCACGACGCGGACGGCGCCCCCGTCCCTCCGGGGGGTGGCGGGCTGAGCGCCCTGGCCGCCGTCGACCTGTCCGGCCTCGACGCCCGCGCCGGCGCGTTGCGGTGGCGCATCGCGTGCGACGTCGACAACCCGCTGCTCGGGGCGCGCGGCGCGGCGGCCGTCTTCGGGCCGCAGAAGGGCGCGACTCCGGAGGACGTCGCGGTGCTCGACGACGGGCTCGCGCACCTCGCCGACGCCCTCGCCGCCGCGACCGGTCACGACGCGCGCGACCTGCCGGGCGCCGGTGCCTCCGGCGGGCTGCCGGTGGGCCTGTCGGCCGCGCTCGGGGCGGAGCTGGTGCCCGGCGGCGAGCTCGTCGCCGAGGCGGTGGGGCTCGCGGAGGCGCTCGAGGGCGCCGACCTCGTGCTCACCGGGGAGGGCCGCCTCGACGAGCAGTCCCTGCACGGCAAGGTCGTGGACACCGTGGTGCGGCTCGTGGCGGGCCGCGCGGCGGTCGTCGTCGTGGCGGGCGGCGTGGAGCTCACGCCCGCCCAGGTCGCGGAGGCCGGGATCGCGGCGGCCTTCTCCCTCGCGCCGGGGCCGCGCACGCTCGCCGAGCTCTCCCGCGACGCCGTGGTCGAGCTGGAGCACACGGCCGCGCACGCGTGCCGCCTGTTCGCGGCGGGGCGCGCGTCGCGCTGACGCGTCAGCGCTTGCGGGTGCGGCGGCGGACGGCGTCGGCCCAGTCGCGGTGGTACCGCACCACGACGGTCTCGGTGCCCGGTGCCCACCAGACGGCGACCGGGTCGCCGTCGCGCGGGGGAGGCAGCCGCTCTTCGTCGTCCGGCCGCACCAGGGACGAGTAGGGGCGGTCGGCCGTGCCGTCGTCCGTCGGGTAGGACACCACGCCGCTGAGCAGGAGGCCGGAGCTCGTGCGGCGCTCGTTCACGGAGACCGACCCCGTGGCCGACCGCCTGTCCGCGCCGAACGCCGCGGCGTCGCGCCCCTCGGTGGCCTGGCGCTGGTCGTCCCGGTAGCGGACCAGGGCGGCGACGGCGGTGACCATGAGGCCGGCGAGCATGCCCATGAACAGCCACAGCTCGAGCTCGCCGGACGGGTCCTCGATCGTGCGCCGCAGCACGTAGAGGCCGGCGGTCACCACGAGGGCGGGCGCCCACAGCCACCGTCGCAGCCAACCCGGGCGCGGGGGAGCGGGCAGCTCCTCCAGCGGCGCGTCGACCTCGTCGGGGCCCTCGACCTGCTGCCAGACGACGCTCACGAGTGCAGGCTCCAGCGCCACGCGTCGGCGTTGTGGCGGCCCCAGCGACCGCCGAAGCTCTTCGCGGTCACGCCCGCGCCGTTGCCGCGCACCGTGCGGGCGCGGTTGGTCCACTCCTCGACGGGGGCCTCGTCGTCGGGCAGCCCGCTCGCCGACGCGACCGCCGCGAGCCCGGCCACCAGCGCGGCGACCTCGACGTCGTCGGGCCGACCGCGCACCACGCGCACCTCGTTGCTCATCGCGCACCCCCGAGCGGGTCGTCGCCGTCCTCGTCGTCCAGCTGGTCGTCCAGCTCGTCGTCGAGGTCGTCGTCGCCGAACTCCACCGCCGCGCCGCGCGACGTCGCCCACTCCGCGACCTCGTAGCCGCCGTCGAACAGGCGCTGCGCGACGTCCCCGCCGGCCTCGTCGAGCAGCTCGACGACGCCGTCCAGGGTGCCGGGCGAGCCGGGCGTCGGGTCGGCCACGACGAAGCCGAGGTAGAACACCTCCGCCGGCACGGCGCCCTCCGGGGCGTCGTGGGTGTGCTCGTCCTCCTCCTCGCCGCCCTCCCACACGGAGCTCGTCAGGTCGGGGTGCATGCCCAGCCCGTCGTGCAGCGCGTCGAAGACGGCGGCGTTGAGCTGGCCCACCCGGCTCTCCAGCGCGAGCACGCGCGGGTCCTCGTCCGCCTCGGAGGCGCCGAACTCGGCGCGCACGCCGACCGCGGTCTGCACGTACTCGTGCAGGGCGGCCGCCAGCGCGTCGACGGCGCGGTGCATCGGCTCGGGGTCGACCGACCCCAGCGGGGCGGGTCCGTGCGTGGCGTCCTCGTGGCTCATCTGCTCATTCTTCCCGGTTTCGACGGCGCTCAACCACCGACGGTGTCACAGGGGGATGTTGCCGTGCTTCTTGGGCGGCAGGCTTGCGCGCTTGGTACGCAGCGCCCGCAGCGCGCGGACCACCTGCACGCGCGTCTCGGACGGGCGGATGACGGCGTCCACGTAGCCGCGCTCGGCGGCGTCCCACGGGTTGACGATCGCCTCCGTGTACTCGTCCGTGAGGCGCTGCCGCTCCGCCTCGACGTCGCCGCCGGACTCCGCGACCTCCTTGAGCGTCGAGCGCTGCAGGATGTTCACCGCGCCGGACGCGCCCATCACCGCGACCTGCGCCGTCGGCCAGGCGAGGTTGACGTCCGCCCCGAGCTGCTTGGAGCCCATGACGATGTACGCGCCGCCGTAGGCCTTGCGCGTGATGACGGTGACCAGCGGGACGGTCGCCTCGGCGTACGCGTAGATGAGCTTGGCGCCGCGCCGGATGATGCCCTGGTGCTCCTGGCCGACGCCGGGCAGGAAGCCGGGGACGTCGACGAAGGTCAGCACGGGCAGGTTGAACGCGTCGCAGGTGCGCACGAACCGGGCCGCCTTCTCGGCGGCGTCGATGTCGAGGGTGCCCGCCATGGACAGCGGCTGGTTGGCGATGATGCCCACCGACTGGCCCTCGACGTGGCCGAACCCGATCAGCACGTTCTGCGCGAACAGCGGCTGCACCTCGAGGAACGACTCGGGGTCGAGGACCGTCTCGACGACGGCGCGCATGTCGTAGGGCTGGTTGTCGCTGTCGGGGACGATGACGTCGAGCGCCTCGTCGTCCTCGGTGACCTCCAGCGGCGTCTCGTCCTCGGGCGGGAACGACGGCGCGTCGCCCAGGTTGTTCTGCGGCAGGTAGCCCACGAGGTGGCGCACGTAGTCGATCGCGTCGTCCTCGTCCGCACCCAGGTAGTGCGCCACGCCGGACGTCGCGTTGTGCGTGCGGCCGCCGCCGAGGGTCTCGAAGTCGACGTCCTCGCCCGTCACCGTGCGGATCACGTCCGGGCCGGTGATGAACATGTTGGACGTGCCGTCCGCCATGACGATGAAGTCGGTCAGGGCGGGGGAGTAGACGGCGCCGCCCGCGCTGGGACCGAGGATGAGCGAGATCTGCGGGATCACGCCGGAGGCCGCGACGTTGCGCCGGAACATCTCGGCGAACTGCGTCAGCGCCGCGACGCCCTCCTGGATGCGCGCCCCGCCACCGTCGGAGATGCCGATGATCGGCACGCCGGTGCGCAGCGCGAGGTCCTGCACCTTGGCGATCTTCTCGCCGTGCACCTCGCCGAGCGAGCCGCCGAAGACCGTGAAGTCCTGGCTGAACACGCACACCTGGCGCCCGTCGACCGTGCCGTGGCCGGTCACGACGCCGTCGCCCGCGACGCGCCGCTTGTCGAGGCCGAAGTTGCGGCTGCGGTGCATGGCCAGCGCGTCGAGCTCGACGAAGCTGCCCTCGTCCAGCAGCGCCTCGATGCGCTCGCGGGCCGTCTTCTTGCCGCGCGGGTGCTGCCGCGCCTTCGCCTTCTCCTCGGCGTCGGTCACGGCCTCGGCCCGCCGGCGCTCCAGGTCGGCGAGCTTGGCGGCGGTGCCGGAGGCGGCGGGCGGCTCGATGTCGGTCGAGGAGGTGGCGTCGTTCACCCGACCGACCCTAGTTGGTGGGTTGCCACGCATCGATGCGCGACAGGCTGCGGCCCGCCCGGATTCTTTGGAGGGACCCCACAAAGGGTCGGTGGCGGTGAGATGCGGGACGATCGGGGACGTGAGCCACGACCCCCGCGACGACCCCCGCCGAGACCCCCTCGATCTCCCCTCCGTGCGCCGCGACCTGCTCGCGCCCGCAGGCCCCCTCGCCCGCCTCGACGTCGTCGAGGCGTCCGGTTCCACGAACGCCGACCTGGCCGACGCCGTCCGCCGGGCGCCGGGGGAGTGGCCCGCGCCCGCGGCGCTCGTCGCCGAGCACCAGACGGCGGGGCGGGGGCGTGCGGGGCGCGGGTGGCAGACGCCGCCGCGCGCCGCGCTCACCGTCTCGGTGCTGCTGCGCCCGCGGCTCGAGCCCGCCCGGCTGGGCTGGCTGCCGCTGCTCGCCGGCCTCGCCGTCGCGCGCGCGGTCGACGCCGCCGGGGTGCCCGGGGCCGCGGTGAAGTGGCCCAACGACGTGCTGCTGCCGGCCGCCGACGACGCGGCCGGGCTGGGGCCGTTCCGCAAGGTGGCGGGCGTGCTGGCCGAGGTGGTGCCGGCCCTCGACGGTCAGGGGCCGGCCGCCGTCGTCGTCGGCGTCGGGCTGAACGTGGACCAGTCCGCGGCGGAGCTGCCCGTGCCGACCGCGACGTCGCTGGCGCTCGAGGGGGCGCGGGCCGACCGCGGCGCGCTGCTCGGCACGCTCGTGCGCGAGCTGGTCGGCGTCGTGGCGGACCTGGAGGCCGCCCGCGGGGACGCCGACGCGGCCGGGCTCGCGGCACGGTACGCGGCGGCGTCGGCCACGCTCGGCACGGCGGTGCGCGCCGAGCTCGCCGGCGGCCGCGACGTGGTGGAGGGCGAGGCGGTGCGCGTCGCCGCCGACGGCGCGCTGGTGCTGGCGACGGCGGGCGGGGAGCGGACGGTGACGGCCGGGGACGTGCACCACCTGCGCACGGCATGACCGTGGTCGCGTCAGCGGCCGGCGAGCTCGGCGACCACGGGAGCGAGCCGGTCGGCGGCGTTCGCACCGACGACGACGTAGGAGAAGCCGCCCTCCTCGCGTCGCCGCAGGATCTCCTCGGCGGCCGCCCCGGGGTCGGCGGGCAGCTGCAGCAGCGAGTCCGCCGCGCGCAGCGCGCCGGTGTCGGTGTCGGGCGGCGCCATGAACGGGGAGATGGCATCGCCGACCACGGCCGCGTGGAACGCCAGCTCGAGGTCGGCGCGTGACCGGAGGTCCGCCGCGATCTCCATCGTGACGGCCCGCGGGTCGTCCGGCATGATCGCGACCGCCGCCGTGTCCGCGAGGTCGGCGGCGAGGGCGCGGGCCTTCGGGCCTCGCACCGCCATCACGACCGGCGTGCGCCGCGCCGCGCCGTCGAGCCGGCGGAGCAGCGCGACCGCCTCGCCCATGTGCGCCAGTCGTCGCCCGGCCGGGAGGACCGGCATGCCCAGCTCCCGCAGCTCGTCCTCGATGCCGGGCCTCCCGGCGCCGAGGCCCATCTCGAAGCGGCCCTCGGTGAGCACCGACAGGGAGTGCGCCTCCCAGGCCACGGCGCGGGCCGTGCGCAGCGGCGAGGCGTACACCCAGGTGCCCACGCGGACGTCGGCGAGCGTCGCCGCGACCGCCAGGGTGGGGCCGGGTGCCGGCTGCCACTGCTGGACGTCGGGCATCAGGAGGGTCGAGTACCCGTGGTCGGCGATCCGGCGCACCTGGTCCCGCCACGCGGGGAGGTCGGCGCCGACGGGGGCGACGACCCCGAAGCGAAAGCGCCGTGCCGGCCTGGTCGTGTGGTCGTGGGGCATCGTCGCGGTCCTCTCGCGCAGGCGTCGTGGTCGGGACGTGCTCATCGACCGCCGGCGGGGCGCGAACTCATCGGGCGCCGGCCCGGGGCTCCCAGCCGGGGCACAGCCCGCGCTGACTACAGTGGGGGCGTGACGAGCGACACCACGACGGGACCCGGTCTGCCGACGGACGACGACGCCCGGCGGGCGGGGGACACCGCGGCCCGCCTGGACGAGGCGATCCTCGGCGGACCGCGCCGGTACACGCTGTCCGACCTCGTGGAGGGCACCGGCCTGTCGCAGGAGTTCATCGAGAACTACTGGCGCTGGCTGGGGCTGCCCGTCACCCACCCCGCCGAGGTGGGGTTCACCGACGCGGACATGCAGGCGCTGCGCGAGATCGGCGAGCTCGTGGACGCCGAGCGGCTCGACGAGCAGGCCCAGATGACGCTCATCCGCTCCCTCGGGCACACCACGGACCGGCTCGCCCTGTGGCAGGTGGAGGCGTTCGTCGAGCACCTCAGCCGCCGCGACGGCCTGGACGACGTGAGCGCGCGGCTCGCCGCCATCGACCGCATGCCGGACCTCACCTCGCAGCTCTCCCGCCAGCTCGAGCACGCCTGGCGGCGCCAGCTCGCCGCGCTCACGGGGCGGCTCGCCACCGAGTTCGGCGGCGCGCGTCGCGGCACCCAGGAGGCGCACGACGACGAGCTGCCGCTGCCGCGCGCCGTCGGGTTCGCCGACATCGTCTCGTTCACCAAGCGCACCGCGGGCCTCGGGTCGCAGGAGCTGTCGGAGTTCGTGCAGCTCTTCGAGTCCCGGGCCCGCGACGTCATCACCGAGGCCGGCGGCCGCGTCGTCAAGACCATCGGCGACGCCGTGCTGTTCGTGGCCGACGACGTCACGACGGGCGCCGAGGTGGCACTCGGCCTGGCCGCGCCGCACGCGACCGACCCCGAGATCCCCGTGCGCGTCGCGTTCGTGTGGGGGCGGGTGCTGTCGCGGTTCGGCGACGTGTTCGGCTCCGACGTCAACCTCGCCTCCCGCATCACCGAGCTCGCCGAGCCGGCCACCGTGCTGGTGGACCCGCACACGGCGTCCCTGCTCGCGTCGTCGTCCCGCTACGCCCTGACGGCGCAGCCGCCGCAGGAGGTGCAGGGCATCGGCGAGATCACGCCGGTGCGGCTGCAGCGCGCCTACACCGGGGGCTGACCCTCCGCGCGCTCACCGCGCCACCTCAGGAGGCGTCCGAGCGCACCACGCGCAGCGTGCGGTCGCCGGCGGCCAGGTCGTCCAGCGCCCGCTCGGTCGCCTCGTCGGCCGGGAGCAGCAGCTCGATCCGCAGGTGCTCGCCCCCGCCGGGCACCAGCACCTGCGGCTCCACGCGCAGGGCGCCGGCCTGCGGGTGGGCCAGCCGCAGCACGGCGTCCCGTCCCCGGTCGGCGACCGGGCGCGCCCACCGCTCGGTGAACGCGGCCCCCGCCAGCACCGTGAGGGCGTCCACCAGCTCGCCGAGGACCGGGTCGGACGGCACCGACTCGCGCTGCAGGTCGGCGACCACGCGGTCCGCGACGGCGTCCCAGTCGGGGAACAGGTCGCGGGCCCGCGGGTCGGTGAGGACGACGGGTGCCAGCCGCGGCTCCCCGTGGTCGAACAGGCCGGCGGGCGCGAGGAGCGCCCGGTAGGCGGGGGTGCAGGCGAGCACCGTGCCGAAGCGGTCGAGCAGGGCGGCGGGGGCAGGGGCGAGACGGTCCAGCACGGCGCGGGTGCCCGCCGGGATGTCGTCGCCCGGCGCGGTCGCCAGGCAGACGCCGGCCCCCTGAGCGTCCTTGGAGGCGAGCAGCAGCACGCGCCGCTCGTCGTGCCCGAGCCGGAGCGCGTCGGCGAGCGCGCCCACCACGGCGGGCGACGGGTGCCGGTCGCGCCCCTGCTCCAGGCGGGTGAGGTACTCGACGCTCACGCCCGCGAGCACCGCGAGCTCCGCGCGACGCAGGCCGGGGGTGCGGCGGCGCCCGACCTCGGGCATGCCCACGTCCCGGGGGCGCACGTCCTCGCGGTACGCGCGAAGCAACGCGCCGAGGTCACGGTCGATCCGGTCGGCGGTCCGGTCGGCGTCGGTCATACGGCCAGCCTAGGCACGCGGCGGCGGCGGAGGGTGGCCCTGGCGCGGCCAGGCTCGCGGCGGCCTCCCGCCGGCGCGGCAGCCGGGCGACGGTGGACGCGTCGGCACCGACCCGGTGGCCGGCGCACAGCCGTCACGAGGAGCACAGCATGGACCTGGGACTGGAGGGGCGCACCGTCGTCGTCACGGGGGCGTCCGGGGGGATCGGGCGGCACGTCGCCGCCCAGTTCGGCGCCGAGGGGGCCGACGTCCTCCTCACGTACCGCGAGTCGAAGGACGACGCCACGCGCGTCGCGGAGGAGATCGGCGGGCGTGCGCTCGTCGTCCGCTACGACCAGACCGAGGAGGGCGCGGCCGAGGGCCTGCGCGACGCCGTCCTCGCGTGGACCGGCCGCGTCGACGTGCTGGTCAACAACGCGGTGACCTGGAGCCCACCGGGGGCGGACGGCCCGCGTGGCTTCGAGCACGTGCCCGACGGCGCCTGGCTCGAGACCGTGCGCGCGAACGTCGAGGGGGCGGTGCGGCTGACCCGCGCGGTCGCCCCGTCGATGCGCGCGCAGCGGTGGGGGCGGCTGGTGCACCTGTCGTCCAGCCTGGTGCGCGACGGCGACGAAGGCACGGCGTACTACGCCACCGCCAAGTCGGCGCTGCACGGGTTCAGCCGGTCGGTCGCGTTCGCGCTCGGGCGCGAGGGCGACATCCTGTCGAACGTGGTGCTGCCTGGCCTCACCAGGACGGTGCGCAACGGGGGGATCGTCGAGGCGTTCGGCGAGTCCGCGGCGGCGCGCGCCCCGCTCGGCCGCCTGCTGGACGCACGCGAGGTGGCGACCGCGATCGTCTACCTCGGGTCGGCCGCCAACACGGGCATCACCGGCCAGGAGGTCGCCGTGACCGGCGGCGCCTGACCGCGGCTCAGCCGCGCCCCGCGGTGACCACGTCCGGGTCCCGCGGGTCGGGGTCGACGTCGATGAGCGACGGCCGGTTGTTCTGCACCGACCCGACGGCGTCGCCCACCGGCCGCGTCGCCATCCCGACCTGCGGGCCGGTGACGATGCCCATCGCCTGCTCGGCCCCGACCGCGGGGTCGAGCCAGGCGTCCCACGACGCCCGCGGCAGCACCACGGGCATCCGGTCGTGGATGCGCTCCAGGTCCTGCGACGCCGCCGTGGTGATCACCGTCGCGGAGACGAGCCAGCGGTCGGGGTCGTCGTCGGCCTTGGTCCGGTCCCGCCAGAACTCGTACAGGCCGGCGAGCGCCGCGACGCCGCCGTCGTCCGGGTGGATCCAGTACGGCTGCTTCGGCACCTTGCCCTTCGACCCGCCCTTCGACCCGCCCCGCGCGGGGGCGCCGGGCGGGAGCTCGAGCTTGCGCCACTCGTAGTACCCGTCGGCCGGCAGCAGGCAGCGCCGGACGCCGAGGGGCTTCGCGAACGCGGACTTGTCGAGGAGGGTCTCGGTGCGCGCGTTGATCATGCGCGCGCCGATCGACGGGTCCTTCGCCCACGACGGCACGAGCCCCCAGCGCGCCAGCCGGAGCGAGCGGGTGATCTCCCCGGTCTGCCCGCCCTCGAGCCGCTGCGGGCGCTCGACGACGATGCGCACGGGGTCGGTGGGGGCGACGTTCCACGACGGGGGCAGGAGGCGCGCGTCCTCCGCGATCTCGGCGACGGCGAGGTCGTCGGCGATGTCCTGGGCGTCACGGAAGGACGCGTAGCGGCCGCACATGGGTCCATCGTGACGCATCCCACCGACACCCGGGCGGCCGGCCGGGGGATTCTCCCTGGGCCTGGTCGTAACGATTCGATACGATGGTGGCCATGCCCGACGACTCCGCGAGACTTCCGCGCGCCCGCTCTCCGTACCGTTGGGTCATCATGCTCGGGGCGCTCGCGGCGCTGCCGGCGTTCACCGTCGACATGTACCTGCCGTCGCTGCCCGAGGTGGCGGCCGACCTGGGCTCCTCCGCCTCGTTCGCGCAGCTGTCCGTCTCCGTGATGCTCATCGGCGGCGCCCTGGGCCAGCTCACGATCGGCCCGCTGTCCGACCGCTTCGGGCGCCGGGCGCCCCTCATGTGGGGCCTCGCGCTGCACGTCGTGACGTCGATCCTGTGCGCGTTCGCGCCGAACATGACCGTCCTCGTCGGGCTGCGCCTCCTGCAGGGCTTCTTCAACGCCGCGTGCGGCGTCGCGGCGATGGCGGTCGTGCGCGACCGGTTCGTCGGCGCGGAGGCCGCGCGCATCCTGTCCCGGCTGATGCTCGTCATCGGCGTCGCGCCCATGCTGGCGCCGACCTTCGGCTCCGCCGTCGCCGCGGCGGCCGGCTGGCGCTGGGTCTTCGGCTTCCTGGCGCTCGCGGGCGTGGCGATGGGCCTGGTCGTGTGGCGGTTCATGCCGGAGACGCTCCCCGCCGGACGACGCCAGACCGGCGGTGCGCGCAGCGTGTTCGCCGGCTACCGCACGCTGGTCAAGGACAAGCAGTTCATGGCGCTCGCCGTCATCCCCGGGCTCGGGCAGGCCGTGCTGATGAGCTACGTGGTCGGCTCGCCGTTCATCTTCCAGGAGGGCTACGGGCTGAGCCACGGGCAGTTCTCCGTGCTGTTCGCCGTCAACGGCCTGGGCCTGGTGCTGTCCGCGCAGGTGAACGCCGCCCTGGTGCGGCGGGTGGCGCCCATCCGGCTGCTGCGGGCCGCGCTCGCGATCCAGGGCGTCGTCGCGGTCGGGCTGCTGGCGGTGGCCCTCACCGGGGCCGGCGGGCTGATCGGCCTCCTCGCGATGCTGTGGCTGGTGCTCGCCTTCCAGGGGCTGATCCCGGCCAACGCGTCGGCCATCGCGCTGTCCCGGCACGGCGAGCGCGCGGGCACCGCGGCCGCCGTCATCGGCGCCGTGCAGTCCGGGGTCGCCGGCCTCGTGTCGCCGCTGGTGGGCGTGCTCGGCGGCGACGCCGTCGCGATGTCCTGGGTGATGCTCGTCGCGCTGGCCGGCGCGATCGCCGTGCTCGCGTTCGCCACGCCCGCCTACCGCAAGGACGGCTGGGTCAAGCTGGCCTGACGGTGAGGGTCGGGTTCGCGGCCTGATGGTGCCGGGCCGTGGGGCGTCCTAGGCGAAGCCGAAGACCGGCCCGAACGCCACCACCACGAGCGCCGCCCACACCGCGTACACGGGCAGGAAGCGGGTCTGCCACCGGACCAGCGCGCCGAACGGCTGCCGCTCGCGCAGGAAGCCGAGCAGGAGCAGCCCGGACCGGGCCAGGTGCACCAGCAGCAGCAGGTTGAGCCCGAGCGCGGCCACCTTGTTGGGGCTGAAGCCGAACTCGGCGATACGGGTGAGCATCGCCGTGAGCGCGACGGCGTCCACGGCGAGCGCGGCCGCGACGAGCACCAGCTGGAGGCCGTCGAACCAGCCCGGGCGGGCGAGGGAGTCGCGGGCCGAGACGGAGTACAGCAGCAGGCAGAGCACCAGCACGAGGATCGCGTCCATGAGGATGAGCAGCTCGCGCTCGACGTCGGCCAGCCCGCCGGCGCCGAGCAGGACGACGAGCGTCACCAGCAGCATCACCGTGGTCAGCGGCGTGAAGACGCGCGTGAGGACCGGGGCGATGTTCTCCACGACGTCCTGCTTCGCCTCGACGAGCCAGGCCCCGACGACGACGGCGCCCGGCACCGCGAACGGCATGATCCAGCTCTCCATCGCGGGCTCGATGTCCACGCCGACGAGGCTCAGGGTCGCGGCCGTGAGGCCCAGCAGCACCCCGCCGCCGATCGCGAGCAGCGTCACGTAGACGACGAGCTCGCCGGTGAAGCGCGCGAAGTCCATCCGCGGGTCCTGGTCCCGCCAGCGGCCACCCACGTAGACCACGCCGACCAGCGCCCACAGCACGACGGGGGCGTGGATCGCCGCGAGGACGACGGTCGACCCCGTGTCGACGTACGGGTAGACGTTGAGCACGACGGCGAGCAGCGCGTACGGGACCAGCAGGGCGCCGACCACGCGCCGTGCGACGCGGCGCTTCCACACGAAGTAGGCGGCCAGGAACGGCGCCGTCATGAGCGGTACGTTGCGCAGCAGCGCCGAGTCCGTGTCGAAGGCCGCGAGCGCCACCTTCACCGCGATCCCCGCGCCGACGGCGAGCGCGAGGACGACGGCGAGCTCGCGCCACGCCGGGCCGGACGCCTGCGCGGCATCGTCGTCCGGGACGAGGACGAGCTGCTTCCACAGCCGCTCGGAGTGCTCGCGCGCGAACTCGTGCGAGACGGCGTCGAGGTTGCCCATGCGGCGCACCGCGACGAGGAACGCCTCGTCGTCGTCGAGGCCCGTCGCGGTGAGGTCGTCGACCCGGCCGCGCAGGTGGTCCTCCATCTCGTCCACGTCGGCGGGCGCGATGGCGCGGTGGCGCTGCACGTACGAGCGCCACTGGTCGATCTGCGCCTCGAGGCGCTCGCGGGAGGCCATCAGGCCCAGCCCTCCGCGACGGCGGGGCGGGCCGGGGCCTGGGCCGCCTGCTGGGCGGACCGCCAGACCTGGTGCAGCACGTCCGCGACGACGGACCACTGCTCCTGGCGCTCGGCGAGCGCGTCGTGCCCGGCCGGGGTGAGGGCGTAGTGCTTGCGGCGCCGGCCGGCCTCGGAGGTGCCCCAGGTCGCGGCGACCAGGCCCAGGCGCTCGAGGCGGTGCAGCAGGGGGTAGAGCATCCCGTCCGTCCACTGCATGCGGCCGCCGGAGAGCTCCGTGACCCGCTTGAGGATGGCGTACCCGTAGGACTCGCCCTCCGCGAGGATGCCGAGCACCAGCGGGGTGGCGGACGCCGCCACCAGGTCCTTGTCGAAGCGCACCTCGAGCTCCTATGTCTAGATCTGCTAGGGGTGCTGAACCTAGCAGATCTAGGCATCGCTCGGGAGGGGTCGACCGGGTGGTTCGGCGCCGCGGCCTTCAGGCGCCACGGGATCGTCGCCCGGCGTTCATCCAGGGTTCGTCGAGCCGTCGCGGAGCGCCGGTGGGATCGGGCCATGACTCGCTCACCGAACCAGGCCCGCGCCCTGCGCCTCGTCGCGGCCGGCGCCGCCGCGGCGGTCGCGCTCACCACCGCGGCCGGCACCGCCGCCCTCGCGGACGGGCGCCCCGGCGGCCACGGCACGCATCAGCCGACGCCCGGCCACGGGCGACCGGGCGCCGTCACGACCCACCTCGTCCCGACGCTCGAGGGGCGCGCGACGCTGTCCGCGGACTTCCTCGCCGAGGGACCGTCGTCCGGCGCCCAGGCCTCCGCCGCCAACGGCCGGCAGGGGCCGTGGGACGGTCAGGTGATCCCGGGCTTCTCGGCGATGGTCGACAACGGCGACGGCACGTTCTGGGCGCAGCCGGACAACGGCTTCGGCAGCCAGGGCAACTCGGCGGACTTCCTGCTCCGCAGCTACCTCGTCGAGCCGGACTGGGACACCGGCGGCGGCCGGGGCAGCGGCTCGGGCGAGATCGAGGTGCTCGACCACATCTCCTACGACGACGAGAACCACGTGCTGGACTTCGACATCGTCAACGAGGGCACGGACGAGCGGCTGCTCACCGGCGCCGACTTCGACGTCGAGTCCGTGGTGCGTGCCGACGACGGCACGCTGTGGGTGGGCGAGGAGTTCGGTCCGTTCCTGCTGCACTTCGACGCGGACGGGACGCTGCTCGAGAAGCCCTACCCGCTGCCCGGCGGGCTGCGGTCGCCGCAGAACCCGTACCTCGCCGACGGCGAGGAGCCCACCGTGCGCGCCAGCCGCGGCTTCGAGGCGATGGCGGGGGTCAAGGGCGGGCGCTACCTGTACCCGGTGCTCGAGGGCGCCCTGGTCGACGACACCGACCAGCGACGCCGCGTCGTCCACGAGTTCGACACCCGCCGCGGCGCGTACACCGGCCGCACCTGGGACTACCAGACCGACCAGGAGGCCAACGTGCTCGGCGACGCGTTCGCCGTCGGCAAGGACTCGTTCTGGGTCGTGGAGCGGGACGACTTCGAGGGGCCGGCGTCGGTCACGAAGCGGGTCTACGAGATCGACCTGAGCGAGACGGACCGGGAAGGCTTCGTCCGCAAGGAGCTCGTCCTCGACGCGCTGCGGGTGGAGAACCCTGACGGCATCGACGCGGGGGAGGGCTACGGGCTGGGCGAGACGTACGCGCTGCCCGTGCAGTCGTTCGAGACGGTGCTCCGGCTGCGCGACGGCCGCATCCTCATCGGGAACGACAACAACTACCCCGGCAACGCGGCGCGGAACCCGGGCACGCCCGACGACACCGAGATGGTCGTGATCGACCTGGAGAAGCAGCGCACGCGGGACGACGGCGTCACCGTCGTCGGGCACCGCGGCGCGTCCGGGGACCGGCCCGAGCACACTCTCGCCGCCTACGAGCAGGCGATCCTGCAGTGCGCGGACGTCATCGAGCCCGACGTCGTGCCGACCAAGGACGGCGTGCTCGTCGCCCGGCACGAGAACGAGATCGGCGGCACGACCGACGTCGCCGAGCACCCGGAGCTCGCCGACCGCCGCACCACGAAGACGATCGACGGGAAGGCCGTCACGGGCTGGTTCACCGAGGACTTCACGCTCGCCGAGCTGCGGACGCTGCGCGCCACGGAGCGGCTGCCCGAGCTCCGCCCGGACAACACCGCCTACGACGGCCTGTACCAGGTGCCCACCCTCGACGAGGTGCTCGATCTCGCCCGCCACTCCGAGACCTGCGACGGCCGGACCGTCGGCGTGGCGCCCGAGACGAAGCACCCCACGTACTTCGCGTCCATCGGGCTGCCGCTGACGGACCCGCTCGTCGCGGAGCTCGCCGCGAACGGCCTCGACTCGCGGCGCGCGCCCGTCGTCGTGCAGTCCTTCGAGACCACCAACCTGCGCGAGCTCGACCGGCGCACCGACGTGCGCCTCGCGCTCAACGTCTCCGCGAGCGGAGCGCCGTACGACCTGGTGGCCGCCGGTGACCCGCGCACCTACGCCGACCTCGTCACCCCCCGAGGCCTGCGCGACCTGGCCCGGTACGCCGACATCGCGAGCCTGGAGAAGAACGTCGTCGTCCCCCGCGCGGCCGACGGCACGCTCGGCCGCCCGACCTCCGTGGTCCGCGACGCGCACCGCGCGGGGCTGGAGGCCTACGCCTGGACGTTCCGCGCCGAGAACCAGTTCCTCCCGGCCGAGCTCCGCTCGTCGGCGGACCCGGCTGCGCACGGCGACCTGGGGGCGGAGCTCGACACGTTCCTCGACACCGGGCTCGACGGCGTCTTCGCGGACCAGCCCGGCATCGCGGTCGAGGCCGTCGCCGCTCGGCGCTGACCGGTCGCGCGGGGGGTGATCCCGTGGTCGCACGGGGCACCCCTCGCGCGAACATGCTGCTCAGGCCCTAGGATCGCGCTTGTGCGGACCCTGCCACGGCACGCGTCAAGCCTCGCCTCGCACCGGGTCGTCCGTACGATCGCCCTCGTCGTCACCGCGGTGGTGGCCTTCGTGGCGGCGACCGCGGTCGCGTCGTTCGTCGACCTGCGCTCCCAGATCGGGGTCTCCGACGTCGACGACCTCCTCGCCGGCGACGACCGTCCGCCCGAGGTCCCGGCCGAGCAGGACCCGACCGACCCGTTCGCGGGCAAGGACCTCAACATCCTGGTGATGGGCACCGACTTCCGGGACGAGGCCAACGCCAAGATCGCGGGGTCCGGCGACGAGTTCCACTCGGACACGACGCTGCTGGTGCACCTGTCGGGCGACCGCAGCCGCATCGAGGCCGTGTCCATCCCGCGCGACTCCCTCGTCGACATCCCCGCCTGCAAGCTCCCCGGCGGCGGCGAGACCGCACCGCAGACGAACGCCATGTTCAACTCCTCCTTCGCGCTCGGCGGCGGGCCGGACAAGGACGTCACCGGCGCCGCCGCGTGCACCATCCGCACCGTCGAGAAGCTCACCGGGGTGCGCATCTCGGACCACGTCGTCGTGCAGATGACCGGCGTGATCGGCGTCGTCGACGCCATCGGCGGCGTCACCATGTGCCTCCCCGAGCCGGTCAAGGGGCAGCGCGTGGACCTCGACCTGCCGGAGGGGAAGCAGAAGCTCGACGGGTACACCGCGATCAACTTCCTGCGCGCCCGCAAGGGCGAGGGCATGGGCCTGGAGATCGGCAGCGACCTCAAGCGCATCGAGCGGCAGCAGGCGTTCTTCGACGCCGCGATGCGCGAGATCCTGTCGCAGAACATCATCACCGACTCGCCCCGCCTGTACCGGATGGTGCGCGAGATCCTCGGCTCCATCTCCACGGACCCCGAGCTCGCGAGCCCGACGGCGCTCGCGGGCCTCGCGTGGAGCATCCGCGACCTCGACCCGTCGCAGATCGTGTTCACCTCGGTGCCCGTCGTGGACTCGGTGAGCCAGCCCGGCCGGGTCGAGTGGACATCGGAGGCGGACGCGATCTGGGAGCGGATCCGCGCCGACGAGGCGCCGCCCGGGACCGCCCCGGCCAAGGAGAGGCCGAGCGGCACGGCGTCGGCCTCGCCGGACGGCGCGACGGCCGTCGACGACGAAGTCGCGTCGCCCGACGCCGTCGACGGCGAGGACGGCGGCACCCGTGGCGGCAAGGACGGCGAGGGCGCCTCGCCCGACCCGTCGCCCAGCCCGTCCGTGCTGCCGGGCGTCTGCGCCTGACCGCCGCCGTGCGGTGACGGAAGGTCAGCGCTGGGGCAGGGCGCGGCGTGCCTCGAGCCGCAGGGCCTCGGCGACCCGGTCGAGGACCGTCGAGCGCAGCTTCCACTGCTGCAGGTAGACCGGGACGTCGACGACGGCGTCGCCCTCGAGCAGCGCGACCTGTCCGCCGGCGTGGCCCGGCCCGCCGTCGAGCATGCCGAACCGGGATCCCGGGCCGGGGAGCGGGCCCCACATGCCCCACCCCAGGCCGCGGCGGATGCCGTCGACGTACTCGGTGGTGCTCGGCACGTGGTGGCGCGGCGGGTCCGGGACGGCGGCGCCCGCCGCGGCGGCGCGCTCGCGCAGCCAGGCGTCCTGGAGGTCGTCGGCCCGGTTGAACACGAGCATCGGGGCGCGGCCCAGCGCCTCGATCGTGGGGCCGTCCGGGAACCAGCGGTCGATCACCTCCCGGGTGGCGGCCGGGCGGTAGCGGGTGACGCCGAGGAACGTCGAGGTGCAGCCCTGCACCGGGTCGCGCTGCGACGTGATCGCGGCCATCACGACTCCGGCCGGCAGCAGGTCCACGGTGCGGTCCTGGTCGTCGCGGTGGAGGTCGAAGCAGACGCCCTCGACGCGCGCCAGCGCCGGCATCACCCAGGTCGCGAGGGAGTCGGCATTGACGGCGATCGGCACCGTGACCGGGCGGGGCGGGGCGCCGGTGCCGTCGTCGTCGGCGTCCCGGGGTCCGAGCTCGCGGACCGCCTCCGCGCCGAGCAGCTCGACCTGGCGCGCCAGGCGCAGCAGCGTGCGCCCCGGCTCGGTGGGCGCGACGGGGCGGGTGCGGCGGACCAGCACGGAGCCCGCGGTGCTCTCCAGCGCGCGGACGCGCTGGCTCACCGCCGACGGCGTGACGTGCAGCGCGTGGGCCGCGGCCTCGAACGAGCCCTCGGTGACGACGGCGGCGAGCGCCTCGAGCTGGCGGGAGTCCCATCGCATGGTGACACCATAGATGAAGGCGCGCTTCATCAGATGAAGGAACCGTAGATGGACTTCATGTCACAGCCGACCTAGCGTCGAGGGATGCTCACGCTCCTCGCCGGCCTCGGCTTCGGCCTGTCCCTCATCGTCGCCATCGGCGCGCAGAACGCCTTCGTGCTGCGCCAGGGCGTGCGCCGCGAGCACGTGGGCCTCGTCGTCGCGGTGTGCGCGGCGTCCGACGTCGTGCTGTACCTCGCCGGGACCGCTGGGCTCGGGGCGCTCGTCGTGAGCCACCCCGCCGTCGTCGAGGTGGCGCGGTGGGCCGGCGCCGCCGTCGTGCTCGGGTACGGCGCGCTCGCGGCGCGCCGGGCGTGGCGCGGGGACGAGGCGGGGCTGGCGGCCGCGTCGGACGGCGCGGTCGCCGACGCCGGACGGCGCGCGCGGCCCGTGCTGGTCACGGCGCTCGCGCTCACCTGGCTGAACCCGCACGTGTACCTCGACACGATCGTGCTGCAGGGCTCGCTCGCCGCGTCGCACGGCGACGGACGCTGGCTGTTCACGGCCGGCGCGATCGTCTCCAGCGTCCTGTGGTTCGTCGGCCTCGGCTACGGCGCGCGGCTGCTCGCGCCCGTGCTCGCCCGCCCCGGCGCGTGGCGCGTCGTCGACGGCGTCGTCGCCGCGATCATGCTCGTCGTCGCCGTGAGCCTGGTGCTGCCGGCGCTCGCGGCGTAGAGCCCGTCACTTCGGCATCTCCTCCATCTGTTCGGCATGGCCTCGTGCCGAACAGACGGACGCGGTGCCGAACAGATCGGTGCCGGCGTGGCGGGGTCAGCGGGCGAGGCGGCGTAGGCGGTCGACGGCGTCGCGCAGCACGTCCTCCCGCTTGACGAACGTGAACCGCACGCGCGAGGCGAGCGCGTCGGCCGTCCTCGAGCCGGCACGGCAGAACGCGGAGACGGGGACGCCGACGACGCCCGCGAGCTCGGGCAGGCGGCGGCACAGCTCGTGCCCGTCGGCGGCGCCGAGCCGCTCCAGCAGGTGCGTGCCGTCCGCGACGACGAAGTAGGTGCCCTGCGGGACGACGACGTCGAAACCGGCGGCGATGAGCCCCTCGCACAGCAGGTCGCGGCGCGAGGCGAGCGAGGCCGCCAGCGCGCGCGGTGCGTCGTCGTCGGCGAGCGCCCGGGCGATGGCGGGCTGGAAGGGCGCGCCGGACGTGTAGGTGAGGAACTGCTTCACCGTGCGCACGGCCGTGACGAGCTCCGCGGGGCCGTGCAGCCATCCGACCTTCCAGCCCGTGAGGCTGAACGTCTTGCCGCTGGAGGAGACCGTGAGGGTCCTCTCCGCCATGCCGGGCAGGGTCGCGACCGGCACGTGCACGGCGTCGTCGAAGGTGAGGTGCTCGTAGACCTCGTCGGTGAGGACGACGGCGTCGGCCTCGCGCGCGACGGCCGCGACCTGCTCCAGCTCGGCCCGCGTGAGCACCGTGCCCGTGGGGTTGTGCGGGGTGTTCAGCACGATGAGCCGGGTGCGCCGGGTGACCGCGGCGCGCAGGGCCGCGGCGTCGAGCCGGAAGCCCTCGGCGGTGAGCGCCACGGGCACGTGCGTCGCCCCCGCGAGGGCGATGCTCGCGGCGTGCGAGTCGTAGAACGGCTCGAGCGTGATCACCTCGTCGCCCGGCCCCGCGAGCGCGAGGATCGACGCGGCCAGCGCCTCCGTGGCGCCGGTCGTGACCAGCACCTCGCCGTCCGGGGCGACGTCGAGCCCGTAGCGGCGCCGCTGGTGCTCGGCGATCGCGCGCCGCAGCTCCGGCACGCCGTCGCCGGGCGGGTACTGGTTGCGGCCGGCGTCGATCGCGTCCTTGGCGGCGTCACGGATGAACGCGGGGCCGTCGACGTCGGGGAAGCCCTGCCCCAGGTTGATCGCGCCGGTGCGCGCGGCGAGCGCCGTCATCTCCGCGAAGATCGTCTGCGCGACGGCGCCGTCTGCCCCGAGCAGCCCGGTCGCGCGGGCGACGTCGTTCCAGCGGCCAGGCGGGGGAGAGGTCGGCATGGTCCTCGACCCTAGCCCCGGCCGGTCGCGGGTGCTGCCCGCGTCCGGCTACGGTAGTGACCAGAATCGACTCCATAGTCACTACGGAGGTGCCCGTGCCCCGTCCGCGCGTCCCCGACCGTCGTGCGCGCATCCTCGACGCCGCCCACGACCTGATCCTCGAGAACGGCTGGCCCAGCACGACGGTCGCCGGCGTCGCTGCACGAGCCGGCATCGGCAAGGGTGCCGTCTACCTGGAGCTCCCCGACAAGGCCGCGATCCTCGACGCCGTCCTGCGGCGCAGCACCCGGGACCTCACCGCCGAGGTGCGGCGTCGCGTCGTCGGGGCGGACGGACCTGTCGACCTGCCCACCGTGTACCGGTTCGGCACGGAGGCGCTGCTGGCCGACCCCCTCATGAGGGCGCTGTACGTCGGCGACGCGTCGCTGCTCGGTGACCATGTGCGCGACGTGGCCGGCGGTGCCGGGGGCGACCGGTACGCGGAGCGGTTCGGGTGGCTGGCCGAGTACGTCGCGCGGCTGCAGGACGCGGGCGTCGTGGACCCCGCCGTCCCCACCGCGGCGGTGGTGCGCGTGCTCGGGATCTTCAGCGTCGGCCTGGTGCACGCGCCGGGCACGCTCGGCGCGACGTCGGACGACGCGCTGCGCGACGCGGTCGCGCTCTTCGCCGACCTCGTCGGCCGCGGGCTCGCCGCCGACCGTCCAGCCGACCTGCCCGCCGACGTCGAGGCCGCCCGCGCCGCGCAGCTCGGCCTCCTCGCCCGCCTCGACCATCAGCTCGACCTCCTGGAGGAACCGTGACCGACCGTGCCGTGACGGGCGTCTTCGCCACCTGGACCGACCTGACCGTCGCCGGCGGACCCGTGCGCCACTACCGCGCCGGCGACACCGGGCCGCCGGTGCTGCTGCTGCACGGCGGCATGCTCGACACGGCGGCAGGGGTGTGGCGCCGCGTCGCGGGCGACCTCGCGGCGGACCACCGGGTGCACGTCGTCGACCTGCCGCGGCACGGCGGCAGCCGCCCGTGGGAGGGGCTGCTCGACGACGCGTTCTACCGCGCCTTCCTCGGCGAGCTGCTGGACGCCCTCGGGCTCGAGCGCGTCGCGCTGGTGGGGCTGTCCCTGGGAGCCGGCGTCGCGGTCGGGTTCGCCCTGGACCACCCGGAGCGCGTCGACGCGCTCGTGGCGATCGGGCCCGGCGGCATCGGTCGACGGCGCCCGGCCCAGCTGCTCACGTGGCTCGCGCTGCGCACGCCCGGCCTGCTCCGGCTCACCAGCCGCTGGCTGGCGCGGCGGCCCGCCGTGGTGCGCCGGTCGATGGCGGGCAACCTCGTGGCCGGCGAGACCACGGAGGGCTTCGAGGAGATCGTCGCGCTCGTCGTCCAGGAGGCGCGGGCGAAGGCGGCCCACGGGGAGCCCGCCCTCGACGACTGGATGGTCCGCGCCTACGGGCCGTTCGCCATGGCGCTCGACCACCTGCCCCGCCTGCCGGGGCTGCGGGTGCCGTCGCTGTGGGTCCGTGGCGACCGCGACCCGCTCGTCGGGCACGAGGAGCTGACCGCGGCCGCCGCGGCCGCCGCGGCCGCCCCGGGCGCCCGCCTGACCACCATCCGAGACGCCGGCCACATCGTCACCTACGACCAGCCCGACGCGGCGTCGTCGCTGGTCAGAGGGTTCCTGGCAGCGTCCCGCGGAGGCGGTCCCGGGTAGCGGTACGAGGCCTTCGCCCGGGTTGTCCACAGGGCGGACCCGGGCGATTGCCCGGGTCCCCTACTCTGGTGCCGCTTTCGCCGCCGATGAGGGCACCGACGAGAGGACGGATCAGTGTCGATCGACACGCTGGCGCCCGCCGACGCTGCCGCGCTCCTCGAGCACGAGGTGCGCGAGCTCGTGCGCCGTCGAGCCCTCGACCCCGTCCGCGACCGGGCCGGGCTGGAGCGCCTCGTCGCGGAGGCCTCCGCCGACTACACCGAGCGCGCCACGCGCGGCGTCGTCCCGGCGCTCGCGGACCCGCAGGGCACCGCGCGCGCCGTCGTCGACGCGCTCGGCGGCCTCGGCCCGCTGCAGCGCTACCTCGACGACCCCGAGGTCGAGGAGATCTGGATCAACTCTCCCGCCAAGGTGTTCGTCGCCCGGCGTGGCGTCCCCGAGCTCACGACGACGATCCTCACCGCCGGCCAGGTGCGCGACCTCGTGGAACGGATGCTCAAGGCGTCCGGCCGCCGCCTCGACCTGAGCAGCCCGTTCGTCGACGCCTCGCTCCCGGGCGGCGAGCGCCTGCACGTGGTCATCCCCGACGTCACGCGCGAGCACATGGCCGTCAACATCCGTAAGCACCTGGTGCGCGCGGACCACCTCGACCACCTGGTGCGGCTGGGCTCCCTCACCACCCACGCGGCCGCCTTCCTCGACGCCTCGGTGCGCGCGGGGCTGAACGTGCTCGTCTCGGGCGCGACGCAGGCGGGCAAGACGACGATGCTCAACGCCCTCGCCGGCTCGATCCCCGCGGGGCAGCGCGTGATCTCCTGCGAGGAGGTCTTCGAGGTGCGCTTCGCCGCCCGCGACCACGTGGCCATGCAGTGCAGGCAGCCCAGCCTGGAGGGCACGGGCGAGATCCCGCTGCGCCGGCTGGTCAAGGAGGCGCTGCGGATGCGGCCGGACCGCATCGTCATCGGCGAGGTGCGCGAGGCCGAGAGCTTCGACATGCTCGTGGCCCTCAACGCCGGCATCCCCGGGATGTGCACCGTGCACGCGAACTCGGCGCGCGAGGCGGTCACGAAGATGTGCACGCTGCCGCTGCTCGCGGGCGAGAACGTCTCCGACCGCTTCGTCGTCCCGACGGTGGCGTCGGCGATCGACCTGGTGGTGCACCTGGACGTCGCCGCGGACGGCGCGCGACAGGTCCGTGAGGTCGTCGCCGTCACGGGTCGCGTCGAGGGGGACCGGGTCGAGACCGCCGGACTCTTCCACCGCCTACCCGCCGAGCAGGGCGGCGAGCTGGTGCGCGGCGACGGCTTCCCGCCCGGCGAGGAGCGCTTCGCGCGTGCCGGCCTCGACGTCCGGGCCCTGCTGGTCGGGGGCCGCTGATGGGCGTCGTCGTGGGGCTGCTGCTCGGCGCCGGGTTGGCGTGCGTGTGGTTGTCGTGCTGGGAGACGCCCGCACGCCCGCGGCGGCGTGCCGGGCGGTCCGCGGCCGTCCAGGACCTGCTCGTCCAGGCGGGGGCTCCGTCGGTGACCCCGGCCGCGCTGTGGTGGCTCAGCGCGGCGGCGGGCGTCGTCGTGCTGCTCGCCGGGCTGGCGCTGACCCGCTCGCCCGCCATCGCGGCCTGCTTCGCGCTGATGGCGGCGGCAGCGCCCGAGCTGCTGGTGCGGGTGCGGGCCAGGAAGCGGCGACGGGACCTGCGCGAGGTCTGGCCCGAGGTGGTCGACCACCTCGCGTCCGGCGTGCGGGCCGGGCTCTCGCTGCCGGAGGCGGTGGCACAGCTGAGCGAGCGCGGGCCGGTGGAGCTCCGCGAGCCGTTCGCGCGGTTCGCGGCGGACTACCGCGCGACCGGGCGCTTCGGGGAGTGCCTCGACCTGCTCAAGGCCCGTCTCGCCGACCCGGTGGCGGACCGGATCGTGGAGGCGCTCCGGCTGACGCGCGAGGTGGGTGGCACGGACCTGGGCCGCCTGTTGCGCACCCTGTCGTCGTTCCTGCGCGAGGACGCGCGGACGCGGGGCGAGCTCGAGGCGCGGCAGTCGTGGACGGTCAACGGCGCCCGGCTCGCGGCCGCCGGCCCCTGGGTGGTCCTGGCGTTCCTCGCGACGCGGCCTGAGACGGCGCAGGCGTACAACTCGGCGGCGGGAGTCGCGGTCCTCGCGGCGGGGGCGGCCACGTCGGTGCTCGCGTACTGGCTGATGCGTCGGATCGGGCGGCTGCCCGAGGAAGGCCGGGTGCTGCGATGACGGTCCCTGGAGTCTCCGGCGTCGGCGCCGTCGTGGGGCTGCTCGGTGGCCTCGGCCTCCTGCTCGTGATCTCCCGGATCCGTGCCCGCCGGGCGACCCTCGACGAGCGGCTGGCCCCGGCGCTGCGCCCGCGTGACGCCACGTCCGGGCTGCTCCGCGAGCAGCCCGCCCACACCCCGTTCCCCGTGGTCGAGCGGCTGCTGGCTCCCTGGGTCGCGGACGCCGCGCACTGGTTCGAGCGCCTCGGGTCGTCCCGCGCGGACGTGCGCCGGCGGCTCGACCGTGCGGGCTGGCGCGAGAGCGTCGAGGCGTTCCGGGCACGGCAGGTCGTCTCGACGGCGCTGGGGCTCGCGGGCGGGCTCGTGCTCGCGCTGATCCTCGCCGCGACGCGCGGGTCCGCACCCGTCCCGCTGGCGGCGCTCGTGCTGCTGTTCGGCGCCGGCGGGTTCGTCCTGTGCGACCAGTGGCTGAGCCGTGCCGTCCACCGGCGCGAGGAGCGGATGCTCGCCGAGTTCCCGACCGTCGCCGAGCTGCTCGCCCTGGCCGTCACGGCGGGCGAGGGGCCGGTGCCCGCGCTCGAACGGGTCGCCGCCACCGCCCGAGGCGAGCTGTCCGGCGAGATCTCCACGATGCTCGCCGACGTCCGCGCCGGGGCGCCCATCGCGAGCGCCCTCACGGCCATGGCCGACCGGACCGGGTTGCCGTCGCTCACCCGCTTCGCCGAGGGCGTCGCCGTCGCGCTGGAGCGCGGCACCCCGCTCGCCGACGTGCTGCGCGCGCAGGCGCAGGACGTGCGTGAGTCCGGGCGCCGGGCCCTCATGGAAGCAGGTGGCAAGAAGGAGGTCGCGATGCTCGTGCCCGTGGTCTTCCTCATCCTGCCGATCACCGTCGTCTTCGCCGTCTTCCCGTCACTCGCCACCCTGCAGATCGGGTTGTGAACGTGCGCGCCGACACCCGACCCCGCCGCCTCCGCGCGGTGCCACCGAAAGGACCGACCATGCACGATGAGACGCACGACCAGAACGACGACCTGGCGCCCGGGCGCCCCGAGGTCGACGACCCGGAGCGCGGCGACGTGCCGGGCTGGGTGCTCGTGACGCTGATGACGGCGGGGCTGGTCGTGGCGCTGTGGGCGATCGCGGGCCCGCTGCTCGAGGACACGTTCACGCGGGCGATCACGAGCGTCACGGGTCCGTGACGTGGCGATCGGCCGGCTGCACCACCTGATCATCGACTGCCCGGACCCGCGGGGCCTCGCGGAGTTCTGGTCGGCCGTGCTCGGCCAGGACGTGACGTACGCGGACGACGACTTCGTCGTGGTGGCGCCCAGCGACCGGCACTCCGGCCTCGCGTTCCAGCGCGCCCCGGACCACCAGGCACCGGACTGGGGCGACCCGGCACGGCCGCAGCAGATGCACCTGGACGTCATGGTCGACGACGTGGCGGACGCGCACGCGCGGGTGCTCGCGCTCGGTGCCCGCCGGCTCACCGCCGCCGCGCCGGGCGCGGGGGAGGGTGACGTGTACGCCGACCCCGCCGGTCACCCGTTCTGCCTCATCCCGCGGCCCGGATGGGCGCCGCCGGTCGAGGAGGACAGCACGTGACGGCACCGGCCGCGCCCGCACCCGCCACGGGGCGGCGGGACGGCGAGTGGGGATCCGCCGTCGCGGAGTTCGTCATGGTGTCCGCGCTGGTGCTCGCGCTGTTCCTCGCCGTGGTGCAGGTCGCGCTGGCGATGCACGTGCGCGCGCTCGCGATCGACGCCGCCGCGGAGGGCGCGCGCGTGGCCGCGCGCGCCGACCGCGACCTGGCGAGCGGTGCCACCCGGACGCAGGAGCTGCTGACCGCCGCGCTCGGGTCCCGGTACGCCGACGACGTCTCGGTGCGCCGCGCCGTGCAGGACGGCCTCGACGTCGTGGAGGTGACGGTGCAGGTGCCGCTCCCGGTGGTCGGTCTGATCGGACCGTCCGGGGTGCTCACGCTCCAGGGCCACGCGCTGGAGGAGGCGTGAGCGCGCCGGCTCAGCGGCCGTCGCGCGGCCCCCGGGCGGAACCGCTACAGGAGCCCGAGGGGCCCGACCCCGAGGCGGGCGCCGCGCTGGTGGAGTTCCTCGGCACGGCGGTGCTGCTCCTGGTGCCGCTGGTGTATCTGGTGCTCACGGTCGCGCAGGTGCAGGCCGGCGCGTTCGCCGTCGAGGGCGCGGCGCGCGAGGCGGGCCGGGCGATGGTGACGGCCGACTCCTCGGAGTCGGGCGCGGAGCGGGCCCGTGCGGCGGCCGGGCTCGCGTTCGAGGACCAGGGGTTCGCCGTCGCCGACGGCTCCGTGTCGCTGGAGTGCTCGGCCGACCCGTGCCTCACGCCGGGCGCGACGGTGGGGGTGCGGACGCGGCTGGCGGTGCCGCTGCCGTTCGTGCCCGAGGCGCTGCGCGGCTGGCTGCCGCTGGAGATCCCGGTCACCGCGACGCACGTCGCGACGGTCGACGAGTACGGGACGGCGCGGTCGTGACCCGGCGACACCCGCAGCGCGGCGCGCAGGCCGGGGCGGGCCCGGAGGACGGCCGGATCATGCTGCTCACGGCCGGCGTGGTGGCGTTGGCGCTGATGCTGGTCGGCACGGTGGCGTCGGCGACCGCCGTGCACCTCGACCGCAAGCACCTGTACGACCTCACGGACGCCGTCGCGGCGGACGCGGCCGACGCCGTGCCCCCGGAGCGGTTCTACGACGACATGCCGTCCTCGCAGGGAGAGGCGGTACTGACGCTCACCGACGCCGACGTCGAGGAGTCGGTGCGCGACTACCTCGCCGCGCACCCGGGGGAGGCGGAAGGGCTCGACGGCCTGCGCCTGGTGGAGGCGACCTCGCCGGACGGGCGGACGGCGCAGGTCGGGCTGGCGGCCACGTCGCGCCCGCCGCTGCTGCGGTGGTTCACGGATGCGTTCGGCGGCGGGTTCACCGTCGCCGCGACGTCGTCAGCCCGCGCGGGCTGAGCCCGGGGGCGGCTCACCGCGGCCCGCGAGAGCCCGTCGACGGAGTGTGGAACTTCCCACACCGCAAAAGGCGCATCCAAGATGCCGATTTGGCTAGCCTGCGGGTGTGCAGCTCACCGCCTTCACCGATCTCGGCCTGCGGATCGTCATGCGCCTCGCCGTGCTCGACGCCGAGCAGACGGCGACGACGCGCGCGCTCGCCGAGCAGCTGAACGTGCCGGCGACGCACGCCGCGAAGGTCGTCACGCGGCTGGGCCATCTCGGCGTCGTCGACGCCCGCCGAGGCAGGGCCGGGGGGTTGCGCCTCGCGGACGGCGCCCGCGACCTGTCCGTCGGGTTCGTCGCGCGCGCCCTCGAGGGCGACGGCGAGGTCGTCGAGTGCGAGGGTGCGAACCCGTGCCCGCTGCGCGGCGGCTGCCGGCTGCGTGGCGCCCTGGCGCGCGCCCGCGAGGCCTTCTTCGCGGCCCTCGACCCGGTGACGATCGCCGACGTCTCCGCCGCACCCACCCGGGACCTGCTGCTCACCATCGGTGCGCGCCCGCCCGGCTGACGTCCGCGCCGGCCGCACCCACGAGGCGCACCCACCGGGCGCGGAGATCCCCGAAGGAAGAGACAGGAGAGTCACGCATGCTCACCCCCGAGTCCGCCGCCGTCGTCCGCGCCACGCTGCCCGTGATCGGCGGCGCGATCGGCGACATCACGCCGATCTTCTACCGGCGCATGTTCGCCGCGCACCCCGAGCTGGAGCGCGACCTGTTCAACCGGGGCAACCAGGCCCGCGGCGACCAGCAGCGTGCCCTCGCCGGGGCCATCGCCGCCTACGCGACCCTCCTCGTCGACGACGGCCCGGACCCGCGCGCCGTCCTGGCCCGGATCGCGCACAAGCACGCCTCGCTCGGGATCCTCCCGGAGCAGTACCCGATCGTGCACGAGCACCTGTTCGCCGCCATCGTCGAGGTGCTCGGCGACGCCGTCACGCCCGAGGTCGCGGCGGCGTGGGACGAGGTCTACTGGGACATGGCCGACGCGCTCGTCGAGATCGAGCTCGGCCTGTACGCCGAGGCGGGGGTGGCGCCCGGTGACGTCTGGCGCACGGTCTACGTCCGCCGCCGGGTCCAGGAGTCGCCCGACACGATCTCTCTCGAGCTCGTCTCCTCGGACGGCGCCCCGCTCCCCGCCGCGCGCCCCGGGCAGTACGTCTCGGTGGCCGTCACCCTGCCCGACGGCGCGCGGCAGATCCGCCAGTACAGCCTCACGGGCGGCGGGTCGCCCGGCGCCTGGGCCGTCTCGGTGAAGGCGATCCTCCCCGGGCTCGACCCGGCGCGGGTCGCGCCCGCCGGCGAGGTCTCCAACCACCTGCACGACAACGTCTTCGAGGGCGACGCCCTCGAGGTCTCGACCCCGTTCGGCGAGCTCACCCTCGTCGACGGGGAGAACCCCCTGGTGCTGGTCTCCGCGGGCATCGGCATCACGCCGATGATCGGCTTCCTGCACCACCTGCGCGACGTCGGCACCGCGCGCCGCGTCGTGGTGCTGCACGCCGACCGCTCGCCCGCGCGGCACGCGCACCGCGCCGAGCTCCGCGCGCTCGTCGACGACCTCCCGACGGCCGAGCTGCACCGCTGGTACGAGGACCTCGGGACCCGCCCGGTGCAGGACCGGCTGCGCTCGGGCTACATCGACCTGGACGGCGTCGACGTCCCGCACGACGCCGACGCCTACCTCTGCGGCCCGGCCCCCTTCATGGCGGTGGTGCAGTCGGCCCTGCTCGGCCGCGGCGTCACCGCCGACCGCATCCACCACGAGGTCTTCGGCCCGGGCCGGGAGATCGTCGCCGCCTGACCGGTCCGCTCATCCGTCGTCGGCGAGGCGGGTGAACAGGCCCGGGTAGTCCACGACGAGGCCGTCGGCGTCCACGGAGATCTCGCGGTGGAAGTCGCCGTCGCGGGACTCGTAGACGTACCGGTCGGCGTCCAGCCGGGTGTACCGCTGCGGGTCGGGAGAGACCTCGAAGGTCTCCCCGTCGACGTACGCCGTGACGATGTCGGCCGCCGCCCCGACCGCGAGGTCGAGGCGGCGGATCGGCAGCGTGTTCGTGAACGGGCTGAACGAGAGGTCCACGTCCACGGCCTCGGAGAGGTCGGGCCGGGCGGCGCCGTCCACCCGCCAGTCGTCGTCGGCCTCCCGGCTCAGGTCGAGCTGGCGGCCGTCCGACGACCGCAGCCGCAGCACCCGGAACGTCCAAGAGTCGCCCGGCCCCGTGCCGAGCTCCATCGCGTACTCGAGCCGCACGGGCCCGAGGTCGACGACGGAGCGGGCGCGGAGCCTGTCGTCGCGCGCCAGCAGGTCGAGGTGCTCGACGCTGCCGGTCCCGAGCCCGCGCCACCGGTACGTCGTCATGGTCGACCTCCTCCACGGCTCCCATCCTCAGCATCGACCCGGACAGGAAGCCCCGCCCGGTAGATTCGCGCGCATGACCGACGAGACGCCGCCCGCCGACAAGCTGCCGGTGGACCTGGACCAGATGTTCGACCTCGCGCGCGCGGGCGCCGACCTGCTCCTGGAGTTCGTCGACGCCGGCGTCCCGGCCGACCACGACGACGCGGCGGGGAACACCCTGCTCATGCTGGCGGCGTACCACGGGCACGCCGCCCTGGTGCGCGGGCTCGCCGAGCGGGGCGCCGACGTGGACCGGGTCAACGCGCGCGGCCAGTCCCCGCTGGCAGGCGCCGTCTTCAAGGGCTCCGACGACGTGGTCGCGGCGCTCGTCGCCGCGGGCGCCGACCCCGACGCCGGCACGCCCAGCGCCCGCGACACCGCGCAGATGTTCGGCCGCACCCTGCCCGAGCGGGGCTGACGCCGGCGGCGGGCAGCCGACGGGCAGCCGACGGGCGGGGGAGCCTCGCGTGGCGGGTAACCTTGAGGATCGTGGCCACCATCGACTTCCCCGCAGAGATCAAGGCGCTGCGCGCCACCCTCGAGTCCATCGAGGCCGTGAGCGACCCCACCGCGCTGCAGGCGAAGATCGACGACCTCACGCAGCAGGCCTCCGCCCCCGACCTGTGGGACGACCCGGAGAAGGCGCAGCAGGTCACGTCCGCGCTGTCCACCGCGCAGGGCGAGCTGCAGCGGGTCGAGAAGCTCGGCAGCCGGATCGACGACGTCGAGACGCTGGTCGAGCTGGGGCTCGAGATGGAGGACGAGGACTCGCTGACGGAGGCCGAGACCGAGGTCGCCGTCATCCGCAAGGACCTCGACGCGCTCGAGGTGCGCACCCTGCTGTCCGGCGAGTACGACGCCCGCGAGGCCGTCGTGACGATCCGCGCGGGCGCCGGCGGCGTCGACGCCGCGGACTTCGCCGAGATGCTCATGCGGATGTACCTGCGCTGGGCAGAGCGGCACGGCTACCCGACCAAGGTGATGGACACCTCCTACGCGGAGGAGGCCGGGCTCAAGTCGGCCACGTTCGAGGTGAACGCCCCGTACGCGTTCGGCAACCTGTCCGTCGAGGCGGGCACGCACCGCCTGGTGCGGATCTCGCCGTTCGACAACCAGGGCCGCCGCCAGACGTCGTTCGCCGCGGTCGAGGTGGTGCCGCTCATCGAGCAGACCGACTCCATCGAGATCCCCGAGTCCGAGCTCAAGATCGACGTGTTCCGCTCGTCGGGCCCCGGCGGGCAGTCCGTGAACACGACGGACTCCGCGGTGCGCATGACCCACCTCCCCACGGGCACGGTCGTGTCGATGCAGAACGAGAAGTCGCAGATCCAGAACCGCGCCGCGGCGCTGCGCGTCATGCAGTCCCGCCTGCTGCTCATCCGGCAGCAGGAGGAGGCGGCGAAGAAGAAGGAGCTCGCCGGCGACATCAAGGCGAGCTGGGGCGACCAGATGCGCTCGTACGTGCTGCAGCCGTACCAGATGGTCAAGGACCTCCGCACCGAGCACGAGTCCGGGAACACGCAGGCCGTGTTCGACGGCGCCATCGACGACTTCATCGAGGCCGGGATCCGCTGGCGCCGCTCGGGCGGCGCCGACGCCGCCTGACGGGCTTCGTCCGGCCGACGACGCCGCCGGGAGACCCTGAACGGGTGCCTCGGGCGTCATTCCTGACCCACGACACACCGGCGTGTCCTTCGCGCCACCCTCCCCACCGGGTGCGACTCTCGGGAATCGGGCGGCCCCGGCCCAGGTGCGACGTGACGTCGTGCCGTCGCGGGTGCCGCACGGTCGACTGGCAGGGGAGAGGCACGTCGTGATCCGGTTCGAGAACGTCTCGAAGGTCTACGCCCGAGGGGCGCGGCCCGCGCTCGACGACGTCTCCGTCGACGTCGCGCGCGGTGAGTTCGTCTTCCTCGTGGGTGCCTCCGGCTCGGGCAAGAGCACGTTCCTGCGGCTCGTGCTGCGCGAGGAGCGGCCCACGGGCGGCACCGTGTACGTCGCGGGTCGCGACCTGTCCCGGCTGTCGAGCTGGAAGGTGCCCTCCCTGCGACGCAGCATCGGCGTCGTCTTCCAGGACTTCCGCCTGCTGCCCGGCAAGACGGTCTACGAGAACGTGGCCTTCGCCCTGCAGGTGATCGGCAAGCCGCGGCACACGATCCGCACCACCGTGCCCGAGGTGCTGGAGATGGTGGGCCTCGACGGCAAGGAGAAGCGGCTCCCGCACGAGCTGTCCGGCGGCGAGCAGCAGCGTGTCGCGATCGCGCGGGCGTTCGTCAACCGGCCCCAGATCCTGCTGGCCGACGAGCCGACGGGCAACCTCGACCCGACCACGTCCCTCGGCATCATGCGGCTGCTCGACCGGATCAACCGCACCGGCACCACCGTGGTCATGGCCACGCACGACGACGAGATCGTCAACGAGATGCGCAAGCGCGTCGTCGAGCTGTCGACCGGGTCGGTGGTGCGCGACGAGGTCGACGCGGTCTACGGCGAGCGGGAGTCGATCCTGCCGCAGGTGGGGCAGACGCCGGTGCTCGACGCCCCGGGTCGCGGAGAGCGGGCGGTGCAGCGCGTCCAGGTCTCGCCCGAGCCGGCGGACCTCGAGGCCGAGCGGGCCGCCGAGGCGGCGGCCGCGAGAGCAGCGGCGCAGGAGGCTGCGCACGAGACCGAGCAGGGGATCGTGCAGGAGAGCGTGCAGGAGACCGGGCAGGGTCAGGGTCCCGTGGCCCCCGAGGCGCCGGCCGCGCCGCCCCCGGCCCCGAGGCGCTCGGTTCCCGAGCCGGCGGGCGCGTCCGCGGACGAGGTGGTGCAGCAGGTGCTGCGCGAGCACGAGCGCGTGCGCGCGGGACGGGAGGCCTGAGGGTGCGGCTCCAGTTCGTCCTCACCGAGGTCCTCCAGGGCCTGCGGCGCAACCTGTCGATGGTGGTCTCGGTCGTCCTCGTGACGTTCGTGTCCCTGACCTTCGTGGGCGCGGCGGCGCTGCTGCAGACGCAGGTCACCAAGCTCAAGGGCGACTGGTACGACCTCGTCGAGGTCTCCGTCTTCCTCTGCCCGGACGGCTCCACCGCGCCGACGTGCGCGGACGGCGAGGCCACCGAGGACCAGATCGCCGGGCTCGAGAAGGTCATCGACACCGAGCTGTCCGACGTCGTCGCCGCCACCTACTTCGAGAGCAAGGCGGACGCGTTCGAGGCGTTCACGGAGCTCTACCCGGACGGCTACCAGGGCACCCAGCTCACCGAGGACGACATGCAGGCGTCGTTCCGGCTCAAGCTGGTCGATCCGGAGCAGTACCAGGTGGTCGACGACGTCCTCGAGGGTCGCGCGGGCGTCGAGGTCGTCGAGGATCAGCGCGAGGTGTTCGAGCCGTTGTTCCTCGCGCTCGGGCGCGCGTCGCTGCTGGCCGCGGGGCTCGCGGGCGTGATGCTGCTCGCGGCGGTGCTGCTCATCACGACGACGATCCGGCTCTCCGCCGTCTCGCGCCGACGCGAGACCGGCATCATGCGCCTGGTTGGCGCGTCGAACCTCTTCGTGCAGCTGCCGTTCATGCTGGAGGGCGCGATCGCCGCGCTGGTGGGCGCGCTGCTCGCCGTGGGAGGGCTCTGGCTCGCCGTGCAGTACCTGGTGACGGACTGGCTGCAGGACTCCGTCGACTGGGTCGCGTACGTGGACGTGGGAGACGTCCTGTTCGTCGCGCCGCTGCTCATCGGCATCGCCGTGCTCCTGGCGGTGGTGTCGTCCGTGGTGACGCTCAACCGGTACACGAGGGTGTGAGATCGCAGATGACGACCCTGAGGACATCCCCCGGCGTCGGCCGGCGCGCGGTCGGCGGGCTCGTGGCCGCCGTCCTGGTGCTGGGCGGTGCGACGACGTCGGCGACGGTGTCCGCCGGTGTGTCCGCACGCTCGGCGGCCGCGGACGACATCGACGACCAGCGGGCCGCCGCCGAGGCGAAGCAGCGCGCGAAGGAGCGCGAGCGCGACAGCCTGCAGGAGGAGCTCGAGGACACCAACGCCAAGTACCGGCAGGCGGTGCTGGACCTCAACGAGGTCGAGGGCCGCCTCCCGGTGGCGCAGGCAGAGCTGGCGGCCGCGGAGGCACGGCTCGAGGAGGCGCGGCGCAAGGCCGCGATCCTGGCGCAGCGCCTGTCCGACGCCGAGGCAGAGGAGGCCGCCGTCTCCGGCCAGATCGAGGCCGGCAAGGGCAAGGTCGATGCGGCGCGCGCCGACGTCGTGCAGATGGCGCGACAGGCGTACCGCAACGGCGACGACACGAGCACCCTGGGCATCGTCACCGGGGCCCAGTCCACCGAGGACTTCCTCGAGGAGTTCGCCGTCTCGTCGTCGGCGGCGCGCAGCCAGGCGCGCACCCTGACCGACCTGCAGGACGCCGAGGCGGTGGCCCGCAACCAGCAGGCGCGCCTCGACGCCATCCGGTCGGCGATCGAGGACCTCAAGCGGGAGGCCGACGCCAACGTCGTCGCCGCGGAGAAGGCGCAGCGGGAGGCCGCGGACCGCAAGGCCGAGGTCGAGCGCCTCATCTCGAAGCAGCGCAAGCTCAAGGCGTCGATCGAGGCGCAGAAGGCGAACGCCCTCGAGGAGCTCAAGGCGAACGAGCAGGCGCAGCAGAGCCTCGAGGCGCAGCTGAAGGACATCATCGCCAAGCAGAAGGCCCGCGACGCCCGGCTCGCCGAGGAGCGCCGCAAGGCCGAGGAGGCGGCCCGCAAGAAGGCGGCTGCCGAGCGCCGGAGCAACGGCGGCGGCGGTGGGGGCGGCGGCTCCAGCAACGGTGGCGGCTCCGGCGGCGGTGGGGGCGGCGGTGGCGGGGGGTCGTCCTCGTCCGGGCCGTTCCTCGGCTGGCCGACGAACTACCACGTGGTGACCAGCTCGTACGGGATGCGGTTCCACCCGACGCTGCACTACTGGCGGCTGCACGCCGGGACCGACATCCGCACGTACTGCGGGACGCCCATCTACGCGGCCCAGAGCGGCTACGTCGAGCAGGCGCACTACACGTCCGGCGGCGGCAACAACGTGCTCATCAACCACGGCTCGTACCGGGGTGACAACGTGATGTCCCGGTACCTGCACCTGACCTACGACACGGTGAGCGTGGGCGAGAAGGTCGGCAAGGGCGAGATCATCGGCTACTCCGGGTCCACGGGGACGTCGGCGGCGTGCCACCTGCACTTCGAGGTCTACGTCAACGGCAGCACCACGGACCCGATGGGCGGCTGGCTGAACTGACGCCCCGCCGAGCGTTCGCGGGGCGAGGAAAAGCCCTGGCCGCGGCGCCAGGCTCCCGTATCCTGGATCGTCGCGAGACCGCGAACCCGGGAGGAGGAGACCGTGTCCAACAAGGCCAAGGGCGCCAAGAAGAAGCAGGGCGACCCGCGCACGATCGTGGCGAACAACAAGAAGGCCCGCCACGACTACGTGATCGAGGACGTGGTCGAGGCCGGGATCGTGCTGTCCGGCACCGAGGTGAAGGCGCTGCGCATGGGCCGTGCGTCGCTGCTCGACGGGTACGCGGCGATCGACAACGGTGAGGCGTGGCTCGAGAACGTGCACATCCCCGAGTACTTCCAGGGGACCTGGAACAACCACGCGCCGCGCCGCAAGCGCAAGCTGCTGCTGCACCGCGAGGAGATCGACCGGCTGGGCGTGAAGTCCCGGGAGAAGGGCCACACGCTCGTCCCGCTGAGCCTGTACTTCCTGGACGGCCGCGCCAAGGTGGAGATTGCGCTGGCACGCGGCAAGAAGGAGTACGACAAGCGGCAGACGCTGCGCGAGCAGCAGGACATGCGCGAGGCGCAACGCGCCATCCGGCACCAGGAGCTGCTCGGCTGACCGGGTCCTCCTCGCTGCGCGGCCAGCGGAAATAAGAGCGCACCCGCGGTGGTTGATCCACTAGACTGGACGGCGTCGGCACGGTTCGCTGTGGCCGTCGGGGTCGGCAGACCCGGTTTGACAAATGCATAGGGGCTGATCGGTTTCGACGGTGGTCGTGCTTCGAGGAGAAGCGGGCCGAGGATGCAGGCTCATCTCGTGAACGCTTGCCTGCAAACCTATAGGTGCCGATAACAAGCGCACCGACTTCGCCCTCGCCGCCTGAGCGAGCTCCGAAGTCCGTGAGCCCGGGATCGCTCTCGACCCGGTAGCTCACGTCATCTAGAGAGCCACTGCTCGTCGCCCTCGTCACCGGGGCGGCGGGGACTTTTAGGTGACTGGGCCCGTCCGCACCTTGTCTGCGTGAGTGCGGGGGCCGAGAAAATCACAGCAGACTGCGCCCGGAGAAGTCCTCGAATAGCGCCACCGGACCCGGGTTCGATTCCCGGCAGCTCCACCCCTGCGAACAGGCGGGCCACCCCTCGGTGGCCCGCCTGTCGTGCGTCCGGCCAAGAGCGGAGACCCCATTGCTTCGGAGCCCGAACATTTCCTAGGGTGGCCGGATGCCGTACGCCGCCGACGTCGTCCCCGCCCCCGTGTCCCTGCGCACCGACGGAGAGGCGCTGGCCCTGCGCGACGGCGCGCGCATCGCCGCCGACCCGGACCTGCGCGACGCCGCCCGGTGGTGGCGCCGGGCGAGCGAGGACGCATTCGGCCTGGACCTGGTGCCGACGGGCCCGAGCGACCCGGACGCGGACGTGACCTTCGGCGTCGACACCTCCCTCCCCGCGGACGGCTACCGCGTGACCGTCGCCGACGGCGGCGGTCACGCCGTCGTGCGGGTCGCGGCGGGCGCCGCCGCGGGGGCCCACGCGGCCGCGCAGACGCTGCGGCAGCTGGCCGGCCCCCAGGCGTTCCGCCGCGCCGGCCGCGCGGCCCTCGCGCTGCCCGTCGTGACCGTCGACGACGCGCCCCGGTTCGGCTGGCGCGGCGTGCTGCTCGACGTGGCGCGGCACTTCCTGCCGAAGGCGGACGTGCTGCGCTTCGTCGACCTCGCCGCCGCCCACCACCTCAACGTGCTGCAGCTCCACCTCACCGACGACCAGGGATGGCGGATCGAGGTGGAGCGGTACCCGCGGCTCACGGAGGTGGGGTCGTGGCGGCACGAGTCCGGCGTCGGCACCTGGCGCGCAGAGCGCTACGACGGCCGGCCCCACGGCGGCTGCTACACGCGCGACGACCTGCGGGAGATCGTGGCCTACGCGCGCGAGCGCGGCGTCACCGTGGTCCCCGAGATCGGCTCGCCCGGCCACGTGCAGGCGCTGCTCACGGCCTACCCGGAGCTGGCCGCGCGCCCCGGCACGCACGAGGTGCGCACCACCTGGGGCATCAGCGAGGACGTGATCGACCCGTCCGACGCCGCGGTCGACTTCTTCGCGGGCGTGCTCGACGAGGTGTGCGAGGTCTTCGACTCGCCGTTCGTCGCGCTCGGCGGGGACGAGGTGCCGACGACGGCGTGGCGCGAGCGCCCCGACATCGTGGCGCGCGCCGCCGGCCTCGGCCTCGTCGGGCCCGACGGCGAGGGCGACGTGGCCCGCCTGCACGGGTGGTTCCTCGCGCGGCTCGCCGAGCACCTGCGGTCGAAGGGGCGCCGCGCCGTCGTGTGGGACGAGGCGTTCGGGCCCGACCTGCCGCGCGACGTCGTGGTCACCTGCTGGCGCGGCCACGCCGTGGCCGCGGACGCCCTCGCGGCCGGGCACGACGTCGTGATGGCCCCCGAGCAGCAGGTGTACCTCGACCACCGCGCCGCCGACGGCGACGACGAGCCCGTCCCCGTCGGCTTCGTGCGCACGGTCGCCGACGTGCGGGCGTTCGAGCCGCTGCCGGCCGGGCTGCTGGAGGCGCGCCCCGAGCTGGCCGGCGACCTGCCGGGCACGGTGCTGGGTGCCCAGGCGCAGCTCTGGAGCGAGCACCTCGACTCGGCGCGGCGGGTCGACTACGCGGCCTTCCCGCGCCTCGCCGCGTTCGCGGAGGCGGTGTGGAACCCCGCGGCGCCGGGGTTCGACGAGCGGCTGCGCGACGGTCACCTCGCCCGGCTCGACGCCGCGGGCGTCGAGTACCGTCCGCTCGACGGGCCGCGGCCCTGGCAGCAGCGCCCGGGGGTCGCGGGCTGGCCGCGGGACCTCGGCGCCGAGCGCGCGGCCGCCGGCTGGGCCGGGATGGGCGGCTGGGTCGAGGGACGCGACGGCGCGGAGCCGGGGGAGCGGCCGGGCCGGGGGTGAGCCGCAGCAGCGGCCGACCGGTCAGCGGCCGGCGGGCACCGGCTCGGGGGCCTCGTCGGGCGAGGCCGGGCGCGGGGCGTCCGGGTCGCCGGGGCCGCCGTCGCCCGGGCGGTCCGTCGGGCCGCCGTCGGCGCCGGCCTCGGGCCGCGTGCGCCTGCGCAGCCAGCGGTAGCCGAGGTAGCCGATCCCGCCGAGGGCGAGCCAGGGGAGCAGCACGCCCAGCACCAGCACGACCGTCTGGACCGTCGTGACGAGGGCGCCCCAGCCCGAGGCGAGGCCGCCGAGGAACCCGCCGCGCGACTGGGCCGCGGCGACCGGCTCGGGCACGATCTCGACGTCGAGCGTCGACATCGCCACCTGGTCGGACAGGCGCTGGCGCTGCGCGGTGAGCGCGTCGAGGTCCGCCTGGCGCTCGGACAGCTCCTGCTCCACCTGGAGCAGGTCCTCCGTGCTCCCGGCGGACTTCATGAGCTCGCGCAGCCGGTCCGTGGAGGTCGTCAGCGCGGCGATGCGGGCGTCGAGGTCCTGCCCCTCGCCGGTGACGTCCGTGCTGTCCACGTCGACGCTCTCGACGGTGCCGAGCTTGTCGAGGGCCTCGACGGCGCCGGTCATCCGGTCGGCGGGGACCCTCAGGGTCAGCGACGCCGATCCCGGGGAGTCGTCGGTGGCGGCCGTCTCCGAACGTCGCTCGACGCGGCCGCCGGCCTCCTCGACCAGTCGCGCGAGCCGCGTCGCCGCCGCCGCTGGGTCGTCCGCGACGACGGTCGCGCGGCCGGTGGTGACGATCTCGCGGGCCGCGGCGGCGCCGGGCTCCGCGGCGCCCTCCGCGACGGCACCCCCGTCCGCCGCCTGCTCCGGGGCGCCGACGTCAGCGACGGTGCCGTCGGCCTCCACGCCGGAGGACGCTCCGCCTGCGTCGCCGCCGCCCGACGAGCAGGCCGTCATGACCAGCAGGAGCATCGCTGCCAGGGCCGAGCGGAGCGGTGCGCGGCGGGTCCGGGCCTGGCGCGGGGTGGCGGGCATGGCTCCGAGCGTAGGGTGCGGCGGCCACGCATCCGGGGGCGGTCCGCTCGATCGTGACCCGACCGTGCCGAGACCGTGACCTTGGCCGATGTCGTCCTGCAGGTCGTCCCGTCGTTCTCGCGCGGGCCCCGGCACGGGTCGTCCGTCACGATCCGGTCACGCCTTCCCGCGCGCGGGAGATCGCAGATTGACAGAGGGCTAGTTAAGACGCTGTACTAACAAACATGTCCACGCCGACGACGCGCACAGCACGACGAGGTCTGGGTGCCGGCCTGCGAGCCACCTCCAAGGTGCTCCCCGAGCACGCCCGGGCGCACAACCGCTCCCTGGTGCTCCAGCACCTCTTCCACGAGGGGCCGACCTCCCGGGCCGACCTGGCACGAGCCACCTCCCTGACCCGCGTGACCATCTCCGACCTGGTGAACGTCCTCCTCGCCGAGGGGCTCGTCGAGGAGCTGGGCGTGCAGCCGGGCCGCCGCGTCGGCAAGCCCGCGATCCTCGTGGGGATGCGCACCGACGCCTACCAGATCGTGGCCGTCGACCTGTCGGACGACGCCGTCATGCGCGGCGCGGTCATGACGCTCACGGGCGAGGCCGTCGTGCGCCGCTCGTTGCCGGTCGCCGGCCACGTCGGCGACGAGCTCGTGGACCTGCTCACCCGCTTCGCGCGGACCCTGATCTCCGCCGCCACGCGCCCCGTCATCGGGGTGGGCGTCGGCTCGCCGGGCGTCGTGGACGACTCCGGCCGTGTCGTCGAGGCGCCCAACCGGCAGTGGACCGACCTGCCGCTGGCCGCGATCCTCACCGACCGGCTGGCCCTTCCTGTCCACGTGGCCAACGACGCGAACTCCGCCGCCCTCGGCGAGTACACCTACGGAGGCGCCGCCGACTCGATGCTCGTCCTCACGGTCGGGCAGGGCGTGGGCGCCGGCGTGATGGTGGACGGCTCCCGGGTGCACGGCTCGGCCGACGCCGCGGGCGAGCTCGGCCACGTCACGGTCGTGGACGACGGCGAGCCGTGCGCCTGCGGGCGCCGCGGCTGCCTCGAGACCGTGCTCGCCGCACCGGCCCTGCGCCGCGCCGTCGCCGGGCTGGACCCGGCCGCCGCCGACGAGGCGCTCGCCGGCGTCGGCCGCACCCTCGGCGTCGCGCTCGCGCCCGTCGTGGGCGCCCTGAACCTCGGCGAGGTGCTGCTCAGCGGCCCCGCCGACCTGCTCGACGGCGCGCTGCGCACCGCCGCCCTGCAGACCCTGACGGACCGCACGATGCCGGCCACGGCCGCCGGGCTGCGGTTGCGGATGGCCACGCTCGACGAGGACGTCGTCCTCGCCGGTGCGGCCGTCCTGGTGCTGGCCGCCCAGCTCGGCGTCTCCTGACCCCGACGAACTGCCCGCACCGCGCGCGCCGCCCCCGGCGCCGCGGTGCTCGGATCGACCCCAGAAAGATCGAGAGGAATCCCCAGTGAAGAGGACCCGTGTGGTCGCCACCGGCGTGGCGACGAGCCTGACCCTGGCGCTCGCGCTCGCCGCGTGCGCGCCCGCCGACGACGAGGGGACCGGCGAGTCCGGCGGCACCCCCGAGGCCGGCGACATCACCCTGTGGCTCGCCGGCGCCGACACCAACGACGACCTGCGCAAGTACCTGGTCGACACGTTCGCCGAGGAGAACCCCGGCTCGACGCTGACGATCGAGGAGCAGGACTGGACCGACCTGGTCACCAAGCTCACGACCGCGCTGCCCGACGCCGCCAACACCCCGGACGTCGTCGAGATCGGCAACACGCAGGCGCCGACGTTCACCTACGCGGGCGCGTTCCGCGAGATCTCGCCGGAGCTGTACGACGAGCTGGGCGGCGACAAGCTGCTGCAGTCGTTCGTCGACGCGGGCTCGATCGACGAGACCAAGTACGCGCTGCCCTACTACTACGGCTCGCGCTACATGTTCTACCGCAAGGACATCTGGCAGAAGGCCGGCCTCGAGGTCCCCAAGACGTTGGAGGAGTTCGGCGACTCGGTCAAGGAGCTCACCTCCAAGAAGCAGTCCGGGTTCGCGATGGGCGGGCAGGACTGGCGCAACGGCATCTCCTGGGTCTTCGCGAACGACGGCGAGCTCGCCGTCAAGGACGGCGACCAGTGGACCTCCACGCTGTCCGACCCGAACACGGTCAAGGGCCTCGAGCAGTGGCAGGACGTCTTCGAGAACGCGTCGAACCTGCCGGCGACGGCCAAGGACGAGGCGTACTGGGACTTCATCAACGACGGCACCGACGGCGGCGCGCCCGAGGGCGCGACCATCATGGCGCCGGGCTGGGCCCGCTGGTCCATCGGCGACCTGACGAAGGGTGACGACGGCAAGGAGGTGCGCGACGGCATGGCGGACGACAAGAAGTTCGACATCTTCGCCCTGCCCGGCGTCGACGGCGGCGTGGCCCCCGTGTTCGCCGGTGGCTCGAACGTCGCGGTGTCCGCGAAGTCGCAGCACCCGGAGCTCGCCGAGAACCTGCTGCGGATCATCTACTCGGACGAGTACCAGACGATGCTCGCCAAGGCGGGCCTGGGCCCGGCCAACACGGACTTCAACAAGCTCATGACCGTGGACGCCGACGGCAACCCGGACAAGTTCGGCGAGGTCGCCGTGGCGACCGCCGAGGCGTCGAAGCTCACCCCGGCCGCACCCGGCTGGGCCGCCGTGGAGGGCGCCTCGGTCTACGAGGAGCTCTTCCAGAAGATCGCCGAGGGCGGTGACGTGACGGCTCTCGCCAAGCAGTACGACGAGAAGCTCACGCCGATGCTCAACGGCCAGGCGGGCTGACCCCTTCAGCCCCACCCCTGACGGGCGGAGCGGTGCCACCTCGCTGGTCCCCCCACCAGCTCCACCGCTCCGCCCGTCATCCACGACCACCGGGAAGGAGGACCGCATGACCATCGCGACACCCGCGTCCACCATCGCGATCCGCCGTCGGCGCCAGCCGGCCACCCCCTACCTCCTGCTGCTCCCCGCGGTGCTGATCCTCCTCGTCGGTCTCGGTTACCCCGTGTACTGGCAGGTCGTGACCTCGCTGCAGGAATACGGGATGATGCAGCAGTTCGGCGCGCCCCCCACCTTCGCCGGGCTGGACAACTACGCGCGGATCTTCTCCGACGAGCGGCTGCTGCCCGTCGTGACCCGCTCCCTGATCTTCTGCCTCGTGAACGCGTTCCTCACGGTGGCCATCGGGCTCGGCCTCGCGCTGCTCATGAAGGCGGTGCACGGCGCGGTGCGCATCACCATGCAGGTCGTGCTCCTGCTGGCCTGGGCGACGCCGCTCGTGGCCGCGGTGACCGTCTTCCGGTGGCTGTTCGACTACCGCGCCGGCGTCGTCAACTGGCTGCTCGTGCAGATCGGCCTCGACCAGTACCAGGGCTACGCCTGGCTCGCGCAGCCGCTGACGTTCTTCGTCGTCGCGACCCTGGTCATCGTGTGGATGTCGGTGCCGTTCGTGGCGATGTCGCTGTACGCCGGCCTCACGCAGGTCTCCGAGGAGGTCCTCGAGGCCGCCCGGCTCGACGGCGCCAGCCCCGCGCAGATCCTGCGCCACATCCTGCTGCCGCTGGTGCGCCCGGTGCTCGCCATCGTGCTGCTGCTGCAGATCATCTGGGACCTGCGCGTGTTCGCGCAGATCCGCCTGCTGCAGGACGCCGGCGCCCCGATCTCCGAGACGAACCTGCTGGGCAACTTCATCTACGAGCTCGGCATCGGCAGCCAGGACTTCTCCGGCGCCGCCGCCGTCTCGATCTTCGTCCTGCTGCTCACGGTGCTGCTCGCCGCGCCGTACGTGCGCAGCCTCATGAAGGAGGACGCCGCGTGACCGCCGCGACCGAGACCGGAACCGGGGTGGCGGCGCCGGCCGCCGCGCCCGCCGTGCGCGACGCCGCCGCGGTGGCGCGCCGCCCCCGACCGCGGGTCGGCAAGATCCTGCTGGGCGCCCTGGGCGTGGTCCTGTCCCTCGTGTGGGCGTTCCCCGTCTACTGGATGCTGCTGTCGGCCGTGACGCCCGACGCGCGGCTGCGGGCGGACACGCCGAGCTTCCTGCCCACGCACTTCACCCTCGCGAACTTCGGCAGCGTCCTGACAGGCTCCGGCTTCGGCGGCGCGCTGCGGATGAGCCTCATGGTCACGCTCGTGACGATCGTGCTCGTCCTGGCCTTCGCCTTCCTCGCCGCCCTCGCGATCAGCCGGTGGCGTTTCCGCGGGCGGACCAGCTTCGTGCTGGCGGTGCTGTTCATCCAGATGCTGCCCGCCGAGGGCCTGTTCATCGCCCAGTACAAGATGCTGTCGACCGTCGGCGCGAGCGCGCCCGTGCTCGGCCTCAACTCGGTGCTCGGCATCTCGGTCCTGTACACCGCGATGCTCGTGCCGTTCACGATCTGGATGCTGCGCGGCTTCGTCGCCGGCATCCCGGCCGAGCTCGAGGAGGCGGCCATGGTCGACGGCCTCTCACGCACCAAGGCCTTCCTGCGGATCACGTTCCCTCTGCTCGCGCCGGGACTCGTGGCGTCCGGGGTGTACGCGTTCCTGCAGGCGTGGAACGAGTTCACGACGGCGCTCGTGATCCTCCCGGCCGAGAGCCGGCAGACGCTGCCGATCTGGCTGCGCAGCTTCCTGTCGGCGTCGGCGAACCGCGGCATCGATTGGGGCGAGGTCATGGCGGCCTCGACGCTCATCGCCGTGCCGGTGATCGTCTTCTTCCTCTTCGTGCAGGGCCGGATGACGTCCGGCCTGGTCGCCGGGGCGGTGAAGGGCTGACGTGGACGACGCCACACCCCTGAACCCGCCGGGCCCCGCGGGCCCCACCGTCGGTCTCGACATCGGCGGGACCAAGACCCTCGCCGTCCTGCTGGACGCTGCCGGCGCCACCGTGGCGCAGGCCCGGCTGGCCACCGAGCGCGGCCCCGCCGGCGTCGTCGCGGGCGCGGCCCGCGCCGTGCGCGGCGTCGCGCGGCAGGCCGGCGTCGAGCTCGCGGACGTCGTCGGCGTGGGCGTGGGCATGCCCGGTCTCGTCGACCCGGCCGCCGGGACGGTGCGGCACGCCGTGAACGTGGGCGTGGACGCCTCGCCGCTGGCGCTCGCCCGGCTGCTGGGCGACGAGCTCGGCGGCATCCCCGTCGGGCTGGAGAACGACCTCAACGTGGCGGCGCTCGGCGCCGCGCACCTGGAGGCCGCCGCGGCGGGCACGCCGCGGGCGCGGGTCGACCTCGCGTTCCTCGCGCTCGGTACGGGCCTGGCCGCGGGCCTCGTGCTCGACGGCGAGCTGCGGCGCGGCTTCGGCGGCGCGGCCGGCGAGATCGGGCACGTCCCGGTGGACCCGTCCGGCCCCGTGTGCCCGTGCGGGCAGCGCGGCTGCCTCGAGCTGTACGCGTCCGGGACGGCCGTCGCCCGGCTCTGGCCGGTCCGCACCGGCCGCCCCGCGCCGGTGGAGCTGTTCGAGGCGGCGGAGCGCGGCGTCCCCGCGGCGCTCGAGGCGCGCGACGCCTACGCCTCGGCCGTGGCCGCGGCCGTGCGCATGCTGGTCCTCACGGTCGACGTCCAGCACGTCGTGCTGGGCGGCGGCGTCGCGCAGCTCGGCGAGCCTCTCCTCGACGCCGTGCGCGCCGCGCTGGTCCGCGAGTCGCGGGACTCCGGGTTCCTCGGCTCGCTGCACCTGGCCGACCGCGTCCGGCTGGCCCCGGGCCGCGTGCCCGTGGGCGCCGTCGGCGCCGCCGTCGTGGGGCGCACGGTCGCCGGCCGTGCCCCGCTGAACGGGGTGGCGTCGTGACCGCGCGCCGGACCGGGGCCATCGCCGCGGCCGTGACCGCGGGCCTGCTCACGGTCGCGCTGACCGGGTGCTCCGTGCTCGGCACGGGGGCGGAGCCGGCAGCGCCGGACAAGGACCTCACGATGTGGCTGGTCGGCGAGGACACGACGCCGGAGCTCCGCGAGTTCCTCGTGCAGAAGTTCGAGGACGAGCACCCGGGCGCCACCCTGACGATCGAGCAGCAGGAGTGGGGCGACCTCGTCGCCGACCTCACCGAGGCGCTGGAGGACCCGGCCACCACGCCGGACGTCGTCGAGATCGGCAACACGCAGTCCCCGACGTTCACCACCACGGGCGCGTTCCGCGAGATCTCGCCGGAGCTGTACGACGAGCTGGGCGGGGACAAGCTGCTGCAGTCGTTCGTCGACGCGGGGTCGGTCGACGGCCGCCACTACGCGCTGCCGTACTACTTCGGCTCGCGGTACGTCTTCTACCGCAAGGACGTGTGGGGCGCGGCGGGGCTCGAGAAGCCGACGACGCTGGCCGAGTTCGGCGAGTCCGTCAAGGCGCTCACGGACGACGACCACGCCGGGTTCGCGATGGGCGGCCAGGACTGGCGCAACGGCATCTCCTGGGTGTTCGCCGCCGGCGGAGACCTCGCTGTGAAGGAGGGCGACGGCTGGGTCTCGACCCTGTCCGACCCGAAGACCGTCGAGGGCCTCGAGATGTGGCAGGACGTGTACGAGAACGCGTCGTACCTGCCGTCCACGGAGAAGGACGTCGAGTACTGGGACTTCCTCAACGACGGTGTCGAGGAGGCGCCGCCCGCCGCCGCCACGATCATGGCTCCCGCGTGGGCGCGGTGGTCGATCGGCCACCTCGTGCGCAACGACGAGGGCGAGCTGGTGCGCGACGGGATGAAGGACACCGACACGTTCGGCATCTTCGCCCTGCCCGGCCTGGACGGCGGCCCGGCACCCGTCTTCGCCGGCGGGTCGAACATCGCGGTCTCGGCCACGTCGCCGAGCCCTGACCTGGCCGAGGACGTGCTGCGCGTCGTCTTCTCCGACGAATACCAGGAGAAGCTCGCCGCCGCCGGGCTCGGGCCCGCGAACGAGGACGCCCAGGAGCTCATGAAGGGCGACAGGTACGGCCGGCTCATGGTCCGCACGGCCGCCGCGTCGAAGCTCACCCCGCCTGCGCCCGGGTGGGCCTCGATCGAGGACGCCGGGGTGTACGAGGACCTGTTCGGCCGCATCGCCGACGGCGGTGACGTCGCGACCCTCGCGCAGGAGTTCGACGCGCGCCTCACGCCGATGCTCAACACGCCGGCGGTGGCCGAGGACTGACCCGTCCGCGGGCACCGGCGCGGACCGCGCACGGACCGCGCACGGACCACGCACGATGACGGCACGACGACGGGATGATGGACCTCATCCCGCCCCCGAGAGACTGGAGCCCCCATGGAAGTCGTGATCGCCCCCGCGGAGGAGCTGGCCGTGCTGGCGGCCGACGCGATCGAGGCGCTGCTGCGCCGCAACCCGGGCACGGTGCTGGGGCTGGCGACGGGGTCGAGCCCGTTGAGGGTGTACGACGAGCTCGCGCGTCGTCACCGCGAGGACGGGCTGTCGTTCGCCGAGGCCCGGGGCTTCATGCTGGACGAGTACGTGGGCCTGGACGCGGGGCACCCGCAGCGGTACCGCAACGTGATCGAGACGGAGATCGCCTCGCGGGTCGGGTGGCCCGCGGAGCAGGTGTCGGGGCCGGACGGCCTCGCGGAGGACATCCCGGCGGCGTGCGCCGCGTACGAGCGGGCGATCGAGGACGCGGGCGGGGTGGACCTGCAGATCCTGGGGATCGGCACGGACGGCCACATCGCGTTCAACGAGCCGGGGTCCTCGCTGGCGTCGCGCACGCGCATCAAGACGCTCACGGCGCAGACTCGCGTGGACAACGCGCGGTTCTTCGACGACGACGTGGAGCAGGTGCCCACCCACTGCCTCACCCAGGGGCTGGGCACGATCATGCAGGCACGGCACCTGGTGCTGCTGGCCACCGGGCGGCAGAAGGCCGAGGCGGTGCACCAGCTGGTGGAGGGCCCGATCTCCGCGATGTGGCCCGGCACCGTGATGCAGCTGCACCCGCACGCCACGGTGCTGGTCGACGACGCGGCCGCCTCCCGGCTCCAGCTCGGCGACTACTACCGCCAGACGTTCGCCTCCAAGCCTGGTTGGCAGGGCCTGTGATCCGTGCCCGGATCCGCGGCACGGGGGCCGGCGGGGCGGGGGAGCGTCGGGGGGTCCGTCGTAGACTGCCCGGCATGAGCGATCCCCTCTCCACCCCGCCCGCCGACCCCTCGCAGGACACCGGGGCCGGCACCAGCGTGCTGGAGCGCCCCGACACCCGCGAGCAGGCCGCGGAGCCGGGCGACCACGAGCGCTTCGCGCACTACGTGCGCAAGGAGAAGATCATGGAGTCGGCCCTGTCGGGCAAGCCCGTGATCGCGCTCTGCGGCAAGGTGTGGGTGCCGGGTCGTGACCCGTCGAAGTTCCCGGTCTGCCCGGTCTGCAAGGAGATCTACGACGGCCTCCGCGACCCGCAGGACGGCGAGGGCGGCGAGGGCGACTCCGGCAAGTGAGCGCGCAGCCGCTTCCCGAGCCCGAGTCCACCCCTGATCTGTTCGCCGCCGCTGCGGAACCGGTCAAGCCGCTGCCGCAGTCGCCGTCGTCGTCCGCGGCGTCGCACCTCAGCCCGGCGTTCCCGCGCCGCGCGCCCTGGGGCACGGCGTCCAACCTGCGTGCCTGGCAGGCCGAGGCGCTCGACCTGTACCGGCGCCGCGACCCGCGGGACTTCCTCGCGGTCGCGACGCCCGGAGCCGGCAAGACGACGTTCGCCCTGCGCGTGGCCACGGAGCTGCTCGAGGCGGGCATCGTGCGCCGCGTGACCGTCGTCGCGCCGACCGAGCACCTCAAGCACCAGTGGGCGGACGCCGCCGCGCGCGTCGGCATCCGGATCGACCCGTCGTTCAAGAACAGCCAGGGCCGGCACGGCTCGCACTACGACGGCGTCGCCCTGACGTACGCGCAGGTCGCGGCCAAGCCGGCGCTGCACCGCGCCCGGACCGAGGCGGCGCGCACGCTCGTCATCCTCGACGAGGTGCACCACGGCGGCGACGCCCTGAGCTGGGGCGAGGCCGTCCGCGAGGCGTTCGAGGACGCCACGCGCCGTCTGGCGCTGACCGGCACGCCGTTCCGGTCGGACACCGCGCCGATCCCGTTCGTCACGTACGAGGAGGACCGCGAGGGGATCCGCCGGTCCAAGGCCGACTACACGTACGGCTACGGCGACGCGCTGCGCGACCACGTCGTGCGGCCCGTGCTGTTCATGACGTACTCGGGCAACATGCGCTGGCGCACCAAGGCCGGCGACGAGGTCAGCGCCCGCCTCGGCGAGGCGATGACGAAGGACATGCACGCCCAGGCGTGGCGCACCGCGCTGGACCCGAACGGCGAGTGGATCCCGTCGGTGCTCGCCGGGGCCGACAAGCGGCTCACGGAGATGCGCCGCGCCGTCCCCGACGCCGGCGGCCTCGTCATCGCGACCGACCAGACGGACGCGCGCGCCTACGCGGGCCACCTGGCCCGGCTCACCGGTCAGAGCCCGACCGTCGTCCTGTCCGACGACGACGGCGCCAGCGCCCGCATCGACGAGTTCGCGCAGGGCGACTCGCGGTGGATGGTCGCCGTGCGCATGGTGTCCGAGGGCGTGGACGTGCCGCGCCTGGCGGTGGGCGTGTACGCGACCAGCACCTCGACGCCCCTGTTCTTCGCGCAGGCGGTCGGCCGCTTCGTGCGGGCCCGCAAGCGTGGCGAGACGGCGTCCGTGTTCCTGCCGAGCGTGCCGCTGCTGCTCGAGCTGGCCAACGGCATGGAGCTCGAGCGCGACCACGCGCTCGACCGCCCCAAGACCGCCGAGGAGCAGGGCATCGAGTACGACCCCGAGGCGGCGCTCCTCGCGGCGGCGAACAAGGAGGAGAAGGCGTCGGGAGAGCTCCTCGGCTCCTTCGAGGCGCTCGAGGCGCAGGCCTCGTTCGACCGGGTCCTGTTCGACGGCGGCGAGTTCGGCACGGGCGCGGACGTCGGCTCCGCGGAGGAGCTCGACTTCCTCGGCCTGCCGGGCCTGCTCGAGGCCGACCAGGTCACCACGCTGCTGCGGCAGCGGCAGGCGCAGCAGGTGCGCGGGCGCGGCGGCGCGACGGCGTCGGAGGCCGCGCTCGAGCAGTCGGAGGCGGAGCACCGCCGGGCCGCCGACCTGCGCAAGGAGCTGTCCAAGCTGGTGTCCGCGTGGGCGCGCAAGAGCAGCACCCCGCACGGCTCCGTGCACAACGAGCTGCGTCGCCGGTGCGGCGGGCCCGAGGTCCCTCTGGCCACGGCCGACCAGCTCGCCGCGCGCGTCGAGATGGTGCGGGGCTGGTTCGTCGGGAAGCGATAGCCGCACCCCACCTCTAGCGCAGGACGAGGTCCACGGTGGGGATGGCCGGGTCGCCGGCGGACAGCCGGCGGCCGCCGCGCGGCAGCTCCGCGCGCGCCTGGAGGTGGTGGCGGGCCGCGTTCTGCACGCCGTAGGCACCCACCCAGCGGGAGTCGACGGCGCCGTCCACGACGAGCGGCACGAGCAGGCTGCGCAGGTCGGGGCGCTCGCCGTCGGCGGTCTCGCCGACCTGTCCGCCGTCCTCGGGGGACCAGGACACGACGAGGTCGTCCGGGCCGGTGACGAGGACCTCCTCGACCGCGCGCCCGTCGGGCCCGTAGCGCCGCGCCGCCCCCTTGCGACCGCCCTGGCTCGTCTTGTGCGTGGACGCCTTCGCCACCGGCTGCAGCACCCCGGACGGGTCGGCGCGCGCGACGAGCTTGTAGACCATGCCGCAGGTGGGCGCGCCGGAGCCCGTGACGAGCGACGTCCCGACCCCGTACACGTCCACGGGCATCGCCGCGAGCCCGGCGATCGCGTGCTCGTCGAGGTCGGACGTCACGACGATCTTCGTGCCGGTGGCGCCCAGCTCGTCGAGCTGGCGGCGCACCTCGACGGCGAGGACGCCGAGGTCGCCCGAGTCGAGGCGGACCGCGCCGAGCGACGTCCCGCCCGCGGCGACGGCGTTCTCGACGCCGCGCCGGACGTCGTAGGTGTCGACCAGCAGGGTGGTGCCCGACCCGAGCGACGCGATCTGGGAGTCGAACGCCGAGCGCTCGTCGTCGTGCAGGAGCGTGAACGCGTGCGCTGCGGTGCCGATGGTGTCGAGGCCGTACCGCATGCCCGCCTCGAGGTTCGACGTGCCCGTGAAGCCGCCGACGACGGCGGCGCGCGCGGCCGCCACGGCCGCCTGCTCGTGCGCGCGGCGCGAGCCCATCTCGAGCACGGGGCGGTCCACGGCGGCGCTGGTCATCCGCGACGCGGCCGACGCGATGGCGGAGTCGTAGTTGAGGATCGACAGGATCAGCGTCTCGAGCAGCACGGCCTCGGCGAACGTGCCCTCGACCTGCAGCACCGGCGAGCCCGGGAAGAAGATCTCGCCCTCCGCGTAGCCCTGGATCGTGCCCGTGAAGCGGTAGCCGCGCAGGAAGTCGAGGGTCCGGTCGTCGACGACGCCGGCGCGTTCGAGGTAGGCGAGCTCGGCGTCGCCGAAGCGGAAGTGCGCGAGCGCCTCGAGGATGCGCCCGGTGCCAGCGAGGACCCCGTACCGCCGCCCGGCCGGCAGCCGCCGCGTGAACACCTCGAACACGCAGTGGCGGTGGGCGGTGCCGTCCGCGAGGGCCGCCTGCAGCATCGTCAGCTCGTACCGGTCGGTGAGGAGGGCGACCGACGGGCGGACGGACGGGAGCGGGGCGGCCGGGACGGCCTGCAGCGACGGGGCGGCGCCGCCCCGGGGCTCGTCGGTCATGGGGACACGGTAGGGCTCCCGCGCTGGTCCGGCAGGGTGAAGCCCGCCAGGCGGACGGTCGACGACCGGTGGACGGCTGTGCCTACGCTGGGCGCGTGAACGGGCAGACGACGAGGGGCGCGAGGCTCGCGACAGCGGCCGCGGCGACCGAGGCGGCGGGGGACACCCAGGTCGACACCCGGGAGGACGCGGCGGCCGCCGTCGCGGACCCCTGGGTGACGATCGTGTGGAACGACCCGGTGAACCTCATGTCGTACGTGAGCTACGTCTTCGAGAGCTACTTCGGCTACCCGCCGGCGAAGGCGCAGAAGCTGATGCTGCAGGTGCACCACGACGGGCGCGCCGTGGTGTCGTCCGGGCCGCGCGAGCGCATGGAGGTCGACGTGCAGGCGATGCACGGGTTCGGGCTGTGGGCCACGCTGCGGCAGTCGGGCGCCTCGGACGGCGGCGCCTCCGGCCACGACGGGGGTGCGGCATGACGCCGTTCCGGTCCGCGCCGGCGGGCTACGTCGCCCGGTGGGACGACGTCGAGCGGGAGGTGCTCGGGCGCGTCGCGCGGGACGTCGCGGAGCTGGTGCGCGCGGAGTCGGGCCTGGAGCCCGGGATCGAGGTCGGCGACGGCGTCGCGTTCACGGGCGTCGCGCGGGTGCCGCAGGACCCGGCGGTGCAGCGCCTGCTGCCCGACGCGCACGACGAGGACGCCGACGTCGCCGCCGAGTTCCGGCACCTGACGCAGACGGACCTCGCGGCCGGGAAGGTGGCCCGGCTCGTCGCGTTCGCCGACGCGATCGACTCCCCGGACGAGCTGCCGGACGACCCGCGCGACGGGGCGGAGCTCGTCGTGCCGCGCGAGTCCGCGCAGGAGTTCGCGGGCGCGCTCACCGACGTGCGGCTCGTGCTGGCGGAGCGGCTGGGGCTGGTCGACGACGCGGACGTCGAGACGCTGCACGACGACGTCCTGGCCGGCATCGACGACGACGTCGACGACACCGACGATGCGGACGACGACCCGGACGAGGACTCCGACGACGCCCCGGACGAGTACGCCGGCTGGGAGCGGGTCGGGTTGTCGGGCCGCGAGCGCCGCTACTGGGGCGGGGTGTTCGTGGCCGCCGGGTTCGCGCAGGAGTCGCTGGTCGACGAGATGCTCGCGGAGCTGAGGGCGGGGCGCGCGGAGGCGTGACGGCGCGGGTGGCGGGCGGCGTATCAGCGCAGGCGGGAGCATCGCTGTGGCGGGCGCCACGCCGTGTCGCCGCTCACTCCCCGGGGTCGTGACGGTCCGTCGCGACTAGGCTTCCTCGCGTGAACGACGCCCCCATCGGGATCTTCGACAGCGGCGTCGGCGGGCTGACCGTCGCGCGCTCCATCCTCGACCAGCTTCCCCACGAGCAGGTGCTCTACCTGGGGGACACGGCGAACAGCCCGTACGGGCCGAAGCCGCTCGCTGCCGTGCGCGCGATGGCGCTCGCGGTGATGGACCGGCTGGTCGACGAGGGCGTGAAGATGCTGGTCATCGCCTGCAACTCCGCCACCGCGGTGGCGCTGCCCGACGCCCGCGAGCGGTACACCGTGCGGCGCGGCATCCCCGTCGTCGAGGTGATCCGGCCCGCCGCGCGACGGGCGGTGCTCACGTCCCGGACGGGCCGCATCGGCGTCATCGGCACGAAGACCACCATCGACTCCCGCGCGTACGACGACGCCTTCCACGTGACGCCGGGGCTGGAGATCACCACGCAGGCGTGCCCGGACTTCGTGCCGCTCGTCGAGCGCGGGCTGACGTCCGGGCCCGAGGTCCTGGAGGTCGCCCACCGCTACCTCGACCCGGTGAAGGCCGCGGGCGTGGACACGCTCGTCCTGGGGTGCACGCACTACCCGCTGCTGGCGGGCGCCGTCTCCTACGTGATGGGCGAGGACGTCACGCTCGTGTCCAGCGCCGAGGAGACGGCGAAGGACGTGTACCGCAACCTCGTGCAGCACGGGCTGGAGCGCTCGCCCGACGCGGCCCCGCCCGTGCACCGGTTCCTGGCCACCGGGGACACCGAGCCGTTCGAGCGGCTCGCACGCCGGTTCCTGGGGCCGGAGGTGACCCTGGTGGAGGCCGCATGAGGCTCGTCACCGTGGGGGTCTCGGGGTCCTTCCCCGGGCCGGCGTCACCCGCGTCCGCCTACCTGCTGCAGGCGCACGACGGCGAGCGCGACTGGAACGTCGTGCTCGACCTCGGCAACGGGGCGCTCGGCGCCCTGCAGCGGCACGTCGACCCGCTCGACCTGGACGCCGTCGCGCTGTCCCACCTGCACCCCGACCACTGCGCGGACCTGTCCGGGCTGTACGTGTACCTGCGGTACCACCCGGAGCGGGGCGGCACCCGCACGGGCGTCGGGCGCCGGCTGCCGGTGCTCGGGCCGAGCACGACCGCGGACCGCGCGGCGGCGATGTACGGCCTGGCCGCGGGGGAGTCGATGGACGGCGAGTACGACGTCCGCGCCTGGCAGCCGGGGACGCCGGTGCAGGTCGGCCCGTTCGAGCTGGAGCCGTTCGCGGTGTACCACCCGGTCGAGGCGTACGGCATCCGCGTGACGGGGCCGTCGTCGGTGCGCCCGGGGGAGCGGGTCACGCTCGTCTACTCGGGGGACACCGACGCGTGCGACGGCCTCGTCGAGGGCGCCCGCGGCGCCGACCTGTTCCTGTGCGAGGCGGCCTTCCAGGAGGGGCGCGACGACGGCGTCGAGCGCGGCATCCACCTCACCGGCCTGCGGGCGGGCGAGGCCGCCGCGGCCGCCGGGGTGCGGAGCCTGCTGCTCACCCACCTGCCGGTGTGGAACGCGCCGGACGTCGCGATCGCCGAGGCCCGGTCGGCCTACGACGGACCGGTCGCCGTGGCGACGGCCGGCGGGGTGCACGCGCTGTGAGCGGTAGCCTCGGCCCCGTGAACGCTGCCCCGGCCCCCGCCTCCCCGACGACTCCGACGGCACGGCCCGCCTGGCCCGCCGCCGTCTGCGACCTCGTGTGCGTGCTCGTGTTCACCGTGGTCGGCACGCTCAGCCACGACACCGCAGGCGTCGGGCACGTCGCGCTGGTCGGGCTGCCGTTCGTCGTCGGCCTCGCCGTCGGCTGGCTCGCGACGCGGGCCTGGCGCGCCCCCGCGCAGGTCTGGCCCACCGGCGTGGCCGTGTGGTTCGCCACGGTCGTGCTGGGCCTGGTGCTGCGGCCGGTGCTCGGCATCGGCGGCGTCGAGGTGTCGTTCGCGGTCGTCACCGCCGTCTTCCTGGGCGTGACCATGCTGGGCTGGCGCGCCCTCGCGTCCCTCGCCGCCCGCCGAGGCACCACTCCCTGATCGTTGTGAGCGTGATTTTGGCCCTGTTTCGGACTCGAAACAGGGCCAAAATCACGCTCACAACGATCAGGTGGTCAGGCGAGGGCCTCGGCGACCGCCGGCGCGAGGGCGCGGAACGCCTTGCCGCGGTGGCTGATGGCGTTCTTCTCCGCCGGGGTGAGCTCGGACGACGTGCGCGCGCCGGGCGTGCCGTCGGCGGCCGGGGCCTGCTCGACGGGCACGTGGATCGGGTCGTAGCCGAAGCCGTTGCTCCCGCGCGGGGCGCGCACGAGGGTGCCGGGCATCTCGCCGAGGCACACCTCCTCGCGGCCGTCCGGGGTCACGAGCGCGGCCGCGCACACGAACGCCGCCGCGCGGTGCTCGTCGTGCACGTCGCCCAGCTGGGCGAGGAGGAGCCGGAGGTTCGCCTCGTCGTCGCCGTGCCTTCCCGACCAGCGGGCGGAGAAGATGCCGGGCGCGCCGCCCATGACGTCCACGCTCAGGCCGGAGTCGTCCGCGACGGCGGGCAGGCCGGTCGCCGCGGCCAGCGCACGGGCCTTGATCAGCGCGTTCTCGACGAACGACACGCCGTCCTCGACCGGCTCGGGGGCGCCGACGTCGGCCGCCGACACCACGGCCTCGTCGGGCAGGGCGTCCAGGCCGGGCTGATCGCGCAGGATCGCGCGCAGCTCGGTGAGCTTGCCGCGGTTGTGCGTGGCCAGCACGAGGCGGGCGCCGGCGGGGACGGTCACGGTCGCGTCGGGCATCGTCACAGCTCCTGCGCCAGCGCGGCGCGCTGGCGCTCGGTGAGCTCGGCGGTGCCGGCGACGGCGAGGTCGAGGAGGGCGTCGAGCTCGGCGCGGTCGAACGGCGCGTGCTCGGCGGTGCCCTGCACCTCGACGAACGTGCCCGAGCCCGTCGTCACGACGTTCATGTCCGTCTCGGCCCGCACGTCCTCGACGTAGGGCAGGTCGAGCATCGGGCTGCCGTCGATGATGCCGACGCTGACGGCCGCGACGGAGTCCGTGAGGACCTTCTTGCCGCCGGTGACGTGGCCGTGGCGGGTGCCCCACGCGACGGCGTCGGCGAGCGCGACGTACGCGCCCGTGATGGCCGCGGTGCGGGTGCCGCCGTCGGCCTGGAGGACGTCGCAGTCGAGGACGATCGTGTTCTCGCCGAGGGCGGAGACGTCGACGACGGCGCGCAGCGCGCGGCCGATGAGGCGGGAGATCTCGTGCGTGCGGCCGCCGATCTTGCCCTTGACCGACTCGCGCTGGCTGCGCTCGTTCGTCGCGCGGGGGAGCATCGCGTACTCCGCGGTGACCCAGCCCTCGCCGGACCCCTTCTTCCAGCGCGGCACGCCCTCGGTGAACGAGGCCGTGCACAGCACGCGGGTGCTGCCGAACTCCACCAGCACGGAGCCCTCGGCGTTCTGGGTCCAGCCGCGCGTGATCGTGACGGGGCGGAGCTGGGAGGGCGTGCGACCGTCGGCGCGGAGGGTGACATCAGGCGTGGCGGCCTCGGAAGCGGGGGAAGTCATGCGGCCACCCTATGCGAGCCGCACGTAGGGTTGTCCGGTGCAGCTCACCGCCACGGACCTCGCGTTCGCCTACCCCGGCCGACCGGTGCTCGACGGCGTGAGCCTCCGCGTCTCCGACGGCACCCGCCTCGGCGTCGTGGGGGAGAACGGGTCCGGCAAGTCGACCCTGCTGCACCTCCTGGCCGGCGACCTCAGGCCGGGCCGCGGAGAGCTCCGGCGCAAGGGGAGCGTCGCGCTGGTGGAGCAGGAGCTCGCGACGACGTCGGGGGAGACGGTGGGCGACCTCGTGCGGCGCACGCTCGCCGACCTGCGTGCGCTCGCGGCCGAGATCGAGAAGGAGGCCGCGTCGTTCGACCACGAGACCGGGGACCTTCGCCGCCTGTCCGGGCTGCTGGCCCGTGCCGAGCACCTGGCCGCGTGGGACGCGGACCGGCGGGTCGACGTCGCGCTCACCCGCCTCGGCGCGGTGCGCGACCCCGACCGGCGCCTCGACACCCTGTCCGTGGGGCAGCGGTACCGGGTGCGCCTCGCGTGCCGGCTCGCGGAGCGCGCCGACCTCCTGCTCCTCGACGAGCCCACCAACCACCTCGACGACTCCGCGATCGAGTTCCTCACCGGCGAGCTGGTCGCGTGGCAGGGCGGCGTCGTGGTCGTGACGCACGACCGCGAGCTGCTCGACGACGTCGCGACCGCCATCCTCGACCTCGACCCGTCGATGGACGGCAAGCCCGTCCTGTACGGGCAGCCGGGCTACCTCGCGTACCGGTTCGCGAAGAACCAGGCCCTGCACCGGTGGCGGCAGCGCTACCGCGCGGAGCAGGAGCGCGCCCGCGTGCTCGCCGAGCGGCTGGACGCGTCGTACGAGGGGCTGTCCGACGAGTGGCGGCCGCCCAAGGGGTCGCAGAAGCACCGCCGCGCGACGCGGGCCCGCATCCACGTCAAGGCCGCCGACCGGCTGATCGAGAAGCTCGAGGCCGAGGCCGTCGAGGTCCCCGTGCCGCCAGCGCGACTCACGTTCCCGGACCTGCCGTCGATGTCGCCGGGGTGGGACCCGGGCGATCCCCTGGTCGAGCTGCGCTCGCCGCGGGTGCTGGCCGACGACGGCGGCGTGCGGCTCGACCTGCCCGGCACCCGCGTCGCGGTGCCGCCGTCGGGCCGGCTGCTGGTCGTCGGGCCGAACGGGACGGGGAAGTCGACGCTGCTCGCGGCGCTCGCGGGCCGGATGGCGCTGGCCCGCGGCACCCGCTCGGTCACGCCCGGCGCCCGGCTGGGCGTCGTGGTCCAGGAGGCGGCGCCCGCGCGTCCCTCCGGCGCCACGCGGGGCGAGGACGCGCCGCAGACCGGATTCGACGCCTACGCCGCCGAGGCGCTGGGGCTGCTGGAGCGCGGCGAGCTGGACCCGGAGCACGTCGTGCCGGTGGCGGCGCTGGGGCTGCTGAGCGAGGAGGACCTCGAGCGGCCGCTGGCGGAGCTGTCGGCCGGGCAGCGGCGTCGGTTCGAGCTCGCGCGGGCGCTGCTGCACGCGCCGCACCTGCTGCTGCTCGACGAGCCGACCAACCACCTGTCCGTGGACCTCGTGGACGAGCTGACCCGGGCCCTGGTCGCCACCCCCGCCGCCGTCGTCGTCGCCACCCACGACCGGCGGATGCGCGCGGACCTGGCGGACTGGCCCGTGCTGGACCTGGGGGCCTGACCCGGTCCGCCCCGGGTGGGGCCAGCGCGGGACCGGGAACTCATCGCCCGCCCGGCGCGGCGGGCAGCCGCCGGTCCGCCCAGCGCGCGACGAGCGCGAGCAGGAGGAACATCGCCGCGACGAGGCCCGCGTTGACGAGCGCCCGCGCGAGGCCCAGCGCGCCCACGTCGAGGAAGGGGTACGGGTACCAGCCGACCATCCCGCCGCGCACGAAGGTGTACGCGATCCAGGCGAGCGGCCCGACGACGGACCAGCCCACCGTCCGCGCGTCCACCCGCGGCCGCGGGCCGGCGAGCAGCCACACGACCACCGCGAGCACGGGGGACGCCACGTGCAGCAGCACGTTGGACAGCTGGCCCGCCTGCGTGAGGCCCTCCACCGTGCCCGCCAGGACGGTGTTGTAGACGATGCCGGTGACGACGATGCACAGCAGGGCGTCGAGGTGCGCGACGCGCAGCAGACGGCCGTCGCGGGTCGGGTCGACGGCGAGGAGCACGGACACGACGCCGATGCCGACGTTCGACAGGATCGTGAAGTACGAGAACAGCCGGACGAGCCGCTCGGCCGTGGTGCCTGCCGCGCCCGGCCCGTCGACCAGCGCGACGACGAGCTCCATGAGCACTCCGCCGAGCGCGGAGACAGCGACGAGCAGGTGCGCGGCGCCCGCCGCCCGCCGGCTCACGACAGGCGACCCACCCAGGCCATCGCCTGCTTCACGATCGTGCCCTGCCCGTGGATCATCTCCGCCTGCACGGTGTCGCTGCACGCCTCCTCGGGGGTGAGCCACGCGAGGTCGAGCGCGTCCTGCTGCGGGCGGCAGTCGCCCGTCACCGGTACGACGTACGCCAGGGAGACGGCGTGCTGGCGGGGGTCGTGGTACGGCGTGATACCGGGCGTGGGGAAGTACTCCGCCACCGTGAACGGCTGCGGCGACGCCGGGACCTGCGGCAGCGCGACCGGCCCGAGGTCCTTCTCGATGTGCCGCAGCAGGGCGTCGCGCACCCGCTCGTGGTACAGCACGCGTCCGGAGACGAGCGCGCGCGTCATGGTGCCGAGCGGGGTGACGCGCAGCAGCAGCCCGACGGCGACCACGTCGCCCGAGTCGTCCACGCGCACGGGCACGGCGTCGACGTAGACCAGCGGGAGCTGCGCCCGCACGGCGGCGAGGTCCTCCGGCGTGAGCCAGCCCGCGGGCTGCGACTCGTCGGGATAGAACTCGTCGTCGGGGGGGAACTCGGCCGTGTCCGTCACATGTCGTTTCTACCAGCCCGGACGGCGGGCCAGCGCGCGGGCAGGCCGCGACGGGAATACTGGGGGCGGCGCCGATGCTGTGCCGAGGAGACCCCCATCGGAAGGACACCCATGGCCACCGTCGAGCTCACCGACGACACGTTCGAGAAGACCGTCACCGACAACGACATCGTGCTGGTCGACTTCTGGGCCGAGTGGTGCGGCCCGTGCAAGCAGTTCGGCCCCGTCTTCGAGGCCTCGTCCGAGGAGAACACGGACGTCGTGCACGCGAAGCTCGACACCGAGGCGAACCAGCGCATCGCCGCCGCCGCGGGCGTGAGCGCCATCCCGACGCTCATGGCGTTCCGCGAGGGGGTGCTCGTCTTCAACCAGGCCGGCGCGCTGCCCGCGCCTGCGCTCAAGCAGGTCGTGGACGCCGTCAAGGGCCTCGACATGGACGAGGTCCGCGCCCAGATCGCCGCCGCGAACAACGGTTCGCCCCAGGCCTGATCGCCGCACCGCCCGCAGCACCCGCGACGGCCGCCCCGCAGAGATCCGGGGCGGCCGTCGTCGTTCGCCTAGACTGACGCGCGCCAAGCCGGAGTGATGGAACAGGCAGACATGCGGCGTTTAGATCGCCGTGCCCCAGGGCGTGCGGGTTCGACTCCCGTCTCCGGCACCGGGCCCGCCCGACGCGGTCAGCCGTCGAGGGGAGCGGCCTCCTCAGACCTGTCACCGAGCTTGTCCGCGATGCGCAGCAGGTCGCGCAGGTCGTCCGCGTCGAGGCGGTCGGCGAACCGTCGGCGGACGGACTCCAGGTGGGTCGGCGTCGCGGCGCGCAGCGCCTCGCGCCCGGCCGCCGTGAGGACGAGCAGGCAGCCTCGGCCGTCCGCGGGGTCGGGTGCCCGGGCGATGAGCCCACGGACCTCCATGCGGCTCGAGTGCCGCGACAACCTGCTGCGCGACCACCCCATCTTCGCGGCCTGCTCGTGCAGGGTGCTGGTGGTCCCGGGGCGCTCGACGAGCGTGCTCAGCACCTCGTAGTCGGGCTCCGAGAGGCCGGTGTCGGCGAGGTCTCGCGCGGTGCCCGCGCGGACGGAGGTCGTCATCCGCCGGAAGGCCCGCCAGGCGCGTTCCTGGTGCTCGTCGAGCCAGGGCGCGGCCGACCCGGGCCGCGCGTCACGCGAAGTCGTTGACATGTCATCATTCTAGGATCTACGTTCATCAACGTGTCAACGAATCCTGTGCGCGTCATGCTCCTCACCTGCAGCACCCGGCCCGGGGCCCTGGGTCCGGCGGTCGCGGAGTGGTTCGGCCGCACCGTCGCACCGGACGCGGCGCGCCTCGGCGTCGAGCTGGTCCCCGTGTCGCTCGCGGATCTCGCCCTGCCCCTCCTCGACGAGGAGGAGCACCCGTCGTCGGGCGTCTACCGGGAGGCGCACACCCGGAGGTGGAGCGCGCTGGTGGATGCGGTGGACGGCTTCGTCGTGGTGACGCCCGAGTACAACTTCGGCATGCCGGCCACGCTCAAGAACGCGCTGGACTACCTGGGCCGGGAGTGGGCGTGGAAGCCGATCGGCTTCGTCAGCTACGGAAACACGTCGGCCGGGACCCGCTCCGTCCAGCATGCCAAGCAGGTCGTGACCACGCTGCAGCTCGTACCGGCCGGGGCGACCGTCGCGCTCCGGATCGGCGACGCCGTCGAGGACGGACGCGTCCGGCCCGACGCGCGGTGGGACGGCGCGGCCCCCCGCGTGCTGCACGAGGTCGCCCGGCTGGCGCAGGCCCTGCGTCCGCTGCGCGAGGCGGCGGCCGACGGGGCCGACGAGGGCCCGGTCCCGGGCTCGTACGTCCGGCGCCTGACGCCCCGCGACGCGGCGGAGGTGGTGGTGCTCCAGCGCTGCTGCTGGGTCGAGGAGGCGCTGGCCAACGACACCCTCGCGCTGGCGCCGCTGCACGAGACCCTCGGCGACGTGCGGCGCTGGCTGTCGGACTGGGACGTCACGGGGCTGTGGCGCGACGGGCGGCTGCTCGGGATGGTCCGCACCCGGCGCGAGGGCACGGAGGCGCACGTCGGCCGCCTCGCCGTGGCGCCCGACGTGCGCGGCGCCGGCGTCGGGCGATGGCTGCTGCGTCGCGCTCAGGCCGGCCTCGCGCCGGGGTACGAGCGGGTGGTGCTGAGCACCGGCGCGCGCAGCGAGCGCAACCTCAGGCTCTACGAGAGCGAGGGGTTCGCGCGGCAGGACGATGCCGTGGACGGCGTCGTCCGGCTCGGCAAGCCCGTCCCGCCCCCGAGCGCCGTGCTCGCGTCCTGAGGGCGCGGCGGCTGCCCGCGCCCGCTCGCTCAGTCCAGGCCGAGCGTCTTGCGCACCCGGGCGACGTGGCCGGTGGCCTTGACGTTGTACTGCGCGACGGCGACCTTGCCCTCCGGGTCGACGACGACCGTGGAGCGGATGACGCCCACGTACGTCTTGCCGTAGTTCTTCTTCTCCCCCCACGCGCCCCAGGCCTCGAGCGCCTCGTGCTCGGTGTCGGCGAGGAGGGGGAAGGTCAGGGCGTCGCGCTCGGCGAACGTCGCGAGCTTGTCGACGCCGTCCGGCGAGACGCCGACGACGGCGTAGCCGGCGCCCTGCAGGGAGGCGAGGGAGTCGCGGAAGTCGCACGCCTCGGTGGTGCAGCCCGGCGTCATCGCGGCGGGGTAGAAGTACACGACGACGCCCTGGCGGCCGGGCTCGGCGAGCGCCTCGGCCAGGGAGAACGTGCCGGTGGTGCGGCCGGTGCCGTCGGGGTCGGGCAGGACGGCGGGCAGCTCGAGGGCGGGGGCGGCGTCGCCGACGGCGAGACGGGTCACGGGTGCTCCAAGGTGTCGGGGTCGTGCGGTGCGCGGCCACAGGGTTCGCGGCAGGTTCGCGGGCGCGCGCTCGGCGTCGAGCCTAGACGCCCAGGTCGTCTAGCGTGGAGCCCGTGACCGACCGCGCGCCCCGCACCACGCCCGACAGCAAGCCGCTGCCCATCCGCATGCTGCACGACCGCCTGCTGGTGCAGCCGGAGGTGGACTCGGCCGAGCGGCAGTCGACGGCGGGCCTCGTGATCCCCGCGACCGCGGCAGGGGCCAAGCGCCTCGCGTGGGCGCAGGTGGTGGCCAAGGGCGAGCACGTGCGCCAGGTCGCCGTGGGCGACCGCGTGCTCTACGACCCGGAGGACCGGGCCGAGGTGGACCTCGGCGGCACGGACTACGTGCTGCTGCGCGAGCGCGACGTGCACGGCGTCACGGAGACCGAGGACGAGGGCGGCGCGACCGGCCTGTACCTCTGACGTTCGCCGCCGGCACGGTGGCGTCTGCCACAGTGACGTCATGACGGGTGACCCCCTGGACCTGCTGGCGCTCGACGACGAGCTCAGCCCGACCGAGCGCGAGACCCGCGACCGGGTGCGGGCGCTGGTCGACGAGCACGTCCGCCCGCACGTCGCGCGCTGGTTCGCGGACGGCGTGTTCCCGCTCGACCTGGTGCCCCGCCTCGCCGAGGCGGGGCTGCTCGGCATGCACCTGCACGGCCACGGCTGCGCGGGCCGGTCGGCGGTCGAGTACGGCCTGGCGATGGCGGAGCTGGAGGCGGGGGACTCCGGGATCCGCACCTTCGTCTCGGTGCAGGGCTCGCTCGCGATGACCGCGATCGCGAAGCACGGGTCGCCCGCGCAGCGGGAGCGCTGGCTGCCGGGGATGGCGGCGGGCGAGACGATCGGGTGCTTCGCGCTCACCGAGCCCGGCGCCGGCTCCGACCCCGCCTCGATGACGACGACGGCGGCGCGCGTCGGCGACGAGTGGGTGCTGTCGGGACGCAAGCGGTGGATCGGGCTCGCGTCGGTCGCCGACGTCGCCGTGGTGTGGGCGCGTGCCTCCGACCCGACCGAGGGCGTCGAGGAGGCGCGGCCGCGGGTGCGCGGCTTCCTCGTCCCGACGACGACGCCCGGCTTCGTTGCGACGCCCATCGAGCCGAAGCTGTCGCTGCGTGCGTCGGTCCAGTGCGACATCGTGCTCGACGACGTCCGGCTGCCCGCCGACGCCGTCCTGCCGGAGCACCCCGGCCTAGCCGGGCCGTTCGCCTGCTTGGCGGAGGCGCGCTACGGCATCGCGTGGGGCGCGGCCGGGGCCGCGCGCGACAGCCTCGACGCCGCCCTGCGGCACGCGGGGGAACGGGTCCAGTTCGGCCGCCCGCTCTCGGCGTTCCAGCTCACGCAGGCGAAGCTGGTCGACATGGCCCTGGAGGTGTCCCGGGCGCAGCTCCTGGCGCTGCGGCTCGGGCGGCTCAAGGACGACGGGCGGCTGGAGCCGCACCAGATCTCGGCCGGCAAGCTGGCGAACGTGCGGTCCGCGATCGAGGTCGCCCGGACCGCCCGCACCGTGCTCGGGGGCGACGGCATCACCCTGGAGCACTCGCCGATGCGGCACGCCGCGAACCTCGAGGCGGTGCGCACGTACGAGGGCACCGACGAGGTGCACACCCTGATCCTGGGCCGGCACCTGACCGGCCACCAGGCGTTCCGGTGACCTGTCGTGCAGGTCACAGCGCTGACCGGCTGCGACGGTTTCTCTGCAGCCCCGCACGGCTGGTAATGTTTCACCCCGCCAGCGCCATTAGCTCAATTGGCAGAGCAGCTGACTCTTAATCAGCGGGTTCGGGGTTCGAGTCCCTGATGGCGCACCAGCACGAGGTCCCCGTACCGCGGGGACCTCGTCGCGTGAGGACCTCCTGGTGCGAGCCTGCGGGCGTCCTCTGGCCACGCGCCATTAGCTCAATTGGCAGAGCAGCTGACTCTTAATCAGCGGGTTCGGGGTTCGAGTCCCTGATGGCGCACCACCAAGCCCCGTCCGGCAGCGCCGGGCGGGGCTTCGTCGTGCCCGGAGCAGGTGGCGTCCAGTGGTCGTCCAGAGTTCTCCCGGTCGCCCCCGGCATGCACCGGGGAGTTCACCCGCCGCCGCCACGCTGTGGTCCCGGGTGAGCCCGGGCTGCCTGGCGGGAGCGCCCTTCCCTCATCGACGACAGGAAGGACGGCACGCTGATGCGGCCGAACCCCTCGCGACGCCTACGGGCGTCCACCCTCGCCGCCGGTCTGGTGGCTGCGGCGCTGGCGCTCCCTGGCGCCGGCGTCGCGCCCGCCACGGCGGCTCCCGAGACACCCGACCAGGTCGCGACGGCGGCGGCCGACCGGTTCCCCGGCTTCCCCGGCTGGCCGGAGGGCGCGCCCGCGGAGCGCGGGAAGAAGCCAGGCAAGCCCGGGAATTCCGGCACGGCGCCCACGCTGGCCCCGTGGGACGGCGCCCACGTCGAGGGCACGGTGCGGTTCGCGGCCGACCCGACCACCGCGGGCGACCCGGTCGGCCGGATCACCGTGGACGGTGCGGACCTGCCCGGCCTCCAGGCGACGACGGGCACGTCCGCCCTGACGTTCGACGTCGGGAGCAACTCCGCGGACGTCGCGTTCGGCAACTACCTCGTGGTCAACGGCCATCGCGTCGAGCAGGACCGCACCTGGGTGTCGGAGCGCGTCTCCGTCCCCGTGCCGAACGAGTGGCTCGTCCAGGGCACCAACACGGTCGAGGTCCACGCGGGCGGCCTGGACTCGTCGTGCGGCGTGAACTTCGACGACTTCGTGATCTCGGAGCTGCAGCTCGAGCTGCTCGGCGAGACCGCCGGTGACGCCGGGAACTCCTTCGGCTACTCGATGGGCGACGGCTCCTGCGGCAGCAACACCTCCTCCGTCAAGGAGGCGACGGCGACGTTCGAGGTCGGGTCCGCGCCGGGTGCGACCACGGGGCTCGCCACCGACGTCGACACGACGACGCTCGCCAACGGCGCGCACGAGGTGGTCGCGACGACCCGCTCGGGGGCCACCGCCACCCACACGGTGCGCGTGAACAACTCCCCGGTCGGCGCACCGGCGCTTGCCCCGGAGGACGGGACGCTCACGCGCGGGGTGCAGAGCGTCACGGCATCCGCACCCGCCGACGGCGACGGCGGCACCGCCGCGCTGACGGTCGACGGCGAGCCCGCCGCCGGCCCGACGACCCTCGGCGACGGGGTGTCGGTGTTCGCGTTCGACGTCGGCACGAACGCGATCGAGACGCGCTACCAGAACCACCTGCTCGTCAACGGCACCCGGCTCGACCTGCGCGGCGACGGCGGCCGCGACCTCGTCTCCGAGCGGGTCCAGGTGGGCGTGCCGAACCGCCTGCTGCACCCGGGCGAGAACACGATCGCGCTGGTGGCGGGCGACGTCTCCGCGTCGTGCGGGGCGAACCTCGACGACTTCACGGCGTCGGGCCTGGCGCTGAGCCTCGCGGACGGCACGGTCACCCCGCCGGCCGACCTGCAGGCCTCCTACGCCATGGGCGACGGGAGCTGCGACTCGTCCGGCACCGCGCTGGCGAAGATCGAGCTGGTGTGGACGATCGACGCGCCCGGCGTGACCGCGTTCCCCGCCCTGGGGCACGGCGAGGCCACGGTCTCGTTCGTCGTCGGGTCCAACTCGCTCGACGGCTCCGCGACCAACGCGCTGCGGATCAACGGCATCGAGCGCCGCATCGACCAGACCATCGTCGGCGGGCGCGGGGAGATCACGTTCCCGAACGAGTGGCTCCTGCCCGGCTGGAACGAGATCGACGTGGTCACGGGCGCGTTCGCGAACGACTGCAACCTCGACGACTTCACCGTCTCCGACGTCGTCCTGGCGCCGGCGGACGGCACGGCGCAGCAGCAGAACGCGGCGGCGTCGTACGGGCTCGGCGACGGCACCTGCGGCTCGAACCTCAACTCCTTCCGCCAGGTCGACCTGCACTTCCTGGTGGACGCCCCGGCGCGCGGCGTGCGCGCGGACGTGGACACCGCGGACCTGAAGGACGGGGAGCACGAGCTCGCGGCGGTGTCCACCACCGGCGAGACCGCCACGCGCGTCCTGGAGACGGACAACTCGGCGCCGCGGGTCGCGTCGTCCGCCCCGGCCGACGGCGCGCGGATCACGTCCGCCGTGCCGCTCGCGGTGGAGCTCGACGACGCGCACGGGGTGGTCGGGGACACGGCGGTCACGCTCGACGGCGAGGCCGTCGCGCTGGGCGCTCCGGTCGGCCCGGGGCTGACCGCGGGCGAGCACACCCTCGAGGTGGCGACCGCGGACTCGCTCGGCAACACGGCGACGCGCGAGATCACCTTCACGAGCGCCGGAGTGCCCGACGTCCCGACCGACCTCGCCCCCGCCGGCGGCACGTCCGACGTCGACTCTCCGGTGACGCTGTCGGCGCGTGTCGCCGGCCCGGACGACGGCACCGTCACGGCGACGTTCGCCCAGGCGGACGTGCTGCTGCCGGGCGAGGTCCGGCAGGGTACGGCCGACGCCGTCCCGACGGAGCTCGACCCCCGCGGCGCGAAGAAGGCGTCCGCGAAGGGCCTGGCGGCCGGCGACGGGAAGACCCTCGCCTCCCCGCAGGCCGACGCCGTCGCCTACCAGCGGTTCGACGTCCGCGTGAAGTCCCGCGAGGAGCACCCGGTGGTGCGCTGGAGCGGCACGGCCGACCCAGCGCGCGAGGTCTCGCTGCTGGTGTGGGACACGAAGGCGAAGGCGTGGGACGCGCTCGCGGCGTCGCGCGGTTCCGCCGACGGCGACACGGTGCTGGTGGCGCCGGCCGGTCCGGAGCACCGCGACCGCGGCGTCGTGCACGTCATGGTGACGGCCACCGACCCGTTCGCCGACGACCTCGACGCCGGCCCCGAGGGCTTCGCCGACCCCGCGGACTTCGACTTCTCCATCGCGCACCTGACGGACACCCAGTACCTGTCCGAGGGCGCGGTCGAGCAGGAGACCGCCGAGGAGCGGGAGATCTGGGAGTCCGCGTACGCGGGCGTGACCGAGTGGATCGCCGCGAACGCCGACGAGCGCAAGATCTCGTTCGTCTCGCACACCGGTGACCTCATCGAGAACAACATCCGTGAGCCGCAGGACGACGCCATGCGGGACCAGGTCACGGGCGAGTTCGAGGTCTCCTCGCGTCAGCAGGCGAAGATCGACGGCATCCCCAACTCCGCCGTCGCGGGCAACCACGACAACTGGTCCGGGGCGGACGGCGGCGCCGACCTGTACAACCAGTACTTCGGCCCCGACCGGTACGAGGCCGCGGCCGAGTCCTGGGAGGACGCCGAGTACCGCTCCTGGCGCGAGGGCGACAACTCCAACCACTACGTCCTGTTCTCCGCGGGCGGGCTGGACTTCGTCGCCGTCGGCATGGGGTACGGCGTCACCCGCGAGGAGGCCGAGTGGGCCGACGGGATCTTCGAGCGGTACCCCGACCGCAACGGCATCCTCATGACCCACGCGTACCTCGCCGCCAGCACGCAGAAGGACGGCCGGAACGCGGGCTTCGCCGCCCCGGACGGCTCGCCGCTGTACAAGTACGTGGTCGAGCCGAACGACAACGTGTTCCTCGTGCTGGCCGGGCACGTGCACGGCGTCACGACCAACGTGAAGCCAGTCGGCGAGATCGCGAACGGCGTGGTGGAGCTGCTCGCGGACTACCAGGCCTTCACGGTGCCCGCCGAGCGGGTGGGCCTCGGCACGATCGGCGGCTACGACCCGGCCGAGCGGCTGCGGTTCGGCGCCTCGTACTTCCGGCTGCTGCAGTTCGACGTCGCCCGGGCCGAGATGAGCGTCGACACCTACTCGCCGTTCCTCGACGACTTCGGGGCCGACGAGTGGGACCCGCTGGCCAGGTACGACTCGACGGCCGACAACATGGTGCTTCCCGTGGACCTCACCACCCGCACCACGTCGCTGGTCACCGACTCGCTCGCGGTCTACGCCCCGACGCGGGTGATCGGGACGAAGGCCGTGGCCTCGGGGGACGTCGCGTCCGTCCGCTGGGACCGGCTCGAGCGGGACAGGCAGTACGCGTGGATCGTCACGGCCACCACGCGCGGCGGCGGCGTCGCCGCCGCCGAGCCGGCCTTCTTCACCACCCGGGGCGGCAAGCGGTGACGTCCACCACCCCGGCCAGGACGGCGTCGCGTCGCGGCGCCGTCCTGGCGGTCCTCGGGCTCACCGTCGTCGGCACGGTCGTCGGCACGGTCGTCGGCACGGTCGTCGCGGCCGGCCCGGCCGTGGCCCACGACGCCACGACCGACGCGTACGCGCGGGTCACGGCGGGCGATGACACCGACGTGCACGTCGAGCTCGACCTCGAGTACGACCTGCTCATGAAGTCCGCGTGGCTCACGGCCGAGGCCTATGACGCGCGCGGCCCGGCAGCGCAGGAGGCCCAGCTCGCCGAGCACGCCGACGAGGTCGCCGCCTACGTCACGGAGCGGTTCCAGGTGGCGGCGGGCGACGACCTCTGCGCCCCGGCGCTCGCGGCGGCCCCCACGGTCGGCGACCGGGGCGGGAAGGCCTACGCCACGGTCGCGCTCGATTACGCGTGCCCCGCCGGGGACGGCGGACGCCCCGGGACGCACACGCTGTTCAGCGCCCTCTTCCCGGACGCCGAGTCGTTCGTGCACACCACCGAGACGATGGTGACCTACGACCTCGACGGCGAGGCGGGCTCGGCGGTGCTCACGCCGGCCCACCCGACCGTCACGACGGGCGGGCAGGGCACGTGGCACCGGCTGGGGGAGTTCTTCGTGCTCGGCGCGGAGCACCTGCTGCTCGGCCCCGACCACCTGCTCTTCCTGCTGGCCCTGATCGTCGGTTCCCGTCGCCTGCGCGACGTCGTCCTGGTGGCGACGTCGTTCACCGTGGCGCACTCCGTGACGTTCCTCCTCGCGGCGACCGGCGCCGTGAGCGCGCCCGGCGCGGTGGTCGAGCCGGTCATCGCGCTCTCGATCGCCGCCGTGGCCGCCGGGCACCTCTGGGCCGTGCGGCCGGGCGCGCCGCCGCGGCTCGAGGTGCTGGGCGACGTCGCGACCGAGCCACGTCGGCAGGTCTGGCGGCGCTGGCACGACCTGTCGAGGTCCGACGTCACCCGGATCGCCGTCGTGTTCGCCTTCGGCCTCGTGCACGGGCTGGGCTTCGCGGGCGCGCTGGGCCTCGACGAGCCCTGGTCGTGGGGGCTGCTCGGGTCGTTGCTCGTCTTCAACGTGGGCATCGAGGCGGTGCAGCTCGGCATCATCGCCGTGCTCTTCCCGCTGCTGGTGCTGCTGCGTCGGCGGGCGCCGCGGGCGGGGCGGTGGGTCACGGCGGTGGTCGCCGCCGCCGTCGCCGTCGTGGGGCTCGTCTGGTTCGTGCAGCGCGTGCTCGGTCTCGGGTGAGGGGCCAGGATGGGGCGATGATCTCCACCGAGCTCGCGGCCCGGCTGCGCGACGCGGGGCTGGTGTGGCGCCCCGCCGACGGCGACCGGTTCCGCATCGACGCCGCCGACCTGTCCGCCGAGGTGTTCACCGTCAGCACGATGACGATCGAGGCGCACGACTATCCGACCGGCACCATCCTCGGGTTCAACGGCACCACCGAGTGGGCGCTCGACTCGGTGGCCATCGAGGACGCGCTGTGGCTGCCGCGCGAGGACCAGCTGCGCGACCTGCTGCGCTCCACCTTCCGGGGGCTGACCCGCACCACGCCGGGCGCGGGGGAGCAGGGCGGGGCGGAGCGCTACGACGTCGAGGTGGAGCTGCTCGGCGAGGCGCAGACCTTCACGGCGGCCGACCCCGCCGAGGCGTACGGCACGGCGTTGCTCGCGCTCGTGGAGCTCAGCTCCTGAGCACCGGCGCCTGACACTCGGTGCCTGATTCTGGGTGCCTGATTCTGGGTGCCTGATTCTGGGCGCCCGGTGCCCCGCTTACCCTGGGGGCGTGCCTGATCCCGTGACGTCCGAGCCCGTCGACCCGCGCTACCGCCGCCAGCCCGTGAGCTTCGTGCGGCGCAGCGCGCGCCTCACGACCGCGCAGGGCAAGGCGTGGGACACCCGACGCGACCGGTACCTCGTCGACGTGCCGCGCGGTGCCGCGGTGACGTCCGTCGACCCGTCCTGGACGTTCGACCCGGCGCGGGTCTTCGGCCGCACCGCCCCGCTGGTCGTGGAGATCGGGTCCGGGCAGGGCGAGGCGATCGTCGCGGCGGCCGCCGCGCACCCCGAGCGCGACCACCTCGCCGTCGAGGTGTACACGCCTGGCCTGGCCCAGACGATCGTGCGCGCCGGGCACGCGGGTGCCGACCCCGGACGGGACGGCGGCGCGCCCGGCAACGAGCTCGACAACCTCCGGCTGGTCCAGGCGGACGCCGCGGAGCTGCTGGCCACGGCGCTGCCGGAGGCGTCGGTCGACGAGCTGTGGGTCTTCTTCCCCGACCCGTGGCACAAGTCCCGGCACCAGAAGCGGCGGCTCGTCACGCCGGCGTTCGCCGAGGTCGTCGCCCGCGTGCTGCGGCCCGGCGGGGTGTGGCGGCTCGCCACCGACTGGTCGCACTACGCCGACCAGATGCTCGAGGTGCTCGAGGCCTCCGACGCCTTCCGCAACGCCCACGGGCCCGGGGAGCGCGCGCCGCGCTTCGAGGGGCGCGTGCTCACGAGCTTCGAGAAGAAGGGCTCCGCCGCGGGCCGGGGCGCGACCGACCTGGAGTACGTGCGCCGCTGAGCCCGGCTCCCGGACCGACGCGCCGCCGACCTGCGGACGCGCCCGGGAAGTGACTTGCGCCACACGGCTCGGCTCTAGCAAGGTGTGCCACGCGAAACGTTCTCGAACGGGGCAGCGTGGCCCCGTCGGACGCCTGAGCCAACGGAGGCATCATGAGCGACCTGTCCACCGCGGGGCCGCCACCGGGAGAGACCGAGTACCAACGGGTGCAGCGGTCGGACGAGTTCCAGGGGCTGCGGCGCGCCTTCCGGAACTTCGTGTTCCCGATGACGGCGCTGTTCCTCGTCTGGTACTTCGTCTACGTCCTGCTCGCCAACTACGCCCACGACTTCATGAGCATCCGGCTGGGCGACAGCAACATCACGGTGGGGCTGCTGTTCGGGCTCGGGCAGTTCGTCTCCACGTTCGTCATCACCATGCTCTACGCCCGCTGGGCGAACAAGAAGTTCGACGCGCGGGCCGACGCGCTGCGCCGTGAGATCGAGGAGGGCGAGCTGTGAGCGGCATCGTGACCCAGACCCTCGCGGGGACCCCCGTCGTCTCCGCCGCCGAGGCCACGGACATCGGCAACCCCTGGGTGAACATCGGCATCTTCGGGGCGTTCGTCCTGGTCACCCTGGTGATCGTGTTCCGGGCCTCCCGGCAGAACAAGTCCGCCGCCGACTTCTACGCCGGCGGCCGCAACTTCACCGGCCCGCAGAACGGCACCGCCATCGCGGGCGACTACCTGTCGGCCGCGTCGTTCCTCGGCATCTGCGGCGCCATCGCGCTCAACGGCTACGACGGCTTCCTCTACTCGATCGGCTTCCTCGTCGCGTGGCTCGTGGCGCTCCTGCTGGTGGCGGAGCTGCTGCGCAACACCGGCAAGTTCACGATGGCCGACGTGCTCTCCTTCCGGCTGCGTCAGCGCCCGGTGCGGATGGCGGCCGCCCTCGCGACCCTGCTCGTGGTCTTCTTCTACCTGCTCGCCCAGATGGCCGGCGCCGGCGGCCTCGTCGCGCTGCTGCTGGGCGTCGACAGCCGCGCCGGGCAGAGCCTCGTCATCGCCGTGGTCGGCGCGCTGATGATCCTCTACGTGCTGGTCGGCGGGATGAAGGGCACCACCTGGGTGCAGATCATCAAGGCCGTGCTGCTCATCGCGGGCGCCGCCATCATGACCGTCTGGGTGCTGGCCAAGTTCGGCTTCAACCTGTCCGACCTGCTCGGGGGCGCCGTGGAGGCTGCCGGTCCGGGCGGCCAGGCGCTGCTCGAGCCGGGCAAGCAGTACGGCGTGGACGGCACGTCCAAGCTGAGCTTCCTGTCGCTCGCGCTCGCCCTGGTGCTCGGCACCGCGGGCCTGCCCCACGTGCTCATGCGCTTCTACACCGTGCCGACGGCCAAGGAGGCGCGACGCTCGGTGGTCTGGGCGATCTGGCTGATCGGCATCTTCTACCTGTTCACGCTGGTGCTCGGCTACGGCGCGGGCGCGCTGGTGGGGCCGGAGGCGATCAACAACGCCCCCGGGGGGGTGAACTCGGCGGCACCGCTGCTGGCCTTCGCCCTGGGCGGCGAGATCCTGCTCGGGCTCATCTCCGCGGTCGCCTTCGCGACGATCCTGGCCGTGGTGGCCGGGCTGACGATCACCGCGGCGGCGAGCTTCTCCCACGACATCTACGCGAACGTCATCAAGAAGGGGGACGTCAAGCCCGACTCCGAGGTGCGGATCGCCCGGTGGACCGTGGTCGTGATCGGCATCATCGCCATCGTGGGCGGCATCTTCGCCCAGAACCAGAACGTCGCGTTCCTCGTGGCGCTCGCGTTCGCGGTGGCGGCGTCGGCCAACCTGCCGACGATCGTGTTCTCGCTGTTCTGGAAGCGGTTCAACACCTCGGGCGCGCTGTGGAGCATCTACGGCGGCCTGATCTCCTGCATCGTGCTGATCGTCCTGTCGCCCACGGTGTCCGGGAACGAGAAAGCGATGTTCCCGTCGGCGGACTTCGACGTCTTCCCGCTGACGAACCCGGGCCTCGTGTCCATCCCGCTGGGCTTCCTGCTCGGGATCGTCGGCACCTTCCTGTCGAAGGAGAAGCCGCACCCGGAGAAGTTCGCCGAGATGGAGGTCCGCTCGCTCACCGGCGCCGGCGCCGAGAAGGCCGTCGCCAAGCACTGACGGCACCCCGGCACGACGAAGGGCCCCGAGCTCGCTCGGGGCCCTTCGTCCGTCTCGGAACGGTCAGCCTGCCGAGGTCGACAGGGAGCCGTCCGAGCTGAAGACCAGGCCGAGGGTGATCTCGCCCTTCTGCAGCGCCGCCTTGGTGAGCGGGCCGCCCGCGTCCAGGGAGCGGAACTCGGAGAACGTCAGGCCGTACGTCTCCTCGAGGCCCGGCTGGCAGAACGGCCGCTCCGTGCACTCGGGCCCGGCGCCGAGCACGAGCCCGCCGCAGGCCTCGGCGAGGTCGCTGAGCGTGGTGAGGGAGTGCTCCTCGGCGAACGCCTGCGTGACGGCGAACGCGTTCTGGTCCTGCGCCGGGGACGGCGTGCCGAACGTCAGGCCCGCCGCGTCGCCGAGCTCGGTGAGCGCGGCCACGGTCGCGTCCAGGTCGCCGCTCGCCTTCGGCTCGGCGTCGGCCCCGTTGGCGTCCTTGTTGAGGAACTCCGTGAGGGTGCCGACGTACTCGGGCACCATCTGCACCTGCTTGCCCTCCAGCAGGGCCGGCAGGTAGGTCTCGCGGTTGCCGATGGTGGTGACGGTCGCGTCGTAGCCCGCGCTCGTGAGCACGTCGGCGTAGATGTTGCCCAGCGTGGCGCTCTCGGCGAAGTCCGCCGCGCCGATCGCGACCGTGACGCCCTCGCCCTGCGACGCGTCGTCGGCGGCGAGCCCGGCGTCCTCGACGAACTGGGCGGCGACGTCCTCCGACGTCTTGCGGTCGATGTCGACCGCCTTGTTGAGCCCGATGAGGGTGTCGGTGTCGAGCGCGGCCGACACGGTGTCGAGCAGCGGGATCAGGTCGGGCGCCTCGGACGCGAGGTCCGCGTTGACGGCCGGGATGATGTTGTCGACGGTCTGCAGCTTCTTGTCGTCCTCGAGCACCACGAGCGCGTCGCCCGGGACGGCCTCGCAGGTGGCCGCGGCGGTGTCGCCCGAGGCGGCGGACGTGGATCCGCCGCCCCCGGCCGAGCCGGGGTCGCCGCAGGCGGCGAGCAGCCCGGCGGCGCCGACGACGGCGGCCAGGGCGGCCGTCGTGCGGCGCAGGGTGGTGGTGCGGTGGGGGGTCATCGTGCTCTCCGTCCGTGGGAGGGGACCGGCGTGGGTGGTGCGGGTGGAGATGAGGGGAACCGCCCTATTCGACCGCGGGGGTCCGGTGGCGGCAACCGGTTTGTGGTGGATCGGCCTGCTCAGCGCCGGGCAGCGGCCCGCAGGGGCGCGGGAGTGACGAGGCGTTGCACCACGGCGAACACGCCGTCGAGCACGAGGGCGAGGGCGGCGACGAGGATGCCGCCCGCGAGGACCTGCCCGTAGCGCTGGGTGCCCATCCCGAGCGCGATGATCTGCCCGAGCCCGCCGCCGCCGGCGAGCGCGGCGAGCGGCACGGTGGCGCTGACCTGCACGACGGCGGTACGCACCCCCGCCGCGACGAGGGCGGTGGCGAGCGGGAGCTCCACCCGGGTGAGCACCTGCCGGCCGGGCATGCCGAGGCCCACCGCGGCGTCGCGCGCCGACGGGTCGGCCCCGCGCACGCCCTCGTAGGTGTTGACGAGCAGCACGGGGACGGCGAACAGGGCCGCGGCCACGACGGTGGCGCCGTCGCCGAACAGCCCCGCCGTGGCGAGCAGCAGGATGATGCCGAGGGTCGGGACGGCGCGGCTGGCGTTGGTGAGCCAGACGGTGACGCCGCCGCCGCGGCGGCCGTGGCCCAGCCACGCGCCCACGGGCAGTGCCACCGCGGCGGCGACGAGCACCGCCGCCGCCGTGAGGGCCAGGTGCTCGCGGCCGAGCTCGAGGATGCCGCCCGGCCCCGTCCAGCTCAGCGGGTCGTTGAGGTAGGTGATCGCCTCGCCGACGACGCCCGTGCCCTCCGCCGCGACGAAGGGTGGTGCCAAGGCGCTCATGCGGACCTCCCGCGCAGCCAGGGGGTGAGTGCCCGTCCCGCGGCCCACAGCAGCAGGTCGAGGACGAGGGCGAGCAGCACGCAGGCGATCGTCGCCGTCATGATCTCCGCCCGGTAGAAGTTGTTGCGGAAGCCCTGGAACATCAGCTGGCCGAGGCCGCCGTAGCCCACCACGACGCCCACCGTGACGAGGGCGACGGTGGTGACGGTCGCCAGGCGGAGCCCGGCCACGATGCTCGGCAGGGCGTTCGGCAGCCGCACCCGCGCCAGCACCTGCAGCGGTCCGTGCCCGACGCCGCGGGCCGCGTCCACGGCGGCCGGGTCCACGCCGTCGAGCCCGGTCACCGTGTTGCGCAGGATGACGAGCAGCGCGTACAGCACGAGGCCGAGCAGCACCGGCTGCCGGCCGATCCCCATGATCGGCGCGAGGATCGCGAAGAGCGCGAGCGACGGCACCGTGTAGAGGATCGAGGCGGTGCCGAGCAGGGGGCCCGCGAGCCAGCGCACCCGCGACGCGAGCAGCCCCAGGGGGATCGCGACCAGAGCGGCGATGGCGACCGCCTCGATCGTCAGCAGCGCGTGCTCGGTGGTGCGCGCCCACAGCACGTCGGCGTTCTCGGTCACGTACGACCAGGAGAACCACGGGTTGTCCGCGGCGGTGGCGGCGGCGGTGACCATGGGCTCGACCGTAGCGGCAGCCCCCGACGCCGGGCCGGGCACCGCCCCGGCGCGCCGCGGGCCGGGGTGTGGGACGCCCTCGATAGCCTCGCAGCCATGCCCGCCCCCGCCACCGTGCCCACCCGGTCGCCCGCCCGGCTGTCCGCCGGCATCGAGCTCGACGCCGTCCGCAAGGCCTACCCGGACGGCACGGTCGCGGTCGAGGGGCTGAGCCTCACCGTGGAGCCCGGGGAGGTGCTCGCCCTGGTCGGCCCGTCGGGGTGCGGCAAGTCGACCACGCTGCGGATGATCAACCGCCTCGTGGAGCTCACGTCGGGACGCGTGCTGGTGGACGGGGAGGACGTCACGCACGTGGACCCCGTGGCGCTGCGGCGCCGCACGGGCTACGTCATCCAGGACGTCGGCCTGCTGCCGCATCGCACGGTCGCCGCGAACGTCGCGACCGTGCCGCGGCTGCTCGGCTGGGAGCGGCAGCGCGTGCGCGACCGCGTGGACGAGGTGCTCGGGCTCGTCGGCCTCCCTGCGGAGCAGTACGGCCGGCGCTACCCGCACCAGCTCTCGGGCGGCGAGCGGCAGCGGGTCGGCGTGGCCCGGGCGCTGGCCACCGACCCGCCCGTGCTCCTCATGGACGAGCCGTTCGGCGCCGTCGACCCGGAGCGGCGCCGGGACCTGCAGAACCAGGTGTCCCGCATCCTCGCGGAGGTCGGCTCCACCGTGGTGCTGGTGACGCACGACGTCGACGAGGCGGTGCGCCTGGGCGACCGGGTGGCCGTGCTCTCCCGCGGCGGGCACCTGGAGCAGGTCGCGTCCCCGCTGACCGTCCTCGCCCACCCCGCGACCGACCGCGTGCGGGACTTCGTCGGCGCCGGCGCGCACCAGCGGATGCTCGCGCTCGCCGCCGTGCAGCGCGCGGACCTGGAGGACGCCTCCCTCGTCGTGCAGCCCACGCCGCCGGCCGTGCCCCTCGGCGCCAGCCTGGCCGACGCGTTCGAGGCCGTGGCGGCGCTGCCGACCTCGTCCCAGGGGCGGGTGCCGGTGGCCGACGCCGACGGAACCGTCGTCGGCTCCCTCACCGCGGCCGGCATCCTCGGCGGCCTGCGCCGTGCCGCGGACGCCGCGGCGCCCACCGACGGCACGGGTGGCACGGCGGGCACGGCGGCCGTCGCCGACTAGGCTCGGCGCGTGACCACGACGCGCATCGGCCTCGCCACCTGCTCCGCCCTGCCCCGCCTCGACAGCGACGACCGCCCCCTCCTCGCGACGCTCACCGACCGCGGCGTGGTGGCCGAGGCCGTCGTGTGGGACGACCCGGACGTGGACTGGTCGGTCTACGACCTCGTCGTCGTGCGCTCCACCTGGGACTACTCGCCGCGCCGCGACGAGTTCCTCGACTGGGCCCGGCAGGTGCCGCGCCTGGAGAACCCGGCCGACGTGCTCGCCTGGAACACCGACAAGGGCTACCTGCGCTCCCTCGAGGAGGCGGGCGTGCCCGTCATCCCCACGATCTGGCTCGACCCCGACCGGCACCTGTCGAAGCGCGCGGTGCACACGCGCATGCCCGCCTTCGGCGACTTCGTCGTGAAGCCGGTGGTCAGCGCCGGTGCCCAGGACGCGGGCCGCTACCAGCCGGTCTCGGCGCAGTCGCGGGCCCTCGCGATCAAGCACGCGGTGGACCTGCTCGACCGGGGACGCGCGGTGATGATCCAGCCGTACGTCACGTCGGTGGACACCACGGGGGAGACCGGGCTCGTCTTCGTGGACGGCGAGCTGCGGCACGCGGTGCGCAAGCACGCGCTGCTCACGGGGCCGGCGGAGGCCAGCGAGGCGCTCTACGCCGCCGAGCGGATGGAGCCCGCGGTCGCGTCCGCCGAGCAGGTCGACGTCGCGGAGAAGGCGCTCGCGGTCGCGCGCGAGCAGGTCGGCGGCGAGCAGCCGTTCCTCTACGCCCGCGTGGACCTCGTGACCGGCGACGACGGCACGCCGATGGTCATCGAGCTCGAGCTCGCCGAGCCGTCCCTGTGGATGCAGCACTCCGGCACGGCCGCCACGCTCGACGCGTTCGCCGACGCGATCGTCGCCCGGGCCTGAGCGGGCGCCCCTCGGGGGAGCGGGGTCAGCGCGGCCGGTCGAGCTCCGCGACGATCGCGTCGTACCCGCGCTCCGAAGCCAGGTCGCGCGGGAGCACGCCCTGCCCGTCGCGGACGGTGGCGTCGGCCCCGGCGTCGAGCAGGAGGCGCACCACCTCGACCTGGTCCGCGGACCCGTCGCCGAGGACGATCGCCTCGTGCAGCGCCGTCCACGACAGGTCGTTGACGTGGTCGACCGGCACGCCGGCGTCCAGCAGGATGCGCACCGTGGTGACGTGCCCGTGCTCGCTCGCGGGGATGAGCGCGGTGCCGCCGTACCGGTTGGTGCTCGTCACGTCCGCGCCGTGCTCGAGGGTGAGCCGCAGGATGTCGTCCAGCCCCTCCGCGCCCGCGTAGAGGAACGCCGAGTCGCGGATGCCGTCCTGCGCGTCCGGGTCGGCGCCCGCCTCCAGCAGCAGGCGGGCGAGCTCGGTGGAGCCCTGCCGGGTGGCGGCGAGGAGCGGGGTGCGCCCGTCCGCGTCGCGGGCGTCGACGTCGGCACCTGCGCGCAGCGCCGCCGCGACGGCGTCGGCGTCGTCCTGCGCGACGGCGCGGTGCAGGCCGGCCGCGCCGGACGGTGCGCTCGGGGTCGAGGACATGCCTTCCTCCTGGGGACGAGGGGAGTCTGGTGCGGGCGTCGTGCAGGCGCCGAGCGCGGCCGCGAGGGTCACGCCGAGCATCGCGGCGGCGAGGCGCCTCACGCGCCCGCCCCGACGTCGTCGGCCCGGCCGATCCGGAGCAGGGCGGGGACGGCGAGCATGAGGAGCGCCAGGCACACGACGAGCGCGAGGCTGGCGCCGAGCGTGGTGTGCGGCACCCCGACGCGCTCGGCGACGGCGCCGATCACGAGCGTCGCGGCGGGCATGACGCCGATGACGAGCTCCTGCAGGCCGAGCGCACGACCGTGCACCGCGGGCTCGGTGACCATGAGCAGGAGCGTGGTCTGAAGCACGCCGAACGCCGCGCTGGCCAGCCCGATGACGCCCATGAGCACGAACGCGGGGGCGGGCGACGTGGCCAGCGAGAACGCCGCCCAGGCCAGCCCCCACACGGTCGTGCCGAGCACGAAGAGCGCGCCCTTGAACCGGAAGTCGCCCAGCGCGGCGATGACGAGCGAGCCCACGAGGCCGCCCGCGCCGGCACACGTCAGCAGCGCCCCCAGGCCCGCGGCGTCGAGCCCGAACGACTCGGCGGCGAAGACCGGCATGAACGACTGGAACACCGGCCACAGGAAGACGTTCGCGGCCAGGGTCACCAGCAGGACGGCGACGGCGAGCCGGTTCCCGGCGAGGGCGCGGAAGCCGCCCGCCACCATGGCGAGCACCGACGTCGAGGCGTGGCCGCCCGGGCCGGTGCGCGTGCGCAGGCGCCGCAGCGGCAGCAGGAGCAGGAGGGACGCCACGTACCAGGCGGTCGAGACCCACAGGGCCGCGGGCGCGCCGATCGCGGCGATCATGCCGCCGCCCAGCGCCGGCCCGATCACCTGCGTCATGTTCATCGCCATCGAGTTCAGCGCGTTCGCGTTCGAGAGGTTCTCGCGGCCCACCAGGTCGAGCACCAGCGACATCCGGGCCGGCTGGGACGGGGACTGCGCGATGCCGATGGCGAAGCCGCCCGCGACGAGCGCCCAGTACGGCAGCAGGTCGGCGGTCGCGAGGGCGGCGACCACGGCCACGGCGCCGGCGGCCCAGGTGCAGGCGACGAGCAGGAGCCGGATGCGGTCGTAGCGGTCGGCGAGCGCCCCCGCGACGGGCCCGAGCAGCATGGGCGCCAGTCGCGCCGCCGTGTAGACGGCGACGAGGAGCTCGGACCCGGTGAGCTCGAAGGCGAGCCAGCCGAGCACCAGGGTCTGCGTCCAGACGCCGCCGAAGAAGAACAGGTTCGACGCCCACAGGAGCTGGAAGGGGCGGTTGCCCCGCAGGGAGGAGAACGCGCCGGAGGGTCCGCCCGGTCGGGCGAGGGCGGCCTGTCGTGCCACGGCGGCGGTGTCTCCTTCGGGTCGCGGGGACCGCGTCCCGCGGCCGGGACGATGGTATACCGGGAGGGGGGTGCCGAGGTCAGGGCCGCGGGGTGCGCCGCGCCGCGGCGAGCAGGAGCTCGCGGACGCCGGGCCGGTCGACGTCCTCCTCCGTGCGGAACGCGACGTGCCGCGCCCGCCTGCCCGCGCCCTCCAGCAGGCCGTGCGGGTCGTCGTCGACGAGCGCGGCACCGTGGGCGAGCATGAGGTTCACGTGTGCGCGGTAGGGCGCCACCGCCGCGACCAGCCCCCCGTACGTGCCGGGCCGGTAGGTGTAACCGAGGAGGCGGGCCGACGGGTCCGGCTCCTCGACGGCGTCGGGCAGCACCTCCGCCACGAGGGCGCGGAGCCGCTCCGTGACGGCGCGGACCGGGGGAGCGAGGCCATCGAGCACGGCGGCGACGTCGCCCTGGTCGTCCCGACCGTCCTCGCCCATGACGTCGACGCTAGCGCCCGGGCTCCGCGCACGCCGGATCCTCACCCCGGGACGCCGAGAGGCCCTGCAGCGTCCGACCGGACGCTGCAGGGCCTCTCGTGGTGGGGTGGCTAACCGGGCTTGAACCGGCGACCTCCTGGACCACAACCAGGCGCTCTACCGACTGAGCTATAGCCACCATGGCCCTGTGTCTGCGACAGATGCCGAAGCACCGGGCCGTCGAAAAGTGTACATGCTCCGCGGAGCGGTTCAGGCCTCCGTGCGGTGCCGGGTGACCGACGTCTCGCTGACGCGCTCGGCGACCGCGCGCGCCGTCTTCGTGTCGGGCCCCGGCTGGGGCACGAACAGGGCCTCGCGGTAGTAGCGGAGCTCGTCGATGCTCTCCAGGATGTCCGCGAGCGCGCGGTGGCCACCGTCCTTCTTGGGCGAGGCGAAGTACACGCGCGGGTACCAGCGCCGAGCGAGCTCCTTGATCGACGACACGTCGACGATCCGGTAGTGCAGGTGCCCCACCAGCTCGGGCATGTCGCGGTCGAGGAACATCTTGTCCGTGCCGACGGAGTTGCCGGCCAGCGGCGCCTTGCCCGGGTCGGGCACCCACTCGCGCACGTAGTCGAGCACCGCCTGCTCGGCGTCGGCGAGCGTCATGCCGCCGGAGAGCTCCTCGATGAGGCCGGACGTGGTGTGCATGTCGCGGACGAAGTCGTTCATCTGCTCGACCGCTTCCGCGGGAGGCGCGACGACGACGTCCACCCCCTCGCCGAGCACGTTCAGCTCGGAGTCCGTGACCACGGCGGCGACCTCGACCAGCGCGTCCGCGCGCAGGTCCAGGCCGGTCATCTCGCAGTCGATCCACACGATGCGTTCGTTCGGGTTCGCGGGGCTCACGGGATCAGCCTACGGTCCGCGTGACCAGGAGCGGCCCGGGGAACGGGCGGGGACATGACGAGGGCCCCGCTGCTCCGGAACGTTCGGGGAACGGTCCGGGCCGCGGGGCCCTCGTGGCGGTGTCGTCGCCGGGTCGGTACCCGGCGGGCGCTCGCCCGGCGGGTGTCATGCGGTCAGCCAGTCGAACAGCCAGCGGGCGACGCTGGTGCGCTGTCGACGGGCGTGCGGCTGCCGGTGCAGCTTGCGCTGCTGCTGCAGTCGGTGGACGGTACGTTCGCGCTCGGCCTCCTCGAGGCGCTCGCGCTGGATGACCTGCACGAGAAGCAGGTTCTCCGGGGGAAACATGGTGATGGTGTCCTTCGTGACGTGGGGTCGTCGGTCCGGGCCAGGGACCACCCGTGCGACCGGTGTAGGACCGGCCGCGCGTCACCGCGGTGCATGGACGAGTCTGCCGGGCGGCGCACGCTCGGCGCACGGCTTTTTCCCCGGTCATCACGTCGGGTGGCGCGACGTCGGTGTCGGCCACGTGCCGCCGTTGCGTATCGGTGCCCCCGGCAGGATTCGAACCCGCGACCCGGTCATTAGAAGTGACCCGCTCTATCCAGCTGAGCTACGGAGGCAAGCGAGCAGAGTTTAGCCCAGTCGGTGCTGGTCACGACCGTGCCGGGCGCACCCCGGATCCTGGAGCTTTGGAAGACCCATCCATTAGTCTGGACGGATGGCGCCGCACCACACCAAGGACAAGGGCGATCTTGGCGTGGCGAAGGCCCATGCCGACATCGTCAGCCAGGGCTACGTTGTGCTCTTCCCTGCTACGGAGCACGCTCCCTTCGACCTCGTCGCCTACGCGGACGGCGTGTTCTGCAGGCTGCAGGTGAAATACCGCGCGTCGCGTGCCGGCGCGATCACCGTCCACTTCCGATCTGTCTGGAACGACCGCCAGGGCACCCACGCCAAGCCGACGGACAAGACCGCGATCGACGTCGTCTGCATCTACTGTCCCGAGACCGACGAGTGCTACTACGTCCGACCGGGCGATCACGGGGCATCGGTCACGCTGAGGATCACGCCAAGCAGGAACGGTCAGCGCAACGGTGTGCTCGACGCGGCCACGTTCCGAGACCTTGCCGTCCTCGCACGACGGCGCCAGTGACAGGTCAGGGCCGGGGCATCGCCGCCGCGTCGGCGTGGTCGACCAGCTCGCGGCGCTCGCGCCGGATCCGTTCGGAGCCCCACTGCCCCAACGGCGCGAGCGCGGCGTTCAGCGCCCGGCCGTGGTCGTTCAGGGAGTACTCGACGCGGGGCGGCACCTCGGCGTAGACGGTGCGCACCACGAGGTCGTCGGCCTCCATCTCCCGCAGGTGCTGGGTGAGCATCTTCTCGCTCACGCCCGGCAGGCCGCGGCGCAGCTCGGCGAACCGGCGCACGCCGTGCTCCTCGAGCTCCCAGAGGATGAGGCCCTTCCACTTGCCGCTGACGACGTCGAGCGCGGCGTCGATGCCGCAGACGTAGGGGCCGCGACGGGTGCTGACGGTCATGGGTGCTCCTCTGCCGGGGTACTTCCCTCGAGGTAAGTACCGCAGTAATAAGTGCGTACTTCTCAGGGTCTCGGTACCCCCAGAGCATGGAGGCACACCGCCACGACGCACAAGAGGAGCACCGCGCATGACTGCACAGCCCGTACCGGTCACGGTGATCGGCCTCGGCCCGATGGGGCAGGCGATGGTCCGCCGCCTCCTGGCCGGAGGCCACCCCGTCACCGTCTGGAACCGCACGGCCTCCCGCGCCGACGGCGTGGTCGCCGCCGGTGCGGCCCTCGCCCCCACGCCGCGTGCGGCGCTGGAGGCGGCGGACCTCGTCCTGTTCAGCCTCACCGACTACGCGGCCATGGACGCGATCCTCGACGGCGCGACCGACGCCCTCGACGGCCGCACGCTGGTGAACCTCAGCTCGGACACCCCGGAGCGCACCCGCGAGGCCGCGGCGTGGGCGTCCGTGCACGGTGCGGCGTTCCTCACGGGGGGAGTGATGAGCCCTGCGCCCACGGTCGGCACCGACGATGCGTACGCCTACTACTCGGGCCCCCGGGACATGTTCGACCGCCATCGCGAGGTGCTGGCGGAGCTCGCGGCGCCGCGGTACGTCGGCGCGGACCCCGGGCTGGCGCAGCTCATGTACCAGGCGCAGCTCGACGTCTTCCTCACGGCGCTGTCCGCCCTGATGCACGCCACCGCCCTGGTGGGGAGCGCCGGCATCCCGGCGCGGGACTTCCTCCCCGAGGCGCTGACGACGCTCGCCGACATCCCGGCGATGCTCGCGGCGGGGGAGGGCGGGCGGGAGAGCACCGGCGCGCGGATCGACGCCGGGCGCCACCCGGGCGACCTGAGCACGGCGACCATGATGGGCGCCACCGCCGACCACCTGGTCGCCGCCAGCGCGGCGGCCGGGATCGACGTCGGCCTGCCCCGGGCGGTGCAGGAGCACTACCGCCGCGCGATCGACGCGGGGCACGGGGCGGACGGCTGGACCCGCATCGTCGACGGCATCCGGGACCCGCGATGAGCCGCGGGACGGAGCCGGTCGCGCTGCTCGGGCTCGGCGTCATGGGACGAGAGCTCGCCGCGGCGCTGCTGGACGCCGGTCACGGGGTGACGGTGTGGAACCGGTCGCCCGGCCGGGACGCGGAGCTCGTGGGGCGCGGCGCCCGGCGCGCGTCCGACGCCCGGGACGCGGTGCTCGCGGCGTCGACCGTCGTCGTCTGCCTCTACGACCACGCGTCGGTGCACGAGACGCTCGACCCGCTCGCCGAGCAGCTGCGTGGCCGCGTCGTGGTCAACCTGACCACGACCACCCCGAACGAGGCCCGCGAGGTCGCCTCCTGGGCGTCCGAGCACGGGGTGCGCTACCTCGACGGCGCGATCATGGCGACCCCGCCGATGATCGGCCGCCCCGGCGCGGAGATCCTGTACAGCGGCGACGAGGGCGTGTTCCGCGAGACGCGCGGCGTCCTGGACCGCTGGGCGACGAGCACCTTCGAGGGCGCGGACCCGGGGCGGGCGTCGCTGCTGGACCTCGCGATGCTCTCGGGGATGTACACGATGTTCACGGCGTTCCTGCACGGCGCCGCGATGGTGGGAGCCGACGGTGTCGACGCCGTGAGCTACGCGCGGCGGGCGGCGCCGTTCCTCGCGGCGATGACCGAGTACCTCGTGCTCGACGCGGAGGCGGTCGACCGCGGCGACTACTCCGACCCGGTGCAGAGCCTGGACTGGTCCGACCTCGGGCACCTGGTGCGCGCGAGCGAGGAGCAGGGCGTGGACCCGGCGCCGATCGCCATGGTGGAGGCGCTGCGCCGGCGCCAGGTGGACGCCGGGCACGGGGCGGACGGCTTCGCGCGCATCTACGAGAGCCTGCGGCGCCGCTGAACCCGCGGGCGACCGGCGCGCGCGTTTGGCACGGAACGCGCCAACGGGAAGGATGTGCCCGTGACACCTTCCCTGGAGACCCGTGCCTCGCGCCGTGCCGCGAGCAGGAAGGACGCCGGGGCGGGCGAGGAGATCGGCGTCACCGTCCACGACGTCGCCCGCGACCTGCGTCGCGACGTCGCGGCGGTCGAGCTCCCCCTCCCGATCGACGGGGCCGAGGACGCCGCGGCCTCACGCGACCGGCTGCTCGCCCAGCTCGACGAGCACCTGCTGCCGCGCCTCAAGGAGTTGTCGTCGCCGGCCGTCGTCGTCGTCGCGGGCTCGACCGGCGCGGGCAAGTCCACGCTGTACAACTCGCTGCTGGGGGAGGCCGTCTCCGAGGCGGGCGTCCTGCGCCCCACCACGCGCGAGCCGGTCCTCGCCCACCACCCCGCCGACGCCGACGTCATGGCGGCCGGGCCCGTCACGGAGCTGTCGCGCGTGGTGCAGCACGAGGGGGTGCCGCGCGGGACGGCCCTGCTGGACGCGCCGGACCTCGACTCGTTCGTGCAGCAGAACCGCTCGACGGCGCAGCAGCTGCTCGAGGCCGCCGACCTGTGGCTCTTCGTCACCACCGCCGCGCGCTACGGCGACGCGCTGCCGTGGCAGGCCCTGGCCCGCGCCACGGAGCGCGGGGCGTCGGTGGCGATGGTGCTCAACCGGGTGCCGAAGGAGACGCTGACCACGGTGCGCGGCGACCTGCTGCAGCGCCTGCGCGAGCACGGCATGACCGACGTCCCGCTGTTCGTCGTCCCCGACGTCGGTCCGCACGAGGGGCTCCTGGACCCGTCGGTCGTGCAGCCGGTGCGGCGCTGGCTCACCATGCTCGCCGGGCCGGACCGCTCGCGGGCCGTCGTCGTGCGCACCCTCAAGGGCGCGCTGGGCGCGCTGCCCGGCTGGGTCACGTCGCTCGCGGACGCGATCGACGCGCAGCAGGAGGCCGTGCACGTGCTGCGCCGCCGGGTCACGGAGGAGATCCCCGCGGCGGAGCGGCTCGCCCGCGACGCGGTCGCGGCCGGGGTCGTCGCCGGGGCGTCGGTCGAGGCGCGGTGGCGCGAGCTGTCCGGCACCGTCGGCGTCGACCGCGTCAAGGTCCGCGGCGACCGCGCGCGCAGCACGCGCCGCGCCGGACGCGCGCGCGAGGCCGCGCTGGAGGGGCTCCGGTCCGACGTCGTCGACGCCGCGTCGCGCACCCTGGCGGCGTCGGGGGCCCGGGTCGAGGAGCGGCTGCGCGCCGTCCTCGCCGGCCCGGGAGCGCCCGCCGGCGGCGAGGCCGTCGCCCCCGACGGCGCGGCCCGCACCGCGGCGCGCGAGGCCGACGTGCCGGGGCGGGTGGCGCAGTGGGCCGGCCGGGCCGACGCCGTGGTCTCCGACCTGGACGGGGAGCTCACCGGCGACGCCGCATCGGGCGCCCGCGTCGAGGCCGCCGTCAAGGCGTTCGGGGCGCGCGGGCTCGCCACGCTGTTCCTCGCCTCCGCCGCGGGCAGCGGCGACGCCGACCGCCTGCTGGAGCGCGTCCTGGGGGACCTGGCCGCCGCGCCCGTCGCCACCCTGCGCGACGACCTCGGCGACCGCGCGGCTGCCGTCGTCGACGCCGAGGTGCAGGCCGTGCTGGACGACCTCGGTCCGTCCGAACCCGCCGACGACGCGGCCGCGGGGCTGCGCGTCCGGCTCGCCGAGCTCAGGAGGCTGACATGACCGAGAGCCCGTCCCACGACGCGACGCTGCGCGCCCGCACCGAGGACCTCGCGCAGGCGCTCGAGATCGCCGGGCCCCGGCTCGACGACGCCACGTCGCAGCGCGTGTCGGCCGCGGTCGAGGGGGTGCGGGAGCGGCTCGCGCTCGGCGTCGACCACACGGTGGTGGCGTTCGCCGGGGGCACGGGCTCGGGCAAGTCCAGCCTGTTCAACAAGGTGTCGCGGCTGAGCTTCGCCGACGTGGGCGTGAAGCGGCCGACGACGGCGCGCGTGACGGCGTGCTCCTGGTCGGACGGCGCGGAGGCGCTGCTGGACTGGGTGGGCGTGGACCGCGAGCGCCGCATCACCCAGGGCGGCGAGCTCGACGGCGAGGACGAGGAGAAGCTCGCCGGGCTGGTGCTGCTCGACCTGCCGGACCACGACTCGGTCGAGCCGGCGCACCGCGAGGTCGTGGACCGTGTGCTGCCGCTCGTGGACCTGCTGGTCTGGGTCGTGGACCCGCAGAAGTACGCGGACGACGCCCTGCACTCGGGGTACCTGCGCGAGTCCGTGGGCTCCGAGTCGTCGATGGTGGTGCTGCTCAACCAGGTGGACACCGTGCCGGACGCGCAGCGGGAGAACCTGCTGGCCGACCTGGCGCGACTGCTCGAGGACGACGGCCTGACCGGCGTGTTCGTGCTGGGGGTGTCCGCGAAGACGGGCGAGGGGATCGACCGGGTCCGGGGGCTGCTGGAGGAGGCGTGCGCGCGGCGGTCGGTCGCGGCCGGGCGTGCGGCCGCGGAGCTGGACGTCGCGGCGCGGCTGCTGCTGGCCCAGACGCCGGCGGAGGTGCCGTGGCAGATGGGGCCCGCGGTCGAGCGTGAGCTGGACGCCCTGGTGACCGCGACCGGGCTCGACGCGGTCGCGAGCCAGGTGGGCAACGCGGTGCGCAACGGCTACGGGCGGCCGGAGGTGCCGCCGCCGGACCGCGACGCCGTCGCGCTCTCGCGGGCCCGCTGGCTGACCCGCGCGGGCGCCTCGTTGCGGCCGGGGTGGCAGCGCTCGCTCGCGTCCTCGGTGGCGGGGGCGGACCAGCTGCGCACGTCGGTGGCGGGCGCGCTGCGCGGCATCGCGCTCGACACGCGGGGGCCGTCGGCAGCCCGGGCGCTGCGCCGCACGGCGTGGGTGCTCGGCGCCGTCGCGGTGGTGTCGGCGGTCGTGGGGGTCCTCGCGCTCACGGGCGTGCTCGACGTGGCCTCGCCCTGGCCGGCCGTCGTGCTCGCGCTGGCCGGCGTCGCGGCCGTGGCCGCCGTGGTGGTGGCGTTCGCGGGCACGGCCTCGCGGCGCGCGCTGGCACGCAGGCGCGAGCAGGCCGTGGCCTCCGCGGGCCGGGCGGCGCTCGAGCGGGTGCTGTCCGAGGGGCTCGGCGAGCCGACGCAGAAGCTGCTCCACGAGCACCGGCGGGTGCGCGAGCTGGCGCAGGCGGCGACCGAGCTCCCGACGTCGCTGCCGCTCACCGGGTCCCTGAGGCTGCCCACAGGCTCCGAGCTGGCGCCGTCGTCCACAACCACGCCGAAGGCGGGGGCGCACCGGGCCTCGGGCGACTGATCCTGGGGGCCCGCCGGCGCCTGCCGGCGGCGGACCCAGGAGGAGCGCATGAACGAGGTCAGCATCACGGTGAACGGGTTCGTCGGGACGAAGCCGACGCTGCACCGGTCCGACGGCGGGGTCGAGTGGACCACGTTCCGCGTGGCGAGCACGCGGCGGCTGCGCGACCCGCGCAGCGGCGAGTGGTCCGACGGCCAGACCCTGTGGTTCACGGTGAAGTCCTTCCGTACCGGCGCCCGCCACGTGGCGGAGTCGCTGGCGCAGGGCGACCCCGTGGTCGTCACCGGCAGGCTGTCCACGGAGGAGTGGACGGACAAGGAGGGCAAGGACCGCTGGCAGCTCGTGATCGACGCGCACGGCGTGGGCCCGGACGTCACCCGCGGGCTGGCGCGGTTCACGCGCGTGGTCGACCGTGCGGACCCCGAGGACCTGCCCGAGCCCGATCGGGAGCCCGAGCCGGTGCCGGTCGGCGTGTGAGGCCCGAGGTCGCGTAGGCTGGTGGACCGGCCGCCATGCCGGTCCTCCAGCCTGCCCGCTGGAGCCTCGAACCTCTCGGACCCGATCCCTCGGGTTCGCCGCGCGATCGAACGGTGGAAGCAGAGCCAGTGGCTGAGTTCATCTACTCCATGTACAAGGCGCGCAAGGCGCACGGCGACAAGGTCATCCTCGACGACGTCTCGCTGAACTTCCTGCCCGGCGCCAAGATCGGCGTCGTCGGCCCCAACGGCGCCGGGAAGTCGACGATCCTCAAGATCATGGCGGGCCTCGAGCAGCCGTCCAACGGCGAGGCGCGGCTCTCCCCGGGGTACACGGTCGGCATCCTCCTGCAGGAGCCGCCGCTCAACGAGGACAAGACCGTGCTCGGGAACGTCGAGGAGGCGGTCGGCCCGCTCAAGGCGAAGATCGACCGGTTCAACGAGATCTCCGCCCTCATGGCGGAGCCCGACGCCGACTTCGACAGCCTGCTGGCCGAGATGGGCACGCTGCAGGAGGACATCGACGCCGCCGACGCCTGGGACCTCGACTCCCAGCTCGAGCAGGCGATGGACGCCCTGCGCTGCCCGCCGCCGGACGCCGACGTGAAGGTCCTCTCCGGTGGTGAGCGCCGTCGCGTGGCGCTGTGCAAGCTGCTGCTGGAGAAGCCCGACCTGCTGCTGCTCGACGAGCCCACCAACCACCTCGACGCCGAGTCGGTGCTGTGGCTCGAGCAGCACCTGGCCACCTACCCGGGCGCCGTCCTCGCCGTCACCCACGACCGGTACTTCCTCGACCACGTCGCGGAGTGGATCTGCGAGGTCGACCGCGGCCGCCTCTACCCGTACGAGGGCAACTACTCCACCTACCTGGAGAAGAAGCAGGCCCGCCTCGAGGTGCAGGGCAAGAAGGACGCCAAGCTCGCCAAGCGCCTCAAGGACGAGCTCGAGTGGGTGCGCTCCAACGCGAAGGGCCGCCAGACCAAGTCGAAGGCGCGCCTGGCCCGCTACGAGGAGATGGCCGCGGAGGCGGAGCGGACGCGGAAGCTCGACTTCGAGGAGATCCAGATCCCCGCCGGCCCGCGCCTGGGCAGCGTGGTCCTCGAGGCCAGCAACCTGCAGAAGGGCTTCGACGGCCGCCAGCTCATCGACGGCCTGAGCTTCACGCTGCCGCGCAACGGCATCGTCGGCGTCATCGGCCCGAACGGCGTCGGCAAGACCACGCTGTTCAAGACCATCGTCGGCCTGGAGCCGCTCGACGGCGGTGACCTCAAGGTCGGCGAGACCGTCAAGATCTCCTACGTCGACCAGTCGCGCGGCGGCATCGACCCGAAGAAGACGCTGTGGGAGGTCGTCTCCGACGGGCTCGACTTCATCAAGGTCGGCAACGTCGAGATCCCCTCGCGCGCGTACGTGGCGTCGTTCGGGTTCAAGGGCCCGGACCAGCAGAAGCCCGCGGGCGTGCTGTCCGGTGGTGAGCGCAACCGCCTCAACCTGGCGCTGACCCTCAAGCAGGGCGGCAACCTGCTGCTCCTCGACGAGCCCACCAACGACCTCGACGTCGAGACCCTCGGCTCGCTGGAGAACGCGCTGCTCGAGTTCCCCGGCTGCGCCGTCGTGGTCTCCCACGACCGGTGGTTCCTCGACCGGGTCGCGACGCACATCCTCGCGTACGAGGGCACGGAGGAGGACCCGGCGAACTGGTACTGGTTCGAGGGCAACTTCGCCTCGTACGAGGAGAACAAGGTCGAGCGCCTGGGCGCTGACGCCGCGCGCCCGCACCGCGTGACGTACCGCAAGCTCACGCGCGACTGAGCGCGCGGGCCCCGAGCCCGCACAGCGAGCCAGCACGGCCCGCACGACGCCCCCGGCACCCGTGGTGCCGGGGGCGTCGTGCGTCTGAAATGCGTGGGGTGCGGGACCGCTCGTCGGAGATACTCCTGCGATGACCACGACGACCACCCGCGCCCGCCCCACCTGGCCCGACCTGCCCGCCGCCGTGCGCGCAGGGATCGAGGCGCGGCTGGGGGCGCAGGTGACGGGGTGGACCAGCCACGACGGCGGGTACTCCCAGGGCCTGGCGTCCACGCTGCGCACCGACCGCGGCGCGGCGTTCGTCAAGGCGGTCGGTCCGGAGCACTCCTTCACGGTGGGCCTGTACCGCCAGGAGGCGGAGCGCGTGGCCCTGCTCGGCGACGGCGTGCCCGCGCCGCGCCTGCGGTGGCTCGCCGAGGTCGGCGTCGCCGGGGGCCTCGACTGGGTCGTGCTGGCCTTCGACGCCGTCGACGGGCACGCGCCGGCGCAGCCCTGGCGCGAGTTGGAGCTGCGTGCCGTGCTCGATCTCGCGGTCGAGGTAGGGACGCACGAGGTCGGCGCGGGGGTGCTCCCCGAGTTCGCCGCCGAGCTGCCCGCGCATCTCACCGGGCGGCTCGCGGCGGAGCGCCCGGAGGGCCTCGCGTCGTACGACCCGTGGCTCGCGCAGCACCTGGACCGCCTCGCGACGCTCGAGCTCGAGGCGCCGGCGGCCGTCGCCGGGAACCGGCTCGTCCATGGCGACCTGCGCGGCGACAACGCGCTGCTGGTCGGCGGCGGATCGGGCCGCGGAGCGGCCCGGGTCCGGGCGGTCGCCGTCGACTGGGCGTACCCGGGACGGGGCGCGGCGTTCTGCGACCTGGTGGGCATGCTGCCGGCCGTGCAGGTGGAGGGCGGGCCGGCGCCGGAGGAGGCGCTGCGGCTCCGCCCCCTGCCGGCGGGGACCGACGGGGACGCGGTGACGGCCTACCTCGTCGCGCTCACCGGATACTTCGTGCACTCGTCGCTGCAGCCACCCGTCCCCGGCATCCCGCACCTGCGGGCGTTCCAGCGCGCCCAGGGCGAGGTGTGCGTCGCGTGGCTGCGCCGTCGTCTGGGGGGCTGACCTCGCCGTCGGTCAGGTGGCGACCCGGGCGGCCAGCGGCACGACGAGGGAGCGGGGGAGCAGCCGCCCGAGGCCCGCACCGAACCGGTTGAGCGCCCCGGGAACGACGCTCGACGGCGTGCGTCGCGCGTCGAGCGCGCGGATCCCGGCGGCCACCACCTCGGGAGCCGACTGGAGGCTCGCCGAGGCGGCGAGCGGCGACTCGGCGACATCGAAGAACTCCGTGCGGGTCGGGCCGGGGCACAGGGCGGTGACTCGCACGCCCGTACCGCGCAGCTCGTGGGCCAGCGCCTCGGTGAAGCTCAGCACGAACGCCTTGGTGGCGCCGTACACGGCCATGGTCGGGACGGGCTGGAAGGCCGCCATGCTGGACACGTTGAGGACGAAGCCCCGTCCCGAGGCGGTGATCGGGCCGAGCAGCGCGTGGGTGAGCGACACGACCGCGCCGACGTTGAGCCGGACCTCCCGGTCCAGGCGGTCGCCGTCGGCGTCGACGAAGGCGCCCGAGGTGGCGAACCCGGCGTTGTTGACGAGCGAGTCGACCGTGATCGACCGCTCCTCCAGGAACGAGGTCAGCGCTGCGGCGGCGCCGCCGTCCGCGAGGTCGAGCGGGAGGACGTGCGCGCGCACGCCGAACCCGTCCTCGAGCTCCCGGGCGAGCGCGGCGAGCCGCTCGGCCCTCCGCGCGACGAGGACCAGATGGGAGCCGCGCGCGGCCAGCACCCGCGCGAACTCGGCGCCGAGGCCTGAGCTCGCGCCGGTCACGACGGTGGTGGTCTCGTGCAGGTCGAGGGGCATCAGGCGAGTTCCTTCCGACGGTGGCGGTGACGCCCCACTCTCTCGTGGACGTCCTCACCCGTGGTGTTCGACGCCGGCGCGCCCGCGGACCGGTCGGGTGCGCCCTCTCGGAGGTCGGCTCTGCACGGATCGTCCCTGATGGGCAGACTGGGCACATGACCGACCCGGACACGACCGCCGCCCCCGACCCGCGGGACGAGGCGGCGGCCCGGGGGCTGGTCGACGCGCTCGAGACGCTGCGCGCCCGCCTGGGTGCCCTGCGCCTGCCGCTCGAGACGCCCGGGGTGGGTGCGGCGCGGGCCGACCTGCACCAGGCCGTCGACCAGCTCGACGACTACCTGCTGCCGAGGCTGCGGGCGGAGCGCGCGCCGCTGCTCGTCGTCGTCGGCGGGTCGACCGGCGCGGGGAAGTCCACCCTGGTCAACTCGCTGCTCGGGGAGCCGGTGTCCGCCCCGGGGGTGCTGCGACCTACCACCCGCGCGCCCGTCCTCGTGCACCACCCCCTCGACGCCCGGTGGTTCACCACCGACCGGGTGCTGCCCGGGCTGGCGCGCGTGACCTCGTCGGGCCGTCTGCCAGACACCCCGCCCACCGGGGCGCCAGGGGCGTCCGACAGGTCTCCGGCGCCGACGCACGCGTCAGACGTCGGCCGCACCGGGGTGCGCGGTACGCCTGACATGTCCGGGGCGGAGGGGGCCGCTGCGCTGCGGCTGGTCGCGAGCGAGGCGCTGCCGCAGGGGCTCGCCCTGCTCGACGCCCCCGACATCGACTCCGTGGAGACGGCCAACCGCGAGCTGTCCGCGCAGCTGCTGGGGGCCGCCGACCTGTGGCTCTTCGTCACGACGGCGGCGCGGTACGCGGACGCCGTGCCGTGGGACCTGCTGGGCCAGGCCGCGCGCCGGCGGGCGCAGGTCGCGATCGTCCTCGACCGCGTGGACCCCGGCGCGGAGGTCGTGGCCGACGACCTGCGTCGCATGACGGTGGAGCACGGGCTGGGCGACGCGCGCGTCTTCGTGCTCGGCGAGGCGGCCGAGCAGGGACCCGGAGCCCTGGTGGACGGGCTGCTCCCGGAGGCGGCCGTCGCGGAGGTCGCCACGTGGCTGTCCGGGCTGGGTGGCGACCCCGAGGCGCGGGCACGGGTCATCGCCGCCACGCGAGACGGCGTGGTGGACGACCTGGTGCGGCGCGCGGTCGCCCTCGCCGAGACCGCGGACGGGCAGGAGGTGGCCGACGCCCGGCTGCGCGACGCCGTCCGGCGGTACCACGCGGAGGCGCTGGAGCAGGTGGAGGTGGCGACGTCCGACGGCGCGCTGCTGCGCGGCGAGGTGCTCGCCCGCTGGCAGGACTTCGTCGGGACGGGCGAGTTCTTCAGGTCCGTCGAGGCGGGCGTGGGGCGCGTGCGGGACGCGGTCGTGCGCTTCTTCCGCGGCCGCCCGAAGGAGGCGCCGCAGGTGGAGCAGGCCATCGCGCACGGGCTGGAGTCGGTGATCCTCGACGCGGCGGAGCAGGCCGCCGAGCGCACGTTCGCCGCCTGGCGCAGCGACGGCGCGGGCGCGGCGCTCCTGGACGGCCTCGACCTGGCGCGCGTCCCGGCGGCCCTGCGCACCGAGGTGGCGGAGCAGATCCGGGGCTGGCAGGAGGACGTGCTGGCGCTCGTGCGCGAGCAGGGCGAGTCGCGGCGCGGCACCGCCCGGGCGGTCTCCTTCGGGGTGAACGCGCTCGGCGTGAGCCTCATGGTCATCGTCTTCGCGTCGACCGCCGGCCTGACGGGCGCCGAGATCGGCATCGCCGGCGGCACGGCGATCGTCGCGCAGAAGCTGCTCGAGGCGGTGTTCGGCGACGAGGCCGTGCGCCGCCTCGCGGCCCAGGCCAAGGAGCGGCTGAACGGCCGCGTCGACGCGGTGCTGCGCGGGCAGGCCGCCCGGTACACGGCGCAGCTCGACGCGCTCGGCACGCAGGAGACCGGGGCCGACGGCGTCCGGGACGCCGCCCACCGGGTCGCCGCGGCCGCCCGCGCCGAGCGGGCGGCCCGGTCCGTCCCGACCGAGGGCGTCACCCGGCCGTGGAGCGGCGGGCTGCTGCGCGGCGCCGGCACGTTCCGAGCGCCCGAGGCACCGGCGGGCCCCGGCGAACCGCCCACCGCCGACGAGGCGGCACCCGCCCGGCGGGGCGGCTGGTGGTCGCGCCGCCGGTCCCGGCGCGAGGAGGGCGACCGGTGAGCCGGATCGACCTCGCGGACCGGACCGCGGCGCTGGAGTCGGCCGTCGTCGCGGCGAGCGGCCGCCTCGACCGCGAGCTGCTCGACGACGCGCGCGCCGTCGTGACGCGGGCCCGCGAGCGCGGCGGGCTCTCCGCGGAGCACACGGTCGTGGCGCTCGCGGGCGCCACCGGCTCCGGCAAGTCGAGCGTGCTCAACGCCGTCGCGGGCTCGGAGATCGCGACCGTCGGTGTGCGCCGGCCCACGACGTCCCACGCCGTCGCGGCGGTCTGGGGCGACGGCGCCGGGCCGCTGCTCGACTGGCTTGAGGTCCGGCGGCGCCAGGAGATGCCGACGCCGGCTGACGACGACCCGGGCGACGACTCCGGTGCGGCGCGCCCGCGGCGCGGGCTCGCCCGGCTGCGGGGGAGGCGCGGCCCGGCGGGGATCTCGACCGGTCTGGTGCTGCTCGACCTGCCCGACCACGACTCGGTCGTCGTGGAGCACCGGGTGCGGGCCGAGCGGCTGGTGGAGCGGGCCGACCTGCTGGTGTGGGTCGTGGACCCGCAGAAGTACGCCGACGCGGCGCTGCACGAGCGGTACCTGCGCCCGCTGGCGGGCCGGTCGGAGGTCGTCGTCGTGGTGCTCAACCAGGCGGACCGGCTGTCCGACGCCGAGACCGACGCGATGCTCGCCGACCTGCGCCGGCTGGTCTCCGCGGACGGTCTCGACGGGGCGCGGGTGCTGGCCGTGTCGGCCGCGACGGGGCGGGGGATCGACCAGCTCAAGGGGCTGCTCGCGGAGGCGGCGGCGCGCCGCGAGGCGGCGACCGCGCGGCTCGCGGCGGACGCCCGCGCGGCCGCCCAGCGCATCGCGGACGCGTGCGGGTCCAGCCCGGCGTCGCGCGCGGGGGAGCGGGCGGCCGACGCGCTGGTGGACGCGCTCGAGGCTGCCGCCGGGGTGCCGACGGTCGTCGACGCGGTGGCGGCCGCGCACCGTCGGGACGCCCACCTCGCCACGGGATGGCCGGTCACCCGGTGGGTGTCGCGGCTCAGGCGCGACCCTCTGCGACGGCTCGGGCTGCGGCGCGGCCCCGACGGCACGGCGACCGACGGGTCGGGAACCGCGACGGGGCCCGAGCGACCCGACCTGGTGCGCAGCTCCCTGCCGACGACGCGCCCCGCCGTCCGCGCGGCGTCGGCGTCGGCGGTGCGCCGGTACGTCGACGAGGTGACCGAGGGCGCGCCCGACCCGTGGGTGCTGGTGGCGCGCGACCGGGCGCAGGACGCGATCGACCGGATGCCCGGGGACCTCGACCAGGCGGTCGTCGGCACCCGCCTGGAGGCGGCGCGCAGGCCGCGCTGGTGGGCGGCGGTGGGCGCCGTGCAGTGGCTGCTCCTCGCGGCCGCGGTCGTGGGCCTGCTGTGGCTCGGCGCCGCCGCGGCGGTCGAGTACTTCCGGCTGCCGCCGCTGATCCTGCCGGTGCTCACCGTGGACCTCACGGCCTCGGGCGGCGGGGTGCTCGAGGTGCCGTGGCCCACCCTGCTGGCGATCGGGGGGCTCCTCGCGGGGCTGCTGCTCGCGCTCGTCGCGCGGGTCTTCACGGCGTGGGGCGCGCGGCGTCGTGCGTCGCGCGTGCGCCGCCGGCTGCGCGAGTCCGTCTCGGGCGTCGCGGACCGGCTGGTGCGCGTGCCGGTGGGGGACGAGCTCGCCGCCCTCGCCCGCTGCCGCGCCGCGGCGGCGATCGCAGCCGGCTGACGGCGGTCCCGGGCGATGCCGTTCGGGAGGCGACGCCGTGCGACGATGCGGACCATGACCCGTCTGCACGTGCCCGTCCCCCTGCGCTGGTCGGACCTCGACGCCTACCAGCACGTCAACAACGTCGCGATGCTCCGCCTCCTGGAGGACGCGCGCATCACGGCGTTCTGGCGGCACCCGGAGGCCGCGGACGGCGAGGAGTGGCCCACCGCGGTCCTCGACACCGGCCCGCACGCCACGTCGCACACGCTGGTCGCCGGGCAGCAGATCGAGTACCTGCGGCCGCTCGCCTTCTCCCGCACCCCGGTCCGGGTGGAGATGTGGATCGGCGCGATCGGGGGCGCGAGCCTCGAGGTCTGCTACGAGGTGCACGACGGCGTCCCCGGCGGGTTCGACCGCACCGGCCCGGCGTCCGGCGGCAAGGCGTACGTCAAGGCAGCGACGACGATCGTCGTCGTCGACGCCGCGACCGGCGCCCCGCGGCGCATCGCCGACGACGAGCGCGCGGCCTGGGAGGCCTACCTCGAGGAGCCGGTGGCCTTCCGCCGCCGCGGCTGACCGCGAGGTAGTACGGATCGCGCCGAGGTAGTACGGATCGCGCCGAGGTAGTACCGGTACCACCTCGCGGTCAGCCGAGCAGGTCCAGCACCGCGCGCTCGGCGGCGGAACGTGTGCGCGTCGGGCCGATCGTCTCGCCGTGCTCCCACAGGTCGACCAGGCGCGGGTCGATGTACGACGCGCGGGCGACCGCCGGGGTGTTGCCGAGCTCCTCGGCGACGTCGCGCACGATCTCCGCGACCACCCGCCGCCGCGCCCGCTGCGACCGCGGCGGCGCGCCGACGTCGGCCAGGGCGCGCGCGGCGAGCACGGTGGCGTGCCAGGTGCGGAAGTCCTTCGGCGTCGCGTCGTCGCCGAGGCGCTTCTTGACGTCGGCCTGCACGTCCGCGCTGGTGACGTCGTGCCAGTCGGCCTCGCCGTCCTCCCGCCACGCGAGCAGGTCGTCGCCCCCGCGGCGCCGCTTGAGGGTCGTGACCAGGGACGCGACCACCGGGTCCTCGACGAGGACGTCGCGCAGCTGCCCCGACTTGGCGGGGTAGCGGAAGTGCACGCTCCCGTCGCGCCGCACGGTGGCGTGCTCCTTGCGGATCGTCGCGAGTCCGTAGCTGCGGTGCCTCGCGGCGTAGACCTCCCCGCCGGCGCGGAAGTACGCGTCGTCGAGCAGCCGGAACGCGAGCGCGAGCACCCGGCGGCGGCCGACGCCGTCGCGGCCCAGGTCGCGCGTCACCCCGGCGCGGGCGGCGGGCAGGCGCCGGCCCACGTCGAGCACGTGGTCGTGCTTGCGGCGGGCGCGCCGCGCCTGCCACTCCTCGTGGTACAGGTACTGGCCGCGCCCGGCGTCGTCGCGGCCGAACGCCTGCAGGTGGCCGTCGGCGTACCGGCAGATCCACACGTCGGTCCAGGCCGGCGGCACCGCCAGGCGGGTGCACCGCGCCACCTCGGCCTCGTCGTCCAGGGGCGCGCCCTCGACGTCGAGGAACACCCAGCCGCCGCCCTTCGCGCGGCGCGAGTAGCCGGGAGAGGACGCGGAGACGCGGCGCAGTCGCACGCGCACAGTGTGCGGCGACCGCGCGTTCCCCGCAGCGCCTCGGCCCGTGGCGCCCGACGTCAGCCGGGCAGCCGGATCATGCCCTCCTGCGCGATGCTCGCCACCAGCCGGCCCTCGCGGTCGTACACGCGGGCCAGGCCCAGGCCGCGCCCGCCCTGCGCGCCCGGCGACTCCTGCACGTACAGCAGCCAGTCGTCGGCGCGCGCGTCGCGGTGGAACCACATGGCGTGGTCGAGGCTCGCCATCGGCACGGCGCCGCCGACGTCGATCCACGACCTGCCCGCCTGGCGCAGCACCGGCTCGAGCATGACCTGGTCGCACGCGAAGGCGAGCAGCGCGCGGTGCAGCAGCGGGTCGTCGGACGCGATCGCGTGCCGGGCGCGCACCCACACCTGCTGGGTGGGCTTCGGCTCCGGGTCGGGGCCCAGGTACAGCGAGCCGCCGACGTGCCGCAGGTCGAACGCCGACTCGTGCGACCAGAACTTCGCGGCCGGGTGGTCGATGCCGTGGAGCACCTCGATCGCCGACGGGACGTCCTCCGGCGCCGGGACGCCGGCCGGCACGGGCTCCGCGGCCTCGTAGCCGGGCTGGTCGGTCTGGAACGACACCGTCAGCGACAGGATCGGCTTGCCGTGCTGGATGGCGTGCGTCCGGCGCGCGCTGAACGACCGTCCGTCGCGCAGCCGCTCCACGGCGAAGTCGATCGGTGTGTCCAGGGCGCCCTCGCGCAGGAAGTAGGCGTGCAGCGAGTGGGGCAGCCGGTCGTCGTCCACCGTGCGCCCGCAGGCCAGCAGGGCCTGGGCGAGCACCTGGCCGCCGTACACGCGCCGGCCGGGGCCGGGCACGCTGTCGCCGCGCCACAGGTCGTCCTCGCCGCGCGGGCCCCAGCCGTCGACCTCGCGCAGGTCGAGCGCCGACAGCAGGCGGTCCAGGGCGTCGGGGATGCCCGCGGCGGCGGGCGTGGTGGTGGACGTCTCGCTCACACGCACTCCAGGTCGATTCGCAGGGTGGGTCGCGGGGTGTGCCGCGCGGACCGCGGCGGGGTCACTCGTCGAACGTGTTGATCATGCTGTACGCCGCGCGCTCCAGGTAGTCCCACAGCTGGGACTCGTGGATCGGCGCCAGGTCCAGCGCGTCGACGGCGGCGCGCATGTGCGCCAGCCAGCGGTCGCGGGCGTCCGGGTTGACCTTGAACGGCGCGTGCCGCATGCGCAGGCGCGGGTGGCCGCGCTGCTGGCTGTACGTCGTCGGGCCGCCCCAGTACTGCTCGAGGAACAGCGTGAGCCGCACCTTCGCCGGCCCGAGGTCCTCCTCCGGGTACATGGGGCGCAGCACCTCGTCCGTGGCGACGCCCTCGTAGAACACGTCGACGAGGCGCTCGAACGTGGCGTGCCCGCCGACGGCGTCGTAGAACGTCTCCGGCGGGGTCACGGGTGAAGTCTGGTCCGTCACCGGGCCATCCTCCCAGACACCCGCGGTGCTGCTCCTCCCGCTCGGCGCCCGGGAGCGTTACGCTGGTCACGGACCTGCAACGACGCATTCCACGGGAGGCCCCCATGACCATCGCCCCGCACAAGGCCGACGACATCCTTGCGGCGCTCGGCGGCAGCCGGAACGTCGTCGACCTCGAGCCCTGCATCACGCGGTTGCGGGTCGAGGTGAGCGACCCGGCCCTCGTGGACGACCAGGGCCTCAAGGCGTCGGGCGCGTTCGGCGTGGTGCGCTCGGGCCGCGTGGTCCAGGTCATCGTGGGCCCGGAGGCCGACGACCTCGCCGCTCAGATGGACCCCCTGCTCGTCTCCTGACTCAGCCCTCGGTCCCCTGCTCGATCACCGCCGGCTCGACGTCGGCCGGCGGCAGGAGCACGCCCGCCGCGCGCAGCTCCGCCTGCGCGCGGCGGCGCAGCTCGCGCGAGACCTCCCACTGGTCGCCCGGCCGGGTCTGCGCGTGGAGGGTGAACGACATGGTGATGTCGTAGACGGCGTCCACGCCGCGGACCGACGGCGCCTCGAGCAGCAGCGGGGCCAGCTCCGGGTCGGCCTGCACGCCGTCGGCCGCGCGGCCGAGCGCGGCCCGCACGGTGTCGAGGTCGGCGTCCAGCGGCACCCGGACCTCCGCGACGGCGCGCGACCACTGCTGCGTCATGTTGCCGGCGCGCAGGATCTCGCCGTTGCGCACGTACCAGAGCGTGCCGTCGAAGGCGCGCACCTGCGTGACGCGCAGCTGGACCTCCTCGACCGTGCCGAGCGCGCCCGAGCCCAGGTCGACCACGTCGCCCACGCCGAACTGGTCCTCGACCAGCAGGAAGATGCCGGAGATGAAGTCCTTCACGAGGGCCTGGGCGCCGAAGCCCAGCGCGATGCCGACGACGCCGGCAGAGGCGACCAGCGGGCCCACGTTGACCTGGAGCTCCGCCAGGATCATCAGCGCGATGATCGTGCCGACCACGATGTTGGCCGTCGAGCGCAGCACCGACCCGACGGTGCGTGCCCGCTGCGCGCGCCGCTGGCTGGCCAGCGGGTTCGCCATCGCCAGGGCGTCCTCGACGAACGGCGTGCGCTGCAGGTAGCGGCGCCAGGCGGGGCCGCCCTCGGTGGTCGTCGTGCCCGAGCCGGTGGCGATGCGCTCGGTGACGTGGCCGATCACGCGACGCAGCAGCGCGAGGACGAGCAGCCCCACCACCAGGATGATGAGGATGTGCAGGGGCCAGCCGGTGAACCACTCCCAGAAGGACGAACCGGCGTCCGCGGCGGCCTGGATGGTGTCCTCGACGGCGGACTCGGTGGTCGTCGTGCTCGGGCTGGGCGTGGGGGCGGGGGTCACCGCCGTCGGGGCAGCGGTCCGGAGCGTGGAGATCACGGGGGTCACCCGCCCACGGTAGCGAGCGGGGGCGTCGCGGCGAAACGTCGGCGGGCGTGACGTCGTGCCGCGTGGGCGGACGCCCTGGTGGGACGGGGATGGCAGGATCGTCTCCGTGAGCAAGGACCAGCCGACCACCCCGGACGACGCCCGCGACGAGACCCCGGACGACGCCCGGGACGATACGGGCGGCACGTCCGAGGCGGCGCACGCCGACGAGCCGAGCGCCGAGCTGCGCGAGCTCGCCGAGGCGTACGGCGTGCTCGGCGAGCACCACGGCTTCGGCGGCGAGGTGGTGGTCGCCCCCTCGTCGACCCTCGTGGCCGTGCTGGGCGCGCTGGACGTGCCGGCGGGCACGCCTCAGCAGGTGACGCACAGCCTGCAGCGCGCCCGCGACGACGAGTGGCGGGCCGTCCTGCCGCCCACGGTCGTGGTGCGCGAGGGCGACGGCGCCCAGGTCCCTGTGCACGTCACCGACGGCGCCGCCGTGCACGTCTGGCTCGAGCTGGACGGCGCGGAGCCGGCGGCGCGCGAGCACGCGGTGCGCCGCCGCCGCGACCTGGAGCAGCTCGACGTCCTCGTGGAGCCGCGCTCCGTGGACGGGCGCCGCGTGGGCCGCGCGACGTTCGCGCTGCCGGACGACCTGCCGCTGGGCTGGCACTCGCTGCACGCGCTCACCGAAGGCCACGAGTCCCGCGTCACGGTCGTCGTCACCCCGCGGCGGCTGGAGCTGCCGGCAGGGCTCGAGGACGACCAGTGGTGGGGGTTCCTCCTCCAGCTCTACTCGGTGCGCTCGCGCACGTCGTGGGGTGTGGGCGACCTGGCGGACCTCGCCGACCTGGCGTGGCTGACGGCGCACCGCGCGAGGGCGGACTTCGTCGGCGTCAACCCGCTCTCGGCGACCGAGCCGGTGACCCCGGTGACCCCCTCGCCGTACCTGCCGACCAGCCGGCGGTTCCTCAGCCCGCTGTACGTGCGGGTGGAGGACATCCCGGAGACGGCGTACCTGTCGGCGGCCGACCGCTCCCTCGTGGAGTGGGCGGCCGACCCGGTGCGCGACCTCGTGGCCGATCCCGGTGCGCTGGACCGCGACGCGGTGTGGGAGGCCAAGAAGGCGGCCCTCGAGGTGGTGTTCACCGCGCCGCGGCGTGCCGCGCGCGAGGCCGCGTACCAGGAGTTCGTCGCGGAGGAGGGCGCGGGCCTGCGCGACTTCGCCACGTGGTGCGCGATCGTCGAGCACCTCGGCTCCCGTCCGCGACCTGACGAGCTCGGGGACCCGGCGTCGCCCGCGGTCGCCGCGCTGCGCGAGCAGCTCGCCGAGCGCGTGGAGTTCTACGTGTGGCTGCAGTGGGTGGCCGACGAGCAGAAGCAGACCGCCCAGCGCGTGGCCCGCGAGGCGGGGATGCGGATCGGCATCATGCACGACCTGGCCGTCGGCGCCCACCCCCAGGGCGCGGACGCGTGGGCGCACCGCGACGTGCTCGCCCGCGACGTGTCCGTGGGCGCGCCGCCGGACATGTACAACCAGCAGGGCCAGGCCTGGTCGCAGCCGCCGTGGAACCCGCGGGCCCTGGCGCGCGCGGGATACGCGCCGTACCGCGACATGCTGCGCACGGTGCTGCGGCACGCCGGCGCGCTGCGGGTCGACCACGTGCTGGGCCTGTTCCGGCAGTGGTGGGTGCCCGAGGGGTCGTCGCCGGCCGACGGCGCGTACGTGCGCTACGACCACGAGGCGCTGCTCGGCATCCTGTGCCTGGAGGCGCACCGCGCGGGCGCCGTCGTCGTGGGGGAGGACCTCGGCGTCTTCGAGCCGTGGGTGCGCGACGAGCTCGCCGACCGCGGCGTGCTGGGCACCTCCGTGCTGTGGTTCGAGAAGGAGGACGGCCGCCCCCTGGAGCCGGAGAAGTACCGGCGCGCGTCGCTCGCGACGGTCGGCACGCACGACATGCCGCCCGCCGCCGGGTACCTCGCGGGGGAGCACGTGGACCTGCGGGAGCGCCTCGGGCTGCTCGCCGACGACGCGCAGGAGCTGCGCGCCGCCGCCCGCACCGAGCGCGACCAGGCGGTGCTGGCCCTCGCCGTGCGCGGGCTGGTCTCCGAGCACCCGTCCGAGCGCGAGATCGTGGAGGGGCTCCACCGGTACCTGCGCAAGACGCCCGCCGCCCTCGTGGGCGTGCAGCTCACCGACGCGGTCGGCGAGCGGCGCACGCAGAACCAGCCCGGCACCGACCAGGAGTACCCGAACTGGAAGGTGCCGCTGGCCGACGGGTCGGGCAACGTCGTCCTGGTCGACGACCTCTTCGACAACGCCCGCCTGATCTCCCTGGTGCACGCCGTCCGCACCGCGAGATAGAGAACCTTCCGCCTGAGATAGAGAACTGTTCGGCTCGAGATAGAGAACTGTGCGGCTCGAGATAGAGAACCTCCCGCTCGAGATAGAGACCTGTGTCGGACGAGATGAAACCTGACGCAGTCCACAGGCGAGCGGCCCGGCAGGCTGTCCACAGATCCGCCCTGCGGCGGCCTGCTCTGACAACCGGTGCCCCATCGTGGGCCGATGGAACTCGCCCGCCCGGCTCCGCCGCCGCTCGTACCGCCCACGCTCCCCAGGCTCCTGACCGCGCGGAGCATCCCCGACGCCGAACGCATCGCGGACCTGGAGGACGAGCTGGTGCGGGTGCGTCCCGGCCTCTTCACGACGACGGACCCGGCGTCGCCGGTCGCGATCGCGCAGCGCGACGTCCTGCTCGCCCGGATCGCCGCTGCCCGCGCCCACCTCGACAGCGAGTATTGGTTCAGCCTCGACTCCGCGGCGGCCCTGCACGGGCTCTGGACCTACCGGCTCTCGCGCCGTGTGCACCTCACGCAGCTGTACCCGCCACAGGTCCGCCGCGAGGACGACTCTTGGGACCACCGTTTCCACCTGACGCGCCACTGGACGGCGCTGCCGCTGCGGGACCGCACGCTCGTCAACGGCGTCCCCGTCACGACGATCGAACGGACCGCCGCGGACTGCGCGCGGCTGCTGTCACTGCCGGCGGCGCTCGTGGTGATGGACTGCGCGCTGCACCACCGGGCGGACCGTGAGCTCATCGCGCGCATCATCGACGAGTCGCGGGGTAAGCGCGGCGTCGTGCAGGCACGCCGCGTGCTCTCCCTGGCCGATGCTGGCTCCGAGTCACCGGGCGAGAGCCTCACCCGTCTGGCCGTGATCGACTGCGGGCTGCCCCGACCGTCGACGCAGATCCCGGTGGAGACCACGCTCGGAACCAAGTGGATCGACCTGGGTTGGGAAGAACCCAAGGTCGGGATCGAGTTCGACGGCGAGGTCAAGTACACCGATCTCGCCGATGGCGACCCGGACGCCGTGCGACGTCGTGAGCGCGAGCGTCACGAGGCGATTGAGGCCGAGGGCTGGAACCTCGTGCGCAACGCGTGGCCCGACATCGACGCGCCGCACGGCTTCGACGTCCGCGTCCGGCGTGCACTCGCGGGGAGGTGGCGCCTTCTGCCCGACCGTGACGACTGACCGAAAGACCGTCGTCCGGGACGCCGATGCCCCTCGAGACCTGGTCTCGAGGGGCATCGGCATGTCCGGTCGAGATCTCGCGGACCTCGCCTCTCTATCCCGCAGCTCCCGCCTCTCTACCTCGGCGGGGCGGTTCTCTATCTCGCGGTCAGGCGTCGACGGCCTGGGCGGCGAGCGCGCGCTCGGTGCCGGCGAGCTGCTCCACGACCATGCGGCGCAGGGCCGCGGGGGCGTCGGCGTTCGCGTCCAGCCAGCCGCGCACGGCGTCGCGCAGCGCGGCCGACGCGAGCGGCGCCGGGTAGAGCCCCTCGATGAGCTCCTCCGCGATGTGGTAGCTGCGCGTGGTCCAGATCGGCAGCAGCGCGTCGACGTAGCGGGCGGCGAACGGCTCGAGCACGGCCGGGTCGGTCACGTGCACGAAGCCGGCGGCCGTGGAGCGGATGATCGCGTTCGGCACGTCCGCCCGGTCGACGACGGACGCGAACGCGGCCTCCTTGCCCGCGACAGTCGGCGTCGCCGCACGCGCCCGGGCGGCCGCCTGCCGGCCGGTGGCCGTGTCGTCCTGCGCGAGGGCCGCGTCGATCTCGGCCTCGTCGGCCGCGCCGAGCAGCACGAGGCTCTCCAGCAGCTCCCACCGCAGGTCGGTGTCCACGGTGAGCCCGTCGAGCGCGACCGTGCCGTCGAGCAGGCCCCGCAGCGGGGCGACGTGGTCCGGCGTCGACGCGAGCTGCGCGAGGAACTTCACCAGCTGCAGCTGCAGGTCGGAGCCCGCGGCCGCCTCCTGCGCGAGGCCCCAGAGCCGGTCGCCGATCCGCGCCAGCGTGGCGGCGCGACGCTCGGGCGCCACGTACGAGCGGGCGGCCAGGCCGAGCTGGTTCAGCGTGGTGCGGACCGTCGTCGACTCCGTCTCGGCGGCGATGTTGCCGAGCACGAGGTCCACGTACGACGACGCCGGCGTCTCGCCGTCGCGCACTGCGTCCCACACGGAGCCCCACACGAGGGACCGGGCCAGCGGGTCGGAGATCCGCGACAGGTGCTCCACGGCCGCCGCGAGCGACGCCTCGTCGAGGCGGATCTTCGCGTACGCGAGGTCCTCGTCGTTGAGCAGCACGAGGGCCGGGCGCTCGCGGCCCACCAGGTCCGCGACCTCGGTGCGCTCGCCGTCGACGTCGATGACCACCTGGTGCGTGCGGGTCAGCACCCCGTCGACGAGGTCGTAGAAGCCGATCCCGAGCCGGTGCGGGCGGATGGTCGGGTAGTCGGCCGGGGCCGACTGCAGCACCGCGAAGCCGGTGATGCGGCCCTCGGCGTCCACCTCGATCTCGGGGCGCAGGGTGTTCACGCCGGCCGTCTCGAGCCAGGCCTTCGACCAGGCGGTCAGGTCGCGGCCGCTGGTGGCCTCGAGCTCGACCAGCAGGTCGCTCAGCTCGGTGTTGGACCAGGCGTGCTTGCGGAAGTACGCGGAGACGCCGGACAGGAACTCGTCCCGCCCGACCCACGCCGCGAGCTGCTTGAGCACGGACGCGCCCTTGGCGTACGTGATGCCGTCGAAGTTGACCTGCACGTCCTCGAGGTCGCGGATCTCGGCGACGATCGGGTGCGTGGAGGGCAGCTGGTCCTGCCGGTAGGCCCACGTCTTCTCCATCGCGGAGAACGTGGTCCAGGCGGCCTCCCACTCGGTGGCCTCGGCGGTCGCGAGCGTGGACGCGTACTCCGCGAACGACTCGTTGAGCCAGAGGTCGTTCCACCACTTCATGGTGACCAGGTCGCCGAACCACATGTGGGCCAGCTCGTGCAGGATCGTCACGACGCGGCGCTCGCGGACGGCGTCGGTCACCTGGGAGCGGAAGACGTACGACTCGGTGAACGTGACGCAGCCCGGGTTCTCCATCGCGCCCATGTTGTACTCGGGCACGAAGAGCTGGTCGTACTTGTCGAACGGGTACGGCACGCCGAACGTCGACTCGTAGAACTCGAAGCCCTTGCGGGTGGTCTCCATGATGTAGTCCGCGTCCAGGTGCTCGGCGAGCGAGGAGCGGCAGAAGACGCCGAGCGGGATCGTGCGGCCGTCGGAGGACGTCAGCTCGCCCCGCTGCACGGCGTAGGGGCCGGCGACGAGGGCCACGAGGTAGGACGAGATGCGCGGCGTCGGCTCGAACGTCCAGGTCGCGGCCGGGACGTCGGCGTCCGTCGCGTGCGTGGCCGGCGTCGGTTCCGGCGTCGGCTGGTTCGAGACGACCTGCCAGGCCGCGGGCGCCGTGACGGTCACCTGGTAGGGCGCCTTGAGGTCGGGCTGCTCGAAGGTCGCGAAGACGCGGCGGGCGTCCGGCACCTCGAACTGGGTGTAGAGGTAGACCTCGCCGTCCACCGGGTCGACGAAGCGGTGCAGGCCCTCGCCGGTGTTCATGTAGGCGCAGTCGGCGACGACGCGCAGCTCGTTCGTCGCGGCCAGGCCGGTCAGGGCGATGCGCGAGTCGGCGAACACCTCGGCCGGGTCCAGGGCGACGCCGTTGAGCACGACCTCGCGCACCGACGGCGCGACCAGGTCGACGAACGTGCTCGCGCCGGGGGTGGCGGAGAACCGGATGACGGTGGTGGACGCGAACGTGGTCGGTCCGGTGGTGAGGTCGAGGTCGACGGCGTACGACTCGACGTCGGTGACGACGTCGGCGCGCTCGATCGCCTCGGCGCGGGTGAGGTTCTCTCCGGGCACGGGTTCTCCCTTGTCTCCAGGTGGTGCAGCGCGTGATGGGCGCGCAGGCTCGCGCACGATGATGCCACCTCGGGCCTGCCGGGACGCACGGGATTCCCGGCCTCGGCCGCGCACGGGGCGGGGGCGGGTTCGACCGCCGAGACCCGATCGTGACATCCTGCCCGGTGCGTCGCCGCCGTGCGGGTCCCCGCCACCCGGCGCACGACGCCCGAGGAGTGACTGGAGGGAGTCCAGATGTCCGGCACCGTTCCGCCGCCCCCGCCGGGGTCCGACGGCAGGCCGTCGACCGTGCCGTCGAGCGTGCCGCCGGCAGTGCCGCCGACGTCGCCGGCCACCGGGGTGCGCCGCGTCGCGTCCGCGTACCAGCGCCCGGTCGGCGCCGACCCGGTGGCCGAGGTGCCGCTGCAGCAGGTCACGGCGCCCGCGCCCGCCACGCCCCCCGCGGGGGCGGCGACGGTGCACGCCCCCGTGCCCCCGCCCCCGGACGCCGGGGTCACGGCGCCGCAGGTGTCGCAGCAGCAGGCCGCGTACCCGCCGGCCGCCCAGCACACCCAGCAGCTGCCGCCGGCCTACGCGGCACAGCCGGCGCACGCGCCCCAGCCCGCCTACGCGCCCCAGCCCGCCTACGCGCCCCAGCCCGCCTACGCCGCGGCCCCGGTCCCTGCCGTGGAGGCGACGCAGGTGCACCCGCCGTACGCGCAGCCTGCGCCGCAGGCCGCGGCCGGGTACGCGGCTCCGGCGGGGTACGCCGCGCCGGCGGCGGTCGGCGCGCCACCGCCCCCGCCCGCCGCGCCGCGCCGACGACGTCGGCTCTCGGCCGGGTGGATCGCGTTCATCGCGGTCGACGTGGTGCTCATCGTGACGATGGTGGTGCTCGCCGTGCAGATGTTCGGCGCGCCGTCGCCCACCGCTCCGCAGGCGGGCGGCGCCCCCGTGGCATCGCAGGAGCCGTCGGCGTCCGCGTCCGAGGAGGCGCCGATGCAGGGCGAGGTGCTCGCGCGGTTCGCGGCCCCGTCGAAGAACATCACGTGCTCGATCTACGACGACGGCGTCTCCTGCGGGATCGCCCAGCTCAACCAGCAGCCGGCCCCGATGGAGGGCTGCGACGGGACCACCGGGTACGTGGTGACGGTCGACGGCGAGGGGAAGGTCGCGCAGCCGTGCGTCCCGAAGGACCAGCAGCCGAAGGCCGCCGGGGACGACGCCGACGTCCTGGAGTACGGCGACTCGATCACCGAGGGCGACTACACCTGCACCAGCGAGGACACGGGCATGTCGTGCACGCACGACCCCACCGGCAACGGCTTCTCGCTCGCCCGGGCGGGCATCGGCACCAGCTGACCCCGCCGGCCCCGGCCGGGTCCTGAGACGACCCCCGACGCGGCGAGGCCGCCGACCGTCCTCCGGTCGGCGGCCTCGCCGCGTCAGGACGTCCGGCGGGTCACCAGATGCGCACGCGCTCCTCGGGGGCGAGCCACAGGGCGTCGTCGGGGCCCACGCCGTAGGTGGCGTGGAACTCGTCGATGTTGCGGATCACGCCGTTGCAGCGGAACTCGTTGGGGGAGTGCGGGTCCGTGGCGATGCGCCGCACCACCTCCTCGTCGCGACCCTTGGACTGCCACACCTGCGCCCAGCCGAGGAAGACGCGCTCCAGACCGGTGAGGCCGTCGACGACGGGCGCGTCGTCCAGCGTCGTGCCGAGCGCGATGCGGTACGCCTTGATCGCGATGGACAGCCCGCCGAGGTCGCCGATGTTCTCGCCGATGGTCAGCGCGCCGTTGACGTGCGGTCCGTCCGCAGCCAGCTGCGCCGGGCGGAAGGCGTCGTACTGCGCGATGAGGGCCTGGGTGCGCTTCTCGAACTCGGTGCGGTCCGTCTCGGTCCACCAGTCCTCGAGGCGGCCGTCGCCGTCGTACTTGGAGCCCTGGTCGTCGAAGCCGTGGCCGATCTCGTGCCCGATGACGCCGCCGATGCCGCCGTAGTTCACGGCGTCGTCGGCCTCGGGGTCGAAGAACGGCGGCTGCAGGATCGCCGCCGGGAAGACGATCTCGTTCATGCCAGGGTTGTAGTAGGCGTTGACCGTCTGCGGCGTCATGAACCACTCGTCGCGGTCGATCGGGCGCCCGATCTTGCCGAGCTCGTGGTCCTGCTCGAACGCGTGCGCGCGACGCACGTTGCCGACCAGGTCGGCGGCGTCGACCTCGAGGGCGGCGTAGTCGCGCCACTTCACCGGGTAGCCCACCTTGGGCGTGAACCGCTCCAGCTTGGCGAGCGCCTTCACCTTCGTCTCGGGCGTCATCCAGTCCAGCGCCTCGATGGACTCGCGGTACGCAGCCACGAGGTTCGCGACGAGCGTGTCCATCCGCTCCTTGTGCTCCGGCGGGAAGTGGCGGGCCACGTACTGCTCGCCCACGGCCTCGCCGAGCGCCCGCTCGACGAGCGCGACGCCGCGCTTCCAGCGGTCGCGCACCTCCTGGGCGCCCGACAGCGTGCGGCCGTAGAAGTCGAAGTTGGCGTCGACGGTTGCGTCGTCCAGGTAGGCCGCGCGGGCGGTGACGAGGTGGTAGGCGGCCCAGAGCCTCCAGTCGGAGAGCGGCTCGGTCCGCCACAGCTCGGCGAATCCGGTCGCGAACGACGGCTCCCGCACCACCAGGGCGTCCAGCGAGCCGGCGGGCGCGCCGAGCGCCGCCCCCCACGCCCGCCAGTCGAAGCCGGGCGCCCGCTCGACGAGGTCGGCGAGCGTCATCGGGTTGTAGGTGAGGTCGGCGTCGCGGTCGCGCACCACGTCCCAGTGGTGGGCGGCGAGCTTCGTCTCGAGGGCGAGCACGCGCTGCGCGGCGTCCTCGGGGTCGGCGCCCCACCCGGAGGTGGCGCTGACGCCCGCGATGCGCAGCATGCGTGCGAGGTGCGGCAGGTACTTGTCGCGGACGGGCGCGTACTGGTCCTCGCGGTAGTACGCCTCGTCGGGCAGGCCGAGGCCGCCCTGCACGAGGTAGGTCACGTAGGTCTCGGGGTCCTTGGCGTCGTTGTCGACGTAGAAGGCGACGGCGCCGCCCCCGCCCGTGCGCTGCAGGGCGCCGAGCACGTCGACCAGCTCGGCGGGCGACGTCGCCGCGGCGATCTGCCCCAGCTCTGCGGCGATCGGCTCCGTGCCGAGCTGCTGGACGCGGTCGGCGTCGAGGAAGCTCGCGTACAGCGCGCCGATCTTCGCGGGGGTGGACGCGGGGTCGAGGTCGTCGGTGGCGGCGAGGTCGGTGATGATCTCCCGCACGCGCTCCTCCGACAGGTCGTGCAGCGCGCGGAACGCGCCGTCCATGGCGCGGTCGGCGGGGATCTCGTGCTGGGCGATCCAGCGCCCGTTGACGTGGCGGTACAGGTCGTCCTGCGGTCGGACGGCCTGGTCGAGGGCGCTGAGGTCGATGCCGGACCGCAGCCCGGTGGCGTCGGCAGTCATGGCGTCACCCTACGGCGCGCCGCCCACGTGCGGCGCGGGTCGAACCCCGCGGGCGACCTGGGGGAGAATGTGGTCATGCGTCTGCACATCGCCGCCGATCACGCCGGCTACGAGCTCAAGACCCACCTCGTCGACCACCTGCGCGCCGCCGGGCACGACGTCGTCGACCACGGCGCCCACGAGTACGACCCGCAGGACGACTACCCGGCCTTCTGCATCGCCGCGGGCGAGGCCGTCGTCGCGGAGCCCGGCTCGCTCGGCATCGTCATCGGGGGCTCGGGCAACGGGGAGCAGATCGCGGCGAACAAGGTCGTCGGCGTGCGCGCCGTGCTGGCCTGGTCGCTGGAGACGGCGACGCTCGGTCGTCAGCACAACGACGCCAACGTCATCGCCGTGGGCGGCCGGATGCACAGCGTCGAGGAGGCGACGTCGTTCGTCGAGGCGTTCGTCGCGGAGCCCTTCAGCGGCGACGCCCGCCACCAGCGCCGCATCGACAAGCTGGCCGCGTACGAGGCGTCGCACGACGTCTCCGCCATCGCCTGACCCGACCGCCCGACGTGCCAGAGGGTCACACCGTCCACCGCCTCGCGCGGGCGCTGGACGGGCTGTTCGGCGGCGAGACGCTCGCCGTGTCCAGCCCGCAGGGCCGGTTCGCGGGCGGCGCCGCGCTGCTCGACGGCCGCCGGCTGGTGGCCGCGGAGGCGTGGGGCAAGCAGCTCTTCTGCGGCTTCGCGCACGACCTGTCAGACGCCTGGCCCACCGGGGTGGACGGTACGTCTGACAGGGCGGGAGACGTGCGCTGGCTGCGGGTGCACCTGGGGCTGTACGGGGCGTGGTCGTTCGCCGGCGACGGCAGCGCCGACGTGGTGCACGCGATCGGCGCGCCGCGCCGTCGCATCGGGGAGCGCGAGTCGACGCCGGCCGACGGAGGCGAGGCGGGTGTCGCCGTCGACGCCACGGGGGAGTGGGCGCCGCCCGCCCCGCGCGGCGCCGTCCGGCTCCGGCTGCTGGGCGCGCACGCCGTCGCCGACCTCACCGGGCCGACGGCGTGCGAGGTGCTCACCGGCGCGGAGAAGGCCGCCGTCGAGGCGAGGCTCGGGCCGGACCCCGTCCGCCACGGAGGTGACGCGGCCCGCACGGCGTTCGTCGAGCGCGTGCGGCGCTCGCGCGTGACGGTCGGCCAGCAGCTCATGGACCAGGCGGTGATCGCCGGGGTCGGCAACATCTACCGGGCCGAGGCGCTGTTCCGTGCCGGCGTGGACCCGCTGCGCCCGGGCCGCGACGTGCCGGCGGCGGTGCTCGCCGCGGTCTGGGACGACCTGGTCGTGCTCATGCGCGACGGCGCCGACCGCGGGGCGATCGTCACCACCCGGCCCGAGCACCGGGTGGCGGACGGCGGCGGCCGGGTCACCCGGCAGAACACCGACGGCGACGCCGACGCCGTGCCCCGGGACGCGTCGTTCTACGTGTATCACCGCGACGGCCTGCCGTGCCGCGTCTGCGGTGCCCCGGTGCTCAGCAAGGAGCTCGCCGGTCGCAACCTCTTCTGGTGCGACGTCTGTCAGGTCTGAGGACCCGGCACCGGATCCAGCACCGTCGCCAGGTGCCGACCCGGTGCCTCGCCCCAGTCCGCCCACTCGGCCTCGGTGGCCTCGGCCAGCGCGCCGCACCACGTCCAGGCGCGGTTGACGGCGTGCGTGACGCCGGCCGCGCGTCGCAGGTCGTCCCACGCCGGGGCGTCGTCCGCCGCGCCCACCGGGGGCAGGCCCCGCGCGGCGCACCAGACGTCCCACGCGCGGCGGTACGCCCGCTCGACGGGTTCCCAGTCGGCGCCCCCGTCGCGGGCGACCGCGGACGACACCTCGAGCACCTCGAGCGGGTGCGCCCACTGCGCGTCGCCGAGGTCGAACACGCGCAAGGCGCCGTCGACCTCGAAGACGTTGCCCGGGTGCAGGTCGCCGTGCTGCAGGCTGCTCGGCAGCGGGCTCGCCGCCAGGGTCGCGGCCGCCGTGGCCACCGCGTCGCGGGCCGCGTGGAGGCGCTCGAGCGTGCGTTGGTCCGGCCGGGCGGGGTGGCCGGCCGGGACGCCCTGCAGCAGGGCGAGGACCGCGTCGAACCGGGCCGGCACCGTGCCGGGGGAGCAGTCGGGGAGTCCGGTGGCACGCAGCGCGTCGCCGTGCCCGAGGAGCTCCTGCTGCAGGTGCGCGGATCGCGTCAGCAGCGCGTCCCAGTCGGACCCGGTGGGCTCCCGGCGGTCGCGGAGCGTGGCGCCGCGGTCGGCCGTGAGCATCCACCCGCGGTCGGCGTCGACGGCGGCCGGGGCGTCCGCGGCGTCGGGGGCGACCTCGGCCAGCAGCGCCTGCAGTGCGGGCTCGAAGGACGACGAGCGGCAGGTGGCCTTGAACCAGTACCGGCCCGAGTCCGTGGCGACGACGAGCTGCGTGGACCACGGCCGCACGCGCGGCTGCTCGGGCGGGGCGAGGACGCGCACGCCGCGGCGGGCGAGGACGGCGGTGATCCAGGCCGTGGCCTCGGCGCGCCAGGCGTCCGACGTGACCGTGTCCGAGAACGCCGCCGCCACGGTCAGAACACCCAGCCGCAGGCGGGGGCGAGCGGCCAGCCGAACGCCGCGCTCGTGCGGCCGAGCGCGCCGGCCGACCGCTCGTCGACGAGCCCGGCGCCGGCGAGCGTCACGAGCGACGTGCCGCCCAGGTAGGCGGCGCCGAGCTCGCGCACGTCGAGCCGCAGGTCGGGTTCCGCGTCGGTGCGCTCGCACGTCGCCGCCCCGAACGCCGTCGCCCGCAGGCGCCACGACCCGGCGTTGTCGGCCACCCGGGGGTCGTCGACCCCGAGCACGACGTCGACGTCGGCCTGGTAGCGACGGCCCGCGAGCGCGCCGGGCACGTCGACGACGCGCACCCACACGTTGTCGGCGACGCGGGCGCCCGCGGCCCGCGGGTCGACGAGGAGGCTCATGACCGCGTCGTCGACCGGCAGCAGGAACGGGTCCGTGCTGCCCATGAGGTCGAGGTCGAGCAGCACGCCCCACAGGGACCGCGCCGCGGCGGCGTCGAGGGCCACGACGTCGCCCAGGTGCACGGTGCCGCGCGGACCGGTGACCTGCCAGTCCAGGGTGCGGCGGAACGTCGCGTAGCCGCGCGCCTCGCCGTCGCGCTCCACGACGACGATCCGCAGCGACTCGCGCCCGGCCGCCCGGAACGACTTCGGGTCCGCCCAGTAGCTCTCCCACAGCGCGTCGGTCTCCCGAGCGGCCCAACCGGGCCGGTTGATCCCCGCCGGGCCGGCGGGCAGGCCCGGAGCGCGGTGCAGGCGGGCGACGAGGTCGCCGTGGCGCGCGCGGTCGGCGTGCTCCACGCGCACGGTGTGGTCCGCGGCGCCGGGGACGTCGCGCAGCGCCGCGCCCCGCGGGACGGTGATGCGCAGGTCGTCGGCCGCCTTGCCGTACCCGAACCGTCCGTAGATGGCGGCCTCGGCGGCGAACAGCGCGGACAGCGGCTCGCCCCTCCGCCGGCACGCGTCGAGGTGATCGTCGATCATGGCGGTGAGCAGCCCGCGGCGGCGGTGCTGCGGGTGCACGCCCACCCAGGTCAGCCCCGCCGTCGGCAGGGTGGCGCCCGGCACGGGGAAGCGGGAGAACGGGTACGACGCGTGGATCGCGGCGAGACCGTCGCCGGGCGCGCCCTCTACCTCGACGCCGACCGCCCGCTCCCACGTCAGGGGCAGCGGCAGGTCGTCGAACTCCGCCACCGAGTGCGGGTCGGGGAAGGCCCAGGTGTCCAGGTCGAGCAGCGCGCCGCGGTCGTCGGCGGTGAGCGTGCGGCTGCGGTAGCCGGCGGGCAGGGCTGAGCGGGAGCGGTCGGAGGTCACCTGCCGATCGTGGCCCGGTCCGGGGCGCTGGGCCAGCGGATTTCCGGACCGCCGGACGGGCCACCGGGCGACCCACGGTACGGTCCGCCGCCGAGGTCGGCGGTGGGCCGTAGGGTCGCGGTGTGCCAGCCCGCGCCTCGACGTCCGACGAACCCCTCGACGCCCCCGACGAGTACGCCGCAGAGGTGCTCGCCCTGGTGCGCCGCATCCCGTCCGGCCGCGCCATGACGTACGGCCTGATCGCCGAGATCGTCGGCGAGCAGCTCGGGCGCGGCGGGCCTCGACAGGTCGGGAACGTCATGGCCGGCTCCGGCGACCGCTACGCGCACCTCGTGCCGGACGGCGCCGCCGTGGTCGGCCCCGTGCAGGACAACCACCCCGTGCCCTGGTGGCGCGTGGTGAACGCGTCCGGCGCCCCGCCGGCGCGGCACCTCACCGCGGCCCTCGACGCGCTGCGGGCCGAGGGCTGCCCGCTCTCCCGCGACGGCCGGCGCGTGGACCTGCGCCGGGCCGTCTGGTTCCCGCAGGAGCGCTGAGCCCAGGAGGGCCGACGGCCGTCAGGCCTTCTTCGGCGCCACGCGGGCGGCGGCCGCGCCGGCGGTCGCGCGCACGCGAGCACCCAGGGGAGTGCCGCCGTCCGCGTCCTTGCGGGCCGCCTGTGCCGCGGCGAGCACCGTGAGCATCGACGACGGGTCGCCCTGCAGCAGCATCGTGGTCAGCGCCGTGCCGTCCCAGCGGGCCAGGTCGCGCGCGACCTTGTCCGCCGGGCCGACCAGCGCGACCTCCTCGACGAGCTCGGTCGGCACGGCGCGCGCGGCGTCCTCCCGGCGGCCCGCGAGGAACAGCGCCTGGACCTCGTCGAGCTCGGTCGCGTAGCCGAGGCGGTCCAGCGACGCCTTGTGGAAGTTGGCCTCCTTCGAGCCCATGCCGCCGGCGTACAGCGCGATGTGCGGGCGGATGACGTCCGCCGCGGCCTCGACGTCGTCGCGCACGACCACGGGCACGGTCGCGAGCACCTCGAACGCGGACGACGGCGCGCGCTCGTCGGAGCGCTGCGCGAACCCGGACGCCAGCAGCTCGCGGTGCTCGGCGTCGGCCCGCGGCGCGTAGAAGCCCGCCATCCAGCCGTCGGCGATCTCGGCGGCGAGCGTCACGTTCTTCGGGCCCTGGGCCGCCAGCACGATCGGGATGTCGGCGCGGCGGGGGTGCACGGTCGGCTTGAGGGCCTTGCCGAGGCCGGTGGCGCCGGGAGCGTCCGCGGGGAGCGGGAGGCGGAAGAACTCGCCGTCCGCGGTGACCGGGCGCTCGCGGGCGAAGACCTGGCGCACGACGTCGACGTACTCGCGGGTGCGCGCCAGCGGGCGGCGGTACGGCTGGCCGTACCAGCCCTCGACAACCTGCGGCCCGGAGGCCCCGAGCCCGAGCACGAACCGGCCGCCCGAGAGGTGGTCGAGGGTGATCGCCTGCATGGCCGTCGCCGTCGGGGTGCGGGCCGCCATCTGCGCGATGCCGGTGCCGAGCCGCAGGCGGCGGGTGCGGGAGCCCCACCAGGCGAGCGGGGTGAACGCGTCGGAGCCGTACGCCTCCGCGGTCCAGACCGAGTCGAGGCCCAGCGCCTCGGCCGCGACGAGCGCGGGCACGATGCCCTTCGGGGGCTTGCGGGACCAGTAGCCGGTCTGGATGCCGATGCGCAGGGTGCTCATGGGGCGGGGTGCTCCTCGTCGAGATGGTGCGGTCGTGCCGATGTGTCCGGTACCGGGAGTACGGGGTAATGCCCGTCACACCTTAGCCGACGTCGTGCGTGCGACGGGACCGACAGTAGGTTCGGGGGATGGCGACGATCGACGACGCGGCCCGCCTCGCCGCGGGGCTGCCTGAGGTCACCGAGACGACGACGTTCCGGAACCGGGCGTGGGCGGTGTCCGGACGGGTGTTCTCCTGGCTGCGGCCGTTCAGCAAGGCCGACGTGCGGCGGTTCGGGGACGAGCCGGTGCCGGACGGGCCGATCCTCGCCGTCATGGTCGACGACCTCGGCGAGAAGGAGGCCGTGCTCGCCGCGCGCCCGGAGACGCTGACGATCCCGCACCTGGACGGCGTGCCCGTCGTGCTCGTCCGGCTCGAGGCGGTCGACGGCGCCGTGCTGCGCGAGCTCCTCGTCGACGCCTGGCTCGCCAAGGCGCCGCGCCGCGTGGCGGCCGCCCACCCGGAGCTGCTCGCCTGAGGTCGCGGGCGGTCAGCGGCTCCGGGCGCGGTCGGCCATCGTGTTCAGCAGCGCGGCGGCCTCGGCGGCGTCGTCGACGGTGACGGCGAACGACCGCCCGCCCGTCCGCTGGACGAGCAGCGCCTGCCCGCCGCGCAGCACGACGCCCACGCGCCCGTCGCGGGCGGTGCGCCAGCCCCAGCCGCCGTAGTCGCGCAGCGGGCGCACCTGCGTCACCGAGGCCCGGACCACCTCGTCCGCGGGGACGTGGGTCCCCGGCCAGCGGGCCGCGGAACGCACCGTGAGCCCGCTCGGGTCCACCCGCACGGTGAAGGCGAACATCGTGACGAACAGCGCGGCGAGGAGCACCGGGACGACCAGCATCGTCCACTCGGCCGTCAGCGCCGCCGCGAGCGCGGTCAGGGCGACGGCGACAGCCCCGACGGCGAGGCCCGGCCCGCCGGTCGCGCGGCGCAGCCAGACCGCGCGCTCGCCGTCGCGGAGCGCGGTCCGGGGCGCGTCTGCGGGGACCGCCTCGGCTGCGGGCATCGCGGGGTCGCCCGGCACGAGGGCGGCCGCGATCCCGGCGGGGACGAGCGGCAGGAGGACGGCCGTCAGCAGCGCGGCGCCGGACAGCCCGACCTGGGACGGGTCCGCCAGGCCGCGCTGCGGCGCGAGCGTGCCGACGACGACCGCGGCCATGAACGCGCCCGACCACACGCACCCCGCGGCGGTGATCCGTCGGGTCGAGGCGGCGGAGCCCTGCGTCAGCCCGATCGCCGCGAAGAGCCCGCAGAGCGCGACGGTGCTCACGAGGCCGACCAGCACCAGCGCGGTCGGCGACATGAAGCCGTCGGGCACGCCGCCGCGGCTCCAGTGCGACGCGACCTGCGCCGGCAGCTCGTCCCGCCACGCCCGGACCACGACCGCCGCGCCGAGCGCGAACAGCAGCCCGACGAGCGCCGACCATGCCGTCGCGCGGCGCGCGCGGGGGCGCCACGCCTCGGTGCCGGAGCGTGCTCGCGGGGTGCCGGGCGGGGGAGCGGTGGTCATCGGTGCATCGCCTCCGTGACGAGGGTGGTGGTGGTCTGGACGGACAGCCCCGCCCGGCGGGCCGCGGCGGCCAGGTCGGCCACGGCTCGTTCGACGTCGGTCAGGTCGGTCGCGGTGGACGCGACGACGGCGCCGCGCCCGCGCCGCAGCTCGAGCGTGCCGTCGTCGCGCAGCACCTGGTAGGCCCGCAGCACGGTGTGCATGTTGAGCTCGAGCGAGGCGGCGAGCTCCCGGGCCGAGGGCAGCCGTTCCCCCGGGCGGAGCGTCCCGTGCGCGACGCCGAGGCGCACCTGGGCGACGAGCTGCGCGTACAGCGGGTCGTCGCTCGCCGGGTCGATGCGCCACATCACGGACGCAGGCTACTTGTTCTACGACTACTAGAACAAACGTCGCGGCCCGACGACGACGGCCCCTGCGCCCGCCGCCGGGAGCGGTGGGTGCAGGGGCCGTCACGGGGGCCGTCAGATGACGTACTCGAGCAGCTCCGAGGCGTCCTCGACGTGCTGGCCGTGGTCCGGCCGGTGGCCGGGGGTGCGGGCGTGGGCGGGCACCCCGACGGCCACCATGCCGTTCGGCACGTCGCGGGTGACGACGGCGTTCGCGCCGATCTGCGCGTCGTCCCCGATCCACAGCGGGCCGAGGATCTTGGCCCCGGCACCCACCATGACCCGGTCGCCCAGGGTCGGGTGCCGCTTGCCCCGGGTCATCGAGCGGCCGCCCAGGGTGGAGCCGTGGAACAGGACGCAGTCGTCGCCGACGACCGCCGTCTGCCCGATCACCACGCCCATGCCGTGGTCGATGAAGAGCCGCCTCCCGATCCGCGCGCCGGGGTGGATCTCGATCCCCGTGACCCACCGGGCGGCCTGCGACACCAGGCGTGCCGGCAGGCGCAGGCCGGGCCGGTGCCACATGCGGTGCGACAGGCGGTGCGCCCACACGGCGTGCACGCCCGGGTACGCGAGCGCGACCTCGAACCGGGAGCGCGCCGCGGGGTCGTGCGCGTGCGCGGCCTCGAGGTCCTCGGCGAGGATCTCGACCAGGTGGCGCAGGCCCGGGCGGTGCCCGGCCGGCATCGGGTGGTCGACGTCGCCGTCGAGGTCCTGGTGGCCGGGTCCGGCGGTGGCGGTCGGAGCGGTGCGGCGGCTCGTCACGTCAGTCCAGCAGGTCCGAGTACAGGATCGTGGACAGGTACCGCTCGCCGAAGTCGGGGATGACGACGACGATCAGCTTCCCGGCGTTCTCGGGCCGCTTGGCGACCTCGAGCGCCCCCGCGATCGCGGCGCCGGAGGAGATGCCGACCAGCAGGCCCTCCTCCTTCGCGGCGCGGCGGGCGAGCTCCACGGAGGTCTCCGCGTCGATGTCGACGACCTCGTCGTAGACGGAGGTGTCGAGGATCTCCGGCACGAAGTTCGCGCCCAGGCCCTGGATCTTGTGCGGGCCGGGGTTCCCGCCGGTGAGGATGGGCGACTCGGCCGGCTCGACCGCGACGATCTTCACCTCCGGCTTGCGCTCCTTGAGGACCTGGCCGACGCCGGTGATCGTGCCGCCCGTGCCGATGCCGGCCACGACGATGTCGACCTCGCCGTCCGTGTCGGCCCAGATCTCCTCGGCCGTCGTCTCCCGGTGCACCTTCGGGTTGGCCTCGTTGGCGAACTGGCGGGCGAGGATCGCGCCGGGACGCTCCGCGGCGATCTTCTCCGCGGCGGCGACGGCGCCCTTCATGCCCTCCGCGCCCGGCGTGAGCACGAGCTCCGCGCCGTACGCGCGCAGCAGGGCGCGGCGCTCCTTCGACATCGTCTCGGGCATCGCGAGCACGACCTTGTAGCCGCGCGCGGCGCCGACCCAGGCCAGCGCGATGCCGGTGTTGCCGGAGGTGCCCTCGACGATGGTGCCGCCCGGCTGCAGGGCGCCGGAGGCCTCCGCGGTGTCGATGATCGAGACGCCGATGCGGTCCTTGACGGAGTTGGCGGGGTTGTAGAACTCGAGCTTCGCGACGACCGTCGCGTCGAGGCCGGCGGCGAGACGGTTCAGCCGGACGAGCGGGGTGCGGCCGATGAGCTTCGTCGCGTCGTCGTAGATGCGTGCCATGGGTGTTCCTTCTCCAGGAGTGCGTGCGGGCGAGGTGCTGCGGGTGTGCCGCCGCGTGCGGGGCGGGCCCCCGAGCGGGTGCTCGGAGGGGCGCGGCGCAGGGGCGTCGGCGAGGTCGGTGCGAGCGCCGCACGGTCGCCGGGGACCCGCCGTCGGGCGGGTCGGACGTGACGTGGACGCTCTATCGACAGCATCGCGGCGTCGTCGCCGCGGCGCACGCGGGGGTGCGGAGCGTCGACGCCGGCACCGTCCTCCGGTGTGACGAGAGGGCGGCCGAGGGGGCGACGCGGCGGACGATCGTCATGGCCGGCCCTCCTCGTGAAGCTTCCTGGTGCGTCGTCGTGCAGCTGCCGCGCGGTCGCGCCTGTCGCAGGCTGCGGCGCCGAGCCTAACCAGGTCGCCACCGATCGACAAGGAGCATCTCATCCATCGGCGTCGTCGATCGGTCGGGCGACGCCTGTCCCCGGGGGCGCGGTCGGGCCGCCGGGGGAGGAGGGGAGAGGAGGAAGGGAGCGGGCGACGGGAATCGAACCCGCGTAGCCAGTTTGGAAGTCGCCAGCCGAGACCCCTCTGACCTGGGCGAATGCGCCCTGACCTGCGGGGATGCTTGCGGTAGGTGTTCCTAACTATACCTAACTTGCGCTCTCTACTGGCACGGACTGGCACGGACTGGCATGCCAGAAGCGACTGTCACCACCTGTTCGAACGGGCCGAACAGCGTCCACGCCAGCAGCAACGTGCGCGACGACTGGACGCGCCACACACTGCCGAACTGCGGCCTTGCTGCCCATTGCGGTCGCGGACGTCTCTGTTGGGTGAATCTTGCGTGTGCGATGGGGGAGTAGCGCCCGATATGGCCGGGTTCCGGCCTGCGTGGCTCTGTCGGTGTGGCACTATCACGTCCATGGACGACTTCCAGGTTGCGCGCGACTCGCTCGGCAACTGGTCTGTGGCCAACCTCCCGGGCGTCGTGGAGGTGCGCATCTACGCGGACGAGAAGGACCGCTCGGCCCACATGGAAATCTGCCTTGAGCAGGACACCTGGCAGGCGCGGGACGCCGTCATTGACGAGATGGTCGAGATCGAGGCCATGTTCTTCGACGACTTCGCCATCACGTACTCGTTTGGCGAGAGCCGGTCGCCGGAGTTGGCGGCGGTCGAGGGTCTGTCCACGCGCACCTTCGCGGCTGTGTGAGCGGCTGTAGTCATGGACGTCGCGAAGCATCTGGAGCGGGCTGAGCGGCACAAGGTCGTCGGCGATGCGCTCGCCGAGGCAGGTGATGAGTGGGCGGCGGTCTGCTACTTTTACGCTGCCTACCACCTCATGCGGCACGCGCTGCGGACCGATCCGATTTTCGACGATCCGACCCGTCTCGCGGCCGTCTCGCCGGACCTTGCGCCGGAACTACGCGAGGTTGCGCGGCACCAGGGCCGCCGGGGGGCCACCAGGGAGTACGGGGTCAACGATCTGGTGCGCCTGCTCTACGGCAATGAGACGGCGAAGGTGTACGGCCGTCTCCACTACGCGAGCATCGCCGTGCGGTACGAGGACGGACTGAGGGGGAAGCCCCTCGGCCAGTTGCGCGAGGAGCTCGACACGATCCGGCTCGCCCATGCCCAGGGTCAACTGAAGTGCCAGGGCGCAGCGGCACGACTTGAGCCCTAGCGGTCGTCGTCGCGCGCCGATCCATGGCCATCAGCCCGCTCGTGCATGCTCTGGCTGGGCTCGGCCCGAATGCTTCAGCGTTCAACCTTTGCAGAGAGAAATAACCATTGGCACGGGGTCGCCCGGCCCCCTCGCTCAAAAAACCACCCCCCTCGTCCGGCGACGCGGCGCGCTCGGCGCGCGAGCATGGAGCGATGGAACCCAGAGACATCGACGCCCTGCCCGACTTCGTGCGCGCCAACCTGGACGCGCTTCCCGACCCCGAGGCGGCGCGGCTGGTGCTGGCGGCCTACGAGGACGGCCTGGCCGACTTCCGCGGGCACCCGAACTACGGCAACGCACTGGTGGCCGAGACACCCGTCCCGGACGGCCCTCCGACTCTTGAGCGCATCTCGGGGCGCCTTGACGGGCTGTTCTTCGCGCTCAAGGCGCTGGCCGCGCCATTGGCTCGTCGGCCGGGCTACAACGCCGAGTGGCAGGTTGCCTGACCGGGTGCAGGTGACCGGGTGTCCTCGTGACGGGGTGGGGGCAACCGGGGGGGGTGCACTCCCGCTAGGCAGGGGGTGTGCCCTCGTGGCCGAGCCGGGGGGTGGTGCTCCACGACGAGGGGACACGGTGACCCTGGCCGACTCGCCGCCGCCAGGGGTTGGATTGACCCAGCCAGGGCCACCGTGGTCTGTGGGCTACCGGACGGTGATCCGTGCGGACGGGTAGACCCTCGTCTGCACCCGGCTGGCCGCCCCACTCCGTGCGCGCACCCCGGCCTCCAGGGCACGCACCTCGTGCTCGTCGTGGCGCTCGCGGCGTAGGGTCTCGGAGGCGAACCGGGGCACGTCGGCCACGCGCTTGACGGCGGTCTCGTCCATGCCGAACGCCGGGCTCTCGGTCAAGGACACCTCGCCCAGCCGCATGCCCTGGGCGCGTCGCTGGCCGACGATGGCGCCGACGAGACTGCCGCAGCGCACGCCGGTCTCGTGGCTCCAGTGCACCGGCACGTCGGCCACGTCCAGGGACACGACGTCCATCTGGCCGGTGTGCATGACGGTGTGGCCCCGATGCTCGGACACGGCATAGGCGGGCATGACGATGCCTGTCACGACGCGCGACCGGGGGTCGTAGTGCTCGAACACCCCGCGCGTTTCGTCTCGCCGGGCGCGGGCGGCCACCACGGCGTCGAAGCCTGCCCGGCTGGTGGTCCAGGGCACGTCAGCGATCTCATCCGGCGCCGTCCAGCGCAGCAGCGCGGCGGCCGTCTCATCGGCCGTGAAGCGGCCGGGCAGTCCCTCCGCGAGGCGTCCCAGGTCGTCCTGCCGCATCTGCACGCGCCGATCTTCAGGCAGGTGCTCGTGGACACCGCGCGCGAGCGCGGCCCTCTCGTCGGGGGTGGTGTAGTCGTTCATCGTCCAGTCTCCTTGCCTGCCGTCAGCTCGTCCCACTGGCGCCCCCTGGCCAGTAGCTCGTCGGTCTCGGCCAGCAACGCGCGGCGGCGCTCGGCTTGGGCCTGCTCGTCCACCTCGTCGCGCTCGGTCTGGGCGTCGCCGTCGGCGACGTGGGCGACGGCGGGGGCGCCCAGCTCCATCGGGTCGTCGGCGAGGTCGTCGTCAGCGGCGGAGGCGCCGACGTGGGAGGGCTGGCCGGGATCGGCCGACAGGTTGGGAGCTTGGGCCTCTACGTCCTCGTCGCCGTCCAGCTCGTGCAGCTCCATCACGGTGGTGACCTCCAGGCCAGCCTCGGCCGCCAGCGCTCGCGCGGCGGCCTCAACGTCGTCCCGGCGGAGGTACGGCGCAAGCCTCGTCAGCGCCCGCCGCCTAGCTGCCCAGCCCCTTGTCCACATACCCACGATTGTCCAGTTAGTCGCGCGGAATAGCCAGGTCTTCCGGCGTCCGAACACCACAGAGAGAAAGTCGTGCGGTCCGGGCGCGTGCCTTGACGGTGGGGCGTGGCCCGGATCGATCCCAGCCTGGGCAGCCTGGATCGCGCCTCCGGGCGGCGGATACCGATATCTTGTCCCCATGCACAACGGTGGGGGCATCGACTGGAATGCCATTGAGGCTGTGGCTACTATCATCGCAGCTGTCGCGGCGCTTATAGCAGTGATCCAAACCGGGCGACGAAGTCGATTCGCCGCCGATGCAGCGAGGGCCGATGTGTCCGCCTGGATTCCGACAGATTACGACTACAACGACATCCGCGAACGCAATGACCTAATCGTGAGAGTCCGTAACGACAGTCGGGCCACCGTGCGAATCGAGTTCGTCATGCTTCGGCCTCGTTACATCCCGTCATCCAGTCTGCTCGATTCGGACGACGCCTTTAGAATCGCTGCTACCAAGCGACGCGACCCTCTGGTCTGGTCACCAGTCGTTGAGCATCTAGAGGCGGCGACACAGACAGACATCATTATCCAACGTGCAACGTTCTCGGCATGGGTTGCGGGGGCAAGTTCGATCATGGATGAGGACAAGATAATTGAAGGGGCCGTCAACCCATGGGTGCGGCACGTAGTCCCAACGATCGTATTCTCCGACAATAACGGCCAGGCGTGGGCAAGACTCCGGAGCGGGCGGCTAAAGAAACTCTCTGACACGGAGATGATCTATACAATTCCCCTCAAGAAGTTACTTCCCGACGAGGGCTGAATATACTGCCCAGAGGGGCTATCAGGTCGCACATTCACCTTGGCATGACGTCCGAGCAGTTCAACAGTCGCTCGGCGCGGCCGGACCTGCGGGCCTGGCCTGGCGCGCGGCTCACGCTTCGGCGGCTAACCGTCGGCTAAGTCTTGGTGGTGTCCTTGGCCGTGACGAGTTGGCACTGGTCGATCCAGCGCGCCAGCGTGGACAGGCTGGCCAACTGCTCGAACGCCTCTTGCCGGGGCATTTCGTCGGTGCCGTGCGTGCTCGGGTTTCTGATGGCCATGAAGCATCCCTGGGCGAATGCTCGGATGCCGTCGCGCATGGCCTTCACGGTCTGGTCGCTATCCTCGCCAGGCCAGCGCAACCGAGGCTTGCCCGGCTGGGGCGCCCCGTCGCGTAACACCTCGGTCATGAGGCTCTGGTCTGAGACGTCGCGGCGGCCGACGCGCTTCTGGACATCGGCGTTCAGCACCGTGGCGGCATTCTGCACGGCCTGGCGGTAGTGCTCGCTGGACCATAGCTGGGAGGCTGCCGCCCAGACCGAGGGGTGCAGCGAGTCGGCTGCCATCGCCGGGGCGCGGGTACCGAGGTGCTGCCGGGTCTCGGCGTCGGTCTCGGCCTTGCCGAGCGCGTACTTGCAGATGGCCGCGCTTTCTGCGATGCGCAGATGACCGGTGGGTCCACGGGTGATCAGTGGTGACTCCGGTTGGTCCAGTACATGGGCCACAATCTCTCGGGTTTGGGCCTCTCGCGCTCGCAGGGCTGAGATGTGGTCCTCCGCGATTACCGTCCGGGAGGCCTGCGCGTTCCTGAGGATGCGCTCCGTCTCGTTGATCCACCATCCCAGGCGCTCACGCACCCAATCGACGTCGTAGTTCTGCGACATCCGCCCTCCATCGCCGTGCGCCCGCCCCGTAACACCGTGACGGCACCCTACCGGGGGGCGGCGACAGAGGGCGGGCCAGGTCTGAGGTCGTCTTCCACGGCGTAGAGAGGCGCCCGACGCTGCTGCTCGGCATGTCCGGGCGTCGCAGCTGGAACTTCGTCGTCATCATTCTGGATCACGATCAGTGTCTCGGTGAGCCGTTTTGTCCAGGCTTTGACCTCCCGGGTCGGGACCGCGAGTTGTATGTATGGGGTGTCACCCCAGTCGCCGGACAACGGGTGCACCAGCTCAGGGCCTCCGTATAGGAAACAGCAGTCGAATCCATCGAATCCATGGCAGCCGTGCGAGGCGCGCGTCGCTTCAAAATCTGCCAAAACGGCGAGCGCGAGCCGGGCCAGGATGCCCGCGGCCCTTCGCCGTGCGACGAAGACCTCGCGCGCGAAGTCCTGGCCGTCCCATAGGTCGCCGGAGATGTTATCGACGTGCGTTTCCGACTCGACCGTGATCAGGCGGTGCTCGTCGTCGTCCGCCTCGCGGATGGTGAGGCTGATGGCTCGCCAGTCGGCGGTCGTGCTCATCACCCGTCTTCTCCGTCGTCGGCCATGTGGAAGGTGACCGATCCATCCTTGTGGCGTTCGACTGGTTTCGGCTCCTTGGGACGACGGCGCGACGAGCCCGGAGCGCCAGCGGAGGGCACGTCGGCGCCGTCGTCCTCGTCTCCGTCTCCGTCCCTCCCTTGGGGTCGGGTCGGGACGGGACGGGACGGGATAGGGAGGGCGTGAGCCACGCGTGATTCGTCGCGTGGCTCACGCGTGAGAACCCAGCACCGGTTGGGATCGCACTTGGAGTGGTCACCCTTGTTGTGCAGGCGACGGCGTTCGTCGCGAGCACGGTTCTGTTCACGCCGGCTCTCGACCTCGGCTGCCGTCTCCTGGTCCGACCAGTCGAGCTGGTAGCCGGCCTCGGTGACCTCCCACACGCCCGCAGCGACCAGTTCGGCAACGTCCACCTTAGGGTCGGGCGAGTCGGTGAGCCGGGGAAGTGCCCCCGATGGCACGGCACCGTCGGTGAGGAGTCGGTTGGACCACACGAGGGCCTCGACGTGCAGCAGGCGAGCGGAGCGCCCCACACCGAGCAGGTCGGGGCGGTCGTTGAACGTGTCAGATAGCCGGGTCCACGTCATCCCTGACCACCGCCGAGCATCTGGGTCACGCGATCGGCGGGCGCGAACACGAAGGTCGTGGCGTACTCGACGCGCACTGCGTGGCGCCGGGAACGGGCGTGGCTCGCGGCGCCCCCGGTGTTGTCGGTGACGAGGCCGCAGCCGAGGCACACCGCGCGGACGGATCGCTCCAGGGTGATGCGCTGCATGCCGCCCGCGCGCGGGCCGTCGATGCCCTCGGGGTCGTAGCGCTCGGGGCCGTCTCGCTCGATGCGGGGGAGGCTCACGAGACACCCCCAGCTCGGCGCGGTCGGGTCGGCGGGCCGAATGCGTCAGGGCCGACGTGCGCCGCCGTGCAGCCTCGCCGGTGCCGATAGATGCCCGCCGGGGCGTTGATGCCCTGCCGCGCCGCCAGGCGGCGGTCGGCGCGGTTGATGGCCTCGGGCCGTGCCCCGCAGTACGGGCACGCCCGCGCGCTGCCAGGGCGCAGGATGGCCGCCTCCAAGGCTGTGCGCGGCCGGGGCGCCTCGGTAGCCTGGACACGGACAAGCCCGGTGCCCTGGCGGTCGCTGCTCTCGTCCTTGGCCCCCGGCGTTCGCGCGCCGGGGGCTTCCTTGCGCGTCATGGGATCTCACCCCCGGTCGTGGGGGCCGACGTCGTGGTGGGGCGGACGTCCCAGACGGTGACGTCCTCGCGGAGCCGGACGGCCGCCTCACGGGCGCCGCGCAGGGCACGCAGGGCGACGTGCCGGACGTGCGGGCCAGCCCCACCGAGCGCCGCCATGAGGCGGTCGAGGTCCAGCACGACGTCACCGGGGGCGCGACGGTCAGCGGTCTGTGCGTCGTTCACGACGACGTGGCGGGCGCTCACGCGACACCGCCCGTGGTGCGCTCGGCCAGCCAGCGGTCCAGGTCCACGCGGCGCAGACGGATGCGGCGGGGCGACAGGATGAGCGCGGGCAGTTCGCCGGTCTTGATGAGCCGGTAGACCGTGGACCCCGGCAGCCTCAGGTAGGTGGCCGCCTCGGGAACCAGCAGCAGCGGTTCCTCGGGGTCAGTGGTCCGGCTCTGGGCGGGGGTCGTGGCGCTCATCGGTGCGCACCCGTCGTTGGGCGGGCCGCCGGGTGCGCCGAGACCCATGCCCGAACATCGGCTGGCCGGATGCGCACGACGCGCCCGACCTTGAACGCCCGCAGCCGACCACCCCAGATGGCCCGGCGAATTGTGGTCACGTCCACGCTGGCGAACTCAGCCGCCTTGGTGATGTCCCAGTAGGGCTCGGTGTCGGGCGTTGGGGTCGGCGTTGGTGTCACCATGGGTGTGCTCCAAGCGGTTTGGGGCAGCGGCCCCTCGTCGCCCGGTGCTGCAACACCGGGAACACCGACGAGGGGCCGTGCTGTGCGGTCTGGTGACCACACGATCACCAGGGCGCGCGTACTCCCGCAAGGGGGCATTTCGGCCCATGCAACCCAGGAGACACCTGCAACACTTCCAGCCCCTACAGACCACCAAATGTGATGCAGATCACACCGTGTCCGGCGAGCGACTCCGGGTCGTCACGCGCCGGTCAGAGCGTCCAGGCGGTCGGCAATGTCGGTGTCCGCCGTGGACGCCATGTGCTGGTAGATCAGTGCGGCGCGGGCCGTCGCATGCCCCGCACGCGCCTGCACCGCCTTGAGGTCCGGCAGGGCGCGGTAGGCGAACGTGAGGCCGGTGTGCCGCAGGTCGTGCGCGTGCAGGTCGGGCCGCCCAGCGGCGGCGCGTGCCTTGATGAACGCGCGGGTCCAGGTGGAGCCCTGGAGCGGCCCTCCGGTCGAGGACGTGAACACCAGATCGTCGGCCCGTCGCCCCGTGAACGTGTCCAGGTGCGCGGCGAGGGCCGCAGCGGTCGAGGCGGGCAGGTTCACCGTCCGCTTGGACGCGCGAGTCTTGACGTCGCCCGCCACGGCGCCCTGGCCCTTGATGCGGGTCATGGCCCGTTCGACGCGCACGGCCCCGCCCGTGACCTCCCCGGCGTCGTCACGGGTGATCTTCACGTCGCGGCGCCGTAGCCCGGCCATCTCACCGAACCGCAGGGCACCCCACGTCAGCAGCGGCACGGCCGCCGCGTAGCGCTCGGGCATGGCGCCCGTGATCGCCACGACTTGTTCGGGCGTGGCGGGGACGCGCTCGTCGTGCTGGTAGCCCCCGGCGCCCCGGACCTGGCACGGGTTGACCGGGATCAGCCCTTCGCGCGCGGCGTCGCCCAGCACGGTGCGCAACAGGCTGTAGGCCAGCGCTGCCGTCTGCCGCCCGGCGTCGGCGGGCACCTCGGGCTCCACAACGGGCGGGCGCACGGCGCCCGCCTCACGCCAGGCGGCCACGACGGTGGGGGACAGGGCGCCGGTACGCGGGACGTCCAGCCCGGCCGCGAGCGCCCAGCGCCGGGCGGACTGCACGTCGGTCAGTTGGCGCCGCTTGGCCGCTGCCTTGATGCGCTCGTCCACGTTGGCCGCCGCCCTGGTGCGAACGATGGCGTACCAGTCGGCCACGGCCGTGACGCTGATCGCCCGCAGGGGCAGGGGGCCGAGTTCGATGCCCCGCCCCGCGCGGTCGGGGGACTTCACGGGTGCCAGCAGCCAGCGGGCCGCCAGCGACTCGTACAGGTCGCGGGTGCGCACCGACAGGTCGGCCGAGCGGCGCTCCAGCCAGCGCGCCAGGTAGTCGGCCAGGGACTCGTCCGGCGCCGGGGGCTGCCAGGTGCCGCTGGCCACGTCCACCGTGACCCGCGAGCGCTCCACCACGGCGGTGTCGTAGTCGTCGTAGACGCCCAGGGTCCGGGTGACCCCGGCCGGGTCGGTGAAGCGGACCTGCCAGCGGCCCGAGGGCAGTTGCCGCACGCCGGGCACGCGCCGCGAGCGGCGGGGCTTGGCGGCCTTGGCGGGGGGCTTGGGGGTGGTCGTCATGTGTCGTGCTCCCGGTGCGGGTGCCAGCGAACTGGCACGAACTGGCACGGCCGGTGGACTTCCGAGCCGTGGCCAGCGCTCCCGGACGGGGGAAACGCGCTGTGACCTGCGGTTTTGTGCGGAGCGGGCGACGGGAATCGAACCCGCGTAGCCAGTTTGGAAGACTGGGGCTCTACCATTGAGCTACGCCCGCACGGCCACCCCGCGACACCGTCGCCGGGGTGGGAACGCGGGCCAACCCTAGCAAAGCCCTGGGGGCGCTCGAGCCCGTCCCCGCGCCGTCCGTGCACGTCGTGGGCTCGGCCCCGGACGGCGGCACTACACTGACCGAGGCCCCGCCCGACGGCGGGCCGCGGGGTGTGGCGCAGCTTGGTAGCGCATCTGCTTTGGGAGCAGAGGGTCGCTGGTTCGAATCCAGTCACCCCGACACAGGGACAGGGGCGGACGTCGTGGTCCGTCGCGGCTCGCCCGTGGTTCGGCACGCGCCCGGCGTGCCGATCTGGAAGGATCGGCCCCCGTTCGCCGACGGACGGCGACCGACGTGCGAGGAGAACCTGATGACCACCCCGGACCCCTACACGCCAGGCACGCCCGAGCCGGGTGCGACGCCCCCCGGCGGCACCGAGCCCCAGCAGCCCGCCCCGGGTCAGCCGGCGCCGGGCCAGGCCTCCCCTGCCCAGCCGGCCGGCGGGCAGCCCCATCCCGCATCCCCGCAGGCGCCCGGCCAGGCCTACCCCGCCGCACCGCCCGCCGGGCAGTACGCGCCGGCCTACGGCCAGCCGCCGCAGAACCCGGGCAAGACGCTCGGCATCGTCGGCCTGGTGCTCGGCTTCTTCGGGCCCCTGTCGATCGTCGGCCTGATCCTGTCGATCGTCGGTCTCGTGAAGTCGCGCAAGGCGGGCCAGCCGAACGGTGTCGCGATCGCCGGCATCATCGTGAGCTCCCTCGTGCTCATCGGGACGATCATCGTCGCCGTGGTCATCGGCGTGGGGGTCGGTTACGTCCTCGAGCAGTGCGCCGAGCTGGGGCCGGGGACGCACGTCGTGGGCAACACCACCTTCACCTGCCCCTCCTGACCGCCGCGCACGCCCGCGAGCCCCGGGCCGTCGCGTCGGTCGGGTCTCGCGGGGGTGTGACGCGAGAGGCCGCCGGGCGGCCCTCGCCGTGGCGTAGGATGGACGGGTTGCCCGTACGCCCGTCGTACGGTCCCCGCACCCCGCGCCGCAGCAACCAGGCCGGCTCGCGCCGGTGAGACGCGCGCGCAGCACCCGAACCGTTGGAGACCATCGAAGTGAAGAGCGCCGTCGAGACCCTGGAGCCCACCAAGGTCAAGCTGACCGTCGAGGTGGAGTACGACGAGCTCAAGCCGAGCATCGACCACGCGTACAAGCACATCGCCGAGCAGGTGAACATCCCCGGGTTCCGCAAGGGCAAGGTTCCCCCGCGCATCATCGACCAGCGCGTCGGCTGGGGTGCGGTCGTCGAGCACGCCGTGAACGACGCTCTGTCGAACTTCTACCGCGACGCCGTCACGGCCGAGTCGCTGCGCCCCCTGGGCCAGCCCGAGGTCGAGGTGACCGAGATCCCCGCCAAGGCCGGCGAGGGCCAGCTCGCGTTCACCGCCGAGGTCGAGGTCCGCCCCGAGATCACCCTCCCGGACCTGTCCGGCATCGACATCACGGTGGACTCCACCGAGGTGAGCGACGAGGACGTCACCGAGCGCCTCGACGCGCTGCGCGAGCGTTTCGGCACCCTCGTGGGCGTCGACCGTCCGGCCGCCGAGGGCGACTACGTCGTCATCGACCTCAAGGCCGTCATCGGTGACGAGGAGATCGACTCGGTCTCCGGCGTCTCCTACCAGATCGGCGCCGGCAACATGCTGGAGGGCCTCGACGAGGCGCTCACGGGCCTGTCGACGGACGAGACCACGACCTTCGCCACCAAGCTCGCCGGCGGCGAGCACGAGGGCGAGGAGGCGCAGGTCACCGTCACGGCCACCGCCGTCAAGGAGCGCGACCTGCCGACGCCGGACGACGACTTCGCCCAGCTCGCCTCGGAGTTCGACACCCTCGAGGAGCTGACCGCGGACCTGCGTGAGCAGGTCGCGTCGATCAAGACGTCGAACCAGGCCGTCGCCGCCCGCGACCTGCTGCTGGAGAAGCTGCTGGAGGCCGTCGAGGTCCCGGTGCCGTCGGGCGCGGTCGAGGCCGAGGTGCACCGCCACCTGGAGTCGGAGAACCGTCTCGAGGACGACGCGCACCGCGCCGAGGTCACCGAGGACGCCACCAAGGCCCTCAAGAACCAGATCCTGCTCGACACGCTGGCCGAGAAGCTCGAGGTCCAGGTCGGCCAGGGCGAGCTCGTCGAGTACCTGGTCCAGGCGTCTCAGCAGTACGGCATGGACCCGAACCAGTTCATCTCGACCCTCGACCAGGGCGGCCAGATCCCCGCCATGGTCGGCGAGGTCGCGCGCTCCAAGGCCCTCGCCGTGGCGCTCCGCGACATCGAGGTCAAGGACTCCGACGGCAACGTCGTCGACCTGACCGAGTTCATCGGCACCGAGGAGGAGGACGCTGCGGCCGCCGAGGCCGAGGAGCCCACCGAGACCGCCGCGTCCGACGAGGCGTCGGAGGAGGCCGAGGAGTCGGCCAAGGCCTGACCCTCGGAGCCCCTCCGGGCCACCCGAACCCACGCCGGCCCGCATCGTCCTCACGGACGGTGCGGGCCGTCGTCGTCCCCGCTCCGGTCGTGACCGGAGCGACCGCCGGTGCCGGTATACAGGTCCGTATAGTGGGTCGGGTGATCGAGCAGACCCCGCCGTCGGCGCCCCTCACCCCGGCGGCGCGCCGGATCCTCGCGGCCGCGTCACGCCTGTTCTACGCCCGCGGCCTGCACGCCGTCGGCGTCGACACGGTCGCCGCGGAGGCGGGCGTCACCAAGAAGACGCTCTACGACCGCTTCGGATCGAAGGAGGCGCTCGAGGTGGCGTACCTGCGTGCCCGTGACGCCCGGTGGGAGGAGCACCTGGGCCGGAGCCTCGCGGCGCACCCGGCCGCCGGCGTCGACCGGGTCCTGGCGTTCTTCGACGCCGTCGAGGAGTGGTCGGCGGCCGAGGGCGGGCGCGGGTGCGCCGCGATCAACGCCCGCGCCGAGGTGGACGACCCCGGGCACCCGGTCGCGGTCGAGGTCGCCCGGCAGAAGTCGTGGGTCCGGGACCGCCTCGAGGCCGAGTGCCGCGCCGCCGGGCTCGCCCGCCCCGGCGGGCTCGCGGACGAGCTCATGGTGCTCTACGACGGGGCGCTGGCGGCGTCGGGGACCGGCGTGCCCGCAGGGCCCTTCCGGGCGGCGCGCCGCGCCGCCGGCGCCCTGTGCGCGGCGCACGCGGCGTGAGCCGCGGCCGCCCGCGGGGTCGTCGTGTGCGCCAGCAGCGAAAAGCCCCTCCGCCGGGACGTTTCGCGTGGTTGCCGCACGTTAGGGTCGATCGACGGCGATGACGAAGGAGACGGACGTGAACGACTTGCTGCGGATGGACGGTGCGACGCCGGTGGCGCGTGCCGATGGCCCGGGCCTCGGCCTCAACGACTCCATCTACAACCGGCTCCTCAAGGAGCGCATCATCTGGCTGGGCTCGGAGGTGCGCGACGAGAACGCGAACGCCATCTGCGCCCAGATGATGCTGCTGGCCGCGGAGGACCCGGACAAGGACATCTGGCTGTACATCAACAGCCCCGGCGGCTCCATCACGGCCGGCATGGCGATCTACGACACCATGCAGTACATCAAGCCCGACGTCGCGACCATCGCCATGGGCATGGCTGCGTCGATGGGGCAGTTCCTGCTCTCCTCGGGCGCGAAGGGCAAGCGGTACATCACCCCGCACGCCCGCGTGCTGATGCACCAGCCGTCCGGCGGCGTCGGCGGCACCGCGACCGACGTGCGGATCGGCGCGCAGCTGATCATGCACATGAAGAAGGTGCTCTCCGAGCTGACGGCCGAGCAGACCGGGCAGTCGCTGGAGCAGATCCTCAAGGACAACGACCGCGACAAGTGGTTCACCGCGGACGAGGCGCTCGAGTACGGCTTCGTCGACCACGTGGTCACCAACGCCGCCTCGGTCTCGGGCGGTGGCGGCGCGTCGGGCTCCTGACGCCGACCACCCGCCCCCGGAACCCACCGACTTCCCACCCGAGGAGAACACCGTGAGCTACTCAGACGAGTACCAGTTCGCAATGCGGGCCCAGAACCTGGCGGGCGCCGCGGCGCGTCCCGGCGGCGTCGCGCTCCCGCACGGCGCGCCGACGTCGCGCTACGTGCTGCCCCAGTTCGAGGAGCGCACCGCGTACGGCTTCAAGCGCCAGGACCCGTACACCAAGCTGTTCGAGGACCGCATCATCTTCATGGGCGTCCAGGTCGACGACGCGTCGGCGGACGACATCATGGCGCAGCTGCTGGTCCTCGAGAGCCAGGACCCCGACCGCGACATCATGATCTACATCAACTCGCCGGGTGGGTCGTTCACGGCCATGACGGCGCTGTACGACACGATGCAGTTCATCAAGCCGCAGATCCAGACGGTGTGCCTCGGCCAGGCGGCGTCCGCCGCGGCCGTGCTGCTCGCCGCCGGCCAGCCGGGCAAGCGGCTCGCGCTGCCGAACGCCCGCGTGCTGATCCACCAGCCCGCGATGGAGGGCGGCGGCTACGCCCAGGCGTCCGACATCGAGATCCACGCCAACGAGCTCATCCGCATGCGCGAGTGGCTCGAGTCGACGCTGGCGGCGCACACGGGCAAGACCGAGGAGCAGGTGCGCGAGGACATCGAGCGCGACAAGATCCTCACCGCCGCGCAGGCGAAGGACTACGGCCTGGTCGACCAGGTGCTCGAGAGCCGCAAGCCTGCCGCTCTCGCGCCGCGCTGACCAGCACGTTCACGGGGCCCGCGACCTCCCTCGGGGGACGTCGCGGGCCTCGCGACACGACGCACCGGGCTACTCGGCTGACAACGACGCCCTCGTGGTGTGGAATGGACGCAGGACCAGCACTCAGGACGTGCATTCACGAGATGGAGGCTCCCGGTGGCTCGGATCGGTGACGGCGCAGACCTGCTGAAGTGCTCGTTCTGCGGGAAGTCGCAGAAGCAGGTCAAGAAGCTCATCGCCGGCCCCGGCGTGTACATCTGCGACGAGTGCATCGACCTCTGCAACGAGATCATCGAGGAGGAGCTCGGCGAGGCGGCGGAGCTGGGGCTCACCGAGCTGCCGAAGCCGCGCGAGATCTTCGACTTCCTCGAGCAGTACGTCATCGGGCAGGAGCCGGCCAAGCGGGCGCTGGCCGTGGCGGTCTACAACCACTACAAGCGGGTCCAGGCGGGCGAGGCCCAGCGCGACGGCGACGACGCCGTCGAGATCGCGAAGTCCAACATCCTGCTCATCGGGCCCACCGGCACAGGCAAGACCTACCTGGCGCAGACGTTGGCGAAGATGCTCAACGTGCCGTTCGCCATCGCGGACGCCACGGCTCTCACGGAGGCCGGGTACGTGGGCGAGGACGTCGAGAACATCCTCCTCAAGCTCATCCAGGCCGCGGACTACGACGTCAAGAAGGCCGAGACGGGCATCATCTACATCGACGAGGTCGACAAGGTGGCCCGCAAGGCGGAGAACCCGTCGATCACGCGCGACGTCTCCGGCGAGGGCGTGCAGCAGGCGCTCCTGAAGATCATCGAGGGCACCACGGCGTCGGTGCCCCCGCAGGGCGGCCGCAAGCACCCGCACCAGGAGTTCATCCAGATCGACACCACGAACGTGCTGTTCATCGTGGCGGGCGCGTTCGCCGGGCTCGACGACATCGTGGCCTCCCGCTCCCGCAAGCGCGGCATCGGATTCAGCGCCCCCATGGAGACGGTCGCCGACGACGACCTGTTCGCGGAGGTGCGGCCCGAGGACCTGCAGAAGTTCGGCCTCATCCCCGAGTTCATCGGGCGGCTGCCCGTCATCGCGTCCGTGTCCCCGCTGGACCGCGACGCGCTGGTGCGGATCCTCACCGAGCCGCGCAACGCGCTCGTCAAGCAGTTCCAGCGGATGTTCGAGATCGACGGCGTCGAGCTCGAGTTCGAGCAGGACGCGGTCGAGGCGATCGCCGAGCAGGCTCTGCTGCGGGGCACCGGGGCGCGCGGGCTGCGCGCCATCATGGAGGAGGTCCTCCAGCAGGTGATGTTCGACGTGCCGAGCCGGGACGACGTCGAGCGGGTGGTCGTGAGCCGCGAGGTCGTGCTGGAGAACGTCAACCCGACGCTGGTGCCGCGCACGTCGCCCGTGCGTCGTCGCACCCCCCGCGAGAAGAGCGCCTGAGCCCTACCGGGCCCTTACCGGGAGTAGAGCGCGTCGACCTCGTCCGCGAAGTCGCGCAGCACGAGGTCGCGCTTCACCTTCAACGACGGCGTCAGGTACTCGTTCGCCTCCGTGAAGTCGCCCTCGAGCACCCGGAACTTGCGGATCGACTCCGCCCGGGAGACGGCCGTGTTGGCCTCCTCCACCGCGGCGTCGAGCGCCGCCAGCACCCGGGGGTCGGTCCGTGCGGCGCCCACCGACATCGGCGGGATGCCCTGCGTGGCCAGCCAGCCGGGCAGCATCTCGGCGTCCAGCGTGACGAGCGCGCCGATGAAGGGGCGCTTGTCGCCCACGACGACGACCTGCGACACCAGCGGGTGCGCCCGGACCCGGTCCTCCAGCGGGGCCGGGGCGACGTTCTTGCCGCCCGCGGTGACGATGATCTCCTTGGTGCGGCCGGTGATGCGCAGGTGGCCGTGGTCCAGCGCGCCCAGGTCGCCGGTGCGGAACCAGCCGTCCACGAGCGCGTCGGCGGTGAGGTCGGGGCGACCCCGGTAGCCGCGGAAGAGGTGCGGGCCCGCCACGAAGACCGTGCCGTCGTCGTCGATCCGCACCGAGGTGCCGGGAAACGGCGGGCCGACCGTGCCGATGCGCAGGTCGGAGGGCAGGTTCACGGCGGTCGGGGCCGTCGTCTCGGTGAGGCCGTACCCCTCGAGCACGGTGAGGCCCGCCCCGCGGAAGAAGTGGCCGAGGCGGTCGCCGAGCGGCGCGCCGCCCGAGATCGCGTACCGCAGGTGCCCGCCCATCGCGGCGCGCAGCTGCGACAGCACCAGCCGGTCGGCCACCGCGTGCCGGGCCCGCAGCGTCGCCGGGACGCGCCCGGCGTCGAGCGCGCGCGAGTACTGGCCCGACACGCGCGCGGCCCAGCCGAAGACACGCCGCTTGCTGCGCGACCCGGCGCGCTGCTCGGCGGAGTTGTAGACCTTCTCGAACACGCGGGGGACGGCGAGCAGGAACGTGGGCCGGAACGTCCTGAGGTCGTCGGTGAGCGTCCTGACGTCAGGCAGGTGGCCGAGCACGGAGCTGCTGGCGATCACCGCGACCTGGATCAGCCGCGCGAACACGTGCGCCAGCGGCAGGAAGAGCACGGTGCGCGCACCGTCCGCCTCCAGGAGCTCCGGGAGGGCGAGGCGGGCGTTCATCGCGAGGTGCGCGAAGTTGCCGTGCGTGAGCTCGGCGCCCTTGGGGCGTCCCGTGGAGCCGGAGGTGTAGACGATCGTGGCGAGGTCGTCGCGGCGCACGGCGTCGCGGCGGTCCGCGACGTCCCGCGCGGGGACGGACGCCCCGGCCTCGCGCAGCGCGTCGACGGCACCGGTCGCGATGACGAGGACCTCCTCGAGGTCGGGCAGCTCGTCGTCCACCTGGTGCACGGCGTCCGCGTGCGCGGGCGTCTCCACCACGACGAGGCGGGCTCCGGAGTCCTCGAGGATCCAGCGCACCTGGTCGGGCGAGGAGGTCTCGTACACGGGCACGACGACGGCGCCGGCCGCCCAGGCGGCGAAGTCGAGCAGCGTCCACTCGTAACGGGTGCGCGACATGATCGCGACGCGGTCGCCGGGCTCGATGCCCCGCGCGACGAGGCCGCGCGCCACGGTCGTGACGTCGGCCTGGAACTCGGCGGCGGACACCGGCACCCAGGAACCGCCCGACGCGGCGCGCCGCTCGAGAAGGGTGCGGTCGCCGGCCCGGGCGACCCGGTCCGCCAGCAGCGTGCTGATGCTCGTGCCCTCGGGCACGTCCACGAGGCTCGGCGTCGTCGCGACCGTCATCTGCTCTCTCTCCGTGCGTGGGTGCGGCATGCGCTGTGCGGCATGCGGGGCGGCGTCGTGCCGCTCGGCGGGCCGACGGGTCCCGACCGGTCTCCGGTCGGCGTGCGGGCCGACGTGGGACCTTACACGCTCGGCGCGCCTCGTAGGATCGGGTCATGCCCGACACCCCTCACGACGTCCCCCAGGCTGCCGGCCCGCGCCCCGCGACGGACGGCATGCCCCAGGAGATCCTGGACCTGCGCGCCAGCATCGACAACATCGACGCCGCGCTCGTGCACCTGCTGGCCGAGCGCTTCAAGATGACGCGGCGCGTGGGCGAGCTCAAGGCCGTGGGCGGGCTGCCGCCCGCCGACCCGTCGCGCGACCGCCAGCAGGTCGACCGCCTCAAGGGCCTCGCGGAGGGCGCCGGGCTGGACCCGGAGTTCACGGAGCAGTTCCGCAACTTCATCGTCTCCGAGGTGATCCGCCACCACGAGCGCATCGCCGAGGAGCACGCCGCCGGGCGGCGCAAGGGCGAGCTGCCGCCGCTGGACACCTACGCTTGAAGAGGTGAGATCTGACCTGCTCCGGTCCGGGTCGGCGGGAGTCCGGCCGCTGCGCCTGACGGGGTGGCGTCCGTCGCGTTTCCGTCGCAGGCTGGGTGCTTAGCCCGACGACGGACACCTGGGGGACCACGGATGAAGATCGACTGGCTCAAGCCCCTCGTCGGACGCCCCGGACCGTTCGCGACCGTCTACCTGGACGCGACGCCCTCGGCCGAGGCGGGCGACAGGGACGTCGCGAACCGGTGGCGGGCGGTGCGACGTTCCTTGGAACGGCAGAGCGCGCCCGCGAGCGTGCTGGACGCGCTCGAGGCCGCCGTCCTGCGACCCACACGAACGGCGGGCGCCCACGGCCGGGTGCTCATCGCCTCCGACGCCGGGGTCGCGGTGGACCGCGTGCTGCGCAACCCGCCCGCCGTCGCGACCGGCGCGTGGCTGCCCGTGCCGGTGCTGCTGCAGGCGGCGCAGGCGGCGGACGAGGCGGTCGACGCCCTGTGCGTCGCCGTCGACCGGAGCGGTGCGGACTTCTGGCCGTGCGACGCGGGCGGCCGGCCCGGCGGGGCGCGCGAGACGTTCGAGGGACCGAACGACGAGGTCAGCAAGACCTCCAGCACCGGCACGAAGCGCGCCATCATCGAGTCGCGTGCCGAGGACTCCTGGAAGCGCAACGCGGCGGCCGTGGCGGCCGAGATCGACCGGCGCGTGACGGAGGGGAACCCGGAGGTGGTGCTGCTCACCGGCGACGTGCGCGCGGTGAACCTGGTGCGGGCGGAGCTCGGGCAGGAGGCCTCCCGGCGGACCGTGGAGGTCGCGGGCGGCGGGCGCGGGCCGGGTGTGCGCGCGGACACGTTCGAGGCCGGCGTCGAGGACGCCCTCGACTCCTACCGGGAGCGCCGGCGCGAGGTGGTCCTGGCGGAGTTCCGCCAGGACCAGGGGCGCGAGGAGGGCGCCGTGTCGTCGATCGACGACGTCGTCGCCGTCCTGGCGCGCGGCCAGGTCAAGGCCCTGGTGCTCGCCGAGCAGATCGCGATCGACTCGACGTCCGCCCTGGCGGCCTCCGCCGGCGGGGCCGGGGGAGCGGGCGGTGCCGACGGTCTGCTCGGGGGGCGCACGCTGTGGATCGGCCCGGACCCGATGCACATCGCGACGTCCCGGGCGGACCTGGCGGACCTCGGTGTCTCGGACGGCCTCGAGGAGCTGCCGGCGACGTCGGCCCTGCTGCGGGCGGCGATCGGCCAGGACGCCGCGCTGACGTTCGCGCCCGAGGGCTCCGTGGAGCTCATGGACGGCGTCGGCGCGACCCTGCGGTGGCACGACGACGGGACGCCGAAGGAGGTCGCCGCCACCATGAGCGGCGACGGCGACCGGTTCACCACGCCGAGGTAGTACGGAATTCGCCGAGGTAGTACGAGGGACGGCCCGCGAGAATGCGGGCCGTCCCTCGTACTACCTCGGCGAATTCCGTACTACCTCGGCGTATGTCAGGCCTTCGGCTTGCGGGCCGGGGGCTCGCCCAGCTCGGAGGCGGTGACGACGATGCCGCCCTGCACGTCCGGGTTGCCCTGCCCCTCGGCCGCCTCGACGACGTCGAGGTCGCCCGTGGCGCGGCCGGCGCCGCGCACGTCGTCGAGGGCCGACCGGACGCCGTCGAGCAGCGTGGCCGGGACGGCTATGGAGGCGCTGAGGATGGGCGTGCGCATGGAGACCTTGGCCTCCGACTTGATCTTGCGCAGCGCCGCGAGCGCGTGCCCGGCGGCCGTGAGCTGCACGGGGTCGGCGTCGCCGGCCGCCGCGCGCAGCGGCGCGGACGCCGGCCAGGCGGCGTGGTGCACCGAGCCGGCACGCCACCACGACCAGACCTCCTCCGTGGCGAACGGCAGGAACGGGGCCAGCAGTCGCAGCAGCGTGTCGACGGCGAGGGCGAGCGCCGTGCGTGCCGACACCGTCTCGGGCGTCACCTCGGTGGCCGCGGCCCCCGCGCCGTACGCGCGGTCCTTGACCAGCTCGAGGTAGTCGTCGCAGAAGGTCCAGAAGTACGTCTCCGTGGCCTCGAGCGCGCGCGTGTGGTCGTACGCCTCGAACGCGGCGGTGGCCTGCTCGACGACGTCCGCCAGCCCGGCGAGCATCGCGCGGTCCAGGGGGACGGTGACGCGGGCCGGGTCCAGGACGATCTCGCCGGCGCCGGTCTCGGGGTCGACGCCGAAGGTCAGCGCGAACTTCGAGGCGTTGAGCACCTTGATCGCGAGGCGGCGGCCGATCTTCATCTGGCCGACCTCGAACGCGGCGTCGGTGCCGAGGCGCGCGGCCGCGGCCCAGTAGCGGACGGCGTCCGCGCCGTGCTCCTCCAGCAGCGCCATCGGCGTGACGACGTTGCCCTTGGACTTGGACATCTTCTTGCGGTCCGGGTCGAGGATCCAGCCGCTGATCGCCGCGTGCTTCCACGGCAGCACGCCGCACTCCAGGTGCGAGCGCACCACCGAGGAGAACAGCCAGGTGCGGATGATGTCCTGGCCCTGCGGGCGCAGGTCCATCGGGTACACGCGGGAGAAGAGGTCGGCGTCGCGCTCCCAGCCGGACACGATGAGCGGCGACAGGGACGACGTCGCCCAGGTGTCCATGACGTCGGCGTCGCCGACGAAGCCGCCCGCCGCGCCGCGCTGCGACTCGTCGTAGCCGGCCGGGGCCTGCGACGTCGGGTCGACGGGCAGCTCCGCCTCCGTCGGCACGATCGGGTGGTCGTGGTCGACGTCGCCGTCCGCGTCCACGGGGTACCAGAGCGGCACCGCCACGCCGAAGAAGCGCTGGCGCGAGATGAGCCAGTCGCCGTTGAGCCCGTTCACCCAGTTCTCGTACCGCACGCGCATGAAGTCGGGGTGGAAGTCGAGCTCCTTGCCGCGGGCCAGCAGCTCGGCCTTGAGGTCGCGCTTCTCCCAGTCGCGCCCGCCGTTGCGGATGTACCACTGGCGGGAGGTGACGATCTCGAGGGGCTTGTCGCCCTTCTCGTAGAAGTTCGTCATGCGCTGGGTGGCGCTGGGCTCACCGTCGAGGTCGCCGCTGGCGCGCAGCGCGTCGACGACGGCCTTGCGGGCGCTGAACGTCGTCTTGCCGGCGAGCTCCTCGGCGTACAGGGACTCGCCGGGGCCGCCCGCGACCCACTCGGGCGTCTCGCGGGAGAGGCGGCCGTCGCGCTGGATGACCGAGCGCGTGGCGAGCTGCAGCTCGCGCCACCACTGCACGTCGGTGAGGTCGCCGAAGGTGCAGCACATGGCGATGCCGGCGCCCTTGTCCATCGCGGCGGCCGGGTGCGCGAGCACCGGCACCTCGACGCCGAACAGGGGCGAGGTCACGGTGGTGCCGAACAGGCCCTGGTACCGCTCGTCGTCGGGGTGGGCGATGAGCGCCACCACGGCCGGGATGAGCTCCGGGCGCGTGGTCTCGATGTACAGCGGGCTGCCGTCGGGCCGGTGGAACGCGACCCGGTGGTAGAACCCGGGGTACTCGCGCGCCTCGAGCTCGGCCTGCGCGACGGCGGTCTGGAACGTCACGTCCCACAGGCCCGGCGCCTCGGCCTGGTACGCCTCGCCGCGGGCGAGGTTGCGCAGGAAGGCGCGCTGCGACGCGGCCCGGGAGGTGGCGTCGATCGTCTGGTAGTTCTGGGCCCAGTCCACGGACAGTCCGAGGCGGCGCCACAGCTCCTCGAACTGGCGCTCGTCGTCGGCGGTGAGCCGCTCGCACAGCTCGATGAAGTTGCGGCGGCTGACCGGCACCTGGTCGCCGGGCTTGACGTTCTTGCCGTCCGTGCCCTGGTGCGGAGGCTCGAAGCCCTCGACGTACGGCAGCGACGGGTCGCAGCGCACGCCGTAGTAGTTCTGCACGCGGCGCTCGGTGGGCAGGCCGTTGTCGTCCCAGCCCATCGGGTAGAAGACCTTCTTGCCCCGCATCCGTTGGAAGCGGGCGACCGTGTCCGTGTGCGTGTAGCTGAACACGTGGCCCACGTGCAGCGAGCCGGAGACCGTGGGCGGCGGGGTGTCGATCGAGTACACCTGCTCGCGCGTGGCGGTGCGGTCGAAGGCGTACGTGCCCTCGGCCGACCAGCGCTCGTCGAAGCGCTGCTCCAGGCCCTCCAGGCTGACCTTGTCCGGTACCTCCCGGACCACCGCGCGGACGACGTCGCCGGCTACCGGAGCAACAGAGCTGCCGGCGGGCGGGGTCGCTGCGGGGGTCTGCGCGGGCGCGGTCGGCGCCTCGGGGGTCGGGAAGTCGCTCATGGTCGCTCATTCTCCCAGATCCGAGCGGGCTGCCGGGCACGGCCGTCTCGATCGGCGGACGGCGCCGGAGCGTCGGGCGAATCCTCTGACTAGAGTCAGAGGCATGACGGGATCGACGGGCGTGGCGACGGCGGAGACCGGTGGGCAGGTCGAGCGGCAGGTCGACGTCGTGCGGCGGTTCAACCGCAGCTACACGCAGCGCGTCGGCGCGCTCGAGGACTCGTTCCTGGGCACCGGGATGCCGCTGGGCACCGCCCGCCTCCTGTTCGAGATCGGCACCGAGCCGGGCACGACCCGGGACCTGCGTGCCCGGCTCGGCCTGGACTCCGGGTACCTCAGCCGCCTGCTGCGACGCCTGGAGTCCGACGGGCTCGTCGCCGTCGTCCCCGACGCCGACGACCGGCGGCGCCGCCGCGTCGACCTCACCGCCGCTGGCCGGCGTGCCTGGGACGACCTGGAGCGCCGGTCGGTGGACCGGGCCCGCGACCTCGTCGCGCCGCTCACCGCCCGGCAGCGCGCCCGCCTCGCCGCCGCCCTGGCGGAGGCCGACCTGCTGGTGCGGGCCGCCACGGTGACGCTCGAGCGCGTGGACCCGGCGTCCGACCTCGCCCGGCGGGCCGTCGCGGCCTACGTGGCCGAGCTCGACGAGCGGTTCCCCGGCGGGTTCGACCCAGGCCCCCGGCCCGCGGCGGGCGAGCCCGACGCCGAGGACGCGCGCCTCACGCCGCCGTCGGGCGCGTTCGTCGTCGCGACGAGCGACGGCGAGCCCGTCGCGTGCGGCGGCGTGCGGACGCTGTCGGACGGCGGCGGCGACGGCGGCGACGGCGCGGCCGGGGGCGTGGGGGAGATCAAGCGGATGTGGGTGCACCCCGGCTGGCGGGGTGCCGGGCTCGGCTCCCGGCTGCTGCGCCACCTCGAGGGCGTGAGTCGTGACCTCGGCCACCGGGAGGTACGGCTCGACACGAACGGGACGCTCACCGAGGCGGTCGCGATGTACGAGCGGGCCGGCTACCGGCGCATCGCCCGGTACAACGACAACCCGTACGCCGAGCACTTCTTCGCCAAGCGGCTGGGCTGAGCGGCCGGCCTGAGCGGCTGGGCCCGGTACCACGTACCTGGTCGTCAGCCGGGGATAGGGTCGGAACCATGGCTGCGAACCCCGACCTGACCATCGGCTATGCCGCGATGCTCGAGCAGTTCCACCCCACCGACGTCGTCGAGTACTCGGCCTACGCGGAGGAGCACGGCTTCTCCGGCGTCATGGCCGCCGACCACTTCCAGCCGTGGGTGCCGCAGCAGGGCGAGGCGGCCTTCGTGTGGAACGTGCTGACGGCGCTCGGCGAGCGCACCCGCGGCGACCTGGGCCCCGGCGTCACCGCGCCGACGTTCCGCTGGCACCCGGCGATGGTCGCGCAGGCGTCGGCCACGCTCGCCGCGATGTACCCCGGCAGGCACTGGCTCGGCCTGGGGTCCGGCGAGGCGCTCAACGAGCACGTCGTGGCCGGCTACTGGCCCGAGGCCCCCGAGCGGATCAACCGCATGTTCGAGGCCATCGACATCATCAAGAAGCTCTTCGCGTCCGGCATCGACGGCAAGGACGTCAAGCACTCCGGGCAGTACTACAAGATGGAGTCCACGCGGTTGTGGACCATGCCCGAGGTGCCGCCGGAGATCCTCGTCGCCACGGCCGGCCCGATCACCGCCAAGCGCGCCGGCAGGCACGCCGACGGACTCATCACCGTCGGGGCGCCGCTGGAGAAGATCGAGATGCTGTTCGGCAAGTTCGACGACGGCGTGCGCGAGTCCGGTCGTGACCCGCAGGGGATGCCCAAGGTGCTGCAGGTGCACATGTCGTGGGCGGAGACCGACGAGGAGGCGCTCGCGAACGCGATGACCGAGTGGCCCAACGGCGGCATGAAGTTCCCCAAGGCCGACATCCGCTCGCCGCACGACTTCGCCCAGATGGCGAAGCTGGTGCGTCCTGAGGACTTCGAGGGGCGCATGGTCATCAGCGCCGACCCGGACGAGCACCGTGCGGCGATCCAGAAGTACGTCGACCTCGGCTTCGACCGGATCTACCTGCACAACGTGGGACGCAACCAGAAGGAATGGATCGAGGTCTTCGGCCGCGAGGTGCTCCCGAAGCTGGCGCGGTGAGCGCTCGGCTCACCGTCTGGGCGCCCGGCGGGTTCCCGGAGGTGCGGCCCGGCGACGACCTGGCGCGGCTGGTGGGCGACGCCCTGGCCGCCGACGGCGCGGCGTCGGGGGACCCTCTCGCCGAGGGTGACGTCGTCGTCGTGACCTCCAAGATCGTCTCGAAGGCCGAGGGGCGCGTGGTGCGCGCCGCCGACCGCGAGCAGGCGATCACCGACGAGACCGTGCGCGTGGTCGCGACCCGCGCGCGGCCCGACGGGCAGCCGCCCCTGCGCATCGTCGAGAACCGGCTGGGCCTGGTGATGGCGGCCGCCGGCGTCGACGCCTCCAACACCCCCGACGGCACGGTGCTCCTGCTGCCCGAGGACCCGGACGCCTCGGCGCGCGCGCTGCGGGCCGCCCTGCGCGCGCGGCTCGGGCTGGACCGGCTCGGCGTCGTCGTCACCGACACCGCCGGGCGGACCTGGCGCGACGGGCTCACCGACATCGCGATCGGCGCCGCGGGCGTGGACGTCGTCGACGACCTGCGCGGCGGGGTCGACGCGCACGGGCGCCCGCTGTCGGTCACGGTGACCGCCGTCGTCGACGAGGTCGCCGCCGCGTCCGAGCTGGTGCGCGGCAAGGCCGAGGGCCGACCCGTCGCGGTGGTGCGCGGCCTCGCGCGGCACGTCCGCGCGGGGGAGGGCCCGGAGGCCGACGGCCCCGGCGCCCGCTCGCTGGTGCGCCCCAGCGCCGACGACCTGTTCCGCGAGGGCAGCGCCGAGGCCTACGCGCGCGGGGTCGCCGACGGGGCCCGCACCGACCCCGCGAGGTAGTACCGGACCCCGTGAGGTAGTACGGAACCCCGTGAGGTAGTACGGAACCCGGTGAGGTAGTACGGAACGCCGCGAGGTAGTACCGGACCCCGCGGGGTCCGGATTCCGCTCGCCCGGGACCGTTGGTGTCGCCTACCGTGCCGACATGCCTGCGCCCGAGACCTCCCTGCCCGCGGACTGGATCGAGCACCGCCGCCCCGACGACCGTGAGGCGCTGGGCTGGCTGCGCCCCGAGGGCGACGGCTGGGTGGCCGTGTCGCTCCTCGGCCGCGACGTGAGCGGGCCGCTCGACTGGACCGACGCCGAGGAGGCCCTCGAGTCGACCGGCCTGTCGTGGATGGCCGACGTCTGGACGCTCGAGCGCGACGGCGGCGAGCTGCTGCGCGTGAGGCTCGTCGAGGTCACGCCCGACCACGTGGTCGTGCAGACCGACGACTTCGGCGCGATCGACGTCGCCGTCGAGCGCTTCGAGCTGCCGTGGCCGGCCCCGGCGGCGCTGCGCCCCCGCCGCGAGGGAGACCCCGACGGGCGGGTGCTCTTCGCCCGCTGAGGCGCCCCGGGCGGCCGGCCCGTGGGGGCTCAGCCGGCGTCGGTCGTGCCCTCGTAGAGGCCGATCCGGTTGCCGTCCGGGTCCTCCAGAACCGCCCACCAGCTGGTGGGGCTGATCTCGGACTTCTCCATGAGCACGGTGCCGCCCAGGTCGCGCGCCCGGGCGAGCGCCTCGTCGATGGAGTCGACCTCGACGTAGCTGCGCGGCTGCTCGAAGCCCTCCCCGCGCGGCGCCAGCCCGCCCCCGCTGATCTGGTTGGGCGCCCGCCACATGGGGTAGTCCTCGAACCCCGGCGGTGCCTCGATCTGCCAGCCGAACAGGCCGGAGTAGAAGCCCTTGGCGCGCTCCTTGTCCGTCACCGGGATGTCGATGTGCGTGATGTCGCCGTGAGCCATCGTCGTGCTCCTCGCTCGTCCGTGCGGTGAGTCACCACGCTAGTCCCGGCCCGGCGGCCGGCAGGGCGGGTGCCGGGGGCAAGGATCCTCGGCGCGTCGACTGGTAGACGCCGTCGCATGTCGTGATACTCGGTCTCGGCGTTCACCGTCGAACGCTTGCGGACACAACAAGGGAGTTGTCATGCGCCTCGCACGTCGCACTCGCCGGACCGCCCTCGCCGCGGCCTCCGCCGCCGTCGGCATCGTCGCCACCGTCGGCCTCGTCGCCACCGCCGCGCCCGCCGGGGCGGCGCCGGACCCGCTGCGGTACGTCGCCCTCGGCGACTCGTACTCCGCCGGGTCGGGCATCCTGCCGCCCGATCCCGACGCCCCGCTCGCCTGCCTGCGCACGACCCTGAACTACCCCCACTTCGTCGCGGACCGGCTGGGCGCGGACCTCGTCGACGTCACCTGCGGCGCCGCGCAGACGGCGGACCTCACCGAGCGCCAGTACCCCCGCGTCGCGCCGCAGCTCGACGCCGTCACCGAGGACGCCGACCTCGTCACGCTCACCATCGGCGGCAACGACAACAGCACGTTCATCGGCGCGCTGCTGGCCTGCGGCTCGGCCGGAGCCCTCACGGCCGGGCGCGGCAACCCGTGCGAGCGCACGTACGGCGACCGGTTCACGAGCCAGGTCGAGGAGTCCACGTACCCGGCCGTCCGGAAGGCACTCGAGGACGTCATGGCCCGGGCCCCGCACGCCGAGGTCGCGATCCTCGGCTACCCCTGGATCGTGCCCGAGGAGAAGGGGTGCTTCGCCAAGCTTCCTGTCGCGGCCGGTGACGTGCCCTACCTGCGCGACCTGCAGGCCACGCTCAACGGCGTCATCGAGCGGGCCGCCGACGAGACGGGGGCGACGTTCGTCGACCTCGCGGAGCGGAGCGAGGGCCGCGACGCCTGCGCCCCGGCCGGGGAGCGCTGGGTGGAGCCGCTGCTGTTCGGCACGAACGTGGTGCCGGTGCACCCGAACGCGCGCGGCGAGAGCGCGATGGCGGACGCGGCCCTCGACGCGCTGGGCTACTGACCGTCCGGGGCGGCCGGGGACCCCTCCGCGGGCGGCGCGACCGGTGTCGGCGTGCCGCCCGTGATCCGCACCAGCTCGTCGTAGGACGTGGGGAACACGGTCTTCGCGTGCCCCGCCGCGGCCCACACGACGTCGTGGACACGCAGGTCGACGTCGACCAGCGTGCGCACCGGCGCAGGATGGCCCACGGGCGCGACGCCGCCGATCACCTGGCCGGTGGCGTCGCGCACCGTCTCCTTGCTCGCGCGCGCCAGGCGGCCGCCGAGCCGGGCGCCGAGGAACGCGGTGTCGACGCGGTGCGCGCCGCTGGTCATGACGAGCACGGGCTCGTCGTCGAGCGTGAAGAGCAGCGAGTTCGCGATCGCGCCGACCGGGACGCCGAGCGCCTCGGCGGCGAGCGCGGCCGTGGTGGCGTGGTCGTCGAGCCACCGGATCTCGCCGCGGGCCCCGGCCGCGTCCAGCGAGGCGCGGACGCGGTCGACGGCGGGGTGGGAGGGCGCGGCGCCCGGACCCGCCGCCACGGCGGTCGTCGTGGGCGTCGCGGCCGGCACGGCCTGGCCGGCCGTGTCGGGGCGCTCGTCGTCGGGCGTGACGTCGTCCCCGGAGAGCCAGCGGAGCCACACGGTGCGCGAATCGCCCTCGAGGACGAGCGCGCGCACCAGCAGGGTGAGCGGGATGGCGAGGATCGCGCCGAGCGGGCCGATGACGAACGTCCAGAAGACGACCGACATGAAGCTCAGCGTGAGGCTGAGGCTCACGGCGTCGGAGACGAACTTGGGCTGCACCAGCACCTGGAGCACCACGTTGACGACGCAGTAGACCGCCGCGACGGCCAGGGCCAGGGGCCATCCGCCGACGACGAACGCCATGACGAGCGGCGGGACCAGGCCCAGCACGAACCCGATGTTCGGGATGAAGTTGGTGACGAACGCGAGGATCGCCCACACGACGGGGGCGGGGACGCCGAGCAGCGCGAGGGCGAAGCCGTCGACGATCGCGACGACGGCGCCGAAGGTCGCGTTGACCACGAAGTAGCGGCGCACCCCGGTGCTGAACCGCGTCGCACGGCCGATCTGCTCCGCGTGCGTGGCGCCGAAGACGCGGGACGCGGTCGCGTACCGGGCGGCGTCGGCGGCCATGAAGATGGAGTACGCGAGCACGAAGAAGAACGCCGTCGCGATCGACAGGACCATGCCGCTCACGCTGCCTGCCAGGGACAGCAGGCGAGAGGGCTCCAGGAACGACGTCGCCGCGTCCGTGACCTGCGTGTCGAGGCCGAGCTCGGCCAGCTGCGCGGCGATCTGGCTCACCGACTGCTCGAGGTCGCGGAAGTACTCGGTCACCAGGTCGGCGAACTGGAAGCCGGCGAAGACGAGCATCGCGAGCAGGGCCGCGAGGATGAGGTATGCGACGACGATCACGGCCGTGGTCGCCGCCCAGCGCGGCCAGCCCCGGGCCTCCAGCGGGCGGCGCACCGGGTGGCAGATGATGACGATCACCGCGGCGAGGAACACGGGCGACAGGACGTCCCGCGCCCAGTACATGCCCGCGAGGACCAGCACGGCACCGCCGAGGGCCAGCAGGGTGCGGGTCGCGGGGTTGAGGCCGCCGGGGCCGGTGGTCGGGCTGCCGGGCGCAGTGGTCGCGGTCGAGGTCACCCCGCGACCCTAGCGACCGCGACCGGCGGCGGCGCGCGCGACCACGCGGCTGCGGCCCTCAGGCGCGGCCCCGCTCAGATCCAGCGCTTCCACCGGAAGACGGCGAAGAGCGCGACGCTCACGCTGAGCATGGCGACGAGGGCCGCCGGGTAGCCCCAGGCCCAGTGCAGCTCGGGCATGTCGTCGAAGTTCATCCCGTAGACGGTCCCGACCAGGGTCGGGGCGAAGAGGATGGCCGCCCAGCCGGAGATCTTCTTGACCTCCTCGCCCTGGCGGATGCTCACCTCGGTGAGGTGCGTCATCTCCTCGTTCTGCCGCTGGGCCACGAGGGTGGCGTTGACGGTGAGGATGTCGCGCAGGGCGGCGCGGAACGACTCGACGCGGTCCGCGACCTCGGTGAGGTGGTCGGCGACGTCGCGCAGGTACGCCTGCATCTCCTCGGTGACGCCATACTTCTCCGCGCCCTTGGCGAGCGAGCCGCACACGCGCTGCAGCGGGCGCACCGCGCGCTGGAACTCGACCACCTCGCGCGAGAGCTCGTAGATGCGCCGGGACACGGCCGCGTCGCCCCCGAACACCTCGGACTCGATCTCGTCGATGTCGCCGTCGAGGCCGGCCACGACGGGCGCGTAGTCGTCGACGACGCGGTCCACGATCGCGTACAGCACCGACTCCGGCCCGCGGGCCAGCATGGCCGGGTGCGCCTCGAGGTGGGTGCGCACGCCCGACAGGTCGGGGCACGCGCCGTGCCGCACCGTGACGACGAAGTCGGGGCCCACGAAGACGTGCAGCTCGGAGAACTCCACCTCCTCCGCGTGGTCGAGGTACCGCGCGGCGTGCAGGACGACGAACAGCGTGTCGCCGTAGCGCTCGATCTTGGGCCGCTGGTGCGCGACGATCGCGTCCTCGACGGCCAGCGGGTGCAGGTCGAACTCGCGCGCCAGCTGGGCGAGCTCGTTCTCGTCGGGCCGCTCGAGACCGATCCACGCCATGCCGCCGGGGTGGGCGCGCAGCTCGCGGAACGTGTCGGCGAGGCGCGTGAAGCTCGCGACCCGGCGGCCGTCGGCGTCGTACAGGGCGGACTCGACGATCGACGAGCGGCCGGGCACGTCGCGGCGCGCCGTGGCCGCGTCGGGGCGGGCGCTGCCGAGCTGGCCGCCGGCGCCGGAGGCCGGGGTGGCGCGGCGCGGGCGCAGCGCGCCGAGCAGGGGACGGGTGCGGGTCGTGCGGGCGGCGGACGCGCGGGCAGAGGTGACGGACATGGCGGACTCCGAGCGTGCAGGGGCGTGCAGGGACGAGGACGTCGGTCCCGCGACTGCGGCTGGGGCGCCCCGGACGTCGGGGCACTCGGAGGATCGGCGGCGCAGGGCCAGGAGCGCGTGCGCCGCGGCCGCCCGGCGTCGTGGCCGGGCGGGGAGCCGTCAGTCGCGGCCCGGACTACTGGGAGGCTCGCTACGGGTCATGTGGCGCGCACCTCCCTCGTCGTCCTGCGGCGGTCGCCGCTGCTGCTCAGGCCGTCGGCCAGCATAGCCCCGACCGGGCGGCCGGGCCACGACCGGGAGGCGCCCGGCGGGGTGATCTCCGCGACGTGCAGGGCGTGGCCGCCCGGCGTCCGGTCAGCGTCGCGGGTCGACGACGACCATCCCGTCGCGCGGGGTGCCCGCCAGACCGGGGAGGAGCCGCGCGCCCTCCTCCAGGCCGACGACGCGGTCGACGAGGTCGGCGGGGCGCAGCGTGCCGTCGGCGACCCGCGCCAGCATCTCCGGGTAGTCGGCGGCGGCCATCCCGTGGCTGCCGAGCACGTCCAGCTCCCAGCCGATCACGCGGGACATCGGCACGCGGGGGTGGCCGTCGACGGGCGGCAGCAGGCCGACCTGCACGTGCCGCCCGCGGCGGCGCAGGCTGCCGATCGCGTCGGCGCACGTGCGCTCGCTGCCGACGGCGTCGACGCTCACGTGGCAGCCGCCGGTGAGGTCCTGCACCGCGGCGGCGACGTCGACGTCCTCGTCGGCGCGGACCGTGTGCGCGGCCCCGGCCCGGCGCGCGGACTCGAGCGCGCCGTCGTGCCGGTCGACGGCCACCACCCGCGCGCCGAGCGCGGCCGCGACCATGACGGCGCTGAGGCCCACGCCGCCCGCCCCGACCACGACCACCCGCTCGTCCGGGCGCACGCGGGCCCGGCCCGCGACGGCGCGGTACGCGGTGGCGAACCGGCACCCGAGGCTCGCTGCGGTGGCGTCGTCCACGTCGTCCGGCAGGGCGACGAGGTTGGTGTCGGCGGCGTGCAGGACGACGAGCTCCGCGAACGACCCGGCGTGCGTGAACCCCGGCTGGGTCTGGTCGGGGCAGACCTGCGCCTGCCCGGAGCGGCACCAGCCGCAGCGCCCGCAGCCGCACACGAACGGCGACGTCACGCGGTCGCCCACGCTCCAGCGCGTGACGCCGTCGCCCACCGCCGCGACGACCCCGGCGAGCTCGTGGCCCGGCACGTGGGGGAGGGCGGTGATGTCGGTGTCGTGGCCTGCCCACGCGTGCCAGTCGCTCAGGCACAGGCCGCTCGCGTGGACGCGCACCACGACGCCGCCGGGCGGCGCCGCGGGGTCAGGCACCTCGCGGACCGTGACGGGGCCGCCGAACCGGTCGAACGTCATCGCGCGCACGGGGCGATCCAACCATCGATCCACCAGGCGGTCGGACCGCCGTCCAGGCGGCGGTCCACGTGAGACGGCGCGTATCACGATTGGGACACGGCGCGCGGGCGCCGCTAGCGTGCCCGGGTGACCCAGACCCGGTCGCGGGCGACGTCGCTCGCGTGCTCCCTGTTCCTGCTCGTCCTGGCCGCGCTCGCCGTCTGGTCGGTGCTGCCGCCGTCCCCGCGGTCGGCGGACGCCGCCGCGGACGAGTTCAGCGCCGGGCGCGCCTTCGCGACCGTCGAGGCGGTCGGCGGGGAGGTGCACCCGCACGGCACGGCCGCCGCGGCCGCCGTCCGCGACACGATCGTGGCGGACCTCGAGGAGCTCGGGCTCGACCCGGAGGTGACCGACGGCGTCGGCATGTCCGGGCGCCTGGGCGACCAGAGTCGCGTCGCGGCCACGAAGAACGTCGTCGCCACGATCCCGGGGACCGACTCGACGGGACCGGTCTTCCTCGTCGCGCACTACGACTCCGCCGAGGTGTCGCACGGCGCCAACGACGACGGCGCCGGCGTCGCGACGCTCCTGGAGACGGCCCGCGCGCTCGGGGAGGGCGAGCCGCTGCGCAACGACCTCGTCCTCGTGTTCACCGACGCGGAGGAGGCGTGCCTGTGCGGTGCGGAGGCGTTCGCGCACGCCGACCCGCGCGCCGCGGACGGGGGAGTCGTGGTCAACGTCGAGGCCCGCGGCTCGTCGGGCCCGGCGATCATGTTCGAGACCTCGGACGGCAACGCGGCCCTCGTCGACGCGTACTCCCACGTGCCGTACCCCGTGGGCAGCTCGATGGCGGTCGAGGTCTACCGGATCCTGCCGAACGACACCGACTTCTCCCCGTTCCTCGACGACCCGGAGGGGCGCTTCACCGGGCTGAACTCGGCGTACATCGACGGGTCCGCCACCTACCACGCGCCGCAGGACACGCCCGAGCGGATGTCGACGGCGAGCCTGCAGCACCACGGTGCCAACATGCTGGCCCTGGCGCGCGAGCTCGGCGACGCCGACGCGGCGACGCTCGCCACGCCGTCGGCCGACGACGCCACCTACTTCCCGCTGCCGGGCGGGGTGCTCGCGCGCTACCCGGGCCGGCTGGTGTGGCCCCTCGCCGTCGCCGCCCTGCTCGCGGTCGGCGCGCTCGCCGTGGCCGTCGCCCGCCGGCGCGAGGTGCGGGGCGAGCGGACCACCGCCGGCGCCCTCGCCCTGGGCTTCGCGTCCGCGCTGCTCCCGCTCGCGGGCGCCGTCGTCGGGTCGATCGCCCTGTGGTGGGTCATGGGCCTGGTGCGGCCCGGGTACGACGAGATGCTCGACCCGTGGCGCCCGTGGGGCTTCCGCGTCGCCCTGCTCGGCATCGTCGCGACGGTGTGGACCGCCTGGTTCCTCGGGCTGCGCCGGTCGCTCGGCGGGGCGGCGCTCGCCGTCGGGGCGCTCGGCTGGCTCGCCGTCCTCGGCGTCGTGCTCGCCGCCGTCACGCCCGGCGGCTCCTACCTTGCCGCGCTGCCGGCGCTCGCGGGCGCCGTCGCCGGGCTCCTCACGCTGCGGGTGGCGCGCGGCGTCGTGGGCCGCCGGGTGGTCGTGACCCTGGGTGCGGCCGTGGGCGTCGTCCTGCTGGTGCCCATCGTGCTGCTGTTCTTCCCGGCGCTGGGCCTCGCGACGGGCGCCGCGCCCGCGGTCGTCGCCGCGCTGCTCGCGCTGGTGCTCACCCCCGTCCTCGCGGTGCTGTGGCCCCGCGGCCGGCGCCGCGCGCTCGGGCTGGTGGGCGGGTGCGCGGCGGTGGGCGTCGTCGCGCTCGTCGTCGGCTTCGTCGTCGACCCGTTCGACGCCGAGCACCCCGAGCCCACCCGGCTCGCGTACGCGCTGGACGCCGACACGGGCTCGGCGCACTGGGTCTCCGACGAGGGCGCCCCGAGCGACTGGACCGCGCAGTTCGTGGACACCGAGACCGACCTGTCCGAGCCGTTCCCGATGTTCGACGGCGAGGTGCACGCCGGCGACGCCGAGGCGGCCGACCTGCCCGCCCCCGTCGTGGACGTCGAGGACGCCGAGCCCGCGGGGGACGCGCGCGTCCTCACGCTGCGCGTGACCCCGGGCGAGGGGGCGCCGATCGGCACCGCCGGCGCCCTGCGCTACGTGCAGCTCAACGCCGCCGGCGTGGAGAGCGCCACGGTGGCGGGCCGCGAGGTCCCGGTCGGCGGCGGCGCCCTCGACACCCGCTTCTACGCCCCGGGCGACGACGGCTTCGAGGTGACGCTCACCGTGCCGGCCGGGCAGCCGCTGGACCTGCGGGTCGTCGCCGCCGGCGGCGGGCTGGAGGGCCTGCCCGGGTTCGTCGAGCGGCCCACCGGCGTCGGCGTGGCCGGGTCGCACACCTCCGAGCTGGTGCTGGTCGGGACGTCGGTCTCGCTCTGACCGGTGTCAGCCGGCGGTCGCCGCGCCGTCGTCCGGCGGCTCCGGCCGGTCGACGGCGTCAGCCAGCTGCCGCGGCGCCTGGAGGCAGTAGGAGTCGGTGAGCAGCTCCGCCATCTCGTCCCAGTCGGTGGCGTCGTCCAGGACGACTCCGACGACGTTGGCGCCCCAGCCGGCGCGGAAGTACGGGTGGCCGAGGTGCTCGAACGCCCGGACCTCCTGCGGCTCGGCGCGGAACGTCACGCGGAAGAGCTGGTCCTCGCCGCCGAAGACGTGCGCCACCGTGGCCTGGCGCACCCGCCACCGGACGCCGGTCCAGGCGTCCTCCTCGGCGCACTCCGGGAACTCGAGCAGCCCGCGCAGCCGAGCGACGAGCGCGAGCGGGACGTCGGGGCGGTCGGGCATGCCCCGAATCTCGCACGGCCCACCGACAGCGCCGGGTCGAGCCGCGCGAGGACCGGAGGCCGGCTTCGGACGGGCGGAAGCGCGCCGGGGTTCAGCCCAGCCGGGCGCTGAGCACCAGCTCCTCGCCGACGTCGAGGCGCACGTCCGCGAGGCGGACCCCGGGCGGCAGCGCGGCGGCGAGGTCGACGCGGCGGTTCGCCGCCGCCTCGACGCGGCCGCGGACGGCGCCGAGCATCGCGGCGACGAGCGGGTTGCCGCTGGAGATGCGCACGTCGCCGACGGTCAGCACCATCGCCGCGTCGACCGACGCCGACGCCGTGGCGGAGACGCCGGCGGACAGGAACCCCTTGCGGACCTTCGCCTCGATCCGGACGCCCGCCGCGCGGGGGCCGTGCGACTCGAGGTGCACGTCCAGGTCGCTCAGCGTGATGCCCTGGGACTGCAGCGAGACGGCGAGCAGGCCGTGCACGGTCGCGACCAGGCCCGCGCGGGAGACGGCGACGCGGGCGTGCCCGGTCACCGGGTGCGCGTCGTCGGGCTCGACCGGCTCGAACCCGACCTGGCCGTCGGCGCCCTCGACCCAGGTGAACCGCAGCCCCTCGGCCTCGGCGGTGACGTCCACGGGCAGGTCGACGGCGGTGAGCGGGTGGGCGTCGACGCGCAGGCGGCGCACGGTGCCGTCCTCGCGCGCGGTGATCGCGCCGGGCTGCCACACGGCGCCAGGCGCCTTCTGCTGGGCGCCGAACGCCACGCCGGTGAGGTCCGCGTCGAGCGACGTGACGTCCGCGCCGTCCAGCGTCGCGGTGAGGTGCGCCCGGTCGAGGCCGGTCACGCCCGTCCCGGCCGCCCTGGTCGCGAGGGCGCGGAGCCGGTCGGCGAGGTCCTCGCCGGTGGCGGGTCGCGGGGCAGGGCCGAGCGGCAGGGGGTGCGCTGAGGTCATGCGGCGAGCCTAGTGGGCGGCCGTCAGAGGGGACGTGGAGCCGAGGCCGACGAGCGTCCGGTTGCCCCACCCGTCGTCGTGGGTGAGGTGGGTGATCGCACCCGGCGACGTGGCGAAGGTGGCGAAGCCCGCCGCCTCGACGGGGGGGGAATGAACTCGCCGCGCGGCGAGCCGTGCGTGCGGTCGACGACGCGCGGCGGCGGTGTGTTCCGCGTGCGGACGGGTGACGACGAACAGGTGGCGGCGACTCGTGCGGCCGTCCTGCCCGTCGTAGCGTGCGCGCGAGTCGGTCAGGGCGTCGACGCCAGCAGGTCGGCGTCGATGGACGCGGCGGCGAGCTGCCCGGCCGCCATCGCCGCGGTCACGGAGCTCACGGGCATGGGGAAGTCGGCGGTGTGGGCCAGGTCCCCGGCGGCGAGGACCCCCGGGAGGCTCGTGCGGGCCACGGCGTCGACGGCCACGCAGCCGGACTCGCGCAGCTCGAGGCCGAGCCGGGCGGCGAACGGCGCCGCCTGGTGCAGCGTCGGGGCGACCATGATCCCGCCGAGGTCCTCGGCATCGCCGTCCAGCACGGCCCGTGCGCCCCGGTGCCCGCCGGGGAGGGTCAGCGGCTCCAGGCGGAGCACCTTCTCGGGCCGGACGGCGACGCCGCGGGCGTCGAGCGCCGCGCGGACCTCCGGGTCGACGTCCGCGCCGTCGGCGAGCACGACGACGCGGCTCGCGATCCGCCCCAGCAGCCCCGCGACGCGCGGCGCGTGCGGGCCGGCGCCCAGGATCGCCACGGGCGTGCCGGAGAACTCGTGGCCGTGGCAGTACGGGCAGTGCGCCGCGACCGTGCCGAACAGCTGCTCCAGCCCGGGTGTCGCGGGCAGCTCGTCGCGCACGCCGGTGGCCAGCAGCAACCGCCGGCCGGCGACGTCGCCGGCGTCGGTGCGTACGACGAACCCGTCGGCGGGCGACGCGGGGTCGAGCGGGGCGACGTCGTGGGCGGCGGCGCGCCGCAGCTCGACCGTGTCGTACGCGGCCAGCGTGCGGTGCGCGGCGGCGCGGAACTCGGCGGGGGCGGCGCCGTCGAACCCGAGCACGTTGTGCATCGCGTCGGTGGGGTCGTTGCGGTAGGTGCCGGAGTCGAGCACGACGACGTCGCGGTGGGTGCGGCCGAGCATCAGCGCGGCCGCGAGGCCGGCAGGCCCGGCGCCGACGATCACGGCGTCGTGCAGGTCGTGGCGGGTGGTGTCGCTCATGGCGTCTCCTTCGGGTCGGGTTGCGTGCTGACCCCAGGCTGTGACTTCATGTCAACATGAAGTCAAGCGGGGTGGCGGAACGGACCTGGAGCGTGGGCGAGCTGGCGGAGCGGTTCGGCCTGGAGACGCACGTGCTGCGGTACTGGGAGGACGTCGGCCTGCTCGCCCCGGCCCGCGACGGCGCGGGGCGGCGGCGCTACGGGGCCGACGACGTGGTGCGGGTGGCGACGATCCTCAGCTCCAAGGTCGCGGGCATGAGCCTCGAGCAGATCCAGGTGCTGCTCGACGCCGGGTCCACCGGGCGGGGCGCGCGCGACCGGCACGAGGTGCTCACCGCGCACCTGGCCGAGCTCGACCGGCGCCAGGCGGAGATCGACCGTTCCCGGCACATGACGGAGCACGCCCTGTCGTGCCAGGCGCACGACATCGCCGCGTGCCCGCGGTTCCGCGAGCACGTGCAGGACCTCGTCGACGGCTCCCGCACCTGGCGCGACGTCCACCCGGCGCGCCTCGTCCCCGCGGGCCGGGCATGAGCGGCGCGCGGCCGGGCCCCCGCGAGCTCGGCGTCGTCGTCGGCGACCTGCCGACCGGCCCGGCGAACGCGATCACCGACGTCGCGGGCGTGCGCGTCGGGCACGCGACCCTGCACGAGGGCGAGCGCCTGCACACGGGCGTGACCGCCGTCGTCCCCGACGCGCTGGGCGCCGGGCCGGGGCAGCGGCGCGCGCTCCCGTGCGGGCTGTTCGTGGGCAACGGGTACGGCAAGCTCGTGGGCGCGACGCAGCTCGAGCAGCTCGGCGCGATCGAGACGCCGATCCTGCTCACCGCGACGCTCTCGGCGTTCCGCGCCGCCGACGCGCTCGTCACCCACGTGCTGGCGTGGCCCGGCTACGAGGACGTGCGCACCCTCAACCCCGTCGTCGGCGAGACGAACGACGGCTACCTGTCCGACATCCGCGCCCGGCCGGTCACGGAGGCGCACGTGCTCGCCGCGCTCGACGGCGCGACGTCGGGCCCGGTGGAGCAGGGCTGCGTCGGCGCCGGGGCGGGGACCGCCGCGCTCGGCTACAAGGGCGGCGTCGGGACGTCGTCACGGCGGGTCGACGTGGCGGGGACCGTACGCACCGTGGGCGTGCTGGTGCAGTCGAACTTCTCCGGCACGCTCACCGTCCGGGGCGTGCCGCTGCCTGCGGTGGATCTTCTCGGCACGGAGCCGATCTCCTCGGCTGCTCCTCCTGCCGAAAGGATCGACGTCGTGCCGAAGGGATCCGGCCTCGCGGAGGGCAACTCCTGCATGATCGTCGTGACGACGGACGCCCCGCTGGACGCCAGGCGGTTGGAGCGGGTGGCGCGCCGCGCGGTGTTCGCCATGGGCCGCGTCGGCTCCGACTTCGCGCACGGCAGCGGCGACTACGGCCTCGCGCTCACGACGGCGGACCCCGCCGACCCGCTCGTGCCCGACGACGCTCTCGACCCGCTGTTCGCCGCCACGACGGACGCCGTCGAGGAGGCGCTGCTCGCGTCGGTCTTCACGGCCACGACGACCGTCGGCCACCGCGGGACCCGGCACGCGCTGCCGCACGACCGCGCGCTCGAACGGCTGCGCGCCGCCGGGTGGTCGCCGGGGCGAACGGCCCGTGACGGGGCGGGGCATCGGGCGTAGCGTCGAGGACGGCGAGGGGAGCGCCACGTCCCGACCCGGCCGCCGCGCCGAGCCCGACCGTCCGTGCAACGACGCACACCTCGGGAGGGGTCCCCATGCGCACCCCACGCATCATCGCCGTCCTGCTGTCCACCCTGCTCGCCGCGACCACGGTCGCTACCGCCGCCGCGACCCCGTCGCACCACGACCATCACCACGGCCATCACCACGGCAACCACCACGTCCATCACCACGCCGACCCGTCGCTCCTCACCGCCGGGCTGTCCGGCGGCGCCGGCTCCACCGTCGGCCCCGACGGGGCCCTCTACGTCACCGAACCGGTCTCCGGCGAGGTCTCCCGGATCGACCGCCGCACCGGCGCCGCCTCGACCTTCGTCTCGGGGCTGCCCCCTCAGCAGCCGGGGACGCCCGGCGGCGCGCTCGACGTCGCGTTCCGCGGCCGCACCGCCTACGTCCTCGTGTCGCTCGCCGACCCGCAGGTCTCGGGGCTGTACCGGGTCGGACGGGACGGCGTCCCGCGCCCCGTCGCCGACCTCGGCGCGTGGTCGATCGCCCACCCGCCGAAGACCGACTTCTTCGTGCCCATCGGCCTGCAGTTCGCCATGGAGCCGTACCGCAGGGGCTTCCTCGTCACCGACGGCCACCACAACCGCGTGCTGTACGTGACGCCGGACGGCTCGATCACGCAGGTCCGCGCGTTCGGCAACGTCGTGCCGACCGGTCTGGAGACCGTCGGCCGGACCGTCCTCATGGCCGAGGCCGGCCCGGTGCCCCACCTGCCGAGCGAGGGCAAGGTCGTCGCCTTCACCCCGTGGCGGCACGGCGTCCATCAGATCGCCTCCGGCGGGCGGCTGCTCGTCGACGTCGAGACGGGCCGGGGCGGGCTGTACGCGCTCGCGCAGGGCCACTTCACCCCGGGCAGCCCCGAGGGGTCGCCCGCCGACCCGGACACCGGCCAGGTGATGAAGGCCGGGCGGCACGGCGTCCTGCGAGCGGTGGCGACCGGCCTCGACCGGCCGACGTCCTTCGAGATCGTAGGGCGCACGGCCTACGTCGTCACCCTCGACGGGGAGGTGTGGACGGTGCCGCTCTCGCACGGGCACCACGGCCGCTGAGCCGGCGGCCCCCGGCCGAGCGGGGCCTCAGCCCTGCTTGGCCGCCTTCGCCGCCGCCTTCTGCGCCTTCTTGAAGGTCCGCACCTCGGCGAGCGACTCCGCGCTGGTGACGTCCGCGATCGAACGGCGCGAGCCCTCGTCGCCGTAGTGCCCCGCCGCCTCCTGCCAGCCGTCCGGCCGGATCCCGCGCTGCTTGCCGAGCAGGGCGAGAAAGATCTTGGCCTTCTGCTCGCCGAACCCCGGCAGCGCCCTCAGGCGGGCGAGCACCTCGGCGCCGGTGGCCGGCCCCTCGGCGCCGGGCGTCGTCCAGAGCTTCGCGACGTCGCCGTCGTAGTCGTCCACGATCGCCCGCGCCAGCGCCTGCACGCGGCCCGCCATCGACCGCCCGTACCGGTGGATGGCCGGGGGAGTGGTGGCGAGGGTGACGAACTCGTCCGGGTCGGCGTCCGCCACGGCGTGCGGGTCGATGCTGCCCAGCCGGTCGCGGATCTTGCGCGGGCCCGCGAACGCGTGCTCCATCGGGTACTGCTGGTCGAGCAGCATGCCCACGAGCAGCGCGAACATGTCGTCGCTCAGCAGCGTGTCCGTCTCGGGGTCGCCGGTGATCCAGAGTGTCGTCGACATGGGCTCATTCTCCACCCGCGGGTACGGTCGGGGGCATGTCTCGTGGCCAGCACGTCATCGCCGGTTCGCTCGCCGGGCTGCTCGGCGCCGCCGGCGCCCTGCACCTGGTCCGCCCGGCCGTCTTCGAGGGGCTGATCCCGCGCGGGCTCGGTTCGCCGCGCGCGTGGGTCTACGGCAGCGGGGTCGCCGAGCTGGCGTGCGCGGTGGCCGTCGCCGTCCCGGCCACGCGGAGGGTCGGCGGGCTCGCCTCTGCGGCCCTGTTCGTCGCCGTCTTCCCGGGCAACGTGAAGATGGCGCTGGACTCCCACCCCGGCTACCGCTCGTGGGCACGCAACCCGGCGATCGCATGGGCCAGGCTGCCCCTGCAGGTGCCGCTGGTCGCCTGGGCGTCCAAGGTGGCGCGGGATGCCGGGGGTCGTGAAGGCTAGCCCTCAGGCATCGCGACGCCGGACGGCGGCGACGGCGGCGCACCCGGGCGAACCCGCGGTGGCGATCCCCGCGGTGCTCCGCCAGAGCGCGCCGATGCCCAGGGAGAGCGCCGCGACGGCCACCAGGGAGTCGACCGTGCCCCCCAGGGCGAGCAGCACCGTCGTCGCCGCGACGACGGCCAGCTTCGCCCGCAGACCGGCAGCGGCGGGCACGACGACTCCGTCGGCGGCCCGGACGGCGACCGCGCTGCAGGCCGGGACGGCGGTCGACGCCGTCGAGCTCGTCAGCCGCGCCCTGGCGCGCTGACAGGCCAGCGGCTCAGCCGCCCGACGAGGAACGACTCGATGCCGATCAGCCCCGACGCCGCGCCGACGAAGCCGCCCAGCATCCCGCGGGCGCCGTCGGCGTCGATGACGCGCAGCTGGTCCGCGCGATAGTCGGTCCCCTTGCGGGTGAGGCGGTACGAGCCCGCCGCGCGCACGTTGCGGCACCAGTCCACGTCCGCGCCCCAGGGCAGCGGCGTGAGCACGAGGATGTCGCGGTACTCGCCGATCTCGACGGGGTCCCCGGCCCGCGCGACCCGGGTGTCGATGGGCGCCCGGGCGGCGAACGCGACCACGGGCGTGTGGTACTCGCGGCCGCTCTTGCGGCCCACGTGGTGCAGCGTGACCCACGGCGGCACCCGCGAGCTGACCTTGAGGGCGTACGGGTTGAAGCGCTTGGTGGCGGCGACGACGGCGGGCGGTGCGGGCATGGCTCCATCCTGCTGCGCGGGGGGAGGTTCCGCTGGTTGGATGGGCCCATGGATCTCTGGGACGTGCTCCTCGTGCTGACCGTGCTGGTCACCGGCCTCGCGGGCGGGGTGTTCGCGGCGTTCTCGACCTTCGTCATGCCGGGGCTGCGCAGGCTCGACCCCGCGGCCGCGGCCGCCGCGATCGCGGCGATCAACGAGGACGCCGTCCGGCCCCCGTTCATGACCCTGTTCGGTGCGGCCGTGGTCGTGCCGGCCGGCTCGGCGGTGGTCGGCCTCGTCGGCGGGTACGACGGCGCGTGGCTGGTCGTGGCGAGCGCCGTGCTGGTGGTCGTGGGCATGCTCGGGGTGACGGCGGCGGGCAACGTGCCGCTGAACAACCACGTCATGGCGCACCGGGACGCCGCCGGGTGGGCCGCCTTCGACCGGCCCTGGAGCCGGCTCAACCACGTGCGGACCGTCACCTGCGCCGCGGCGTGCGCGCTCGCGGGCGTGGCGCTGGCGCTGGCATGACCGCCCGCAAGGATCGGACGACGAGGGGGCACGCATGAGGATCAGGGACCCGCGGGACTGGAACAGGCCGATCGAGGTGCCGGTTGCACGAGGCATGAGCACGCCAGAGGCCACCGAGACCACCACCGACGTCGAGGCCACCGTCGACCGCGTCCTCGACGAGACCAGCACCTGGGCCGTCGTCGGGCTGTCCACGAACACGGCGCGGGCCGCCTACGGCGTCGCGGGGGTGCTGCAGCGCGCGGGCAAGCGGATCGTGCCCGTGCACCCGAGCGCCGAGACCGTGCACGGCGAGCAGGGCTACGCGAGCCTGGCCGACATCCCGTTCCCGGTGGACGTCGTGGACGTCTTCGTCCGCTCCGAGCTCGCCGGGGCCGTCGCCGACGAGGCGATCGCCGTCGGTGCCAAGGCGGTCTGGTTCCAGCTCGACGTCATCGACGAGGACGCCGCCGCCCGCGTGCGCGCCGCCGGCCTCGACATGGTGATGGACCGCTGCCCGGCCATCGAGCTGGGGCGGCGGCCGCGGGACTGACCCAGCGGATCAGCCGGCCGGCTCGAACGTCAGCACCGGGCGGCCGGTGCGGGGGTGGGTGAGCACCTCGGTGCGCACGCCGTAGACGGGGTCGAGGACGTGGGGCACGAGGACGTCGCGCACGTCGCCGGCCGCGACGACACGACCGCCGGACAGCAGCACCACGTGGTCGCAGTGCTGGGCCGCGAGCTGCAGGTCGTGGAGGGCGGCGAGCACGGTGACGCCGCGGTCGGCGAGCTCCCGCAGGATGCGCAGCGCGTCGAGCTGGGCGGCGATGTCGAGGTGGTTGGTCGGCTCGTCCAGCAGGATGAGCGCGGGCTCCTGGGCGAGGGCGCGCGCCATGTGCACGCGCTGGCGCTCGCCGCCGGAGAGGGTCGTGACCTCGCGGTCCGCGAGGTGCGCCGCCCCGACGGCGTCGAGGGCGCGGCGGGCGGCGGCGCGGTCCCCCGCGGAGTCCCCGGCCAGCAGGGAGCGGTGCGGGATGCGGCCGAGCAGGACGGCGTCGAGCACGGTGACGGGCAGGTCGGTGGACGCCTCCTGCTCGACGAGCGCGAGCGTCCGCGCGCGACGGCGCCGCGGCAGGGCGAGCAGGTCGGCGCCCGCGAAGGCGACGCGGGCACCGGGGCCCGAGCCGCCCTCCGACGGCGCCTGCACCCCGGCGAGGACGCGCAGCAGCGTCGACTTGCCCGACCCGTTGGGGCCGAGCAGCCCGGTCACCGCGCCCGCGGGGGCGGTGACGTCCACGCCGTCGAGGATCAGCCGACCGGACGCCGACCAGGAGACGCGGGCGGCGCTCAGGCCGTCGGTGGCCGGCTCCGCGGCGACCCGGGCGGGGGCGTCGGTGCGCGCCTCGGCGCGTGCCTCGGTGGTCATGCGATCCTCCGTCCGCGCCACAGCAGCAGGGCGAACACCGGCGCGCCGATCGCCGCCGTGACGATGCCGACGGGCACCTCGCGCGGGGCGAAGACCGTGCGCGCCAGGGTGTCCGCCCACACCAGGAACGACGCCCCGCACAGCGCGGACAGCGGCAGCAGCAGCCGGTGCCGCGCGCCGGTCAGCAGCCGCACGGCGTGCGGCAGGATCAGCCCGACGAACCCGATCGACCCGCTCTGCGAGACCAGCGCGCCGGTGAGCAGCGCGACGCCCACCAGCAGCAGCCATCGCACCTTCGCGACGGGCACGCCGAGCGTGGCGGCGGCCGTGTCGCCGAAGGTGAACGCGTCGAGGATCGAGCCGGTCGAGGCGAGCAGGGTGCCCAGCACCAGCACGGCGACGCCCGTGATCGCGACCGACGTCCACGTCGCCCCGGCCACCGACCCCATGAGCCACGACAGGATCTCGCGGTACGAGTCACCGGTCGCGGACCAGAAGATGACGAAGCTGGTCGCCGCGGCCGCGAGCTGGCTCACCGCCAGCCCGGCCAGCACCGTGCGGGTCGGCGTGATCGTGCCGATCGCGCCGGCGAGCCCGAGGGCGGCGGCGAGCGCCGCGACGGCCCCGCCGAACGCCGCGACCGGCAGCAGCACGGTGAGCCCGGCGACGAGCACGAGCACCGCGCCCAGGGACGCCCCGGACGACAGCCCCAGCAGGTACGGGTCCGCGAGCGGGTTGCGGGTCAGGGACTGCATGACGACGCCGCACACCGCGAGCCCCGCGCCGACCGCCGCGGCGGTCAGCACGCGTGGCAGGCGCAGCTCCCAGACCATGCCGTCGGGCAGCGCGTCGAGCGGCTCGAGGCCCAGCGCGCCGCCGAGCCCGACGTGCGTCGCGATCGAGCGCCACACGTCCGCGACCGACAGGTCGGCCGGCCCGATCGTCACCGTCACCAGGACGGTCGCGACCAGCACCACCACGGACGCCGGCAGCCACCATGCGGCGCCGCGGCGGCCCGTCGTCGCCGCGGTCGTCGCGGGGGGCCCGACCGGCCGGGCCGTCGTCGTCACGGCTCGAGCCCGTCCAGCCCGTGGAGCTGCGCGGACAGGTCGACGACGGCGTCGACGTTCCGCACGCCGGCCTCCGACGCGGGGAACGGCACGGTGAGGTAGCGGCCCTCGCGCACGGCGGTCATGCGCGCGGTGGCCGGGTTCGACTCGAGCCGCTCGATCTTCTGCTCCGCGCTGTTCCAGGTCGCGTCGACGAGCACGATGACGTCCGGGTCGGCCTCGATCGCCTGCTCCCACGAGAACGACGTCCAGGTGTCGTGCACGTCGGCCGCGACGTTCTCCAGCCCGACGGCGTCCATGATCATCTGCGGCGCGCCGATGCCGGCCCCGACGTAGGGGATGTCGTCGCCCGAGGAGTACCAGAGGGCGGTGAGGCCCCGGTCGTCGGGGGTGACCGACGCGAGGGCGTCCTTCTGCGTGGCGACCAGGTCGCCGGCGGCGTCGGCGGCGTCGAAGACCTCCCCGACCTCGTCGATCTCGGCGAAGACGTCATCGAAGGTGAGCGGGTCGGGCATGTACTCCGGCGCCTTGCAGGCGGCGGGGGAGACGTAGGTCGCGACGCCGAGCTTCGCCAGCGTCGCGCGGTCGCCCGCGCCGTCGGCGGTGAGGTTGGACTCCCAGCCGGCGTAGACGAGGTCGGGCTCGAGGGCGAGCACGGCCTCCGCGCCGGGCGCCTGCTCGGCCATGGGCTCGGAGACGGCCGGCACGTCGGCGGCGGCGTCGGCCAGCGAGTCCGGCACGGGCCCGTCGAGGAACGCCGAGCCGACGATGCGGTCGCCGAGGCCGAGCGCGAGCAGCATCTCCGTGGTGCTCGACTTGATCGTCACGACGCGCTGCGGCGCGGCGTCGACCGTGGTCTCGACGCCGCAGTTGTCGAGCGTCAGGGGGTAGGCGGTGCCGTCCGAGGACCCGCCGGACGAGGCTTCCGCCGACGGCGCGGCGTCGGCGGGGTCCTGCGCGCAGCCCGCGAGGACGGCGACGGACAGGGCGAGCAGGGCGGCGCCGGGCACGGCGGCGCGGGGGAGGCGGGGCACGAGAAAGCTCCAGGGGTCGTCGTCGGTGGTGTCGTCCGACGGCGCGCCATCTCGCGCCGGTGGAACCGCGGCCCACAGCCCGGGTCGCGCCGACGGGCCAGAGTCGTGCCCGTGATCCGGCGTCGAGCCTAGTACGCCCCGCCGACCCCGTGTGGTTGCCTGGCGTCCGTGACCCTCCCGATCGGTACCCCGCCCGCCGACGCCGCGGCCGTCGCGCCCCCGGACGACGACCGCGCCGTGCGCTGGGGCGCGCTGCCCAACGCCCGCGACCTGGGCGGCCTGCCCACCGCCGACGGCGGCCGCACCCGCGCCGGGCGCCTCTACCGGACGTCGCGGCTCGACGACGCCGGCAGCGACGGCCTCGCGGCGATGGCCGACGCCGGCGTCCGCACCGTCGTCGACCTGCGCAACGCGGCCGAGATCGGGCCCCTGGAGCTGCCCCCGTCGGTGACGCGGCACCACCGCCCCGTCGAGGACCCCGACGACGACGAGTTCATGCGTGCCTGGGCGCCGCACCTCGACACCCCGCGCTACTACGCGAGCGTGCTCGAGCGCTGGCCCGGCCTCGTCGTCGACGTGTTCCGCACGATCGCCGACGCGCCCGACGGCGCCGTCGTCTACCACTGCACGGGCGGGCGCGACCGGACCGGCATGATCACCGCCCTCCTGCTGACCCTCGTCGGCGTGCCCCGCCCGGTCGTCGTCGACGACTACCTGCGGGCCGTGCGCGCGAACAACGACCGCGCGGCCACCGAACCCGGGTGGGACGAGGCGCACCGCGCGCCCGACGAGCTGGTGGCCTGGTCCGACGCCGTCGCCGCCGCGCTCGAGGAGTTCCTCGACGGCGTGGACCCGGAGGGCTACCTGCGCGCGCACGGCGTGACGGACGCGGAGCTCGACCGCGTCCGCCGCCGCCTCCTCGACGCGGGATGAGGGGCGGGCGCGGGCTCACGCCCGCGTCGCGCGCACCAGGAGGTAGTCCCAGACCATCGTGCCGTCGTCGCGCAGGTGCCGGTCGCCGAGCGCGGCAAGGGCGTCGTCGAGCTCCGCGGCGCGCGCGTCGTCGTCCCCGAGGTGCCGATAGGTCGCGATCGTCGGGCCGTACGTGGCCTTGAAGAAGTCGCGGAACGCGGCGCCGTCGGCGAACCGGTCGACGACGAGCCCGCGCACCTCGGCCCGGACGTCGGTGACGCGGTCGCCGAGGAGCACCCGCACGTGCTCCTCGGTGCCCCACAGCGGCGGCGGGAGCGCGCCGGGAGGGGGCGGGGGCGCGTACGGCTTGAGGGTCGCGAACATCTCGCCGATGAACCCGGTCGGCGTCCAGGCGACGTTCCCGATCGTGCCGCCGGGCCGGGTCACGCGGGCCAGCTCGCTCGCCGCGAGCTGGTGGAACGGCGCGAACATCACGCCCACGCACGACAGGGTCACGTCGAACGCGCCGTCGTCGAACGGGAGCGCGTGCGCGTCGGCCGGCTCCCACCGCAGCGTGGCGCCGTGGTCCGCGGCGCGCCGGCGACCCGCCTCGAGCAGCTCGGGGGAGAGGTCGGAGGCGACGACGTCGGCGCCTGCCAGCGCGGCGGGGATCGACGCGTTGCCGGAGCCGGCCGCGACGTCGAGCACCCGGTCGCCGGGGCCGACGTCGCACGCCTCCACGAGGACGGCCCCCAGCGAGGGGATGACCTGGTCCGCGACCGCGGGGTAGTCGCCGGACTCCCAGACGGCGCGGTGCTTGGTGCGGACCGTCTCGAGCAGGTCGACGGGGACGGTCCGGGAATCGGTGGTGCTCATGAGGGGCTCCTTCGCTCCTGGGGCTGTGCTGACTGGGGCTGTGCTGACCCCTTCACGCTCCGCCGAGCGCCGCCGCCGGTCCAGTGCCGGATCTGGACCGGGCGAAGTCCTGGATCTGTACTGGCGGCGCCCCGCCCGGCGGGCGTTCACTGGGGGGATGGCGGGCTACGGCCAGTTCTGCCCCGTCGCGAAGGCGATGGAGGTGCTCGACGAGCGGTGGACGCTGCTCGTCGTGCGGGAGCTGCTGCTCGGCAGCACCCGGTTCAACGAGCTGCGGCGCGGCAACCCGAAGATGTCGCCCACGCTGCTGTCCAAGCGGCTGCGGACGTTGGAGCGCGCGGGGATCGTGCGACGTGCCGGCGCCGAGGGGCACGTCCGCTACCTCCTCACCCCCGCGGGCGAGGAGCTGCGGCCGCTCGTCGAGGCGCTCGGGGCCTGGGGCACGCGATGGGTCGGCGGGCTCGGGGAGGCCGACCTCGACCCGCACCTGCTGCTGTGGGACATGCGCCGCACGATCGACGTCGACGCCTGGCCCCGCGAGCGCACCGTCCTGGCGATCGTGCTCACCGACGTGGCCCCCCGGGTGTCCCGGTGGTGGATCGTCGTGCGCGACGGCCAGGTCGAGGTGTGCGACTACGACCCGGGCTACGACGCGGCGGTGGTCGTGACGACGCCGCTGCGGGCCCTCACCCGGCTGTGGCGGGGCGACGTGACCTGGGCGAGCGCCCTGCGCTCGCGCGAGGTCGTGCTCGAGGGGCCCGAGGGCGGGCGGCGCCGGGTGCCGCGCTGGCTGGGACAGTCGGTGTTCGCGCACGTGCCCCGGCCGGAGCCGGCCCCCGCGCGGGCATGACGGCGGCCGGTGGCGCTAGCCTTCGACGGCATGACGACTCCCCGGGTCCAGGACGCCGTCTCGTGGCGGCGGCCGCGCCGGCAACGGCGCGGGGCCCGGGAGAGCGCGGGCGCGGCGACGGGGCTCGTGCGGGCCGCCGTGGACCTCGCGCTGTCGATCGCGAACGGGAGCGCGCCTGCGGGTGACGTGTCGAGCCTCGGCGACGAGCCGCCGCGGGTGCCGCGCGACCCCGGCGAGCCCGTCGCCGAGCTGCCGTGCGTCGTCGTCGGCGGTACCGCGGCCTGGCTCCCCGGCGGCACGGAGGGCGCGCACCTGTGGTCCGCGCGGTCGCGGACGTGGGTCGAGCTGCCCGGCGCGGCGGCCGACGTCGAGCTGGACCGCTCGGCCCTGGCGCTCCGGTCCCTGACCGCTGCGCCGGGCGAGGACGGGCCGTGGACGCTCGAGACGCGCTGCACCGCCGTGATCGAGGGTCCGGGGACGGAGCTCCGCCTCGAGGGGGCGTGGCTCGCGGTCGCGTGGCTCGGGCACCTTGCCGGATGGCCCGACCCGGGCCCGCCGGCGCCGCCGGACGGCGCGCCGCGCGCGTGAGCCTCGCCGAGCGACACGGGCGGGCTCGGGGATCGGTCGGGTCGCCCGGTTCCTTACGGTCTCGTCACCTCCCGCCGCCGGGGGCCGCCGAGTGGGACGCTGAGGGCATGAGCAGCGCATCGCCGGCGGGCCCGGACCCGTCGGACCCGGCCGGGTGGGACCCCGAGTCGGTGGTCCCGCCCGAGCCGAGGCCGCGGGACGGGTGGTGGTCGGCGCTCGCGGGGGTGGTCGCGACGGCGGCCGGGCTGGCCGTGGCGGAGCTGGTCGCGGCGTTCGTCGACCCGTCGTCGAGCCCGGTCGTGGCGGTCGGGGGCGCGGTGGTCGACGGCGTCCCCGGCTGGCTGAAGGACCTCGCGGTGTCCTGGTTCGGCACGGCGGACAAGGCCGTGCTGCTCGCGACGATGGGCGTGGTCTCCCTCGCGGGCGCGGCGCTCGCGGGCGTCCTCGAGCGGCGGCGCCCGCCGTGGGGCGCCGTCCTGCTCGGCGCCGTGGGCGTGGTGGCGGCCGTCGTGGCCGCGGGTCGCCCCGGGGCGAACATCGCCTGGGCGCTGCCGAGCCTGCTCGGGGTGGTGGCCGCGATCGCGCTGCTCAGCGCCCTGCTGCGCCGGGTCGAGACGTGGTTCGCCGAGGACGAGCGGCCCCGCGCCGACCGACGGTACGCGATCGACCGGCGCCGCTTCCTGCAGTGGACCGGCGTCACCGCGGCGGGCGCCGTCGTCGTGCTCGGCGTCTCGCGCGTGGTCTCCGCGGGCGGCCGCGCGGTGACGGCGGCGCGCGAGGCGATCCGCCTGCCGCGGCCCGCGACGACGGCGCCCGCGGTGCCCGCGGGCGCGGACCTCGGCGTCGAGGGCGCGGCGCCCTACGTCACGCCGAACCCGGAGTTCTACCGCATCGACACGGCCCTGGTCGTGCCGCAGGTGGATCCCGACGACTGGTCGCTCACCGTGACCGGCCTCGTGGACGAGCCGTTCACGATCACCTGGGACGACCTGCTCGCCCTGCCGCTCGAGGAGCACCACGTCACCCTGGCGTGCGTCTCCAACGAGGTGGGCGGCGACCTCATCGGCAACGCGCTGTGGCTCGGCTACCCCGTCCGGGAGCTGCTGGCCCGGGCGAAGCCGCAGGGCGGCGCGGACATGGTGCTCTCCCGCAGCACCGACGGCTTCACCGCGGGCACGCCGCTGGAGGTGCTGCAGGAGGCCGACCGCGACTGTCTCGTCGCGGTCGGCATGAACGGCGAGCCGCTGCCCACCGAGCACGGCTTCCCCGCCCGCCTCGTGGTGCCCGGGCTGTACGGGTACGTGTCGGCCACCAAGTGGGTCACGGAGCTCAAGGTCACCCGGTTCGCCGACGAACAGGGCTACTGGACGCCGCGCGGCTGGTCGGCGCTGGGCCCGATCAAGCTGTCCTCGCGCATCGACGTCCCGCGCCCGGGAGACGACCTGCCTGCCGGCGCGGTGACGCTCGCGGGCGTCGCCTGGGCGCAGCACACCGGCATCGAGAGGGTCGAGGTGCGGGTCGACGACGGCGACTGGGTCGCGGCCGACCTCGCCGACACCGTCGGCCCGGACACGTGGCGCCAGTGGCGCCTGGACTGGGACGCGACGCCCGGCGACCATCTCGTCGCGGTCCGCGCGACGGACGCCGACGGGAACCTCCAGGTCGAGGCGGAGGCCCCGCCCGCGCCCGACGGCGCCACCGGCTGGCACACGATCGAGCTGACGATCACCTGACCCCACCGGCTCATCGGGCGAGCGCGGCGACGAGGCAGGCGGCGACGAAGACGACCTGGAGCGCGGACCGCGCCGGCAGAGGCATGGTGCGGACACCCGTGGAGGCGCGGGCGGCGTGCACGTTGGCCGGGAACATGACGACGAGCAGCAGCGCGAGGCAGATGCCCGCGGCCGTCCGCGTGGCCGGGAGCACGAGCCCGGCGGCGGCGGCGAGCTCCAGCACTCCCGTCACGGTCACGACCAGCCCGGGCCGCGGGACCCGCGGCGGCACCATGGCGATCAGCGCCGCACGCCGGGGCTGCGTGAAGTGGGCGCTCGCGGTGACCAGCAGCATGGCCACGAGGCCGGCGGTCACGGCGGCGGGCCAGCCGCCCAGCGAGTCGACGCCGAGAGCGCCGAGGCCCCGTGCCGCGAGGGTGACGGTGACGAGGACGACGAGGGGTGCCATGGGCTCTCCCGAAGAGGCTAGGCTGGATCTTGACAGTGACAAGTTAGGTCCGCGGGACGGACTAGTCAATGGCTAGATGGAGGTCTGATGGCGGACGCGTACCACCACGGTGACCTGAGGGCCGTCGTGCTGCGCCATGCAGCCGACCAGATCGCACAGGACGGCGTCGACCGGCTCTCGCTGCGGGGGCTGGCGCAACGTGCCGGGGTGTCGCACGCCGCGCCCGCGCATCACTTCGGCGACCGGCAAGGGTTGTTCAGCGCGCTCGCGACCGAGGGGTTCGACCTGCTGGCGGTGGAGCTCCAGGCGGCGGGCCCCGACCTGCGGGACGTGGCGGTGGCCTACGTCCGCTTCGCGCTCGCCCGACCGGGGCACTTTGCGGTGATGTTCCGTTCCGACCTGCTCCGGGCGGACGACCCGGAGCTGACCGCCGCCCGTCGACGGTCCGGGCACGCGCTGCGCGACGGGGTCCGCGGCCTGGAGGGCGTCTCGGACCCTGCGGCTGTACAGCTCGCGGCCTGGTCGGTCGTGCACGGATTCGCGTCGCTCTGGCGGGAGGGGGCCTTCGCCGGCTCCGACGTGCTCGACCCGTCGGCCGACCCGGAGTCGGCCGCACGACGCATCGTGGACAGGCTGGCGTTCACCTGACGTCGCGCGGCGCCGGTCAGGCGCTGCGGCCCGACGGGGCCTCAGATCCGGGTGGTCGCCAGACGGGCGCCGAACAGCACGAGGACGCCGCCCGTGACACGGTCCACCCACCGCACGGCGCCGGAGCGGCGCAGCCGAGGCCCGAACCAGCCCGCCCCGAGGACGACGAGCGACAGCCAGGCGGTGCCGAGCACGCAGTGCACCAGGGCGAGCAGGAGGCCCATGAGCAGCGGGTTGACACCGTCGGGCACGAACTGAGGGATCGCGGCGACGTAGAAGACGCCGACCTTCGGGTTCATGAGGTTGGTGCTGAGCCCCAGGCCGAAGTCGCGCCAGCGGCCGCCGGCCGGCAGCGGCGCGTCCACCTCGTCGGCGCCGACGCGCGGCTCGCGGAAGGAGCGCCAGAGCATCGACGCCCCCATCCACACCATGTACGCCGCGCCCGCCAGGGTGAGCACGCGGTACGCCGTCTGGCTGGCGGCGAGCAGGGCCGCCGCGCCGCCCGCGGCGGCGGCGCCCCACACGAGGGTGCCGACCTGGATGCCGCCCAGCGCCGCGAAGCCGTGCGAGCGCGAGCGGGTCACGGTGCTGCGCAGCACGAGCGCCGTGTCGAGGCCGGGGACGAGGGTCAGGAGCCCCGCGACGAGCGCGAAGGCGAGCAGCGCCTGGAGGACGGTCACGGCGTCACGATACGAGCCGGACGGCGCGGCGTCACCGCGGGCGCAGGTCGCGCCGGACGCCCCGCAGCGTCCACAGCCCGTACGCGGCGAGGGCCGGCTTGAGCAGCAGCCACTCGCCCCAGCGGTGGTCGGCGCCGCGCGTCAGGCGACCGACCAGGTCGGGGCGCTGGCGCGCGACGTACACGCGCGCCTTCAGCGCGTGCGCCGGCTGCGAGACGATCGTGATGCGGTCGGCGTCCTCGACCAGCGGCAGCACCCGGGCGACGTTCTCCCAGGTGGTCCGGCTCTCCTCCTCGAGCGCGAGCGGGCCGTCGTAGCCGAGCACGCCGACGGCGTGGTCGGCCAGGACCCGGGCCTCCGAGCGCCCGGACGTCGTCGCGCCCCCGCTGAGCACGAGCCGCGCGCGTGCCGCGGGGTCGATCGACCGCAGCCCTGCGCGCACGCGCCAGCGGTTGACGACGTTCGCCGCCGGACCGGTGTTGCGGAACCCCAGGACGACGACGGCCTGCGTCGGCCCGGCGGCGTCGACCACGAGGGTGCGCGACCAGCGCCGGTTCAGCCACTCGCTCCAGGCCAGCGCGGCGGCGAGCCCGGAGACCCCGGCGAGGGCGACGATCGGTCCGCGGCGCATGCGAGGCACTGTAGACCGCGACGTCCGCCGCGGCGGGACGCGGAAAACCGGAGACGACGACGGAGGGCCGGTGTCACCATCGGCCCATGCTGATCCGCCGCGAGCTCCCGACCGACGCCGCCGCCGTCCGCGCCGTCACCGCCGCCGCCTTCGCGGGCGCGCCCTACTCGGCGCCGCCCGTCGAACCGGACGGCGCGCCCGGCGAGGCGACGCTCGTCGGCCTCCTGCGGACGGACCCGTGCTGGATCCCGGAGCTCGCGTTCGTGGCGTGCGTCGACGACGTCGTCACCGGGCACGTGGTGTGCACGCGGGCGCGCGTGGGCGACGCACCCGTCCTCGTGCTCGGCCCGCTGAGCGTGCACCCGGACCACCAGGCCCGCGGCGTCGGCTCCGCGCTGGTGCACACGGTGCTCGGCGCCGCCGACGCGCTGGGGGAGCCGCTCGTGGTGCTCGTCGGCGACCCGGCGTACTACTCCCGTCTCGGGTTCGTGCCCGCTCCGGAGCTGGGTGTCGAGCCGGACGACGCTGCGCTGGCGAGGTTCTACCAGGCGCGGCCGCTCACCGCGTACGAGCCGTCCCTGCGAGGGCGCTTCGAGAGCCCCGCGCCGTTCGCCGCGCTCGAGGCCATGGCGGCCCGCGACGGCGTGTGAGCCCGGTGCCAGGGCTCGCTACCCTGCGCTGGTGCCCGATCTCGTCGTCTTCCTGGCCGGCGCCGGAGAGCCCGCGTCGGTGTGGGACGCCCAGCGAGACCTGCTCGGCCCGGTGCGGTCGATGGCGTTCGGGGCCCTGGACCTCGCGACACCCTTCGTGTTCGACGAGGCCGTCGCGTCCCTGCACCGCCACGTCAGGGAGACTGCGGCGCGTTCGGTGACCGTGGTCGGCCTGTCGATCGGGGCGATGATCGCCGCCCGGTACGCCTCCCTGCACCCCGTCGCGTCACTCGTGCTCTCCGGCGGCCAGGTCAGGCCGCCCCGGGTGACGATGGCGGTCCAGCGACTGGTGCTCGGTGCCGTCCCGGAGCGTCACCTGGGCCTGCCGGACGGGATGTCGAAGAAGGACCTGCTCGACATCCTCGGTGTGCGCGTCGACCTGACACCCGACCTGTCACGGATCACCGCGCCGACGGTCGTGCTGTGCGGGAGCAAGGACAGACCCAACCTCCCGGCGGCGCACCGGTTCGCCGGCGCCATCGGCGGATCGCACCTGCAGATCGTCGACGGCGGAGGTCACCAGCTCGCCACGGACAGTCCCGCCGCGTTCGCCGAGGCCGTCCGGCAGGCGATCGGCCAGGCGGGGCCGCGATGATCGCCGGCAGCACGCTCCGCGGAGCTGATGGCCTGTCCACGGTCCTCAGGACTCCCGCATCCGGGCTCGGAGCACGTCGAGCTCCGCTCCCGGCGCGTCCGGGTCGAAGCCGTGCTCGATCAGCCAGCGCGACGCCGCCAGGCTGCGCAGCGACCACCAGGCGCGGATGACGGTGCGGTCCGCGCCGGGGCCGTAGCCGGCCAGCACGTCGTCCAGGCGCTCCTCGTGCCCGAGCGTCAGGATGGCGAGGTCGAGCATCGCGTCGCCGGGCGCGGCCTCGGACCAGTCGATGACGCCGGTGACCTCGTCGCCGTCGACGAACACGTGCGTGAGTTGCAGGTCGCCGTGGACGAACACCGGCGACCACGGCCGCAGCGCGGCCTCGGCGATCGCCCGGTTCCTGCGGACCACCTCGGCGGGCACGACGTCGTGGGCGAGCAGCCACGCGCACTCGCGGTCGAGCTCCGCCGCCACGTCGTCGACGCTGCGTCCCGGCCACGGCGGCAACGGCGCGTCGTGCAGCCGCCGGACGGCCGCACCGGCCGCCGCCCACGCCGCCGGCGACTGCGGCGACGGCTCGCCGAGGACACCGAGCGCCTCGCCCGGCACGGCGGCGATCGCGAGGACGGGCGGCTCGCGCCACAGGACCTCCGGGGTCGGGACGGGCGCCAGGGCCATCGCCCGCGCCTCGCGCTCGGCGCGCGCCGGGTCGCCGTCGATCTTCAGGTACACGCCGCCCACCCGCAGCGTCGCGCGCTGGCTGTGGGCGACGACGACCTCGACCTCGTTCTCGTCCATGCCTGCCATCCTCGCGAGCACACCCGCGATGCCGCTCGGGCTTTTTCCTCGGCCGCCCAAGGCGCTCCGCGACGACCGCACTTGCGCGGCTGGCTACCATGGACGCACAGGCATCGACCCGGCCATCACCGGTGAGCCTCCGGAAGAACAGGGCGCACAAGCGCTCCCAGTAGAACCGGACGGGTAGGCCCGTCACAGCCGTGAACGAGCGGCGGACGTCAGCACGACCGGCGTCCGCAAGCGGGGTGGTACCGCGGGACCCGCGCCCTTCGGGGCGGGGGCGTCGTCCTCGCACAGCAGCACCGACGTCGTACCACCGACCGCCAGCTCGTCCGCACAGGAGCCCACCCATGGCCTATCCGCAGCACCGCTCGTCCGACCCCTCGTCGCAGGCAGACCGACAGGGCGCCGCCTTCGGCATCGCCGGCGTCCCGGCGTCCCCGGAGCTGCCGGCGATCGAGCGCGAGGTCCTGGACTTCTGGGCCGCCGACGACACGTTCCGCGCGTCGGTCGCGAAGAACCCGGCGGGGGAGAACGGCTCCAACGAGTTCGTCTTCTACGACGGCCCGCCGTTCGCGAACGGCCTGCCCCACTACGGGCACCTGCTCACCGGCTACGCCAAGGACGTCGTCCCGCGCTACCAGACGATGCGCGGCAAGCACGTGGAGCGCCGCTTCGGCTGGGACACGCACGGCCTGCCCGCCGAGCTCGAGGCCATGAGCCAGCTCGGCATCAAGACCAAGGACGAGATCCTCGAGCTCGGCATCGAGAAGTTCAACGCCGCCTGCCGCTCGTCGGTGCTGAAGTACACCTCCGAGTGGCGCGACTACGTCACCCGGCAGGCGCGCTGGGTCGACTTCGACCACGACTACAAGACGCTCAACGTCACCTACATGGAGTCGGTGCTGTGGGGCTTCAAGAAGCTCTACGACGCGGGCCTCGTGTACGAGGACTTCCGCGTGCTGCCGTACTGCTGGAACGACCAGACACCGCTGTCCAACCACGAGCTGCGCATGGACGACGACGTCTACCAGACGCGCCAGGACCCGGCCGTGACCGTCGGCTTCGACGTCGCGACCGTGCCCGCCGGGCAGGACGTGGTGCGCCCCGGCGACAAGCTCCTCGTCTGGACGACGACGCCGTGGACGCTGCCCTCCAACCTGCTCGTCATGGTCGGCGAGGACATCGACTACGCCGTCGTCGAGTCGTCGTTCACCGGCACGCCGCAGCGCTACGTCCTCGCCGAGGCGCGCGTGGACGCGTACGCGCGCGAGCTCACGGACGAGGGCGAGGACGCCCCGCGCGTCGTCGGGCGTCTCACCGGCCGCGAGCTCCTGCAGACCTCCTACGTGCCGCCGTTCTCCTACTACGAGGGCCGTGAGCGCGCGCACCGCGTGGTCGAGGCGGACTTCGTCACGACGACGGACGGCACCGGCCTGGTGCACAGCGCCGGCGCGTTCGGCGAGGACGACAAGGTCGTCTGCGACCGCGAGGGCGTCGCCTCTGTCATGCCCGTGGGGGCGGACGGCAAGTTCACGCACCCGGTCGAGGAGTACGCCGGCCTGCAGGTCTTCGACGCGAACCTGCCGATCATCGACCACCTCAAGGCGCGCACCCGCGGGGAGGCGGACGCCGGGTCGGTCACCGCCGGCACGGTGCTGCTGCGCCGCGAGTCGTACGCGCACTCCTACCCGCACTGCTGGCGCTGCCGGCAGCCGCTGATGTACATGGGCGTGTCCTCGTGGTTCGTCGAGGTCACGAAGTTCAAGGACCGGATGGTCGAGCTCAACCAGGAGATCTCCTGGACGCCGGAGCACATCAAGGACGGCCAGTTCGGCAAGTGGCTCGCGAACGCCCGCGACTGGTCGCTGAGCCGCAACCGCTTCTGGGGCTCCCCGGTGCCGGTCTGGAAGAGCGACGACCCGGCGTACCCGCGCCTGGACGTGTACGGCTCGCTCGAGGAGATCGAGCGCGACTTCGGCCGCCTGCCGCTCGGCCCCGACGGCGAGCCCGACCTGCACCGCCCGTTCGTCGACGAGCTCACCCGCCCCAACCCCGACGACCCGACGGGGAAGTCCACGATGCGCCGCGTCGAGGACGTCATGGACGTGTGGATGGACTCCGGCTCCATGCCGTACGCGCAGGTGCACTACCCGTTCGAGAACGCGGACTGGTTCGAGCACCACTACCCGGGCGACTTCATCGTCGAGTACATCGGCCAGACCCGCGGCTGGTTCTACCTGCTGCACGTGCTCGCCACCGCGCTGTTCGACCGGCCGGCGTTCCGCACCGCCGTCTCGCACGGCATCGTGCTGGGCTCCGACGGTCGCAAGATGAGCAAGTCGCTGCGCAACTACCCGGACGTCTCCGAGGTCTTCGACCGCGACGGCTCCGACGCGATGCGCTGGTTCCTCATGGCCAGCCCGATCCTGCGCGGCGGCAACCTCGTCGTCACGGAGGAGGGCATCCGCGACTCCGTGCGCCAGGTGCTGCTGCCGCTGTGGAGCACGTACTACTTCTTCACCCTGTACGCGAACAGCGCCGCGGACGGCGCGGGCTACACGGCGAAGCCCGTCACGGCCGAGCGCGTCCCCGGCCTGCCCGCCCTCGACCGGTACCTGCTGGCGCGCACCCACGACCTGGTCGCGACGGTCACCTCGCAGCTCGACGCCTACGACATCTCCGGCGCCTGCGAGTCCGTGCGCGAGCACCTCGACGTCCTGACCAACTGGTACGTGCGCACCCAGCGGATGAGGTTCTGGGCCGAGGACGCCGACGCCTTCGACACGCTGTACACGGCGCTCGAGACGCTGACCCGCGTCATGGCGCCGCTGGCGCCGCTGCTCACCGAGGAGGTCTGGCGCGGCCTCACCGGCGGCCGTTCCGTGCACCTCACGGACTGGCCCTCGGCCGACGGCGTCGTCGACGCCGCCCTCGTGCGCGACGACGAGCTCGTCGCCGCGATGGACGAGGTGCGCGCCGTCGTGTCCAGCGCGCTCGCGCTGCGCAAGGCCCACCAGCTGCGCGTGCGGCAGCCGCTGGCCCGCCTCACGGTGGCCGTCCCCGACCCCGGGGCGCTCGCGGACTACGTGGGCCTCCTGACGTCGGAGCTCAACGTCAAGGCGGTCGACCTCGTCGCGGCGGACGCCGACGCGTCGGAGCGGTTCGGCATCACCGAGCGGCTCGCGGTCAACGCCCGGGCCGCCGGCCCGCGCCTGGGCCGTGGCGTCCAGGCCGTCATCAAGGCGGCGAAGGCGGGCGCGTGGCGCCGGGGCGACGACGGCGCCGTCGTCGTCACGACCGACGCCGGCGACGAGCCGCTGCTCGAGGCGGAGTACGAGCTCACCACCGTCGTGGGCGACGCGGCCGGGGAGCACGTCGCCGCGTCCGTGCTGCCCGGCGGCGGGTTCGTCGTCCTCGACCTCGCGCTCGACGACGCCCTGCGCGCCGAGGGCTACGCCCGCGACGTCATCCGCGACGTGCAGGACGCCCGCAAGGCCGCCGGCCTCGAGGTCAGCGACCGCATCGCGCTGGAGCTCGACGTCCCCGCCGAGCACGCCGCCGCGGTGGAGGCCCACCGCGAGCTCATCGCCCGCGAGACCCTCGCCCTCGACCTCGCCGTGGTCGCGAGCGACGGGCAGCGCGCCGTGCGCGTGAGCAAGCGGGAGACGCCGGCCGGCTGACCCGGGCTGCCGTCGGGACCCGCCGTCACGCCCCGCCGCCAGGGCCTTCCTGCGCGAGGTCGAGGAACGCCTCGACCTCGCGCAGGAAGGCGTCGGGGTGGGTCGGGTGCACCAGGTGGCCGCCCGGCAGCGTGACGAACCGCGCGTCGGGCAGGCGCGCGGCCATCCGCGCCATCGCGTCCTGCGGCAGGAAGCTCTCGGGGCCGCCGCCGACGACGAGGGCCGGTGCGCGCACCCCGGCCAGGCCGTCCACCCACGCGCGCTCGGGCGCGTTGAGCGCGGCGAGCACGGCCGGGCGGATGCGGCGCTCGTAGAACGACGCGTCGTCCGAGGCGTCCGGCACCGGCAGGCCGAGCGGCTCCAGGGGCGGGCACTCCTCGAGCACGAGGGCCGCGACCCGGCCCGGGTCGTGCACGGCCACGAGCAGCCCGAGGAGCGCCCCGAGCGAGTGCCCGACCAGCACGAAGCGGTTGAGGGCGAGGTCGTCGAGCAGGAGGAGCACGTCGTCGCGCAGCGCGGTCACCGACGCCGCGCCGACGGCCGGGCTGCGGCCCGCGCCGCGCAGATCCGGCACGACGACGTCGGCGCGGCGTGCCAGGGGCCCGACCAGAGGGTCCCACGTGGAGCCGTCGCCGCCTCCGCCGTGCAGGAGGACGACGGGCGCCGCGCGCGTCCCGGGCGGGCCCGGGACGGTGCGGCGGGCGAGGCGGACGGGAGCGTCGGGGGAGTCCGGGTGTGCGGCCACGGCCCGACGGTAGCCCCGGCCGACGACAGCGGCGCGCCGCCGCCGGCCGGGGCTAGCCTGGTGCTCCCCGGCGCGACGGCGCCGGCTCCCCGCGAGGAGTCCCGCATGGCCGCGACACCCGCCCCCGAGAAGCGCCCTTTCGTGCCGCCACGCTGGTTCGTGCGGTCGGCGTGGGCGGTCCAGCGCGCCGGCTACCGGATCAGCGGCGGGCGGTGGCCGCTGCGCCGGCCGACCCCCGGCGGCAAGTTCGGCATGCTGCGCCTGCGCGTCGTGGGACGCCGCAGCGGCCAGGAGCGCGCCGTGATCCTCGGGTACGTCGAGGACGAGGGTCGATACGTCACCCTCGCGATGAACGGCTGGGGCGACCCGCCGCCGGCGTGGTGGCTCAACCTGCGGGCGCACCCCGACGCGGAGGTGGACACGGTCGACGGGCCGCGCCCCGTGCGCGCGACGGCGGCGCAGGGCGAGGAGCGCGACCGGCTGTGGGCGCTCGTCGGCCGCCACCAGGGCTGGGGCGAGGTCGACCGGTTCGCCGCGCACCGCGCCGGGGAGACCCCGGTCGTGGTGCTCGCGCCGCGCTGAACGACCGTCGCGGGCCCCGACGGTCGGGCGCGCAGCGCCTATCCTTCGGGGGTGACCCCCGACGCTGAGAACAAGCCCTCGTCCGCCGCGCGCAAGGCCCGCACGGCCGAGCGCCAGGCCGCCCGCGCGGCGGCGGAGGACGCCGTGGCGCAGGAGTCGCTGCGCGAGGTCTACGCGGAGATCATGTCGCGGGCGCCGGAGCACGACATCGACCCGACGCTCGACCGCGTCCGGCGGGTGCTCGAGCTCCTCGGCGACCCGCAGCACGCGTTCCGCGCCATCCACCTCACGGGCACGAACGGCAAGTCGTCGACGGCGCGCATGACCGAGCGCCTGGTGCGCGAGCACGGGCTGCGCACCGGCCTGTTCACCTCGCCCCACCTCACGAGCGTCACCGAGCGCATCCAGGTGGACGGCGAGCCGCTCAGCGCCGCGCGGTTCGTCGAGGTGTGGGAGGACGTCGCGCCGTACATCGGCGTCGTCGACCGCGAGTCGCAGGAGGCGGACGGCCCGCGCCTCAGCTTCTTCGAGGTGCTCACCGTCATGGCGGTCGCCGCCTTCGCGGACGCCCCGGTCGACGTCGCGGTGGTCGAGGTCGGGATGGGCGGCCGGTGGGACTCCACCAACGTCGTGGACGGCGAGGTCGCGGTGCTCACCCCGGTCGGCATCGACCACGAGCGCTGGCTCGGCTCCACGCTGGCCGAGATCGCCACCGAGAAGTCCGGCATCGTCAAGGAGGGCGCCACGGTCGTCAGCGCCGAGCAGGACGTCGTCGTCGACGAGATCCTGCGCGAGCGGGCGGCGGAGGTCTCGGCGCACCTGCTGCGCGAGGGCGTGGAGCTCGAGGTCGCCGGCCGCCGGGCGGCCGTCGGCGGACAGCTCGTCGACCTGCGCACCCCCGCCGGCCTCTACACCGAGGTGCTGGTGCCCCTGCACGGCGCGTACCAGGCCCACAACGCGCTCCTCGCGCTCGCCGCGGTGGAGGCGTTGCTCGGCGGCCGTGCCCTGGACGGCGGGGTGGTCGAGACGGCGTTCGCCGACGTCGTCGTGCCGGGGCGCCTCGAGGTGGTGCGCTCCAGCCCGACCGTGCTGGTGGACGCGGCGCACAACCCGCACGGGGCGCAGGCCCTCGTCGACGCGCTCGACGAGGAGTTCGACCTCCCGCGCCTGGTCGGCGTCGTCGCCGTGATGGCGGACAAGGACGTCGAAGGGCTGCTCGCGACCCTGGAGCCGGCGCTCACCGAGCTCGTCCTCACGAAGAACTCGTCGGCCCGCTCGGCCGACCCCGAGGACCTGCTCGAGGTGGCCCAGGAGATCTTCGGCGAGGACCGGGTCCGCACGGCCGCGCGCCTCGACGAGGCGCTGCAGGTGGCGGCCGACCTCGCCGAGAGCGGCGACCAGGTGGGCGTCGGCACCGGGCGCGGCGTGCTCGTCACCGGCTCGGTCATCACGGTCGCGGACGCCCGGATCCTGCTCGGCCGCGGCTGACGCGCCCGTCCGGGACGTCGGGAGGGCGCACGCACGATCACCCGCCCGACATCCCGCGGGGGTGCTGCGTGGTGTGGCGCCCGGGTGTTGGATGGGGGCAGGCCGCCGCGCTGCAGGGCGGTGCCAGGCGAGGAGGCGCGACATGAAGAAGCTGCTCGACGACCCCGCGGACGCGGTGACCGACTCGCTCGCGGGATTCGGGCTCGCCCACGCCGACCTGGTCGAGGTGCACGACGAGCCCGTGTACGTGTCGCGGGCCGGCGGCCCCGTGCCGGGCAAGGTGGGGCTGGTCAGCGGCGGCGGCTCCGGGCACGAGCCGCTGCACGCCGGGTTCGTCGGCGACGGGATGCTCGACGCGGCGGTGCCGGGCGCGGTGTTCACGTCGCCCACGCCGGACCAGATCGTGCCGGCGGTCCTCGGCGCGGACTCGGGCGCCGGCGTCGTGGCGATCGTCAAGAACTACACGGGCGACGTGCTCAACTTCGAGACCGCCGTCGAGCTCGTCGAGGCCGAGGGCTCGCAGGTCACGACGATCCTCGTCAACGACGACGTCGCCGTCGAGGACTCCCTGTACACGGCCGGCCGCCGCGGCGTCGCCGGCACGGTCTGCGTGGAGAAGATCGCGGGCGCCGCCGCCGCTCGCGGCGACGACCTCGGCGCGGTCACCGAGGTCGCCGGACGGGTCGTGGCGAACGTGCGCACCATGGGCGTCGCGCTCACGGCGTGCACGGTGCCGCACGTCGGCAAGCCGTCGTTCGACCTGCCCGACGACGAGGTCGAGATCGGCATCGGCATCCACGGCGAGCCCGGCCGGCACCGCATCCCCTTCACGGGTGCCACCGGGATCACGCGCAGCCTGCTCGACCCGGTCGCCGACGACCTGCGCCTGACCGACGGCGACGACGTGCTCCTGTTCGTCAACGGGATGGGCGGCACGCCGCTGTCCGAGCTGTACGTCGTCTATGGTCGAGCGCGCGGGCTGCTCGAGGAGCGCGGTGTCACCGTCTCCCGGTCGCTCGTGGGCAACTACGTGACGTCGCTGGAGATGCAGGGCGCGTCGATCACGGTGCTGCGGCTGGACGACGAGCTGCGGGAGCTGTGGGACGCGCCGGTGCGCACGGCGGCGTTGCACTGGTGACGGGCGTCGCGGGGCGCCCCGAGGCGAGGAGGCGTGCGGTCATGGGGCTCGACGTGGCATGGGCGGAGCGTTGGGTGCGGCGCACCGCCGACGTCGTGGCGGGGTCGAAGGACGAGCTCACGGAGCTCGACCGGCAGATCGGGGACGGCGACCACGGGGAGAACCTGCACCGCGGGTTCCAGGCCGTGGTCGCGAAGCTGGACGAGCCCGGGGCCCCGGAGCGCACGGAGGTCGGCGACGTCCTCATGCTCGTGGCCACCACCCTCATGTCGAAGGTCGGCGGCGCCTCCGGCCCGCTGTACGGGACGGCGTTCCTGCGGGCGGCGAAGCGGTCGGCCCGCCCCAGCGTCGACGGGTCCGGCGTCGTCGTCCTGCTCGACGCCGCGCTCGAGGGCGTGACGTCGCGCGGCAAGGCGCAGGTGGGGGAGAAGACGATGGTCGACGCCCTCGCCCCCGCGGTCGAGGCGGCCACCGCCGCCGCGGACGCCGGCCAGGAGCCGGTCGAGGTGCTGCGGGCGGCCGCCGACGCGGCCGACGCCGGCGCGACGGGCACGATCCCGCTCGTGGCGACCAAGGGCCGGGCGTCCTACCTGGGGGAGCGGAGCGCCGGCCACGAGGACCCGGGCGCGCGCTCGACGGCGCTGGTGCTGCGCGCGGCGCTCGACGCGGCGCTCGGCGCCACGCCCGACGCCACGCCCGACGCCACGCCGGGTGCCGTGGCGGGCGAGGCGGAGGCGGTCGGGGAGTGACCGTCGGGCTGCTGCTCGTCTCCCACTCGGCGCGCCTCGCCGACGGGACGGTCGAGCTGGCCCGCGAGATGGCGCCGGACGTCGTCCTGGAGAGCGGGGCGGGCGACGGCGCCGGCGGCCTGGGCACGTCGTTGGAGGTCGTGCAGGACGCCCTCGGGCGCGCGCTGCCGCGCGTCGACGGCGTCGTCGTGCTGGCCGACCTGGGCTCCGCCGTGCTGACCGTCGAGACGGCGCTCGAGCTCGACGAGGACCTGGTCGGCCGGGTGCGCCTCGCCGACGCGCCGTTCGTCGAGGGCGCGGTCGCCGCGGCGGTGGCGGCGCAGCAGGGCGCCGGGCTGGACGCGGTGCTGGCCGCCGCCGAGGGCGCGGGGGCGCCCGCTGCCCCTGCACCTGCACCTGCCCAGGCTCCCGCCGATCCGTCGCTCGAGCCGGTCGAGACCACCGCGACGGCCAGCGCCCGCGTCGTGATCCGCAACCCGCTGGGCCTGCACGCCCGCCCGGCGGCGGTGGTGGCGCGGGCCGCGGCGGCGTTCGGCGGGCCGGTCACCCTCCAGGGCGTCGACGCGACGAGCGTGCTGCAGCTCATGGCGCTCGGCACCGCCGCGGGCACCGAGGTCGAGGTGTCCGCGCACGGGGCGGACGCGCGCGACGCCGTGGCCACCGTCGTCGGGCTGATCGAGGGCGGCTTCGGCGAGGTGTGATGACGCTCACAAGAAATTGCACTTGGTGCAATATTGCAGTGGGTGCATGATTGTCCGGTGACTCCTCCCGCCGGCGACCTCGGACTGCGTGAGCGCAAGAAGCGCGCGCGCACGGACGCGATCGTCGACGCCGCCCAGCGCCTCGTGCTCGAGCGAGGCCTGGACGCCGTGACGGTGGAGGAGATCGCCGAGGCGGCCCAGATCTCGCCCCGCACGTTCTTCAACTACTTCGAGTCGAAGGACGACGCGGTGCTCGGTCAGGGGTCGTTCGAGCTGAGCGCCAATACCCGCGAGGCATTCGCGGCCGGGGGCCCCACCGGGCGTCTGGCGGCGGACCTCGAGGTGCTCGTCCGGTCGTTGCTCTCCGCGTTCGCCGGCCCCGGCAAGCACCAGGGCGAGCAGGTGATGGAGATCCTGCAGCTCGAGCCGCGCCTGCTCGGCCGCCACTTCGCGTGGTTCGAGCGGCACAAGACCCAGGTCGTCGCGCTGTTCGAGCGGCGGCACGAGGCGGCACCCCTGCCGGCCGACCCCGAGATGTGCGCCATGGTCGTCTTCGTCGTCACGCGGGCGGCGATGGACGACTGGGCGCGCACCGGCCACGAGGGCGACGTCGGCGACCACGTGCCGCACGTCGTCGGCCAGCTCGCCGCCGTCCTCACCTCCTGAGCGTCGGGCACCTCCGCCCGCACGCCCTCCTCGAGCACCCCAGCCCCCGTCACTACCCCGGCGCCCCCGCGCGCCACCGATCCGAGGTGTCCCATGAGCAGTGCCCCTGCTGCCGCGCCGGACAAGCCCGTCGTCGTCCTGACGCAGCGCACCGTCTGGCTGATCTTCGGCGCCCTGATGGCGTCGATGTTCCTGTCCTCCCTCGACCAGACGATCGTCGGCACCGCGATGCCCACGATCGTCGGCGAGCTCAACGGCGTCGAGCACCAGGGGTGGGTCGTCACCGCCTACATCCTGGCCGTCGCCATCGGCATGCCCCTGTACGGCAAGTTCGGCGACCTCATGGGCCGGCGCTGGCCGTTCCTCGTCGCGATCGGGCTGTTCACGCTCGCGTCCGTGGGCGCCGCGCTGTCGCAGAACATGATCGAGCTCGTCCTGTGGCGCGCCCTCCAGGGCCTCGGCGGCGGCGGCCTGATGATCCTGTCGCAGTCGATCATCGCTGACATCGTGCCGGCCTCCGAGCGCGGCAAGTACATGGGTCCGCTCGGCGCCCTGTTCGGCATCTCGGCCGTCCTCGGCCCGCTCCTGGGCGGCTGGCTCACCGAGGGCCCCGGCTGGCGCTGGACCTTCTGGATCAACCTGCCCGTCGGCGTCGCCGCGTTCGTCGTCGCCTGGTTCGCGCTCAAGCTGCCCTCGCACCGCTCGACCCGCCCCGTCGACTGGGGCGGCATCGTCACGATGGCTGTGGCCACGACGGGCATCGTGCTCGTCACCAGCTGGGAGTCCCTGTCGTCGTCCGGCTACGACTGGACCGACTGGCGCCTGTCCGGGCTCCTCGTGCTGACGCTCGCCGCCGTGGCCGCGTTCATCCTCGTCGAGACGCGCGTCGCCGAGCCGCTGATCCCGCTGCGGCTGTTCAAGAACCGTACGTTCACCATCACGACGCTGATCGGGCTCGTGCTGGGCATGGGCATGTTCTCCGCGATGGCCATGATCCCGACGTTCCTGCAGATGTCCACGGGCGCCGGTGTCACCGAGTCGGGCTGGCTGATGCTCCCGATGATGGCCGGCATGATGCTCACCTCCATCGTCTCGGGTATCGCGATCTCCAAGACGGGGAAGTACAAGGCCTACCCGGTGGCCGGCCTGATCGTGGTCGCCCTGGCGATGGTCTGGCTGACCGGCCTCGCCGGCGACATGTCGATGTGGACCTTCGGCGCGATGATCTTCACGCTGGGCGCCGGCATGGGCCTCGTGATGCAGACCGTCGTGCTGGCGGTGCAGAACGCCGTCGACCCGCACGAGCTGGGCACGGCCACGAGCTCCAACAACTTCTTCCGCGAGATCGGCGCGGCCGTGGGCTCCGCCCTGTTCACGACGATCTTCACCACCCGCCTCACGGACAACCTCACCGAGGTCTTCGCCGGGGCGCCCGCCGGGGCCGGCGGCGCGGGGGAGTCGAGCCTCACGCCGGGCGTCGTGCAGTCGCTGCCCGAGCCGCTCAAGTCGGGCATCATCGACGCCTACGCCGACGCCCTCGCGCCGTCGTTCTGGTACCTCGTGCCGCTCGTCCTCGTCGGCCTCGTGCTGGCGTTCTTCCTGCCCGTGATCAAGCTGTCCGACGTCGCCGGCATGGTGGCGCGGGGCGAGGCGGTCGCGGACCCGGCCAAGGCCGGGGCGCTCGACGAGCTGCCGGTCGCGGACGGCGTGTCGGAGGTCTCCGACGACGACGGTCCCGGCACCCGCGAGCGCGCGGATATCGTGGGGTCGTGAGCAAGAAGGACGACCGTCCCCGTCCGGGGGACCGCATCAAGCCCCGCAAGCCCGCCAAGGTGCAGTTCACGTCGATGATGCTGCAGCTGGAGGCGTTCGTGGTGCTGTTCGCCGGCGTCGCCCTCTACGGGCTGCGGAACACCGGCTACGAGCGCGGCCCCCTGGTGATCGAGTCGCCGCTCGCCCTGTGGCTCGTGATCGGCGTGCTGTTCGTGGTCCTCCTGGTGATGTCCCGCATGGTCGGGACGCCGATGGGGTACTACGCGGGCACGGTCGTGCAGGTGCCCGTGCTGGCGATGGGCCTGCTGCTGCCGATGATGTTCGTCGTCGGCGTGGTGTTCGTCGCGATGTGGGTCGTCTCGCTGCGCCTGGGCGGCCGCATCGACCGCGAGCGTGCGGAGTACGACGCCGAGCACCCGGAGACGGCGCCGAACCTCTGACCCGAGCACCCTTCGAGCACGGGATCCGTATCGCTATACACCGGTTGAGCGATACGGATCCCGTGCTCGAAGGGTGCTCGGCTGCTGAGGGAGGGGTTGTCCGGGAACCCAGCCGAGGTTGCGCAGCCGCGCGGCGATCTGGTGTCCGAGCCCGACGGGACCGTAGAGGTCACGGCCGGTGACCCGCTGCATCACCACTCCGCCGTCGGCGACGAGGGCGTTCTGCCGCCGCCGGTCCTCGTAGAGGGCCGCAGGTGCGGTATGCACCTCGGAGCCGTCCGCCTCGAGCCAGAACCATCGGCCGTCGGGCAGGCGCCACACCATGTCGCCGCGTCCGAGGAACGTCCCCCGGTCGTCGACGAGCACGCGCTGCAGGTCGTCCGGAGGAACGTCGGCGTCGATGCACTCGAGGCGGACCGCCGTCTCGAGCGGGGACTCGGCGCGCCCGTCGACCAGCTGCCACCAGGCGTGGGTGCGCTCGACCCCGCGGCGTCCGCGAGCGAGGTCGTGGGCCTGCTCCACCTGGGCGCGCGTGATGAGGCCCTGGTGGACGGCGTCGTCCAGGACCGCGACCGCGTGCCGCCGGTCGAGCGTCGGGACGGCTTGCGCCAGGGCATGGAGCACGGTGGGGACCCTGCGCCCGGCGACCAGCTTCGTCGGTGTCGCCGGGTCGTACTGGCGGACGACGGCGACGTCTGGCTGGAGTCGGGCCGCGCCGGGGAGGCTCGCCTCGGGGGTGATCCGGACGGGGAGCCCCCGGACCCCGTGGAAGACGAGTGCGCTCTGGCCGACGGGCATCGCGTTCGGCCCGAGGGCGAGGACGGCGCGCCACGCCGACCAACGCCGTCGATGGTCGAAGAGGTCGGGGCGCTCACGGTGCTCGACCGGTACCGGGTCCGTGTCGTAGACGCTTGGCGCCACCCGCACCCATCTGCCCTGTCGCGCCATCCGTGCGAGGCGCGTCCGGGTCATCCCGGCCGCCTCGCACTGGGCGGTCGTGATCAGACCGGCCTGCGCACGTGCGACGTCGAGGACTCGGGCCGGTGGAGGGGAGAGCGGGCGCATCTCCGCACTCGACCACCGCGCGGCGGCCCCCTCGTGCGCAGCCGGGCGCCCTGTGGACAGGCGATGCCTGGGGGCAGCGTCGAACCCTTCGAGCACGGGATCTGTGTCGTCATTCACGTGATGGCGGTACGGATCGCGTGGTCGAAGGCACCCTCGGCGCCGATAGGCTTTCCGCCATGACCGACGCCGCAGACACGAAACTGCCCGCCGAGCCCGCCATCGAGCGCACCCTGGTGCTCGTCAAGCCCGACGGCGTCCGCCGCGGCCTGTCCGGCGAGGTGCTGCGGCGCATCGAGGCGAAGGGCTACACGCTCGTCGCCGTCGAGCTGAAGCAGGCCACGACCGAGCTCCTCGCCGCGCACTACGCGGAGCACGAGGGCAAGCCGTTCTACCAGCCGCTCGTCGACTTCATGCTCTCGGGCCCGACGCTCGCCGTCGTCGCCGAGGGCCAGGGCGTCATCCCCGGGTTCCGTTCGCTGGCGGGCGCGACCAACCCCACCGAGGCGGCCCCCGGCACCATCCGCGGCGACCTCGGCCGCGACTGGGGACTCAAGGTGCAGCAGAACCTGGTGCACGGCTCCGACTCGCCCGAGTCCGCGGCCCGCGAGATCGGCCTCTGGTTCCCGAACCTCTGAGCCCTCGCACGTCACGCCACACTCACGCACGACGTCGCACGGCCGGGCCCGCACGGGCCCGGCCGTCGGCGTGTCCGGACGTCTCCGGGCGGGACCGGCGTAGTTCCGCGGATCGGCGGGATCCGGCGGTTAGGCTCGCCGGGTGCACCTCAAGACGCTCACGCTCCGCGGCTTCAAGTCGTTCGCCTCGGCGACGACGCTGAGCCTCGAGCCGGGCATCACGTGCGTCGTCGGGCCGAACGGCTCGGGCAAGTCGAACGTGGTCGACGCGCTGTCGTGGGTGATGGGGGAGCAGGGCGCCAAGTCGCTGCGCGGCGGCAAGATGGAGGACGTCATCTTCGCCGGCACCGCCGGCCGTCCGCCGCTCGGCCGGGCCGAGGTGTCCCTCACGATCGACAACACCGACGGCGCGCTGCCGATCGACTACACCGAGGTGACGATCACCCGCACGCTGTTCCGCAGCGGCGGGTCGGAGTACGCGATCAACGGCACCTCGTGCCGGCTCCTCGACATCCAGGAGCTGCTGAGCGACTCCGGCATCGGCCGCGAGATGCACGTCGTGGTGGGGCAGGGGCAGCTCGACGCCGTGCTGCGTGCCACCCCCGACGACCGCCGCGGCTTCGTCGAGGAGGCGGCCGGCGTCCTCAAGCACCGCAAGCGCAAGGAGAAGGCGCTGCGCAAGCTCGAGGCGATGCAGGGCAACCTCGCGCGCCTCACGGACCTCACCGCGGAGCTGCGCCGCCAGCTCGGCCCGCTCGGGAGGCAGGCGGAGGCGGCGCGCAGGGCACGGACCGTCCAGGCCGACCTGCGGGACGCGAAGGCCCGGCTCCTCGCCGACGACCTGGCCCAGCTCACCGCCCAGATGGCCCAGGAGCGGGCCGACGAGGCGGCGCTGCGCGAGCGTCAGCAGGAGACGGAGCGGGGACTGGAGCGGGCGCGGGAGCACCTGGCGCGGCTCGAGGTCGCGGCGTCCGCCGCGGTCGCGGACGCCGGCCGCGCGGCCGACGCCTTCCACGCGCTGAGCGCGCTGCGCGAGCGGCTGCGAGGGCTGGCCACGCTCGCCGACGAGCGGGTGCGGCTGCTGGGCGCCACCGAGCCGGAGCACCGCGGCCAGGACCCGGCCGACCTGGAGGCACAGGCCGAGCGGGCGCGGGCCACGGAGGCGGAGCTGACCCGCGAGGTCGAGCTCGCGCGCGCCGCGCTCGAGTCCGCGGTCGCCGCGCGCACCGACGCCGAGAAGGCCGCGGACGCCGCGGAGCGCGAGCTCGCGACCCTGCACCGCGGCGCCGCCGACCGGCGCGAGGGCCTCGCCCGGCTGTCCGGGCAGGTGGCCGCGCGCCGCAGCCGCGTCGAGGCGGGTGACGCGGAGCTGGAGCGCGTGCGCGAGGTCGTCGCCGAGGCGGAGCGCCGGGCCGAGGAGGCGGCGCGCGAGTTCGGCGCGCTCGAGGTGCAGGTCGTGGGCGCCGAGGAGGGCGAGGAGGACCTCGACGCCCGGCACGAGGAGGCGACGACGGCGCTCGCCGAGGCGCAGGCGGCCGTGCAGGACCTCGAGGCCCGCGCGGCGGAGGCCGAGCGCGACCGCGCCACCTGGAGCGCGCGGGTCGAGGCCCTCGAGCTCAGCCTGGACCGCAAGGACGGCGCGGGCGCCCTGCTCGCGGACGCCGCGCCCGGCGTGCTCGGCTCGGTCGCCGCGCTGCTCGGCGTCGAGGCGGGCTACGAGGACGCGGTGACGGCCGCCCTCGGCCCGGTCGCGGACGCCGTGGCCGTGCGCGACCTCGACGCGGCGGTCGACGCGCTGCGCCGCCTGCGCGACGACGACGCCGGCCGCGCCGGGCTCGTCGTGGGCGGCACCGACGACGGCGCGCCGGGCACGTCCCCGGTCGCCGCCGACCTCCCCGACGGCGCGCGCCGGGCGCCCGACGTCGTCACCGTGGCAGGGCCCGCGGCCGCCCCGCTGCGCGCGCTGCTGCGCGACGTGGTCGTGGTGGACGACCTGGCCCAGGCGCGCGCCCTGGTCCAGAAGGCACCCGGCGTCGTCGCCGTGACGCGGGCCGGCGACCTGCTGGGCGCGGCGCGGGCCTGGGGCGGCTCCGCGGCCGCGCCGAGCGTGCTGCACCTGACGTCGGCGCTCGACGAGGCCAAGGAGGGGCTCGACGACGCGGCCGCCCGCGGCGAGCGCTGCCGCTTCGAGCTGGTCGGGGCGCGCGAGCGTCTCGAGGCCGCGCAGGCCGCCCACGACGACACCCTCGCCCGGCTGCACGAGTCGGACGCCGCCCTCGCCGCCGTCGCGGAGCAGCTCGGCACGCTGGGCTCGGCGCACCGGTCCGCGCTCGCGGAGGCCGAGCGGCACCGCGCGACGCTCGCCCAGGCCGCTGAGCGCCGGGAGGCCGACGAGGCGGAGCTCGCCGAGCTGGCCCGGCGCCTCGAGGTCGCCGAGGCTGAGCCCGCGCAGTCGCAGGAGCAGGTGGCCGAGGCGCAGGCGGCCCGCGAGGCGGCGCAGGAGGCAGCCACCGCGGCACGCGCGGCGGAGACCGAGGCGCGGCTCGAGCTGCGCACGAGCGAGGAGCGGGCGCGCGCCGTCGCCGGCCGTGCGCAAGGCCTCGCTCGGGCCGCGGCGCAGGAGCGCGCCGCGCGGGAGAAGGCGGAGCGGCGGGCGGTGCAGCGCGCGGCCGAGGCGCGGACGGCGTCCGCGGTGCGCGACGACGCGGGCACGGCCCTCGCCGTCCTCGCCCGCTCGATCGAGCGGGCCCAGGCCGAGCGCGCCGCCGCCGACGAGGAGCGCGGCGCGCGGCAGCGGGAGCTCGAGGCGGTCCGCACCGACGCCGACCGGCTCGCGCGCGAGCTGCGCGACCTCACCGATGTCGCGCACCGCGACGAGGTGGCGCGCGCCCAGCAGGTGGCGCGGCTCGAGCAGCTGCAGGCCCGGGCGGTGGACGAGCTGGGCAGCGACCCCGACGTCCTGGTCGAGGAGTTCGGCCCGCACCGCGACGTGCCGGTGGCGCGCCCCGCCGACGCCGCCGAGGAGGAGCCGGACCCGGAGCCCGTGCCGTACGTGCGCGCGGAGCAGGAGAAGCGGCTCGCGACGGCGGAGCGTGCGCTCGCGCGCATCGGCGCGGTCAACCCGCTCGCGCTGGAGGAGTTCGCGGCCCTGGAGGAGCGGCACCAGTTCCTCACGGAGCAGCTGGCGGACCTCAAGAAGTCGCGCCAGGACCTGCTGCACATCGTCGAGGAGATCGACGAGCGGGTGCAGCAGGTCTTCGCGGAGGCGTTCCGCGACACCGCGGAGCAGTTCGAGCGGGTCTTCGGCCGGCTCTTCCCGGGCGGCGAGGGGCGCCTGGTGCTCACCGAGCCGGGTGATCTTCTCACCACGGGCATCGAGGTCGAGGCGCGCCCGGCGGGCAAGAAGGTCAAGCGGCTGTCGCTGCTGTCCGGCGGGGAGCGGTCGCTCACGGCGGTCGCGTTCCTCGTGTCGATCTTCAAGGCGCGCCCCAGCCCGTTCTACGTGATGGACGAGGTGGAGGCGGCGCTCGACGACGTGAACCTGGGCCGGCTGCTGGAGATCTTCCGCGAGCTGCAGGAGGACTCCCAGCTCATCGTCATCACCCACCAGAAGCGCACGATGGAGGTCGCGGACGCGCTGTACGGCGTGACCATGCGCGGCGACGGTGTGACGACCGTCATCTCCCAGCGGATGCGCGAGACCGTCGATGCGCGGGGAGAATAACGCCATGCTCACGTTCGTCCTCTGGGTCCTCGGGTCCCTCGTTCTCGCCGCGGTGGTGTTCCTCGTGGCCAACGTCATGGAGCGTCGTGAGGGTCAGGACGACGAGGCACCCGGCCTCGGTCGCTTCCTCCGCGACTTCCGGTCCGGGCTGCGCCGCAGGCGCGTCGCGCCCCCTGCCCCGGTCGAGACCGGGATGGACGAGTTCTTCGCCGCGACGGTCGAGGACGCCCCGGGCTACGTCGACCCGGAGGAGCTCACCGACGCCCTGCACCGCGCGCGCCTGCAGGCGCGCAGCTCGTGGCACGTGGGGAGCGTCCGCAAGCCGGAGTGACCCCCTCGTCCGGGGCTCCGCCGGCGGTCCTCGCCGGGCGGTGCGGTCGCGCGCTTCTGGGAGACTGTCCGCGTGACTGATCAGCTCTGGCTCTGGATCCTTCTCGGCGTCGTCGTCGTGGTCGGCGGCGGTGCCGCACTGCTCGTCCCGAGGTCGCGCCGCCGGCGCCCCGACCAGCAGATCGACCAGCAGGTCGACCAGCCGGTCGACCGGCGGGACGACGGCGTCACGACGGTGGCCCCCGCGCCGGAGGGAGCGTCGGTCGACGCGGGCCCCGCGGCGGAACCGGCGGCGCCCGCGCTCGAGACGCCGGAGCCGGTGGCCGGGCGCCTGGTGCGCCTGCGCGACCGGCTCGCCCGGTCGGGCTCGCCGCTCGGCGCGCGGCTGCTCAGCGTGCTGTCCCGCGACCACCTCACCGAGGACGACTGGGACGAGCTCGAGGAGACGCTCCTGCTCGCCGACATCGGCGCCGGACCGGCCGAGGAGCTGCTCGAGGCCCTGCGCACGCGCGTGCGCGTGCTCGGCGTCCGTGACCCGAAGACCGTGCGGGACCTGCTGCGCGAGGAGCTGCTCAAGGTCGTCGACCCGGCGCTGGACCGCGACGTCGCCACGACCGGCCCGGTCGGTGCCGACGGCGCGCGGCTGCCCGCCGTCGTGCTCGTGGTGGGCGTCAACGGCACGGGCAAGACGACGACGGTCGGCAAGCTGGCGCGGGTGCTGGTCGCGGAGGACCGGTCCGTGGTGCTCGGGGCGGCCGACACGTTCCGCGCGGCGGCCGCCGACCAGCTGCAGACCTGGGGCGCCCGCGTGGGCGTGGAGACGGTGCGCTCGGACCGCGACGGCGCCGACCCGGCCGCCGTCGCGTTCGACGCGGTGAAGCGCGGCAAGGCCGAGGGCACGGACGTCGTCCTCGTCGACACCGCGGGCCGCCTGCAGAACAAGGCGGGCCTCATGGACGAGCTGGGCAAGATCACCCGCGTCATCACCCGGGAGGCGCCGCTCGCCGAGGTGCTGCTCGTGCTCGACGCCACGACGGGGCAGAACGGCCTCAACCAGGCCCGCGTCTTCAGCGAGGTCGCCGGCGTCACCGGCATCGTGCTCACCAAGCTCGACGGGACCGCCCGCGGCGGCATCGTCGTCGCCGTGCAGCGCGAGCTCGGCGTGCCGGTCAAGCTCGTCGGGCTGGGGGAGGGCCCCGACGACCTGGCGCCGTTCGACCCCGAGCAGTTCGTGGACGGCCTGCTGGGCTGACCACCGCCGCACCCGCGGCACCCCGCGGCACCCCGTGACAAGGCCCCGTTAACGCAAAGTTGACGCGTGACGGGGCCTTGTCACACCCGCGAAACACCAGAACACTCCAGGCGAAACCCCGCCCGACCACGGTAGTGCCCGACCCGGCCGCCCGGCTGGTGAGGGAGGAACAACTCATGGAGCTGGACACCGGAGCAACCGCGTGGATGCTGATGTCGGCATCTCTCGTGCTCCTGATGACCCCTGGACTCGCGCTCTTCTACGGCGGGATGGTGCGCGGCAAGTCCGTGCTGAACATGATGATGATGTCGTTCGGCGCGATCGCCGTCGTCGGCGTCGTCTACGTGCTGTGGGGCTGGTCGATGTCCTACGGCGCCGACCTCGGCGGGATCGTCGGCAACCCGTTCGACCAGTTCGGGCTGTCCGGCGCGATCTACGACGCCGCGGGCGAGTTCGCGATCGACGACTTCGGCGTCCCCGGGATCGTGGGCGTGGGCTTCCAGGCGACGTTCGCCATCATCACCGTCGCCCTGATCTCCGGCGCGATCGCCGACCGCGCCAAGTTCGGCACCTGGATGGTCTTCGTGGCCGTGTGGGTGACCCTCTGCTACTTCCCGATGGCGCACATGGTCTGGGGCGGCGGCCTGCTGTCCGGCGACGGGCCGTTCGCGTCCATCGCGACGCCGATCGACTTCGCCGGCGGCACCGTGGTGCACATCAACGCCGGTGTGGCCGCGCTGGTCCTCGCCCTGGTGGTCGGCAAGCGCAAGGGCTTCGGCTCCGAGCCGATGCGCCCGCACAACCTGCCGCTCGTCATGCTGGGCGCGGCGCTCCTGTGGTTCGGCTGGTTCGGCTTCAACGGCGGCTCCGCCTTCACCGCCGACGGCTTCGCCGGCCTCGCGTGGGTCAACACGACGGTCGCCACCGCGGCCGCGGTGCTCGGCTGGCTCCTGGTGGAGAAGCTGCGTGACGGCTCCGCGACGTCGCTCGGTGCGGCGTCGGGTGTCGTGGCCGGGCTCGTCGCGATCACCCCGGCCGCCGGGTCCGTCAGCCCCGTGGGCTCGATCGCGGTCGGCGCGATCGCCGGCGTGCTCTCCGCCTTCGCGGTGGGTCTGAAGTACAAGCTGGGCTACGACGACTCGCTCGACGTCGTGGGCGTGCACCTCGTCTCCGGCCTCTGGGGCACGGTCTCCATCGGCTTCCTGGCCACCGAGACGGGCCTGTTCTACGGCGGCGGCCTGAACCAGCTCGCGGTCCAGGCGATCATCGCCGTCGTCGCGATCGTCTTCTCCGGCATCATCACCTACCTCATCGCGATCGCGCTCAAGGCGGTCATGGGCTGGCGGGTCTCCGAGGAGGCCGAGGTCGGTGGCATCGACCTGGCGGTGCACAGCGAGTCCGCGTACGAGACCGTCCCGCAGGGTTCCGCCAGCGGCCAGATCAAGAGGGAGATCCGCGCATGAAGCTCGTCACCGGGGTCGTCCAGCCCCACCGCCTGGACGACGTGAAGTCCGCCCTCGAGGCCGCCGGCATCCGCGGGATGACCGTCAGCGAGGCCAGCGGCTACGGACGCCAGAAGGGCCACACCGAGGTGTACCGGGGCGCCGAGTACACGGTCGACCTGGTGCCCAAGGTCCGCGTGGAGGTCCTCGTCGCGGACGAGGACGCGTCCACCGTCGTGGACGTCGTCGTCAAGGCCGCCCAGACCGGCAGGATCGGGGACGGCAAGGTGTGGACCACGACGCTCGACGACGTGGTGCGCGTGCGCACCGGCGAGCACGGCGACGCGGCCCTCTAGGAGACGCGGACAGTGCTCCCGGACGACCAGCCGGGCGCGACCGAGCCCCGCACCCCGGACGCCGGGGTGCGGGGTTCGCGCGTCGACGACGGCGCCACCACGACCCCTGCGGTGGGCCCCCTGCGCGCGGACCTGCTCGCCGCCGCCGACGGCCTGACCGGCCCCGGCCGGTCGGGGGTCGCGCGCCGCACGGCCCTGCAGCAGCTCGTCACCGACCGGCTCACCCCCCTGTACGAGACCGCCACGGCCGACGTCGACCCGACGGGCCTCGCGCTGGCCGCCGTCGGCAGCCTCGGCCGCGGCGAGCTCGGTCCGCTGTCGGACCTCGACCTCGTGCTCGTGCACGACGGCCGCACCCACAAGCCCGACGAGCTCGCCCGCGTCGCCGACGCGCTGTGGTACCCGCTGTGGGACTCCGGCGTCGACGTCGACCACGCCGTGCGCTCGCTGAGCCAGACGCGTCGGCTCGCGTCCACCGACCTGCCCGCCGCCGTCGGCTGGCTGGACGTGCGGCCCGTGGCGGGGGACGCGGTCGTCGTGCACCGCGCGGCCTCCGCGATCCTCACCGACTGGCGCTCGGCGTCCCGCCGCCGGCTGCCCGAGCTGCTGCACAGCGCCCGCGACCGGGCCGAGCGCGCGGGGGAGCTGGCGTACCTCATCGAGCCGGACCTCAAGGAGTCGCGCGGCGGCATCCGCGACGCCGTCCTGCTGTCGGCGCTCGCGGCCACGTGGCTCACCGACCGCCCGCACGGCCGCGTGGACCGGGCGTACGCGCACCTGCTGGACGTGCGGGACGCGGTGCACGTCGTGACGCGGCGCCGCTCCACCAAGCTGCTGCTCGCCGACCTCGACGAGGTGGCCGCCCGCTGCGGGTACGACGACCCCGACGAGCTGCTGGCCAGCCTCGCCGAGGCCGGTCGGGAGATCTCCTACGCGCTGGACTCCACCGTGCGCCGCGCCCGGCAGGCGCTGCAGCGTCCCGCGGTCCGCCGGCCCGTCATGGTCCGGGGGCGCCGGTCCGCGCCGCGGCTGCGGTCGGTGGGCGACGGCCTCGTGGAGCACGACGGCGAGCTGGTGCTGGCCGTGGGGGCGCAGCCGGCCGAGGACCCGCTGCTGCCGCTGCGGGCGGCGGCCACCGCGGCGCGCACCGGTCTCGTGCTCTCGCCCGTGACCGTGCAGTCGCTCGCGGGGTCCCCGCCGCCGCCCGCGCCGTGGCCGCCCGCCGCGCGCTCCGCGCTGCTCACGCTGCTCGGCGCGGGGCCGGCCCAGGTGCCGGTCTGGGAGGCGCTCGACCTGGCCGGCGTCGTCACGACCTGGATCCCCGAGTGGGCGGCCGTGCGCAACCGCCCCCAGCGGGCCGCGGTCCACCGGCACACCGTGGACCGGCACCTGGTGGAGACGGCGGCGCGCGCCGTCCGGGTGCGCCGCCAGGTCGCGGCGGACGGGGGCGTCGCGGCGGCGCCGACGGAGCAGCTCCTGCTCGGCGCCCTGCTGCACGACATCGGCAAGCGCCGCGGCGCCGTCGAGCCCGACCACTCCGTGGAGGGCGCCCGCGTCGCCCCCGGCATCGTGCTCCGGACGGGGTTCGGCGAGGACACGGCGCGCGACGTCGGCCTCGTCGTGCGCCACCACCTCACTCTCGCGCGCCTCGCGACCACGGCCGACCTCGAGGACCCGGCCACGGTGGCGGAGCTCCTCGACGCGCTCGAGCACCGCGGCGACCTGCTCGAGGTGGTGCGCGTGGTCACGGAGGCGGACTCGTCGTCGCTGGGCCCGGCGGGATGGACGGCGTGGCGCGCGAGCCTCGTGGACGACCTCACGGGGCGGGCCCGTCGGGCGCTCGCCGTCGGACGGTAGGCTAGGTGGCCGCACCCCACGACGACCTCTCCTAAGGACCTGCCTGGTGTTCAACTCCCTGTCGGACCGGCTCACCGCGACGTTCAAGAACCTGCGCGGGCGGGGTCGGCTCTCCGAGGCGGACATCGACGCGACCGTGCGCGAGATCCGTCGGGCGCTCCTCGACGCCGACGTCGCCGTGCCCGTCGTGCGCGAGTTCACCTCCGCGGTGCGCGAGCGTGCGCTGTCCGCCGAGGTGTCCGGTGCGCTGAACCCGGCGCAGCAGGTCGTGAAGATCGTCAACGACGAGCTCGTGTCGATCCTCGGCGGCCAGACCCGGCCGCTGCAGCTCTCGAAGACGCCGCCGACGGTCATCATGCTCGCCGGCCTCCAGGGCGCCGGCAAGACGACCCTCGCCGGCAAGCTGGCGCTGGCGCTCAAGGAGCAGGGCCACACGCCGCTGCTGGTCGCTGCCGACCTGCAACGCCCCAACGCGGTGACCCAGCTCTCCGTCGTGGCCGAGCGGGCCGGCGTCCCGGTCTACGCGCCGCACCCGGGCAACCAGGGCGCGGAGACGGACGTCGTCATCGGCGACCCCGTGGGCGTGGCCCGTGACGGTGTCGCCGAGGCGAAGGTCAAGCAGCACGACGTCGTCATCGTCGACACCGCGGGCCGCCTGGGCGTCGACCAGGTGCTCATGCAGCAGGCCTCGGACATCCGCGACGCCGTGCAGCCCGACGAGGTCCTGTTCGTCATCGACGCGATGATCGGCCAGGACGCCGTCGCCACGGCGAAGGCCTTCGAGGAGGGCGTCGACTTCACCGGCGTCGTCCTGTCCAAGCTCGACGGAGACGCGCGCGGCGGTGCCGCCCTCTCCGTGGCGACGGTGACGGGCCGCCCCATCATGTTCGCCTCGACCGGTGAGAAGCTCACCGACTTCGAGGTCTTCCACCCCGACCGCATGGCGTCGCGCATCCTCGACATGGGTGACGTGCTCACCCTCATCGAGCAGGCCGAGAAGGCCTTCGACGCCGAGGAGGCCGCCAAGATGGCGGCCAAGGTGGAGAAGGGCGAGGACTTCACGCTGTCCGACTTCCTGGTGCAGATGCAGCAGATGAAGAAGCTCGGCTCCATGAAGAAGATGCTCGGGATGATGCCCGGCATGGGGCAGATGCGCGAGCAGCTCGAGAACTTCGACGAGCGCGAGGTCGACCGGGTCCAGGCCCTCATCCAGTCGATGACGCCCGCCGAGCGCGACAACCCCAAGATCATCAACGGCTCGCGCCGCGCGCGCATCGCGCGGGGCTCCGGCCAGACGACGACGGCCGTCAACCAGCTCCTCGAGCGGTTCACGCAGGCGCAGAAGATGATGCGCCAGATGAGCAAGGGCGGCGGCATGTCGGGCATGCCCGGCGGCGTCCCGGGGATGCCGGGGATGCCGGGGATGCCGGGCGGGGGCAAGAAGTCGCGCGGCAAGCAGGCGCCCTCGAAGAAGGTCAAGGGCAAGTCCGGCAACCCCGCGAAGCGGGCGCAGCAGGAGCGCGAGGCCATGCAGCGTGCGCTCGGCGGCCCCGCCGCGAAGCCGTCCCCGCAGGGCTCCGCGTTCGGGATGGGCGGCGAGGAGCCGGCCGAGCAGGACCTCTCGAAGCTCCAGCTGCCGGACGGGCTCGACAAGCTGCTCGGCGGACGCTGAGGCGCACGGACCGGCCTCCACGGCCCGGCCCCCCGACTCGGTAACCTTCGACCATGTCTGCCCCGCACGTCCCGCTGCACGTCACCGGCCACGTCCTGCTCGGTCACGATCGCGACGTCGGCGAGATGTGGGTGCGCGACGGCCGGGTCAGCCTGACCCGCCCGTCGCCGCAGGGCAGCGCCACCCGCGAGCTCGAGGGCTGGGTGCTGCCGGGTCTGGTGGACGTGCACTGCCACGTGGGCCTCGGCCCCGACGGCGCGGTCGACCAGGCGACGGCGGAGGCCCAGGCCGTCGCCGACCGCGACTCCGGCGTCCTGCTCGTGCGCGACGCGGGCTCGCCCGTGGACACGTCCTGGGTCCAGGAGCGCCCCGACCTGCCGCGCCTCGTGCGCGCCGGCCGGCACCTGGCACGCCCCAAGCGCTACCTGCGGGGCTTCGGCCTCGAGCTCGACGACGTGGGAGCGCTCCCCGACGCGGTGCGCGCCCAGGCGCGCCGCGCGGACGGCTGGGTCAAGCTGGTCGGGGACTGGATCGACCGCGAGGCGGGCGACCTCGGCCCGCTGTGGCCGCGCGACGTGCTCACGGAGTCGGTCGCCGCCGCGCACGCGGAGGCCGCGCGCGTCACGGTGCACGCCTTCTCCGAGGAGGTCGTGCCCGACCTGCTCGCCGCGGGCGTGGACGGCATCGAGCACGGGACGGGCGTCATGGGGGCGCTCGTGGACGAGGTCGCGGCGCGGCGCATCCCCGTGACCCCCACGCTGCTCCAGGTGGCCCGCTTCGAGGAGATCGCCCGTCAGGCGGAGGGGAAGTACCCGGAGTACGCGGCGCGGATGCGGCGCATGCACGCCCGCCGGTACGAGCACGTGCGCGCGCTCCACGAGGCGGGCGTGCCCCTGCTCGTCGGGACCGACGCCGGCGGCACGCTCGGGCACGGGCGGGTCGTGGACGAGTGCGCCGAGCTGGTCGCGGCCGGCATCCCCGCCGCCGACGTCGTCGCGATGGCGACCTGGCGGGCGCGCGAGCTGCTGGGCTTCGGCGCCCTCGTCGAGGGGTCCAGCGCGGACCTGGTGGTCTACCCCGCCGACCCGCGCGAGGACATCGAGGTGCTGCGGCACCCGACCGCCGTCGTGCTGCGCGGGCAGGTCGTCCGCGGCTGACCTCCCCGCGCCGGGGCGAGAGGTGCGTCACCCGTGGTTGGAGCGGGCACGCCCGGTCTGGCACAATGGCGGGGTACTCGGCGTGCCCAGGCCCCTCTCTCCTGCGCAGGTCGCGTTCCTGACCTCCGGACACCGCCAGGACCCCACCCGGCGGCGCGTGAGGTCGCCCCACCAGAACCAGGAGACACCACCACAGTGGCCGTCAAGATTCGTCTGAAGCGCCTCGGCAAGATCCGGGCCCCGTACTACCGCGTCGTCGTGGCCGACTCGCGCTCCAAGCGCGACGGGCGCGTCATCGAGGAGATCGGGAAGTACCACCCGACCGAGGAGCCGTCGTTCATCGAGATCAAGTCCGAGCGGGCGCAGTACTGGCTCGGCGTCGGTGCGCAGCCGACCGAGCAGGTCGCCGCGCTGCTCAAGATCACCGGTGACTGGCAGAAGTTCAAGGGTCTTCCGGGCGCCGAGGGCACCCTCAAGACCAAGACCGCGAAGGCCGACAGCGCCGCCGCGGTCGAGGCCGTCGCCGCCGAGGCCGAGAAGGCCAAGGCGAAGGCTGCCGAGAAGAAGGCCGAGGAGCCGGCGGCCGAGGCCACCGAGGCTGAGGCCGAGGCCTGATGCTCGCCGAGGCCCTCGAGCACCTGGTGCGCGGCATCGTGGACAACCCGGACGACGTCCGGGTGGCTTCGCGGACGCAGCGCCGGGGCGACCTGCTCGAGGTGCGGGTGCACCCCGACGACCTCGGCCGCGTGATCGGCCGGGGCGGACGGACGGCGAAGGCGCTGCGCACGGTGGTCGGCGCCCTCGCGACGGACGGCCCCGTGCGGGTCGACGTCGTGGACGTCGACCGGCGCTGACGCGTGCCGCACCCGCTGCCGTAGCACTGACGAGGCCCGACCCCACCGAGAGTGGGGCCGGGCCTCGTCGTCTGCCGCGAGGCATGCTGGGACCGGTGGTCACCGGCCCACGAGAACAGTTCGAGACAGGAGTGGTCATGCAGCTGGTGGTGGCGCGCGTCGGGCGGGCGCACGGGCTCCGGGGCGAGGTCGGCCTCGACCTGCGCACCGACAACCCCGAGGAACGGCTCGCGGTGGGGCTCACCCTCGCGACCGAGCCGGCCGAGGCCGGGCCCCTCACGGTGACCGCCGCGCGGGTGCACCAGGGCCGCTGGCTCGTGTCCTTCGCGGAGGTGGCCGACCGCACCGCGGCCGAGGCGCTGCGGGGCGTCGAGCTCGTCGTCGAGGCCGACGTCTCCGACGAGGAGGACGCCTGGTACCCGCACGAGCTCCAGGGCCTGCGGGCCGAGTTCGAGGACGGGACCGTGGTCGGCGAGGTGACCGGCCTCGAGCACCTGCCGGCGCACGACGCGCTCGTCGTGCGGGAGACCGGCGGCGAGCGCACGCTCGTACCGTTCGTCCGCGCCATCGTGCCGGAGGTCGACGTCGCGGGCGGGCGCGTCGTCCTGACGCCCCCCGGCGGGCTGCTCGCCCGGGACGCGGCGTCCGCCGTCGTCGACCGGGCGGACGACGCCCAGGGCGAGGGCTGACGTGCGCGTCGACGTCGTCTCGATCTTCCCCGACTACCTCGCCGCGCTGGACCTGTCGCTGGTCGGCAAGGCGCGCAAGGCCGGGCTGCTCGACCTGCGGGTGCACGACCTGCGGGACTGGACCACCGACCGGCACCGCACGGTCGACGACACCCCGTTCGGCGGGGGAGCGGGCATGGTCATGCGCCCGGACGTCTGGGGGCGGGCGCTCGACGACGTCCTGCCGGCGGGCGGGGGCGGGCACCTGGTCGTGCCGACGCCGTCGGGCGACGTCTTCACGCAGCGGCACGCGGAGGCGCTGGCGGCCGAGGAGCACGTGGTCATCGCGTGCGGGCGGTACGAGGGCATCGACGCACGCGTCGCCGAGCGCACCCGCGCCGCCGGCCACCGCGTCAGCGAGCTGTCCATCGGCGACTACGTGCTCAACGGCGGGGAGGTGGCCGCGCTCGTGATGATCGAGGCGTTCGGGCGGCTGCTGCCGGGCGTCGTCGGCAACCCGCACTCGCTGGTCGAGGAGTCGCACGGCGCAGCCGGCCTGCTGGAGTACCCGGTGTACACGAAGCCGCCGGAGTGGGCGGGGCTCGAGGTGCCCGAGGTGCTCCTGTCCGGCCACCACGCCCGGATCGAGCGCTGGCGTCGCGACCGGGCGCTGGAGCGGACCGCCGCACGGCGCCCCGACATGGTGGCCGCGCTCGACCCCGCGTCGCTGGACAAGGCGGACCGCGCCGTCCTCGCCGGCCTCGGCTGGGAGGTGCGTGACGGACGCCTCCGTCCCGCGGCGGAGCCCGAGCCGGGGTCCGCGCCGGGACGTGTGGCAGAATAGGGCGCTGGTGCGTTCGCCGACCCGGCCTCTGCCACAGGGGAGGTCACGACGGGCTGCTGGTCAGCCCGCCTGGTCGAGGAGCCGACGCACCCACCGACACGTCAGATTCCGCGTGCCCCTGCGGGCGCGCCACGATCTTGCTCCTGACCTGTGGCAGGGCGGGGAGACCACCATGCACACGCTCGACTCCGTCGACGCAGCCTCGCTGCGCTCCGACGTCCCGGACTTCCGCGCCGGCGACACCGTCAAGGTCAACGTCAAGGTCGTCGAGGGCAACCGCTCGCGCGTCCAGGCGTTCCAGGGCATCGTCATCGCGCGCCAGGGCGGCGGCGTCCGCGAGACGTTCACCGTCCGCAAGATCAGCTTCGGCGTCGGCGTGGAGCGGACGTTCCCCCTGCACGCCCCGACCATCGACTCGATCGAGGTCGTCTCCCGCGGCGTCGTCCGCCGGGCGAAGCTGTACTACCTGCGCAACCTGCGCGGCAAGAAGGCGAAGATCCGCGAGAAGCGCGAGACCGCGCCGACCTCGAAGTGAGGCCGTGCGGCGTGATGCGCCGCGTCGCGACGCGCTGACGCGCACCCCCGGACGGGCGGTTCCTGCCGATGGCAGGGCCGCCCGTCCGTCGTCGTCCCCGGGGTCGGCCGGGGCCGCCGCCGGAGCGCGAGCGGGGGCCTGTCGCGGTTTCGCCGTGGACGGTGGCGAGTGAAAGAGTGAGGGCGTGGCAGACTCCGATCCCGTGACAGACCGGCCCAGCGCGCGCGATCCCCGTCCCCACGACCCCGCGGGCAGCGGCTCCGGCGACGGGGTCGAGGGCTTCGACGCCGTGGTCGGAGCGGGCCGCCCCGCCCCCGCCGAGGGCCCGACCCCGAGTCGCGGGCTCGGCGTCCTGCGCGAGACCGCGATCATCGTGGTCAGCGCGCTGGTCCTGTCGTGGCTCATCAAGACGTTCCTGGTGCAGGCGTTCTACATCCCCAGCGGGTCGATGGAGGACACGCTGGAGATCGGCGACCGGGTGATGGTCTCGCGCATGGTGCCGGACGTGTTCGACGTCCACCGTGGCGACATCGTGGTGTTCAAGGACCCCGGCGGCTGGCTGCCGCCGTACGAGCCGCCCGAGCGGACCCCCGTGGGGCAGGCGGTGACGAACGTCCTGACGTTCGTGGGGCTGCTGCCGCAGGAGACGGGCGACCACCTGATCAAGCGGGTCGTCGGGACGCCCGGCGACCACGTGACGTGCTGCGACGACCAGGGCCGCGTGAGCATCAACGGCGAGCCGATCGACGAGGAGTCGTACATCAAGCCGGGCTCGGTGCCGAGCCAGGACCCGTTCGACACGGTCGTGCCCGACGGCTTCCTGTTCGTCATGGGCGACAACCGGCAGAACTCGCAGGACTCCCGCTACAACACGGGCAAGCCCGGCGGCGGGTTCGTGCCGATGGACAACGTCGTCGGGTCGGCGTTCGCCACCGTGTGGCCGCTGGGCGACGCGAAGCTCCTGCGCAACCCGGGCGACGTCTTCGCGAAGGTCCCGGAGCCGTGACGTCGCTGGTCGAGCGCGGCCCCGAGCAGGACGCAGGGCAGGACGGCGCCGAGCCCGTCCGGGCGACGTCCGGGCCGGAGACGGTGCGCCGGCCCACGCCGCCCCGCCGCCGCACGGCCGGCGCCGGCGCCAAGCAGCGCCGGAGCCCGACGCTGCGCCAGGAGCGTGCGCTGCTCACAGGAGGCGCACGGCTGGTCGCGGGCATGGACGAGGTGGGGCGCGGCTCCCTCGCCGGGCCCGTGAGCGTGGGGGTCGTCGTCGTGGACGCGGCGACGCGGACGGCGCCCCAGGGGCTGACCGACTCGAAGCTCCTCACCCCGGCGGCGCGGGTCGCGATGGTGCCGCAGCTGCAGCGCTGGGGGGTCGCGTGGGCCGTCGGGCACGCGGGGCCGGCGGAGATCGACGCGCACGGGATCGTGGCCGCGCTGCGGCTCGCCGGGCGGCGGGCACTGGCCCAGGTCCGGCGGACGTGCGGCGACGTGGACGTGGTGCTCCTCGACGGCTCGCACGACTGGCTGAGCCGGGGCGACGTCGACCTGTTCGAGGCGGCGGCCCTCGACCCCCTCGGGCCCGAGGCGCCGGAGCCGGGGGTGCGCACCCTCGTCAAGGCGGACCTACAGTGCTCGTCGGTCGCGGCCGCGAGCGTGCTCGCCAAGGTGGAGCGCGACGGGCTGCTCGTGCGTCTGGCGCGCCAGTACCCGGCGTACGCGTGGGACCAGAACAAGGGGTACTCGGCGCCCGCCCACCTGGACGCGCTGCGCCGGCTCGGCCCGACGCCGCAGCACCGCCGGTCGTGGAACCTGCGCGCCCTCGCGGACGACGGCGCGGTCCCGGCGTCCGGCACGCCCGCCGCAGGCCTCGCCCTCGACCCGCCCGATGGGATGATGGCCCTGTGAGCGCCGAAGACCTCGAGAACTACGAGACCGAGATGGAGCTCGCGCTGTACCGCGAGTACCGCGACGTGGTGGGCCTGTTCTCGTACGTCGTGGAGACGGAGCGGCGGTTCTACCTCGCCAACCAGGTGGACCTGCAGGTGCGGTCCGCCGCCGGCGAGGTCTACTTCGAGCTCCGGCTGGCCGACGCGTGGGTATGGGACGTCTACCGCTCCGCGCGGTTCGTGAAGTCGGTGCGCGTGGTGACGTTCAAGGACGTCAACGTGGAGGAGCTCGCGAAGGCCGAGCTCGCCCTGTAGCTCGCTCCCTGTCGACGCCACGAGGCGCCGGTAGGCACGGAGGCTGCCCCCAGGCGGCCCCCCCTGCGCCCCTCGTCCACAGGACACCGTCCGCGTGCGCGTCGGCCCTGCACCGGGCCGCGAGGCTTCCCCGCGGAGGTGGTTCGATGCGGGCGAAGGACGCCGTCGGGCGGTACGGGGAGCGGGTGGCCGCGCGCCACGTCGAGGCGCAGGGCATGGAGGTGCTCGAGCGCAACTGGCACGGCACGGGAGGCGAGCTCGACCTCGTCGCGCGCGACGGCGACGTGCTGGTCGCGATCGAGGTGAAGACGCGACGGGGCACCGCGTACGGCCACCCCGCGGAGGCGGTGACGGCCGCCAAGCTGTCCCGGATCCGCCGGCTCACGGGGCAGTGGCTGGTGGAGCACCGGGACGTGCGCTGCCGCGAGATCCGGGTCGACGTGGTGGCCGTGGTGCTGCCGCGGGCGGGCGCCGCGCAGGTCGAGCACCTCGTGGGGGTGCTCTGATGGGCCTCGGGACGACGGCGGCGGTCGCCCTCACCGGGCTGACCGGGCACGTCGTGGAGGTGCAGGCGCAGCTCGCGGCGTCCGTCCCCGGGTTCACTCTGGTGGGGCTGCCGGACACGGCGCTCAACGAGTCGCGCGAGCGGGTGCGGGCCGCGGTGCTCTCCACCGGCATCAAGTGGCCGCACCGCAAGATCACCGTCAACCTGTCGCCCGCGTCGCTGCGCAAGTCCGGTTCGTCGTTCGACGTCGCCATCGCGGTCGCCGTGCTCGCGGGGGACGGCGTGGTATCCCGGGCCGGGCTGGACCGGGTGGTGCACCTGGCAGAGCTCGGCCTCGACGGGCGCCTCCAGCCCGTGCGCGGGGTGCTCCCTGCGGTCGCCGCGGCCGTCGAGGCGGGCTGCCCCGACGTCGTGGTCGCGACCGGGGACGCGGACGAGGCCCGGCTGGTCCCCGGTGCGCGCGTCCACGCGGCGTCGAGCCTGGCCGAGGTGGTGCTGCTCCACGGCGGCGAGCTCGCCGAGCCGCCGGTGCTGGACCCGGTCCGGGCGGCGCGGCAGTCCGCGCCGCGCCGGTCGCCGGGGGACCTCGCGGAGGTGGTCGGGCAGGTGCACGCGAGGATGGCGCTCGAGGTCGCGGCCGCCGGTGGGCACCATCTGCTCCTGGTCGGGCCACCGGGTGCGGGCAAGACGATGCTCGCCGCCAGGCTGCCGGGCATCCTGCCGGACCTCACGCCCTCCGAGGCCGTGGAGGTGACGTCCGTGCACTCGGTGGCCGGGACGTTCGACCCCGGGAACGGCCTCCTGACGCGCCCGCCCTTCGAGGACCCGCACCACACGGCCACCCCGGCGGCGATCGTCGGCGGGGGCAGCGGCCTGGCCCGGCCCGGCGCGGTGTCCCGCGCGCACCGGGGGGTGCTGCTCCTGGACGAGGCCCCCGAGTTCCCGTCCCGCGTGCTGGAGACGCTGCGCCAGCCGCTCGAGCAGGGGGAGCTGGTGCTGCACCGCTCCGGGGGAGCCGCCCGCTACCCGGCACGCTTCCAGCTGGTGCTGGCGGCGAATCCCTGCCCGTGCGGGATGGCGTCGGTGAACAAAGGGCTGGACTGCTCCTGCACGCCCATGGCGAAGCGCCGGTACTTCGGTCGTCTGTCGGGGCCGCTGCTCGACCGCGTCGACCTTCAGGTGGAGGTCCTGCCCGTGACGCGGGCGGAACGGACGGCACGGTCGGAGGGGGAGTCGTCGGCGGTGGTCGCGGCCCGGGTCGCCCAGGCGAGGGCCGCAGCCCGCGAGCGGCTGGCCGGGACACCCTGGACCACGAACGCGGAGGTGCCCGGGCGGTGGTTGCGGGAGCGGTCACGAGCACCGGGGGTGCTGCAGGCGATCGAGCAGATGGTCGACCGGGGGGTGCTCAGCCTGCGCGGGGCCGACCGAGTGCTGCGGATCGCGTGGACGCACGCCGACCTCGCGGGGCGCGCCGCACCGACGGTCGACGACGTCTCCACGGCCGTGACGATGCGCACGAGGGGGAGCCATGCGTGAGCCGGCAGTGGAGCCAGTCGTGGGGGCGGTCGTGGGGGCGGTCGTGGGGCCGGCCGCGGAACCGAGACCGACCGCGACGCGGTCGCTCGGCGCCGGAGGGCTGCCCTTCGCGGCGGACGACCCGGTGCTCGCCCGCGCCGCGTGGAGCCGGTTGGCCGAGCCGGCCGACGCGGTGGCGGGCGCCCTCGTCACGCACCTCGGGGCCCCGGCGGCGCTGGAGTGGGTCGTCGACGCGGTCCGCGACCCGGCGCGCGCCCTGCGGGGGTCCGCGGTCGAGCCGCTGGGCAGCGAGGTCGCGGCCGACCGGCTCATGGAGGGGGTCGCCCGGTGGGCGCCGCGGCTCGAGCGGCTCGACCCGCGGCGGGAGCTGCGGGTCCTCGAACGGCTAGGCGGCACGCTGCTGGTGCCCGGGGACGCACGCTGGCCGGCCCGCCTCGCCGCGCTGGGCCCGGAAGAGCCCTTCGCCCTGTGGGTGCGCGGCGACGCCGATCTCGCCGCGCTGACGGAGCGGTCGGTCGCACTCGTCGGGGCGCGGGCGTCGAGCGCCTACGGGGACCACGTGGCGGCGGACCTGGCGGCCGGTGTCGCCGACCGCGGCTTCGCCGTCGTGTCGGGCGGGGCGTACGGGATCGACGCCGCGGCCCATCGCGGGGCGGTCGCCGGCGGGGCTGCCACCCTGGCGGTGCTCGCCGGCGGCGTGGACCGCTTCTACCCGCCGGGCAACCAGGACCTGCTGCGACGCCTGGCGGACGGCGCGGGTGCGGTGGTGAGCGAGGTCCCGCCCGGGTCGGCGCCGTTCAAGCAGCGCTTCCTCGCCCGCAACCGGATCATCGCCGCCGTGTCGTGCGCGACCGTCGTGGTGGAGGCCGCCTGGCGGTCGGGGGCGCTGTCGACGGCACGGCACGCGACGCGACTGCTGCGCCCCCTCGGTGCCGTGCCCGGCCCGGTGACGTCGGGGACCTCGACCGGGTGCCACGCGCTCCTGCGGGACGGGGCGGCGGTCTGCGTGACGGACGCCGCCGAGGTGGCCGAGCTCGCCGGTCCGTACGACGGCGAGGCGGCGCCGGCCCCGCACGACGGGGCTCCCGTACCGGGGCGCGCCGCCCGTGCGCTGTCGCGCCGACGGATGCCGGCGGAGGTCGAGGCCCTCGGCGAGCGCGCGCGCCAGGTGTGGGACGCGCTGCCGGCACGGGGCGCGACCGCCCTGGACGCGCTGGCACGGGTGGCCGGCCTCGCCCCGGGCGAGCTGCTCGCCGGTCTCGGTGCACTCGAGCTGCACGGGCTCGCCGCCCAGGAGGCCGGCCGGTGGCGCCGGGTCCGCCGTGCCGACGGCGGGGCGGGCAGGACGACGTCGAACGGCTGAGGCGGCGGGCCGGTGCGAGAGGTCGTCCGCCAGGGGGGGGGGGGGGGGGGGGCGCACGAGGGGTGTCGCACCGGTGGACGACCTCGACACGCGCGGCGCCTCACCCGTCCTGAGACGGCTCAGGGGCACACTGACCTGGATGGACACCGATCCGGACCTGCCGCCGCTGCCGGCGCCGCTCGCGGGGGCGCTGGCGCGTTTCGACGAGTATCTCGAGGTCCAGCGCGGGCACTCGGCGCACACGCGTCGTGCGTACCGTGCCGACGTCGGGTCGCTCCTGCGGTACGCGGTGCGGCACGGGGTCGACGGCCTGCCGGGGGTCGACGTGGTCGTGCTGCGCGGCTGGCTCGCCGCGCAGGCCGAGCGCGGCCTGGCCCGGGCGACGATCGCCCGTCGCGGCGCCGCGGCGCGGACCTTCCTGCGGTGGGCGTACCGCGTGGGGCTGGTGCAGACGGACCCGACGGCGCGGTTGGCGAGCCCGAAGGTGTCGCGGACCCTGCCGACGGTGCTGAGCGCGGACGCGGCCGCGACGCTGCTCGACACCGCCCGCGAGGTCGCGCACGCCGCGGAGCCGGAGGATCGCCCCGCGGCCCTGCGCGCGTGGGCCGCGTCCGAGCTCCTGTACGGCAGCGGCATCCGCGTCGGCGAGCTGGTGCAGGTGGACGTGCCTGCCGTCGACCTCACGGACCGTCTCGTGCGGGTGCTCGGCAAGGGCGGCAAGGAGCGGGTGGTGCCGTTCGGCGTCCCGGCGGCGCGCGCGGTGTCCGAGTGGCTGGCGCACGGCCGGCCGGCCCTGCTGCAGCCGACGTCCGGGGCCGCGCTCCTCCTGGGGGCGCGCGGTGGCCGCTGGGGGCAGCGACAGGTCCGCGACGCGGTGCATCAGCTCGCGGCCCGGGCGGGCGTGGAGGACGTGGCCCCGCACGCGCTGCGGCACTCCGCGGCGACGCACCTGCTGCAGGGCGGCTCGGACCTGCGGTCCGTCCAGGAGGTGCTGGGGCACTCCGACCTCGGCACCACGCAGCGGTACACCCACGTGGACGACGAGCGGCTGCGGAAGGTGTTCGTGCAGGCGTTCCCGCGCGCGTGACGGCGGGCCCCTCGTGCCCACGACCGCCGGCGCGCACCACGGACCGGACGGGACTTGCCAGGTCGTCCGCCGCACCCCTACGCTCTCTGGTATCTCATATATGAGATACGAGACAGGAGGTCAGGATGGCGCCGCTGCAGGCACAGGTGGTCGCACCCTCCCGCACCGCCCACGTGCTGGAGATCATCAAGGGAGCGATCCTCTCCGGCGACCTGGCGGCAGGGAGCCCGTTGGTCGAGACGGACCTCGCGCGCGAGCTGGGCGTGTCCAAGACGCCGGTGCGCGAGGCGCTCAAGACCCTCGAGGGGACCGGGCTCGTCGTCATCCGCCCGTACCTGGGCGCGACGGTGCGCGAGATGTCGTACGAGGACGCCGCGGCGGTGTACGACATGCGCCTGCTGCTCGAGCCGGAGGCCGTCCGCCGCACGGTCGCCGCCGGGGGCCGCATGTCTGCCGCCGAGCGTGCCCTCGAGCGGGCGCGGGAGGCCGAGGGGGGCGTGGCGCGCAGCGCCGCGAACCGCGAGTTCCACCGCGCGTTGTACGGCGGCTGCGGCAACCCGTTGCTCGTGGCCTCTCTCGACGGGCTGCGCGACCAGACGTCGCTCGTGTCGGTCGCGGCCTGGGCGCACCGCGCGTCGTGGGAGACGGAGGCGGCGGAGCACGACGAGATCCTGCGCGCCGCCCAGGAGGGACGAGCGGAGGAGGCTGCGGACCTGGTCCGGGGCCACGTCGCGGCGTTCCTCGACCGGCTCCCGAAGCACGACATCGCGCCGGCGCCGCAGTGACCTGAATGACCCGCAATGACCCGAACCACTGACCCGAACCACTGACCGCACCAGACGTGCCGACCGCCGACGGTCGGCGCCGAGGCACGGGCCGTTCTCCGCCAAGATCCCGGCCCGTGCCCCTCATCAGGGCGCTCCGACCGGAGCGCCACCGCCACCCCAAGGAGCGACGATGCTTCATCATGACACGCGCCCCGACGCGGCTCCGGCCGCCGCGGGCGCCCGGCGACGCAGCCGGATGCGCTGGTCGATCGTCGGGTTCTCGGCCCTCGGCCTGACGATCGCCTACCTGGACCGGGCGGCCCTCAGCGTGGCCATGCCCTTCATGTCCGACGAGTTCCACATCAGCCCGGCCGTCCAGGGCGTGCTGCTGTCCAGCTTCTTCTGGACCTACGCGCTCTTCCAGATCCCGTCCGGCTGGCTGCTCGACAAGTTCGGCCCGCGGGTGATCTACCCGATCGCCGTGGGCTGGTGGTCGGTCTGGACGGCCCTCACCGCGCTCGCGACCGGCGTGGGGAGCGTTATCGTGTTCCGGCTCGGGCTGGGCATCGGCGAGGCACCGGTGCAGCCGGCGAACGTCAAGGTCGTCTCGAAGTGGTTCCCGCGCCGTGAGCGGGCCTTCGCGTCGAGCCTGTTCGACATGGGGCAGCAGATCGGCACGGCGCTGTCGGTGCCGCTCGTCACGGCGCTCGCGGTCTTCGCGGGCTGGCGCAGCGCCTTCGTGCTCATCGGCGTCGTGGGCCTGATGTGGATCGTCGGCTGGCTCGCGATCTACCGCGCGCCGGAGAAGCACCCCCGCGTGTCGGAGGAGGAGCTGCGCCACATCCGCTCCGACCAGGGCGAGATGGTGGAGGCCGCGGACGAGCGGCCGGCCGTGTCCTGGCGGGGGCTCGTGCGCAACGGCCAGGTGTGGGCGCTCACCACCGGCTACGTCTTCCGCTCGCTCGCGGGCGCGTTCTTCCTCACCTGGTACCCGAGCTACCTGCTCGACGACCGCGGGTTCTCGGAGGCGGACTTCGGCATGGTCGGCGCTCTCCCGGCCGTCATCGCGATCGGGTCGACCGTGCTCGGCGGCATCGTCTCCGACCGGATGCTCGCGGCGGGGATCTCCACGAACCGGGCCCGCAAGATCCCCATCATCGCGGGCCTGGTGCTCAGCGCGAGCATCGGGTTCAGCCCGTTCATCGAGAGCAACGTGCTGCTCATGGTCGTGCTCACGCTCTCCAACGCGGCCCACTCGTTCGCCGGTGCCGCCATCCTCAGCCTCCCGGCCGAGGTCGCGGAGCACCCGGACCAGGTCGGCTCGATCGCCGGCTTCCAGAACTTCGGTTCCCAGCTCGGCAACCTGGTGAGCCCGATCGCGATCGGCCTGTTCCTCACCGCGACCGGGTCGTACCTCGGCCCCATGGTCTTCGCGGCCGTGAGCTGCCTCGTCAGCGCGGCCGTCTACGCCTTCTGGGTCCGCATCAAGCCCGTCACCACCCTCGACCAGGTCGAGGACACCGTCCCCGAGGAGTCCCGTCGATGACCATGCCCGACCTGACCGATCCGACCGATCCGACCGACCCGACCGACCTGCGCGACCGCCTGGCCACGGTGGTGGGCATCCCCGTCGTGCCGTACGACCCGCAGGGCCGGGTGGACACCGAGCGCACCGCCCTGCTCGCCGACCGCCTGCTCGACGCCGGCGTCACCGTGCTCACGCCGAACGGCAACACCGGCGAGTTCTACGCCCTCGCGCCCGCCGAGCGCCGCCGCGTCCTGGAGGTGGTCGCCGGGGCCCGCCGGCCCGACACGGTGGTGGTCGCCGGCGTGGGCCTCGACCTCGAGACCGCGGTCGCCGACGCACGCCACGCGGCGGCGCACGGGGCGCAGGCGGTGATGATCCACCAGCCCGTGGTCCCGTACCTGTCGCCCGACGGGTGGGTCGACTACAACGCGACGGTCGCCGCCGCGGTGCCGGAGCTCGCGGTCCTGCCGTACGTGAGCACGACGGCCGTCGCGGGCCGCCACGTGGCGGAGCTGGTGCGCCGTGCCCCGAACGTCGTCGGCCTGAAGTACTCGGTACCCGACCCGGTGCACTTCGCCGCGGTGCGGGACGACGCCGGGCACGACCTGCTGTGGATCGCGGGCCTGGCCGAGTCCTGGGCGCCGGCCTACTGGCAGGCGGGCGCCCGCGGCTTCACCTCCGGGCTGGTCAACGTCGCGCCCGAGGTCTCCTTCGCCCTGCTGGAGGCCCTGCGCGCCGGGGACGGCGCGACCGTGGCGCGGGTGTCGCGGCAGATCCGGGCCTTCGAGGCGCTGCGGGCCCGGCACGGGTCCGCCGACAACGTGTCCGTCGTCAAGGAGGCCATGCACCTGGCGGGGCTCTGCGACCGCTCGGTGCGGCCGCCCAGCCACGTGCTCGACGAGGCCGCGCGGCGCGAGGTGCGGGAGGCGGTCGCCGCCTGGGCCGCGCCCGCCGGCGAGGAGCGGGTGGCATGACGGGCCCGAACGGCACGGACCTGCGGATCGACCGCCTCGAGACGTTCCTCCAGCGGGTCGGCGACCGGCCGCGGGTCCTGGTGAAGATCACGACGGCCGGCGGTGTCGTCGGCTGGTCGGAGGTGTACAACCACGGCCCTGACCTCGCGTTCCCGCCGCTGCTGGAGTACCTGGCCGACCGGGTGCGCGGCGTGGACGCCACCCGGGTGTCCTTCGTCAACGAGCTGCTGCGGCAGTCCTCCCGGTTCCCGCCCGGTGCCCTCGGCCTGGCCGCGATCTCGGCGATCGACCACGCCCTCTGGGACGTCGCGGGCCACGCGGCGGGGCTCCCGGTCTACCGGCTCATCGGTGGGGCGGTGCGGGACCGCGTCCGCGTCTACGCGGGGCTGTACTCCGCGCCCGACGTGACCGAGCTGGTGGACCGCACCCGGGCGCTGCACGCGTCGCACGGGTTCACGGCGTTCAAGCTCAGCCCCTACCGGGGCGACCTCCACCGGCGTCGCTTCGGCGCGCTCGCCCGCGAGACCGGGGAGTACTTCCGCGAGGTCCGCGAGGCGCACCCCGACGACTGGGAGTTCGCGTTCGACGCGCACGCCTGCCTCTGGGAGCCGCACCAGGCCGTCGAGCTGGGCCGCGCGCTCGCGCCCTGGGAGCCGCTCTTCCTCGAGGAGCCCCTGCGCCCCGAGCACGTCCCGGCGTGGGCGCGGGTGCGCGAGCAGATGCCGGTGCCGCTGGCGACGGGGGAGTCGCTGTACTCGACCCACGAGTTCGACGCGCTCCTCGCGGCGCAGGGGGCCGACATCGTGCAGCCCGACATCTGCGTGGTGGGCGGGCTCACGACGATGCTCAAGATCGCCGCGCTCGCGGAGACCCGTTACGTGCCCGTCGCGCCGCACAACCCCCTCGGCCCGCTCGCGACCGCGGCGAACGTGCACTTCGCCGCCGCCACGACCAACTTCTCGATCCTGGAGTACAAGCCGGACGCGGTGTCGTGGTGCCCCGATCCCTACGAGCCCGTGGACGGGCACCTCGAGCTGCGGCCCGAGCGTCCTGGCTGGGGCGTGACGATCGACGAGGACGCCCTGCGCGACGACGACTGGGTGCATTGGGAGCGTCGCGTGCCCCGTCGCCCCGACGGGTCGACGGCATGGATGTGAGGGGAGACATGACCGGTGACACGACCGGTGGCCAGACGACCGCCGCGGCGCTCGACGACGTCCTGCGGTCGGCTGGGCGCGCGGCCGATGCCGCGGCGGAGTCCGACCCGCGCACCCGGGCGAGGTGGCTGCGGGCGGTCGCCGACGCGCTGGACGCCGCCGCCCCGGCGCTCCTCCCGCTGGCGGGGCGAGAGTCCCACCTGCCCGAGGCCCGGCTGGCGGGCGAGCTCGCCCGCACGACCGCCCAGCTGCGGCTCTTCGCCGCCGTGGCGCTGGAGGGTTCCTGCCTGGAGGTGACGATCGACCACCCCGACCCGGCCGGGGTACCGCCGGTGCCCGACCTGCGCCGGATGCTGGTGCCGCTCGGGGTGGTGGCCGTGTTCGCGGCGTCGAACTTCCCGTTCGCGTTCTCGGTCGCGGGCGGCGACACGGCCTCGGCGCTCGCCGTCGGGAACGCGGTGGTCGTCAAGGCGCACCCGGGGCACCCGGAGCTGTCGCGGGCCACGGCGGAGGTGGTGAGGTCCGCCCTCGAGGGGGCCGGCGCGCCCCCGGGGCTGTTCGCGCTCGTGGAGGGGTTCGAGACAGGGACGGCGCTCGTGGAGCACCCGGCGGTGCGCGCCGTCGGGTTCACCGGCTCCGTGCCGGGCGGGCGGGCGCTCTTCGACCGGGCCGCGCGCCGTCCGGACCCGATCCCCTTCCACGGCGAGCTGGGCAGCCTCAACCCGGTGGTCGTGACGCCCGGGGCGCTCGCCGCCCGCGGTGCGGACCTCGCCGCGGGCCTCGCCGCGTCGTTCACCCTGGGGGCGGGGCAGTTCTGCACCAAGCCGGGGCTCGTGGCCGTCCCGGCCTCCCCGGAGTTCGACGCGGCCCTCGTCGCGGCGGTGCCCCCGGAGCCGGGGGAGATGCTCACCCCGGGGATCCGGGCGGGGTTCGACGCCCGCGCGGCGCAGGTGCTCGGCACCGCCGGGGTGCGGCTGCTGACGGGGCACCCGTCGGGCGGGACGGGCACCGACGCGGCGCCCGCTCCTGTCGGGCCGCTGGTGGTGGACGCCGACGTCGCGACGGTGCTCGCCGCGCCGCAGGCCCTGCTCGAGGAGACCTTCGGGCCGCTCACGGTGCTCGTGCGCTACGCCGACCGTGCGGACCTCGCCGCGCTGCTGGCGGCCCTGCCGGGCAGCCTCACGGCCACCGTCCACGCCGAGGACGCCGAGGACGTCGACGCGCTGGTGCGGGCCTGCCGCGCCGTCGCGGGCCGGGTGCTGTTCGACGGGTGGCCCACCGGCGTCGCGGTCTCCTGGGCGCAGCACCACGGCGGGCCGTACCCCGCGACGACGTCCCAGCACACGTCCGTGGGCGCGACAGCCACCCGGCGGTGGCTGCGACCGGTGGCGTACCAGGACGCGCCGCAGCACCGGCTGCCGCCCCCGCTGCGCGACGACGACCCCTGGGGCGTCGTCCGGCGCGTGGACGGCGTGCTGCAGGTCCCGGGGCCGGGGGCCCGCGAGGGCTGACCGTGCGGGGTGCACCGGTGAGGGGGCCGGCGGCCCGGGCGACGTCACGCCGCCGCCCGGGCGGGTGCGCCCGGCAGCAGCACGACGGGCGGCGCCTCGCCGAGCAGAGCGAGCGGGTCGAGGTACAGCTCGCCGCGCAGGACGCCCCAGTGCAGGCACCCGGCGGGCGCGCAGTGGCCCGGCACAGCGGCGAGCGTGCCGACGACCCCGCCGGCGGCCACCGCGTCCCCGCGGCGCGCGACGGCGGTGACCGGCTCGAACGTGGAGCGCAGCCCGCCGGGGTGCTCGACCACCACGACGGGCTTGCCCGCGACCTGCCCGGCGAACGACACCATCCCGGCGCCGGGGGACCGCACCTCCTCGCCGACCCCGGCAGCGAGGTCAGCGCCGCGGTGGCCGGCTCCCCACTCCTCGGCGGGCGGGTCGAAAGGGTGCGCGACGTCCCCCGGCACCGGGCGCGTCCAGCCCTCGACGGCCGGACGCGAACCCTCCGGGCCGCCCGGAGGGGCGGCCGCGCCCGCCGGCAGGCCGGCGGCCGTCACCACGACGAGCCCTGCGAGCCACGCGACCCAGGCGACCCGCGCGACCCGCGCGGCCGGTACGACGCCGGTCGCGCCACCGCCGCCGGCGGCCGTGGGACCAGGCGGCGTGGTGCGGTCCGGAGTCCTGCGCTGCGTCGTGCCGTGAGCGGTCATGCGAGCAGACTGGCGGGGCCGGTGCCCCTGCCGCCGGGGCGCCGTGGCATCCTGTGGACGGGCTACGACTGGGGGCAGGCTCCTGGCGGTGCTGCCGCGCAGGTGCGTCGTCGGACGGTGGAGCTCGCGACCGGGGACGAGGCCGGCGGTGGCTGGGCGAAGAGGCCCGGAACCGTCGGGTAGACTGGCTGCCGCGATCGGCTTGCGCCTCGCCCTCCCGAATCATCCCGGTGGATCCCGTGGACCGTCCTCGACGTCCTGCGGGCTCGCCGGCCGGGGGAGCGGACGCGAACCGGTCGACATCGCGCGTCACGCACGCGCCCCGCGACCCGGCCCGCCGGGTGCAGGGTGCGGCCGCGTCGGCAGCGGTCCGTCCCCGGGTTCCCCTGGGAACGGTGCCGACCCGGCGTGACGCCAGGGGTGCCGGGCCCGATGCCCGTCACCGACGAACCGAGTACCGCGACCGGAGCCTGCAGCAGCAGCCCGGTCGCCCGACGCGCGTGCAGCCCGGAGGATCCGGCGCACGCGGCGAAAGGACGTGTCATGGCCGTCGTGACCATGCGCCAGCTCCTCGAGAGCGGTGTCCACTTCGGACACCAGACCCGCCGTTGGAACCCGAAGATGAAGCGGTTCATCTTCACGGAGCGCAACGGCATCTACATCGTCGACCTGCAGCAGTCGCTGTCGTACATCGACCGCGCCTACGAGTTCGTCAAGGAGACCGTCGCCCACGGCGGCAGCATCCTGTTCGTCGGCACCAAGAAGCAGGCGCAGGAGCCCGTGGCCGAGCAGGCCGCCCGCGTCGGTATGCCGTACGTGAACCACCGCTGGCTCGGTGGCATGCTCACCAACTTCACCACCGTGCACAAGCGCCTCCAGCGCCTCAAGGAGCTCGAGGAGATCGACTTCGACGACGTCGCCGGTTCGGCGCTGACGAAGAAGGAGCTCCTCGTCCTGCGTCGCGAGAAGGACAAGCTCGCGCGCACGCTGGGCGGCATCCGTGACATGGCCAAGACCCCCTCGGCGGTCTGGATCGTGGACACGAACAAGGAGCACCTGGCCGTCAACGAGGCGAAGAAGCTGGGCATCCCCGTCGTCGCGATCCTCGACACCAACTGCGACCCCGACGACGTCGACTACGCCATCCCGGGCAACGACGACGCGATCCGCTCCGTCACGCTGCTCACCCGCGTGATCGCCGACGCCGCGGCCGAGGGCCTGCTGCAGCGCCACTCCGGCAAGAAGGGCGAGGCCGCGGAGACCGCCGAGGCCGAGCCGCTGGCCGAGTGGGAGCGCGAGCTCCTGGCCGGTGCCGAGGCCGCGCAGGCCGAGGCCCCCGCCGCCGAGGAGGCGCCGGCCGCCGAGGCGACCGAGGCCGCCCCGGCTGCCGAGGAGGCCCCCGCCGCCGAGGAGACGCCTGCCGCCGAGGGCGAGCAGGCCGCCGAGAAGTCCGAGTGAGTCCTCGCGGGCCGGTCACCCCCGGGTGACCGGCCCGCGGACCGCCGCACGACCCACTCCGCCCGGCACCCCGACCGGGTCCGGGCGGACCTCGAACCAGCACGGAGGACATCCATGGCGAACTACACCGCCGCTGACATCAAGGCGCTGCGCGAGCGCACCGGTGCCGGCATGCTCGACGTCAAGAAGGCGCTCGACGAGGCTGACGGCAACACCGACCAGGCGATCGAGATCATCCGCAAGAAGGGTCTGGCCCGCGCCGCCAAGCGCGAGGGCAACGCGACCACCGAGGGCCTCGTGGCCGTCAAGGTCGCCGACTCCGCGGCCGGCCAGGTCGCCACGATGATCGAGCTCGACGCCGAGACGGACTTCGTCGTCAAGAACGAGAAGTTCATCGCGCTCGCCGACGCGGTCCTCGAGGCCGTCGCCGCCGCGGGTGCCACGGACGCCGAGTCCGGCCTCGCCGCCCCGGCCGCCGAGGGCACCGTGGCCGACACGATCGCCGCTCAGGGCGCCACGATGGGGGAGAAGGTCGTGCTGCGTCGCGTGGCCCGCCTCGAGGCCCCCAAGGTGACGACCTACCTGCACAAGACGGCCAAGGACCTGCCGCCGTCGATCGGCGTGCTCGTCGCCACCGACGACGCCGCCGAGCCGGTCGCCAAGGACGTCGCGCAGCACATCGCCGCGCTGGCGCCCCGGTTCCTGTCCCGCGAGGACGTCCCCGCGGACGTCGTCGAGAAGGAGCGCGAGATCGCGCGCGAGGTCTCGATCGCCGAGGGCAAGCCCGAGGCCGCGCTCCCGAAGATCGTCGAGGGTCGCCTCAACGGCTTCTTCAAGGACGCCGTCCTCGTGGACCAGCCGCTGGCCAAGGACACGAAGACGACCGTCGCCAAGCACGTCGCCACCACCGGCGGCGCCCTGCTCGGCTTCGTCCGCTTCCGCGTCGGCAGCTGACGCCTCCCAGCGCTCAGGCCCGACCGCACCGTGCGCGGTGCGGTCGGGCCTTCGCGTACCCGCCCGCGCCCGCCCGCTGACGGGGCGGGAGCCGCCGTCCGGTGCCAGGATGCGCGGAGGGCGACACAGGACCACCGGGCGCGCACCCGCCCGACCTGCCGGTCCGTCGAGCGCGACGGCCGGCGGACGCGGAACATGCCGCAGGGCATGCGGAACAGATCAGAGAGCGACGGTGACGCACGTGACCGAGACCAACCAGACCGAGCCGACGACCACGACGGGTGAGGCGACGGGCGGGGCGACGGGCGAGACCGCACCCGCGCGCCGCGTGCTCCTCAAGCTCTCCGGCGAGACGTTCGGGGGCGGCAGCGTGGGCCTCGCGACCGACGTCGTGCGGCGGATCGCCCAGGAGATCGGCGACGCGGTCCGGCAGGGCGTGCAGGTCGCGATCGTCTCCGGCGGCGGCAACTTCTTCCGCGGCGCCGAGCTCTCCCGCGCGGGCCTGGACCGGGCGCGCGCCGACTACATGGGCATGCTCGGCACGGTGATGAACTGCCTCGCGCTGCAGGACTTCCTCGAGCAGGACGGCGTCAAGACGCGGGTGCAGACCGCGATCACCATGGGACAGGTCGCCGAGCCGTACATCCCGCTGCGCGCGATCCGGCACCTGGAGAAGGGTCGCGTCGTCATCTTCGGCGCGGGCGCCGGCATGCCGTACTTCTCCACCGACACCGTGTCGGTCCAGCGTGCCCTGGAGACGCACTGCGACGAGGTCCTCATGGGCAAGAACGGCGTGGACGCCGTCTACTCGGCCGACCCGCGCACGGACCCGGACGCCGAGCGCCTCGAGCACCTCACCTACACCGACGCCCTGGTGCGCGGCCTGAACGTGATGGACGCCACCGCGCTGTCCCTGTGCCGCGACAACGACGTGCGGATGCGTGTCTTCGGCCTCGAGGAGCCGGGTAACGTGACCCGCGCGCTGCTGGGCGAGAAGATTGGCACGCTGGTCACCACCCACTGACGCCGCACCAGCCGTACGACACTTCAGCAGCACGACGACGCACGACGACGAGAATGGAGCACCGGTGATCGACGACACCCTCCTCGAGGCCGAGGAGAAGATGGACAGGGCGATCGACGTCGCCAAGGAGGAGTTCGCGGGGATCCGCACGGGTCGCGCCAACTCGGGCATGTTCTCGAAGATCACCGTGGACTACTACGGCGCCCCGACGCCCCTGCAGCAGCTCGCGTCGTTCAACATCCCGGACGCGCGCACGGTGCTCATCACCCCGTTCGACAAGAGCTCGATGACGACCATCGAGAAGGCGCTCCGCGAGTCCGACCTGGGCGTCAACCCGTCGAACGACGGCAACGCGATCCGCATCGTCATGCCCGCCCTCACGGAGGAGCGTCGCCGCGACTACGTGAAGATGGCCAAGACGAAGGCGGAGGACGCCCGCATCTCCGTGCGGAACGTCCGCCGCAAGGCCAAGGAGGAGCTGGACCGCATCGTCAAGGACGGCGAGGCCGGCGAGGACGAGGTCACCCGGGCGGAGAAGGAGCTCGAGTCGCTGACGAAGAAGCACGTCGACGCGATCGACGTGCTGCTCGCCGGCAAGGAGAGCGAGCTGCTCGAGGTCTGATGGTGACCCATCCCCTCGAACCGGGCGAGGACGCGTCCCCGCTCGACCCGGCCACCGGCGGGGCGGCCGACCCGACGTCGTCGCGCGCCGGCCGCAACCTCCCCGTGGCCATCACGGTCGGCGTCCTGCTGCTCGTCGGCGTCGCGGCGTCCCTGTGGTTCCGGCCGGAGCCGTTCGTCGCCGTCGCCGCGGTCGCGGTCGGTGCCGCGCTGTGGGAGCTGCGGCAGGCGTTCGCCCGCCGGGACATCCACCTACCGATCCTGCCGCTGCTCGTGGGCGGCGCGGGCATGGTGGTCTCGGCCTACACGGCGGGGCCCGAGGCGCTGCTCGTCGCGTACGTGCTGACCGTCGGCGCCGTCGTCGTCTGGCGGGTGCTGGACGGCCCCGGGCCGCAGGCGCTGCGCGACTGCGCGGCCGCGGTCTTCGCGGCCACCTACGTGCCGTTCCTGGCGGGCTTCGTCATGCTGCTGCTCGCGCAGCCGGACGGCGAGCTCCGGGTGGCCCTGTTCATCCTCCTGGCCGTGGCGAACGACACCGGTGGGTACATCGCCGGCGTGACGATGGGCCGCCACCCGCTGGCACCCACCGTGAGCCCGAAGAAGACCTGGGAGGGCCTGGCAGGATCGCTGGTCCTGGCCACGGCCGTGGGCGTCGCGGGCGCGGTGCTCGCCCTCGACGCGAGCCCGGTGCTCGGCATCGTGCTCGGTGTGCTCACCGCGATCACGGCCACCGTGGGCGACCTCGCCGAGTCGCTCATCAAGCGGGACCTAGAATTGAAGGACATGGGTTCGCTGCTCCCGGGTCACGGGGGCGTGCTGGACCGCCTCGACTCGCTGGTCGTCACCGCCCCGTTCGTGTACCTCGTGCTCACCATGGCGCCGCCCGGCGCCCTGTAAGGAACCGTCATGCCCCCCACCACCGCCCGTCCCGCGACGTCCGGCGCCGACCTCGGGATCCCCGCGGTCCGGCCCGGCGACGAGACCGCGCCGATGCCCCTGCAGATGGCGCCGCGCCGCCGGGGCAAGCCGCCGAAGCACTTTGCCGACCTCACGCCGGCCGAGCGCGTCGCGTCGATGGAGGAGATGGGGGAGAAGCCGTTCCGGGCCAAGCAGCTCGCGACGCACTACTTCCAGCACTACACGTCCGACCCGGAGCAGATGACCGACCTGCCCGCGAAGACGCGCGAGGCCATCGCGACCACGATGTTCCCGCAGCTCATCCGCCCCACCCGGCGCCTCGAGGCCGACGGCGGCACGACCGTCAAGACGCTGTGGCACCTCTTCGACGACGCCAAGGTCGAGTCGGTGCTCATGCGCTACCCGCACCGCACCACGTTGTGCGTGTCGTCGCAGGCGGGCTGCGGCATGGCGTGCCCGTTCTGCGCCACGGGCCAGCTCGGGCTCACGCGGAACCTGTCGACGGCGGAGATCCTCGAGCAGGTGCGCGCGGCGAACCGGTCGCTCGCGGAGGGCGAGATCCCCGGCGGGCCCACGCGGCTCAACAACCTCGTCTTCATGGGCATGGGCGAGCCGCTGGCCAACCCGAAGGCCGTCTTCGAGACGGTGCGCGCGCTGGTCGCGCCGCAGCCCGAGGGCTTCGGCATGTCGGCGCGGAACATCACCGTCTCGACCGTGGGGCTGGTGCCCGCGATCGAGAAGCTCACGAAGCTCGAGATCCCGGTGACGCTCGCCCTCAGCCTGCACGCTCCGGACGACGACCTGCGCAGCGAGCTCGTGCCGATCAACACCCGGTGGAGCGTGGACGAGGCGCTCGACGCCGCCCGGCGCTACTTCGAGGTGACGGGGCGGCGCGTGTCGATCGAGTACGCGCTGATCAAGGACATGAACGACCACGGCTGGCGCGCCGACCTGCTCGGGGAGAAGCTCAACGCCCGCGGGCGCGGCTGGGTGCACGTCAACCCCATCCCGCTGAACCCCACGCCCGGCTCGATCTGGACCGCGAGCGAGCGTGCCGTCGAGGACGAGTTTGTGGCACGCTTGCGCGGGCACGGCATCCCCACCACGATCCGTGACACCCGCGGGAGCGACATCGACGGCGCCTGCGGGCAGCTGGCGGCCGAGGAGGACGAGTGAGCGCACTGTTCAGCACGGTGTCCGCGATGCGCACCGGGTACGAGCGGGACGAGGTCGAGGACTTCTTCGACCACGCTCGGCAGGCGTACGAGGGACGCACCGCGGAGCCCCTGTCGCACGCCGACATCCAGGTGTCGACGTTCGACCTGGTGCGCGGTGGCTACGACACGCACGAGGTCGACGCGGCGCTGGACCGGCTCGAGGCGGCGTTCATCGCCCGTCAGCGCGCCGAGTACGTGGCAGCGCACGGTCAGGAGGCCTGGATGGCCGCGCTGGCGGACCGCGCCCGCACGATGTACGGGCGCCTGGGCCGGCCCGACGGCGAGAAGTTCGCCCCGGCCGAGCGCGGCGAGCAGGGCTACGACCCCGACGACGTCGACGCGTTGTGCGACCGGCTCGTCGCGTACTTCGACCGGCAGGAGCCGCTGTCCTCCGGGGAGATCCGTTCCGCGACGTTCGGCCGGGCCAAGGGTTCGGACGGCTACGCGGAGGGTCCCGTGGACCGCTTCTTCGCCCGCGCGATCGAGGTGCTGCTCGGGGTCGAGTGATCCCGCCGCCGCACCAGGACCGACGCCACGAGGGCCGCCGACGACGAGTCGGCGGCCCTCGTCGCGTCCGTCACCGGCCGGCGGGCGAGGTGGCCGCGGCCTCCGACAGGAGGGCGGCCTGCTCGGTGCGGGTGAGGACGTCACGGATCGTGTCGCGGCTGCGGGTGAGGCAGGCGATCTTGTCCTCGATGCCGACGAGCTCGCCGGCCAGCATCTCCGCGACGGTGCGGGGGCAGGTCGGCGCCTCGGCGGTGCTCGTCTCCTCCATGTCGAGCAGCACCTTGATCAGGCGCGTGGGGATGCCGGCGCGCACCATCCCGGCCACCCTGGACACGCGCTCGACGTCGTCGTCGGAGTAGGTGCGGTACCCGTTCGGCGCGCGGTCGGCCACGAGCAGGCCCTGCTGCTCGTAGTAGCGCACGAGGCGCGGTGCCACTCCCGCGCGACGCGCGAGCTCGCCGATCTTCATCGTGCTCCTCCCGAGGTGACCGAGGTCACGCTTGACATTGACATCAATGTCAAACTCTAGCGTCGGTCGCATGACGACACCACGCACGACCTCCACCCTGTCCGACCGGCTCCCGTGGCTCTCGCTCCTCGTCCTCGGCGCGGCCACGTTCACCATGGTCACGGCCGAGATGCTGCCGACCGCCGTGCTCCCGCAGATGAGTGCCGGGCTCGGGGTGGACGAGGCGAGCACCGGTCTGCTCGTGTCCGTGTGGGCGGCCACCGTCGTGGTGGCGAGCTTCCCGCTCGTGCGGCTCGTCGCCGGCACGGACCGGCGTGCCGTGATCACGGTCGCGCTCGGCGTCCTGGCCGCGTCCTCCCTCGCCACGGCGCTGGCGCCGACCTACGGCGTCGCCGTGGGGGCGCGGCTGGTGGGCGCGGCCGCCGTCGGCCTCCTGTGGGCGTCTGCGAACGCGCACGTCGCCGACCTGGTGCCCGACCGGCTGCTCGCCCGCTCGATCGCCGTGGTGCTGGGCGGCGCCACCCTGGGCATGGTGCTCGGGACGCCGGTCGCCAGCCTCGTGACCCGTGCGGTGGGCTGGCGGGCGGCGTTCGCCGGTCTCGCGCTGCTGACGCTGGTGGTCGCCGTCCTGGTGCGGCTCGTCGTCGCGCGTGCGGCCGCGCCCGCCACGGCCCGGCCCGGTGAGGGGGTGACTCCGGGCGCCCCGGGGCCCGCGCCGGCCGGAGGGCCCGGTCCGATGATCACGGTCACGGCGATCGTCGGCGTGCTGCTGGTGGGGCACTACGGCGCGTACACGTACGTGACGCGCATCGTCGAGGTGCCGGCCGACGCGCTGCCGGGCGGCGTGAGCGGGCTGCTCCTGGTGTTCGGCCTCGCGTCCGCCCTGGGCGTGGTCCTCGCCGGCCGGTTCGGGGCCCGGACCGCGCCGGTGCTCGCGCTCGCCGCCGGCGGGACCGCGCTCGCCCTGCTCGGGCTGGCGGTGGTGGACGTGCTTCCCGCCCTCGGCGTGGCCGTCGTCGTGCTGTGGGGCGTGTCGTCGGGCGCGCTGCCGCCCCTGGCGCAGACGCTGATCCTGCGCCTCGGCGGGCCCGAGCGGCGGGCGACGTCGTCGGCGCTGATCCCGGTGGTGTTCAACGGCGGCATCGCCGTCGGTGCCGCGCTGGCGTCGTGGGTCGTGGCCGGCGGCGGCGTCGGGGCGCTGCCGGTCCCGGCCGCCGTCGTGGTCGCCGTGACCGCCGTCGCGCTCGGCGCCGGGGCGCGGGTCTGGTCGACGCCGGCAGCCGTGGAGGGCGACGGCGGCCGCGCCGGTGGCACGGTGGCCGAGAGGCCCGCCGGGGTCTGAGCCCCGCCCGTCAGCAGGCGGGCGCGAGGGCGTCGCCGCTGCCCGTGTCGAGGTAGGCGTCGGACACCCAGTTGCTCGGGCCGATGCGGTACCAGAGGTTCGTCGTGCCGCGGGTGCCCGTGACCGTCTGCCCGCGCGCGCTGCACAGCAGCGGCACGCGCGCGGCGTCGGCGGCGGCGCCGGTCCACCGGTAGCCGGTGCCCGGCCCGGTGCGGACGTTGAGGGTGCCGCCGTCGGCCGAGACGATCCCCGTGCGTGCGGACCCCTGCCAGAGGTAGGTCACGTCGATCCAGGCGTTGGAACGCAGGCCCAGGCCGTCCCGGTAGGTGCCGTCCGCCAGGTCGATGCCCGCCGGGTTGGTCACGGTGCGCCCGAAGAGGTCCTTGCCGCCGTGGTGGCCGAGCCGGTAGGCCGCGGAGGCCTGAGGGGTGCCCCGCGGCAGGTCGCGGGCGGCATGACGGGTGGAGCTCCAGTAGTCGTCGGTGGTGTTCCACGGGCCGACGTCCCACACCGGCGCGTACTCGCACCGCGTGCTGTCCGCCCGGCACGCCCGGACGCTGAACGCGCCGTCGCCGTCCGCGGACAGGGCCCGGCGCGAAGGCAGGGCGACGAAGTGGTCCCGCTTCTCGATCTTGTGGCCGTTCGCGGTGTGCTTGCCCACCAGGCCCTCGCGGGTCGCGAAGATGCGGTGGGTCTCGCCGTCGCCGTCCGCGGCGGCGGGTGCCGCCAGCCCGACGACCGCCCCCATGACGAGGGTGGCGATCCCGGCGAAGGTGGCCATGGCGCGCTTGCCGACTATCACGCGATAAGTACGCATGGATGCGAACGTAACCGGCGTCACATCCCGTCGCGACCGGGCGCGGGGAAGGTCCCGTCCGGAAGTCAAGCACCGGAGCGGGTGAATTCCACGCCGTTCCGCGGTGTGTCGGCCACGCGGGCGACGGGCGGTAGAGGCGCCAGAACGCCTGGGATGATGGGCGCCATGCCCGACCACACGCCCGACCACACGCCCGACCACACGCCCGACCACAGGACCGAGCAGGTGTCCGACCAGCACACCCGTACCGTCACGCTCCTCGGCTCCACCGGCTCGATCGGTACCCAGGCGATCGACGTCGTGCGTGCCCACCCCGGGCGGTTCCGGGTCGAGGCGCTGAGCGCGGGCGGGTCCGACGTCGCGCTGCTCGCGCAGCAGGTCGCGACCGTGGGGGCGCGCGCGGTGGCCGTCGCGGACGACGCCCGTGCGGACGACCTGCGGGCCGCCCTGGTCGAGCGGCTCGGCGCCGCGGCGGGCGACGTCGAGGTGCTCGCCGGGCCCGACGCGGCGACCGAGCTCGCGGGTCGCGGCAGCGACGTCCTCCTCAACGGCATCACCGGGTCGGTGGGCCTGCGGCCCACGCTCGCGGCGCTCGCGGGCGGCTCGACGCTGGCGCTGGCGAACAAGGAGTCGCTCGTGGTGGGCGGCTCGCTGGTCAAGGCCGCGGCCGCGCCCGGGCAGATCGTGCCGGTGGACTCCGAGCACTCGGCGATCGCCCAGGCGCTGCGCGGGGGCGCGCGCGACGAGGTGCGACGGCTGGTCCTCACGGCCTCCGGCGGGCCGTTCCGCGGCCGCAGCCGCGACGACATCAAGAAGGTCACGGTCGACGAGGCGCTCGCCCACCCCACCTGGGCCATGGGGCCCGTGGTGACGGTGAACTCCGCCTCGCTGATGAACAAGGGCCTCGAGCTCATCGAGGCGCACCTGCTGTTCGACGTGCCTGCGGAGGACATCACCGTGGTGGTGCACCCGCAGTCGGTCGTGCACTCGATGGTCGAGTTCCACGACGGCTCCACGCTCGCGCAGGCCTCCCCGCCCGACATGAGGCTGCCCATCGCGCTCGGGCTGTCCTGGCCGGATCGCCTCGACGTCGTCTCGCCGCCGTGCGACTGGAGCCGGGCGGCGTCGTGGACGTTCGAACCCCTCGACGAGGCGACGTTCCCCGCTGTCGGGCTGGCCCGCGCGGCCGTCGCGGCGTCCGCCACGCACCCCGCGGTCTACAACGCCGCGAACGAGCAGGGCGTCGCGGCCTTCCTCGGCGGGCGCATCGGCTTCCTCGACATCGTCGAGACCGTGGAGCGGGTGCTGGCCGAGCACGACGGGGTGGCCACCGCCGACGTCACCCTCGATGTCGTCGAGGGCGTCGAACGCTGGGCGCGGGCGCGCGCCGACGAGATCCTCGCGCGGTCCTGACGAACCCTCCACGCGCGCGCGGCAGGGGCGTGCGGCGGGTGGCCGCGGGTGTCCTAGGCTCGAGGCCGTGGACGTTCTCTCCTGGGTGGTCGGCATCGCGGTGATGGTGGTGGGCCTCGCCCTCTCCATCGGCCTGCACGAGGTGGGCCACATGGTCCCCGCGAAGAGGTTCGGCGTGCGGGTGAGCCAGTACATGGTGGGCTTCGGCCCCACGCTGTGGTCGCGCACCAAGGGGGAGACGGAGTACGGGGTCAAGGCCATCCCGCTCGGCGGCTACGTGCGGATGGTCGGCATGATGCCGCCCGCGCCCGAGGGCACCCGCCGCCGCGGGGGGTTCTTCGGGCAGGCGATCGCCGACGCGCGCGACGCGTCCGTGAGCGAGATCCTCCCCGGCGAGGAGCACCGCGCCTTCTACCACCTGTCCACGCCCAAGAAGCTGGTCGTCATGCTGGGTGGCCCGGTGATGAACCTCCTCATCGCGGTGGTGCTCACGTTCGTCGTGCTCGTGGGCATCGGTGCGCCGACCGTGACCACGACCGTCGGTGCGGTGAGCGAGTGCACGCCCACGTCGACCACGGCGGACGGGGCGCCGGTGTGCGGGGACGGCGCCGCGCCCTCGCCGGCCGCCGCGGCGGGCCTGCAGCCGGGCGACGAGATCGTCGAGTGGGACGGCACGGCGGTGACGTCGTGGGACGAGCTCTCCGGAGCCATCGCGGACGCCCCCGACCAGCAGGTCCCGGTGGTGGTGCTGCGCGACGGCGCCGAGGTCCCGCTGACCGTGACGACGTCGGACCGGCAGGTCCCCGTGGTCGAGGCCGACGGCACCGCGAAGGTCGGCGCCGACGGGCAGCCGGTCACCGAGACGGCGGGGTTCCTGGGCGTCACGCCGACCCAGGAGTACGAGCCGCTGCCGGTCTCGACCGTCCCGGAGGCGGTCTGGCAGCAGGTCTCGGGCACGGCGGGCATGATCGTCACGCTCCCGGTGCGCATCGGCGACGCGGCCGTGCAGGCGTTCACCGACGAGCCGCGGTCGCAGGACTCCGTCGTGTCGGTCGTCGGGGTCGGCCGGATGGCCGTGGACGCCGTCGCCGCGGACGCGCCCGTGATCAGCACGCTGCAGTTCCTGCTGAGCCTGCTGGCCGCGCTCAACGTGGCGCTCTTCGTCTTCAACCTCATCCCGCTGCTGCCGCTGGACGGCGGGCACGTCGTCAACGCCCTGTACGAGGGCGCCAAGCGCACGGTCGCGCGGCTGCGCGGGCTCCCGCGACCAGGCCCGGCCGACGTCGCGCGGATGATGCCGGTGGCGTACGTGATGTTCGTCGTGCTCGTGGGCACGGGAGCGATCCTCATCGTCGCGGACCTGGTGGACCCGGTCCGCCTGGGCTGACGCCCGGACCCGAGCGGGCCCGCGCCGGGTGAAGGTCCTGCGGACGAACGCGCGGTGATTCCGTGCCCGTCAGGTGCCCGCGTGCGTAGCACCCGCCCGCAGGCGCGATACTGGCACCGTGACTGCGATCAATCTCGGCATGCCTACCCCGCCCGCGCCCACGTTGGCCCCGCGCCGCAAGTCCCGCAAGATCCAGGTGGGCAAGGTGGCCGTCGGCGGCGACGCACCGATCAGCATCCAGTCCATGACGACGACCCCGACCACAGACATCAACGCGACGCTGCAGCAGATCGCCGAGCTGACCGCCGCGGGCTGCGACATCGTGCGCGTCGCGGTGCCGACCATCGACGACGCCGACGCGCTGCCCGCCATCGCGAAGAAGTCGCAGATCCCCGTGATCGCGGACATCCACTTCCAGCCCAAGTACGTGTTCGCCGCGATCGACGCCGGCTGCGCCGCCGTGCGTGTGAACCCGGGCAACATCCGCAAGTTCGACGACCAGGTCAAGGAGATCGCCAAGGCCGCCTCCGACGCCGGGGTCTCGCTGCGGATCGGCGTCAACGCCGGGTCCCTCGACAAGCGCCTGCTGGAGAAGTACGGCAAGCCGACCGCGGAGGCGCTGGTCGAGTCCGCGGTGTGGGAGGCGAGCCTGTTCGAGGAGCACGGCTTCCACGACTTCAAGATCTCCGTGAAGCACAACGACCCGGTGGTCATGGTGCGCGCGTACGAGCTGCTCGCCCAGCGCGGCGACTGGCCCCTGCACCTCGGCGTCACCGAGGCGGGCCCCGCGTTCCAGGGCACGATCAAGTCCGCCACCGCGTTCGGCGCGCTGCTGAGCCAGGGCATCGGCGACACGATCCGGGTGTCGCTGTCCGCGCCGCCGGTCGAGGAGGTCAAGGTCGGCACGCAGATCCTGCAGGCGCTGAACCTGCGGCCCCGCAAGCTCGAGATCGTCTCCTGCCCGTCGTGCGGCCGGGCCCAGGTCGACGTCTACACGCTGGCCGAGAAGGTCACGGCGGGTCTCGAGGGCATGACGGTCCCGCTGCGCGTCGCGGTCATGGGCTGCGTCGTCAACGGCCCGGGCGAGGCGCGCGAGGCCGACCTCGGTGTCGCGTCGGGCAACGGCAAGGGCCAGATCTTCGTCAAGGGCGAGGTCATCAAGACCGTCCCGGAGGCGATGATCGTCGAGACCCTCATCGAGGAGGCGATGCGCATCGCCGAGACGATGCCCGCCCCCGAGAACGAGGCCCAGGCCGGGACCCCGGAGGTCACGGTCGGCTGACGGTTCGGCCCGAGGGGCCGCACCGAGGGGCCGCATCGGGGACGATGGCGGGAGGGCCCACGACGGCGAAGGGGGCGTGATGGGCGGCTGGCGACCGGCGGTGCGGGCGCGCGGCGACGCGCGCGGCCTCGACGCGCGGCGACCCCGGGCCCGCGTCCTCGGCCAGGAGGACCTCGCCGAGGCGCGCGCCCTGTGCGCCCGCGACCCGGTGACGTCGGTGCTCGCCGCGGCGCGGCTCGAGGTGGCGGCAGTGGCGGGCTTCGCCGCGGCAGGCGGGCAGGCGTGGGGCTTCCCCGCCACGGGCCCGCTCGTCGCGGTCTGCTGGTCCGGGGCGAACCTCGTCCCCGTGCTGTCCCCGGACCTCGTGGGTCGCGACGCGGACGACGCCGTCGCCGCGTTCGCCGCGACGGCCCGCGCGCAGGGCCGGCGCTCGTCGTCGATCGTGGGGGACCGGACGGCGGCCCTCGCGCTGTGGGACCTGCTCGCGCCCCGCTGGCCCCCTGCGCGCGAGGTGCGCGCCGACCAGCCGTCGCTGGCGATCGCCCGCGACCCGGACGTCGCGCCCGACGCGCTGGTGCGCCGTTCCACCCTCGGCGAGGTGGATGCCGTGCTGCCCGCCTGCGTGCGCATGTTCGCGGAGGAGGTCGGGTACGCGCCGGCCGCGTCGCCCGGCAGCGCGTACGCCCTGCGGGTGCGCTCCCTCGTGGCCGAGGGGCGGTCGTTCGTGCGCATGGAGGCGCCCGGCTCCGCCCCGGGCACTGGCACGGGGCCGGGGCCGGGGCCGTTCGTCGCCTTCAAGGCAGAGCTGGGCGCGGTCGCGGGCGGGGTCGCGCAGGTGCAGGGCGTGTGGGTCGACCCGCTGCGGCGCGGCCGCGGCCTGGCCGCGCCCGGCATGGCCGCCGTCGTCGTCGCGACGCGGCGCGAGGTGGCTCCCGTGGTCTCCCTGTACGTCAACGCGTTCAACGCGCCGGCGCTCGCCACCTACCGACGCGTGGGCTTCGAGCAGGTCGGCACGTTCACGACGGTGCTGTTCTGACGTGCCGGCGTTACCGGATCCGTCCGGATCGTGAGATGGTACGCGGCGTGACGACGCATGCGACGTGGGGTGCACGGGTGTCCGAGGCGCTGGTGGGTGCCGAGTGAGGGCGCTGTACAAGCCGGGGCCGGGCCCCGGGCTGGAGCTGGTGGAGCGTCCCGAGCCGGAGGCCGGCATCGGCGACGTGAAGATCCGCGTGCTGCGCACCGGCATCTGTGGCACCGACCTGCACATCGACCGCTGGGACGACTGGGCCGCCTCGACCATCGCGGCGCCGCTGGTGCCGGGCCACGAGTTCGTCGGCGAGGTCGTCGCGGTCGGTGAGATGGTGCACGACGTCGCCGTGGGCGACCTCGTGTCGGGCGAGGGGCACATCGTGTGCGGCACCTGCCGCAACTGCCGCGCCGGGCGCCGCCAGATGTGCATCCGCACCCAGGGCCTCGGCCTGCACCGCGACGGCGCGTTCGCCGAGTACGTCGTGCTGCCGGCCACGAACGTGTGGGTGCACCACGCCGACGTCGACCTGGACGTCGCGGCGATCTTCGACCCGCTGGGCAACGCGGTGCACACGGCGCTCGCGTTCCCGGTGATCGGGGAGGACGTCCTCGTCTCGGGCTGCGGCCCCATCGGGCTCATGGCGATCGCCGTCGCGCGGCACGCGGGCGCGCACCTCGTGGTCGGCACCGACGTCAGCCCGGCGAGGCTCGAGATGGCGAAGGCCATGGGCGCCGATGCCGCCCTCGACGTCCGCACGGCGCGGGTGGCCGACGCGCAGCGCGAGCTGGGGCTGCGCGAGGGGTTCGACGTCGGCTTCGAGATGAGCGGCGCGCCGAGCGCGCTGCCGGAGATGATCGCCAACATGAACCACGGCGGGCGGATCGCGATGCTCGGCCTGCCGTCGGGGCCGATCGCCGTCGACTGGGGCACGGTCGTGACCCACATGCTCACGCTCAAGGGCATCTACGGGCGCGAGATGTTCGAGACCTGGCAGGCGATGGACGCGATGCTGCGCACCAGCGCGACGCTGCGCACGGCGATCGCGTCCGTCGTCACCGACCGGCTCCCCGCGAGCCGGTGGCGCGATGGCTTCGAGGCCGCGGCGTCCGCGCACGGCGGCAAGGTCGTGCTCGACTGGACGGACTGGGACGACGGCGCGCGGGACGGCGCGCGGGACGGCGCGCAGCACGAGGCGCAGGGCGACGAGGGGAAGGCGTAGCGATGTACGGGACGTTCCGGGAGCACCTGGCGGGGCAGCTCGCCGAGATCGAGAGCGCGGGCCTCACGAAGCACGAGCGCGGCATCGCCGGCCCGCAGGGCGCGCGCATCCGCGCGGACGGCGCCGAGCTGCTGAACTTCTGCGCCAACAACTACCTCGGGCTGGCCGACGACCCGCGCATCGTCGCGGCGGCCCGGCACGCCCTCGACACGTGGGGCTACGGGCTGGCCAGCGTCCGGTTCATCTGCGGCACGCAGGACCAGCACCGCGCCCTGGAGGAGCGCCTGGCGGGGTTCCTCGGGACGGACGACTCGATCCTGTTCTCGTCGTGCTTCGATGCCAACGGCGGGGTCTTCGAGACGCTGTTCGGCGCGGACGACGCGATCGTGTCCGACGCCCTCAACCACGCCTCGCTCATCGACGGCATCCGCCTGTCCAAGGCCGCCCGCTTCCGCTACCGCAACCGGGACATGGCCGACCTCGAGGACCAGCTGCGCGCCGCCCGCGACGGCGGGGCCAGGCACGTCGTGGTCGTCACCGACGGCGTCTTCTCGATGGACGGCTACCTGGCGCCGCTGCGGGAGATCTGCGACCTGGCCGACCGGTACTCCGCCCTCGTCCTGGTCGACGACTCGCACGCGGTGGGCTTCATGGGCGAGCACGGGCGGGGGACGCCGGAGCTGCTCGGAGTCGCCGACCGCGTGGACATCCTCACGGGCACGTTCGGCAAGGCCCTCGGCGGCGCGTCCGGCGGCTACGTCGCGGCGCACCAGGAGATCGTCGACCTGCTGCGCCAGCGCGCCCGCCCGTACCTGTTCTCGAACACCCTCGCGCCGACGATCGTGGCGGGCACCCTCACGGCGCTCGACCTCGTGGAGGGGTCGGGGGACCTGCGCGCCCGCCTGACCGAGAACGCCGCCCTGTTCCGCCGGCTCATGACGGAGGCGGGCTTCGACCTGCTGCCCGGCGAGCACCCGATCGTGCCCGTGATGTTCGGCGACGCCGTGCTCGCGGCGAGGGTGGCGGCGGCGATGGGAGAGCGCGGCGTGTACGTCACGGCCTTCTCGTTCCCGGTCGTGCCGCGCGGCGAGGCCCGCATCCGCGTGCAGCTGTCCGCTGCGCACACGCCCGAGCAGGTCCGCGCGTGCGTCGACGCCTTCGTCGCCTCGCGCGACGCCGTCGCGGCGGGCTGACCGGCTACTTCAGCAGCTTCGACATCCTCCGGTCGGCGAGCACCTGCCCGCCGGTCTGGCAGGTGGCGCAGTACTGCAGCGAACGGTCGGCGAAGCTCACCTCGCGCACGACGTCGCCGCAGACGGGGCACGCCTCGCCCGTCCGGCCGTGCACGCGCATCCCGGCGCGCTTGGCGTCCTTGAGCTCCTTGGCCGGCTTGCCCGACGACGCCGCGACGGCGTCGCGCAGGGTGGTCGCGACGGCGTCGTGCAGCGCCGCGACCTCCTGCGGCGTGAACGACCGGGTGAGCTTGAACGGCGAGACCTTCGCGACGTGCAGGATCTCGTCGGAGTAGGCGTTGCCGATGCCGGCGATCGCGCGCTGGTCGCGCAGCAGGCCCTTGACCTGCTGGTTCCTCTCCTGCATCAGCGCGGCGAGCGCCTCCGGGGTGAAGTCGTCCGAGAGCGGGTCCACGCCGAGCGTGGCGACCTGCTCCACCTCCCGCGGGTCGCGCACCACGTGCACCGCCAGGCGCTTGCGGGTGCCCGCCTCGGTGAGGTCGAACCCGGCGCCGTCGTCCAGCCGCACGCGCAGGGCCAGCGCGGACCCGCGCGACGATCCGCCCATCCGCGGGCGGACCGGTGTCGTGGGGGCCTGGTCCGACCAGCGCATCCACCCGCCGCGGGAGAGGTGGAACAGCAGGTGCACCTGGTCGCCCTCCGGGCCGGCCGTGAGATCGAGCCACTTGCCGTGGCGCGCGACGCCGCGGACCTCCTGCCCGACGAGCGCCGTCACCGGCGGGTCGAAGGTCTTGAGCGCGGCGATGGCCGCGACGTCGGCGGCGACGACGCGGTGGCCGGACGTACGAGCGTCGAGGAACTCCGCCAGCGCCTGCACCTCGGGAAGCTCGGGCATGCGGCCATGCTGCCAGCCGGGCCCGACGCCGACCAGGGGAAGGATCCTGCGGGCGACCGGGGATCCGGGCGACCGGGGGAACCCCGGGGCGCCGCTAGGCTTGCCCCCATGTCGATCGTGTCCGCCCGTCAGCCCCAGGGCGACCTGCTCCGCCTGTCCCAGCTCTTCGTCCGCACCCTGCGGGAGGACCCGGCCGACGCCGAGGTCGCGAGCCACCGGCTGTTGGTGCGCGCCGGCTACATCCGCCGCGCCGCCCCCGGCGTCTACTCCTGGCTGCCGCTGGGCCTGCGGGTCCTCGCCAAGGTCGAGGCCGTCGTCCGCGAGGAGATGGACGCGATCGGCGCGCAGGAGGTGCACTTCCCGGCGCTGCTGCCGCGGGAGCCGTACGAGGCCACCGGCCGCTGGACCGAGTACGGGCCCAACATCTTCCGGCTGAAGGACCGCAAGGAGGCCGACTACCTCCTCGCGCCCACGCACGAGGAGATGTTCACCCTGCTGGTGAAGGACCTGTACTCCTCGTACAAGGACCTGCCCCTGTCGCTGTACCAGATCCAGACCAAGTACCGCGACGAGGCGCGGCCCCGGGCGGGCCTCATCCGCGGCCGCGAGTTCATCATGAAGGACTCGTACTCCTTCGACGTCGACGACGCCGGCCTCGACGCGAGCTACGCCAAGCACCGCGCCGCCTACCAGAGGATCTTCGACCGCTTCGGCTTCGAGTACGTCATCGTGTCGGCGCACGCCGGCGCGATGGGTGGCTCGAAGTCGGAGGAGTTCCTCGCCAAGTCGGCGATCGGCGAGGACACCTACGTCGAGTGCAAGGCGTGCGGCTACGCCGCGAACGTCGAGGCCGCGCGGGCGCCCGTGCCCGACCCGGTCCCGTTCGAGGGCACCGCCGAGGCCCACGCCGAGGACACCCCGGGCACGCCGACGATCGACTCGCTGGTGGACCACCTCAACGAGCGCTTCCCGCGCGAGGACCGCCCCTGGGCGGCGGGGGACACGCTCAAGAACGTCCTGTTCCGGCTGGACCTCCCCGACGGCAGCACCGAGGCCGTCGCGATCGGCGTCCCCGGCGACCGCGAGGTGGACGTCAAGCGCATGGAGGCCGCGTTCTACCCGGCCGAGTTCACGCCGTTCGGCGACGAGGACTTCGCCGCCCGCCCGGACCTCGCCAAGGGGTACATCGGGCCGGGGGCCCTGGGCGAGGACAAGCCGTCGAAGGTCCGCTACCTGCTCGACCCCCGCGTGGTCGAGGGCACCCGCTGGGTGACCGGTGCCGACGTCGCCGGGCGCCACGTGCTCGACCTCGTCGCGGGCCGCGACTTCACCGCGGACGGCACCATCGAGGTCGCCGAGGTGTGGCCCGGCGACCCGTGCCCCAACGGCGACGGCATCCTCGAGACGGCCCGCGGCATCGAGATGGGCCACGTGTTCCAGCTCGGCCGCAAGTTCGCGGAGGCGCTCGACCTCAAGGTGCTGGACGAGAACGGCAAGGCCGTCACCGTCACGATGGGCTCCTACGGCGTGGGGGTCACCCGCGCGGTCGCCGCGATCGCCGAGGACAACCACGACGACAAGGGCCTCGCCTGGCCCGCCCAGGTGGCGCCCGCGCACGTGCACGTCGTCGCGACGGGCAAGGGCACCGAGGTCTTCGACGCCGCCGAGAAGCTCGCCACCGAGCTGGTCGACGCGGGCGTCGAGGTGATCTACGACGACCGCCCCAAGGTGTCGCCCGGCGTGAAGTTCGCCGACGCGGAGCTGTTCGGGGTGCCGTTGATCGTCGTCGTCGGCCGCGGCCTGGCGGACGGCCTGGTGGAGGTGCGACCCCGCGCGGGGGCGTCGGAGCAGGTCCCGGTGGCCGACGCCGCGCGGGTCGTGACCGAGCGCGTGGCCGCCCTGCTGGCGGACTGACCCCCCGGACGGTCCCCGCGGAAGCCTAGGCGGCCGCGTCGTCCCCGGCCTGCTCCGGCAGGCCGGGGAACGGCTCGGGCTCGGCGCCCCAGTCGTCGAGGGCCACGGCGGAGTCGACCAGCAGGTCGACGAGCACCGCGCGGGTGCCGGCCGCCGTCGTGCCCACGAGGGTCGCGTAGTCGGTGGCGAGGTCGGTCTCCAGGTCGATCACCAGGGCCTTGTCACCCTGGTCCGCCACCCGCGGCACGGCGTAGGCGGCGCGCCGCGGGTCGTCCGCCGTCGCCTGCGTGCCCGCCACGGCGGCCCACCCGTCCGCCCGCTGCGCGTGCACGGCGACCCGCTCGAGCAGCCGGTCGCGCGTCGTGCCGGAGCCGATCGCCGCGCGCAGCTGCAGCGCGTAGCGGGTCGCGTCCTCGGACACGACGAGAGTGCTCAGGTCGTGGGGTGTGAGCCCCTCGGGCACGGTGTCGTCGTCCTGCGCGCTGCTGCCCCCGGCGTCCTGCCCGGTCGCCGTGGCGTCGTCCGTCGGGGAGCCGGGGGAGGCCGCCTCCTGCGGGGCGTCCTCCTCGGCGTCGTCCTCGTCGCCCTCGTCGCCCTCGTCGCCCTCGTCGGCGTCCGCAGGCTCCGGCACGCGGGGTTCGACGATGTCGGGACCGGCGACGTCGACCAGCGCCGCGAGGCGCTCGCCCGAGACGGTCTGCGCCGCGCCGACCGACGCCAGCAGCCGGGCCAGCGGCCCGTCGCCGGTGCTCCCGGCGGCCGTCCGCGACCGGGCGGCCGCGTCATCGAGCGCCTCGACGACGTCGGCCGGGGTCGCCTTGTCCCAGGCCGAGGACGGTGCGTCCGTGGGGGCGCCGGTGGCGAGCCCGGAGTCGTACTCGCCGCCCAGCGCCTCGGCCTGCTCGCGCGAGTCCGCGGCGATGCGCGTGAGCTCGGCGACGACCCGCTTGCGCGACGTGGGGAGCTCCTCGAGCGCGGCCTCGGCGCCGTCGGCCACGAGGAGGGCGTCCGCGACGGCGGTGCGGCGCACCACCTCGAGGCTGTCGGGCACCGGCTCGCCCGCGGGCGGGGCCTCCAGCCGCACGCCGCACCCCGCCAGGAGCCCGACGGCGAGCAGCGCCCCCGCGGCGACGGCCACGGGGCGGTGCCGGGCGGTGGGCACGCCCGCGCCGGTCACGTCGTCGGCGGCGGACCGGTCGGGGGCGGGCTGAGGTTCCATCGAGGCCGATGATGCCACGCGCGCGACCCCGTCCGTGTGACGTTCCTCCGCCCGTCACGGGCGCCGGACGGCGCGGGACGGCCCCGTCGTTCGTTACGCTGGTCGCTGCACACAACGACACACCGGCCGCGGGACGTCCCGGCGCGGGAGCACACGGCAGTCCACGACGTGACCCACGGGAGGCAGGGATGGCAGCGCAGCACGGCCGCACCACGGCGGGCGGAGCGAAGGCCGAGGCGGTGCGGCGGGTCGTCACCCCGGCGGTCGACGGCGCGGGCCTGTACCTCGAGGACGTCGTCGTCACGCAGGCCGGCGCGAAGTCGGTCGTGCGCGTCACCGTGGACCTCCCCGAGGACGTGCTGGGCAGCCTCGACTCCGACACGCTCGGCGACGTCTCGCGCGCGGTCTCCGCGGCGCTGGACGCCGACGACGTCGTCCCCGGTGCGTACACGCTCGAGATCTCGACGCCCGGCACCTCCCGGCCGCTGACCGAGCTGCGCCACTTCCGGCGCGCGCGCGGCCGCCTGGTCGTGCTGCGGCTGCGCGCCGGCGGCACCACGTCGGGCCGCCTGACGGAGGTCGAGCCCGGCACGGGCGACGCGGGCGAGGACGCGGTGCTGGTGCTCGAGGACGGCACCCGGGTGCCCCTCGCCGACGTGCGCCAGGGCAAGATCGAGGTCGAGCTGAAGCGCCTGGACGAGGCGCCCCACGAGACAGACACGGACACGGGCGCCGCCCGGGACCACACCACGGGCTCCGCCCGTCACGAGGAGGGCTGACGATGGACATCGACATGAGCACGCTTCGGCTGCTGGAGCGGGAGCGGGACATCAGCCTCGACGTCCTCGTGGAAGCGATCGAGCAGGCGCTGCTGTCGGCCTACCACCGCACGCCCGACGCCTACCCGCGCGCCCGCGTCGAGGTGGACCGCAAGTCCGGGCACGTCGCCGTGTGGGCGCGCGAGGAGATCCGTACGCCGGACCCCGAGGACCCGGAGGCGCGGCCCACGATCGAGCTCGGGCCCGAGTTCGACCACACGCCCGCCGACTTCGGCCGCATCGCGACCGCGACGGCCCGGCAGGTCATCGTGCAGCGCCTGCGCGACGCCGAGGACGACCAGGTGCTCGGCATGTTCCGCGGCAAGGAGGGCGAGGTCCTCGCGGGCGTCATCCAGCAGGGCCGCGACCCGCGCGTCGTCCTCGTGGACGTCGGCGGCACGGAGGCCGTCCTGCCCCCGCACGAGCAGGTGCCCACCGAGGAGTACGTGCACGGCGAGCGGCTGCGCGCCTACGTGGTCGAGGTGTCCCGCGGCATGAAGGGCGCCCAGGTGGTGCTGAGCCGCACGCACCCGGGCCTCGTGCGCAAGCTGTTCGAGCTCGAGGTCCCGGAGATCGCGGACGGCGCCGTCGAGATCACGGCGATCGCCCGCGAGGCGGGCCACCGCTCCAAGGTCGCCGTCCGGTCCAAGGTGGCCGGGCTGAACGCCAAGGGCGCCTGCATCGGCCCGATGGGCGCGCGCGTGCGTGCCGTCATGGCGGAGCTGCACGGGGAGAAGATCGACATCGTCGACCACAGCGACGACCCGGCCCGCTTCGTGGCCAACGCGCTCTCGCCCGCCCGTGTGACCTCCGTCACCGTGGTCGACGCCGACGCCAAGGCCGCGCGGGCCGTGGTGCCGGACTACCAGCTGTCGCTCGCGATCGGCAAGGAGGGGCAGAACGCCCGTCTCGCCGCGAAGCTGACGGGCTGGCGGATCGACATCCGGTCGGACGAGGCGGCGCCCGCCGGGGGCGCTGCCGAGGGCGACGACGCAGGTGGGGCCGCGGCGAGCCGCGGGGCCGAGGGCTGAGGCCGGTCACGGCACGTGGGTCGTCGCGCTAGACTGTCGGGGACCGGGCCACGCGCCCAGCCCTCGACCTCCCCTCGCACCCCTCCGGAAAACTCCGGCCCGGTGCGGACGTGCGTCGGGTGCCGGGAGCGTGACCAGCGGTCCGCTCTTCTGCGGCTGGTGCTCGAGCCGTCGGGACGCGAGGAAGTCCTCGTGGTCGACGTGCGAGGGTGCCTGCCGGGGCGTGGCGCCTGGATCCATCCGACGCCCGCCTGCCTGGCGCTCGCCGAGCGTCGTCGGGCCGTGCCGCGTGCTCTGCGCGTCACCGGTCCCCTCGACCTCTCCGGCGTCCGGGAACACCTGGAGCGGCGAGACCGTTGAGTCCCTCCGGTCCGCACCGCCACCCGGCGGCCGGACCATCGCGACCGAGCACGCTCGGCCGCACCCACTGAAGTCGACAAGGAAGCGGGTCAGAAGCCGATGGGCACCCGATGAGTTCCGTGCGATGAGTACTCGGTACTAACGACGGTCCTCCCTGTCTCGCAGGAGGGCCGAGACAGGAGAGTTGTGGCGAAGATCCGCGTTCACGAGCTGGCCAAGCAGCTCGGGGTGGAGAGCAAGACCCTGCTCGCCGACCTGAAGTCGGCGGGCGAGTTCGTCCGTTCGGCGTCCTCGACGCTCGAGGCACCGGTCGAGCGAGCCATGCGCGACAAGTACAAGGACGCGGCACCCGCGTCCTCGGGCGCCCCGGCGAGCAAGTCCGCCGAGCCGAAGGCTGCGGCGCCCCGCGCCGAGCAGCAGGCGGTTCCGGCGAAGCCCGCCCCCAAGCCCGCCGCGCAGAAGCCGACCCCCGCGCCCGAGGCCGAGGCGCCCGCCGCCCCGGCGGCGGCCGCGACCCCCGCCGCGGCGGCGCCGGAGGCCCCGGCCAAGCCCGCCACCCGTCCCGGTGCGCCGACTCCCGGTCCGCGTCCCGCGGCGCCGAAGCCGGCGCCGGCCGCGCGCGAGCAGCGCGACGGCGGCCGTGACGGTGGTCGTGACGGCAAGGGCGGCCGCGCCCCGCGCCCCGGCAACAACCCGTTCGCGTCCAGCCAGGGCATGCCGCGCCAGGGGCAGCGCCCCGGCGGCGCCGGTGGCCCGCGCCCGGGCAACAACCCGTTCGCGTCGAGCCAGGGCATGCCGCGCCCCGGCCAGCGCCCGGACCGCGGCGAGGCCGCGCCCGAGCGTTCGGGCGAGCGTCCCGGCGGTCCCCGTCCGGGCGGTCCCCGCCCCGGCGGCCCGCGTCCCGCGGCGCCCCGTCCCGGCGGCCCGCGCCCCAACCCCGGCATGATGCCGGGCAAGACCTCGATGCCGCGTCCCGGCGAGCGCCCCGCGCCCGCGGGCGGCGGCCGTGGCGGCGGTCGCGGTGGCGGCCCCGGCGGCGGTGGCGGCGGTGGCTTCCGTCCCGGCGGTGGCGGCGGCTTCGGCGGCCGTCCCGGCGGTCGCGGCGGTGCCGGTCGCGGTTCCACGCAGGGTGCGTTCGGCCGTGCAGGTGGCCGTCCGGTCCGTGGGCGGAAGTCGAAGCGCGCGAAGCGGCAGGAGTTCGAGCAGATGCAGGCGCCGTCGCTCGGCGGCGTGCAGGTGCCCCGCGGCAACGGTTCGACCGTCGTCCGCCTGCGTCACGGCTCGTCGCTGAACGACTTCGCCGACAAGATCGACGCGAACCCCGCGAGCCTGGTCACGGTGCTGTTCCACCTCGGTGAGATGGCGACCGCGACGCAGTCGCTGGACGAGGACACGTTCGGCACGCTGGCCTCCGAGCTCGGCTACGTCATCGAGATGGTGTCGGCCGAGGAGGAGGACCGCGAGCTGCTCGGGGCCTTCGACATCGACCTCGACGCCGAGCTCGAGGGCGAGTCGGACGACGAGCTCATGCCGCGTCCGCCGGTCGTCACCGTCATGGGTCACGTCGACCACGGCAAGACGCGTCTTCTCGACGCGATCCGCCAGACCGACGTCGTCTCCGGCGAGGCCGGCGGCATCACCCAGCACATCGGTGCGTACCAGGTGCGTCGTGAGCACGAGGGCGTCGACCGTCCGATCACCTTCATCGACACCCCGGGTCACGAGGCGTTCACCGCCATGCGTGCCCGTGGTGCCCAGGTGACGGACATCGCGATCCTCGTGGTCGCCGCCGACGACGGCGTCATGCCGCAGACGGTGGAGGCGCTGAACCACGCCCAGGCGGCCAACGTGCCGATCGTGGTCGCGGTGAACAAGGTGGACAAGGAGGGGGCGAACCCCGACAAGATCCGCCAGCAGCTCACCGAGTACAACCTGGTGGCCGAGGAGTACGGCGGCGAGACGATGTTCGTCGACGTCTCCGCGAAGCAGAACCAGGGCATCGACCAGCTCCTCGAGGCGGTGCTGCTCACGGCCGACGCCTCGCTGGACCTGCGGGCGAACCCGGACAAGGACGCCCGAGGCGTGGCCATCGAGGCCAACCTCGACAAGGGTCGCGGCGCCGTCGCGACCGTCCTCGTCCAGTCGGGCACCCTGCACGTCGGTGACGCGATCGTCGCGGGCACGGCCCACGGCCGCGTGCGCGCCATGTTCGACGAGCACGGCGAAGCCGTGACCGAGGCGGGCCCGGCCCGGCCGGTCCTGGTGCTCGGTCTCGCGTCGGTGCCGAGCGCCGGCGACACCTTCCTGGTGGCGCCGGACGAGCGCACGGCCCGCCAGATCGCCGAGAAGCGCGAGGCCGCCGAGCGTGCCGCCCTCCTGGCCAAGCGCCGCAAGCGCATCAGCCTCGAGGACTTCACGCAGGCGCTCCAGCAGGGCAAGGTCGAGACCCTCAACCTGGTCCTCAAGGGCGACGTCTCCGGTGCCGTGGAGGCCCTGGAGGACGCCCTGCTCAAGATCGACGTCGGCGACGAGGTCGAGCTGCGCGTCATCCACCGCGGTGTGGGTGCGATCACGCAGAACGACGTCAACCTGGCCACGGTCGACAACGCGGTCATCATCGGCTTCAACGTGAAGTTCGGCGAGCGCGTCGAGGACCTCGCGGACCGCGAGGGCGTCGAGGTCAAGTTCTACTCGGTCATCTACCAGGCGATCGACGACGTCGAGGCGGCCCTCAAGGGGATGCTCAAGCCGGAGTACGAGGAGGCCCAGCTGGGCACGGCGGAGATCCGCCAGGTCTTCCGCTCCTCGAAGTTCGGCAACATCGCGGGCTCGATCGTCCGGTCGGGCACCATCCGCCGCAACACGAAGGCGCGCGTCCTGCGCAACGGCAAGATCGTCGGGGACGACCTCACGATCGAGTCGCTGCGTCGCGAGAAGGACGACGTCACCGAGGTCCGCGAGGGCTTCGAGTGCGGTATCGGCCTGGGGTCGTTCAACGACGTCACCGAGGGTGACATCATCGAGACCTTCGAGATGCGCGAGAAGCCGCGCGCCTGACGGTCGCGCCGCAAGGTACAGCTCGACGGCGTCCCGACCCGCCCCGCTTCGACAGGAGCAGGGCAGGGCGGGGCGCCGTCGGCGTCGAGAGAGGGAGACACCCATGCCCGGACCCAAGGGCGAAAGGCCCGAGAACCCGCGTGCCCGCAAGCTCGCGGACCGCATCAAGGAGATCGTCGCGCAGCTGCTCGACACACGGATCAAGGACCCGCGTCTCGGCTTCGTCACGGTGACGGACGTCCGGGTCACGGGCGACCTGCAGAGCGCCTCGGTGTTCTACACGGTGCTCGGCACGGACGAGGAGCGGGCGGGCACCGCGGCGGCCCTGGAGAGCGCCAAGGGCGTGATCCGCTCGGAGGTCGGCAAGCAGACCGGCGTGCGGCTCACCCCGACCCTCGAGTTCTTCCTGGACTCGATGCCGGAGAACGCCGCGCACCTGGACGCCGCGCTCCTCGAGGCGCAGCGCCGGGACGCCGAGCTCGCCGCCCTGCGTGAGGGCAAGGGCTTCGCCGGCGAGGAGGACCCGTACCGCAAGCCGCGCGAGGACGACGAGGACGAGTGAGCGGCCAGGGGGAGCGCCCGCCCCGCCGCCCGACCGCTCCTGACGGGTTCCTCGTCGTCGACAAGCCGGCGGGCTGGACCAGCCACGACGTCGTCGGGCGGTGCCGCCGGCTGGCCGGGACGCGCAAGGTCGGCCACGCGGGCACCCTCGACCCGATGGCGACGGGCGTGCTCGTCGTCGGGGTCGGGCGGGCCACGAAGCTGCTCACCTACGTGGTCGGCGCGGACAAGGCGTACGACGCGACGATCCGCCTCGGCGTCGCCACCGCGACGGACGACGCGGAGGGCGAGGTCGTCGAGGCCCTCGGGGTCGGCGCCGGCGTGGACGGCGCCGACCTGGCACGCGAGGTGGCCGTCCTGACGGGGGACATCCGGCAGGTGCCCACGACGGTGAGCGCGATCAAGGTGGACGGCAAGCGTGCCTACGCGCGCGCCCGGGCGGGGGAGGACGTGGTCCTCGAGGCCCGCCCGGTCACCGTGAGCCGCTTCGACGTGCTCGGCACACGACCCGCGACGACGGACGACGGCGTGGCCGTGCTCGACGTCGACGTGACCGTGGTCGTGTCCTCGGGGACGTACGTCCGCGCGCTGGCCCGCGACCTGGGCGCCGCGCTCGGGACGGGCGGCCACCTCACGGCGCTGCGCCGCACGAGGGTGGGCGGCTACGAGCTCGCCGCGGCACGCACGCTCGAGGAGCTCGAGGCCCAGGCGGACGCCGACGGCGTGCTCGCGACGCTGCCGCTCGCGGAGGCCGCCCGCGCGACGTTCCCGGTCAGGGAGCTGACGGCCGACGAGGCTCGCGCCCTCGGCTACGGCCAGTGGGTGCCCGCGAGCGGAGAGCGCGGCACGGTCGCCGCGATCGGCCCGGACGGCGTGCTCGTCGCGCTGCTGGAGGACACCCGTCGCCGCGGCGAGGCGCTGGCGAAGCCCGTCCTCGTCCTCGCCCCGGCCGGCGGCTGAAGCGCACCCCGCGACCGGCGCGGTCGGGGGCGTCCGTCAGGCGTGGAGCGCCGGCTCGCCGTGGCGCGCGGCGCGCTCCAGCGCCTCGTCGCGCGCGGCCTCGGCGTCGGGCTCGACGCCGCCGGCGGTGCGCAGGTGGCCCACCAGCGACAGGAGCACCCCCGCCGCGGCCCAGAGGCCGAGGGCGAGCCAGGCGGGCGCGGCGTCCGCCGACGGGAAGTACGACAGGTCGCGCAGCAGGGTGGCGCCCGCACCCGGCGGGAACCACTGGCCGATCTCGCCCCAGTGCCACGGGAGGAACTCCGGCGGCATGGTGGCGCCGGAGATCGGGTTGGCGACGAGCATCATCGTCACCGCGCCGACCGCGATCCCGGCCCGCCCGAGCAGCGCCACGAACCCGGTGATCGGCGCGGCCACGGCCGCGAGCGCGAGGGCCGCGGCCCCCGCGTTCGTCCACCAGTCGCCCTGCAGCACCCCGAACCACGACTGCAGCACGGCCACGAGGACGCCCCCGCCCACCGCCGCGTACACGGCGACGGCGAGCACCCGGCGCAGGGCGCCCACCACCAGCACGGAGATCGTGATGCCGCCGAGCATCCCGCCCAGCAGCAGGGGGAACATCGCCGCGGTCAGGCCGGTCCCGCGCGGGTCGTCCGGGGACAGGGGGACGACGTCGGTCACGGTGACGGACGGGGCGGCGGCCGGGTCACCTCCGGCGGCGGCCGCCTGCTGCGCGAGACCCGCCTGCAGCTGGGGCGCGAGCCCGGTGAGGAGCTGGTTCGTGACGCTGCCGGCCGCCGAGGCCGTGAGCACCTCGGGCGCCTCGCCGAGCACGATCGCGCCGTAGGCATCGCGCTCCTGGATCGCGGCGACGGCCGCGTCGCGGTCCGCGACCGGGAGGAGGTCGACGGCGCCGGGCTGCGCCTCGTCGAGGGCGGCCCCCACGCCGGCGACGGCCTGCGGCGGGCCGGCGACGGCCACGGGGAGGTCCTTCGGCTCGGCCGTGACGGCGGGCCAGGAGAAGGCGAGCACGAGCACGCCGACGACGGCGGCGACCGCGACGCCGAGGCCGACGACGCGGCCCCACGGCGTGTGCGGCGCAGGGCGCTCGACGGGTGGTGCGGTGGTGTCCGAGGTGGACGACATGGTGGGCTCCCGGAGGTGCGAATCTCAAAAAACGAATGTTTGTTCTTTATCGCAAGAGTGCGCGCCGGTCCCTAGACTTGTCAACCGTCCGCCACCGCCCTCGGGAAGGGGTCCGATGCCACGTGTGACCGACGCGCACCGCGAGGCGCGACGCGCGCAGATCCGGGCGGCGGCGCTCCGCGCGTTCACGGCCAAGGGATACCAGCGCACCTCCATCTCCGACGTCGTCGCGGAGTCGGGGCTGTCCGCGGGGGCGATCTACGGCCACTACGACGGCAAGCAGGCCCTCTTCGCCGCCGTCGCCGAGGAGGTGCTCTCCCGGCGCGGGGCGGAGATCGAGGACGCCTCGGGCACCGGGGGGCCGCCCCCGCCGCTGACGGTGCTGACCATCCTCGCGGGCGGCATGAGCCGGGACCTCGAGGACGGCCGCCTCCTCGTGCAGCTCTGGGCGGAGTCCACCGTCGACGAGGTGATCCACGACGTCGTCCAGGAGGTCGTGTCGACGCTCAAGGGCGTCCTCCGCGGCGCGCTGCGCACCTGGTACGCCACGCGGCCCGACCTCGCCCCCGACGGCCCGGACGCCGCGGCCGAGCTCCTGCTGCCCGTGATGCTGGGCCTGGGCCAGGGGTTCCTCATGCAGCGGGCGATGCTCGACGACTTCGACCCCGAGCGGTACCTCGCCGCCGCCGCGGCGGTGCTGCCGCGATGAGCGGGGCGCGCGTCCGTCCGGTGCGGGATCGTCGGTCTATTCTTGACGGTCGGTGCCCGCAGGGGGCGCCGGCAGCCGACCTCGACGAGACGGAGCGCGACGCGTGCAGGTGTTCACGGACCTGGACCAGGTCCCCGGCGGCTTCGGCCCGTCGGTCGTCACGATCGGCAACTTCGACGGCGTCCACCGCGGCCACCAGGCCGTGCTGGGGCGCCTCGTGGACCTGGCCCGCGCCGACGACCGCCTCGCGGTGGCTCTCACCTTCGACCCGCACCCGGCCCAGGTGCACCGTCCGGAGACGGCCCCCGAGCTGCTGACGGGGCTGCGCGACCGGCTCGACCTCCTGGCCCGTGCGGGCCTCGACGCCGTGCTGGTCGTGCCGTACACGCTCGATCTCGCCGCGCAGACGCCGGAGGAGTTCGTCACCCGCTACCTGGTGGACGGCCTGGGCGCGCGCTCCGTCGTCGTCGGGCACGACGTCCGCTTCGGCAAGGGCAACGCCGGCACGCTGGCCACGATGGTGGAGCTCGGCGGCACCCACGGCTTCGAGGTCGTGGCCGTGGACGACGTCGGCGAGTGCGCGCCCGGCAGCGCCGGGGCGCGCGAGCGCTGGTCGTCGTCGGCCGCGCGGGCGCTGCTGGCGGAGGGTGACGTGGCCCAGGCCGCCGAGGTGCTCGGCCGGCCCCACCGCGTGCGCGGCACCGTGGTCCACGGGGACGCGCGCGGGCGCGAGCTCGGCTTCCCGACGGCGAACCTCGGGCACGCCGAGGGCATGGTCCCCGCCGACGGCGTGTACGCGGGCCGGCTGCTGCGGCCGCAGCTCGCGCAGGAGGACCCGGGCAACCCCGACGCCGACCTGCCCGCGGCCATCTCCGTGGGCACCAACCCGACGTTCGACGGCGTGGAGCGTCGCGTCGAGGCCTACGTGCTCGGCCGCGACGACCTGGACCTGTACGGGGAGACGGTCGTGCTGGAGCTCGTGGAGCGGCTCCGTCCCACGCTGCGGTTCGACGGCGTCGAGCCTCTCATCGAGCAGATGCACGCCGACGTCGCGCGGGCACGCGACATCCTGCGCTGAGATCCCGCGCTGCGATCCTGCGCTGACGCCTCCCGCGACGCGGGAGCGGGTGAAAGCGCGCGTGACCGGTCACGGGCGCGGTCGGCGGCCCTCTCTCCTGGCGTGACGGAGCGGGCGTGCCCGGTCCGTGGGCCGCGGTGGTACCGCGGACCCGTCGCGGCGTGCCATCGCACTCCCTGATCCACTGCGGTGGCCGCGTCGCAGCGCGCTGTCCCGGGCCGTCTCCCTCCCTGAGCGGCGGCGGCCCGGGACTCGCCCCGCGTCGGGCGGCGCCCGGCGCCCGCTTCTCCCGAGAGGGGCAGAGCCATGGCGGCTCAGCAAGCCATCGAGCAGGAAGCGCCCGAGCCCGGGCACGACCTCCACTCGGACCCGGTCGGCCGGACGGTGCGCAGCGTGCGCCACGGCGGCCAGGTCCGCCCGCGCCCTCGACCCCGTCCGCGACCCGATCCCGACCCGGGGTCGTCGCCCGCACCCCTGCTGCACGAGACGGAGCTCGCCGTCCTGCGCGACATCGTCGAGGACCGCTTCGAGGCGACGACGTCGTTCGACTACCTCTTCCGCGGCCTGCGCGGGCGCTTCCCCGCCGCTCACCTGCCGGTCGGCGACGGCGACGACCCGCCCGAGGGGCCGATCGGTGGACCGACCGTGGACGCGGTCGTCGCGGCGCTGAAGAAGCTCGGCGCGGGGATGATCGAGCCGGCAGGTCCGCCGAACCCGGCCCTGGACTCCACGGTCCCCGCGATCTACACCTACTGGGGTCAGTTCATCGACCACGACATCACCCTCAACACCAACGGGCCCGACGGCCCGCCAGGGGCGGGGGAGCGGCCGCGACCCGGCGACCTGGTGCTGGGCGACATCGTGTCCGACCCGTTCACGGCGTTCCCGCCCGAGGTCGTGGTCCGCAGCCTGCACAACGGCCGGCACCCGTTCCTCAACCTCGACAGCCTGTACGGCAGCGGACCGCGGTTCCCGGGCGAGCCCGGTCGGAGGACAACCCGCAGCGAGGCCGCGTACGCCACGACCGACCCGACCAAGCTCGCGCTCGGCCGCGTGGCGACGACCCCGATCCCGGGGTTCGAGCTGGTCCCCCCGGGCGACGACCCGCAGCGCGACCTGCCGCGGTTCTCGTCCGAGGAGATCGCGGAGCTCGACGTCCCCGAAAGCGACCGACCGGCCCCCGGGTCCGCGAAGATCCCGGACGGGCGCAACGACGAGAACCTCGTCGTGGCCCAGCTCCACCTCGGGTTCATCCGGTTCCACAACGCCGTCGTCGAGTGGGTCCGCCGCACCGAGCCGTGGCTCACGGTGGACGAGCGGGCGGTCTTCGACCGCGCCCAGCAGCTCACGCAGCACCACTACCAGTGGCTGGTCGTGCACGACTACCTGCGCACGCTGACCAAGCCGGGGGTGCTCGACGAGGTGCTCGTGGAGCCCTCCCTGCTGTTCCGGCCCCGCCGCAAGATCGCGATGCCGCTCGAGTTCGCGGTCGCGGCCTTCCGTTTCGGGCACTCGATGGTGCGGGGCGGCTACGACTACAACCTCAACTTCGGGAAGGTCGCCCCGCCGGCCGCGCCGCCGCGGGCCGCGTTCGGGAGCCTGGTGCAGCTGTTCGAGTTCACCGGCGGCGGAGGCCTCGTGCCCACGGGCGCGCCTCCCGGCGAGGTGCTCCCGTCGAACTGGCCGATCGACTGGGCCCGGTTCGTCGACAAGGGCGACCCGGACCGCCGGCGCTCGGCGGCGAAGATCGACCCGTTCCTCGCCAACGGCCTGGCGACGATGCTCAAGGAGGGCAACGACCCGGGCCTGGCCCCGGGGGTCAGCGCCCTGCTCAAGCAGCTCGCGCAGCGGAACCTGCTGCGCGGGTACTGGCTGTCCCTGCCCACCGGCGAGGCGGTGGCGGAGGCGCTGCACGTGCCGGCCCTGACCCCCGAGCAGCTCACCCGGGGTGCGTCCCAGGACGTCAAGGACGCCCTGTCGGCGCTGGACGGGACGCCGCTGTGGTACTACGTGCTCAAGGAGGCGGAGATCCAGGGGAACGGCAACTTCCTCGGGGACGTCGGCAGCCGGATCCTGTGCGAGACCTTCGTCTACCTGCTCCGGGCCGACGACGCCTCGTACCTCTCCGTGGGCTGGACCCCGGCGCAGGGGGTGCGGATCGACGGCGGGAAGATGATCACGACGATCGGCGACCTGCTCCGCTTCGCCGGCGTCCTGGCCCTCGACGACGGCACGACGTTCCGCCAGGTCGGCGGGCTCCCGGCGGGGCACGACGGGGACTGAGCCGCTCGTCGTTGTGTCGTGGCACACGTCGCGCCGCCCGCCGGGATCCGGCGGGCGGCGCGCTGGTAGCATGGTGGGGCCGTACGAACGGCCGCGGATCCAGAGCGCCCCGGTGAACGAGTCCCGGAGCACCGCGCAACGACACCGAAGGAGAGCCATGCCGCTCGACGCTGCCACCAAGCAGTCCATCATCACCGAGTACGCCACTCACGAGGGCGACACCGGCTCGCCCGAGGTGCAGATCGCGCTCCTCACGCAGCGCATCAACGACCTGAACGAGCACCTCAAGGAGCACAAGCACGACCACCACTCGCGTCGTGGCCTGCTGCTCCTCGTCGGCCAGCGCCGCCGCCTGCAGGCCTACCTGCAGAAGATCGACATCGAGCGTTACCGCGCGCTGATCCAGCGCCTCGGTCTGCGCCGCTGACTCCGCCTGCCAGCCCGGTCACCCTCGCGGGGGCCGGGCTGGTCTGGTGTGATGTCCCTGTCATAACCACCATCGCGCCGCCGGATCCTCGTCCGGTCCTCGGTAGTGGCCCCCCGAACCGTCCGGCCCCGCGGCCGGGCCCGGCTCCGTGGGCCTCGATCGAAGACCGCCGAGCCGCGGCGGCGCCCTCGAGATCAAGGAGGGCACCCGTGGAGGGTCCCGAGATCCAGTTCGCCGAGGCCGTCATCGACAACGGCCGCTTCGGCACCCGCACCGTCCGCTTCGAGACGGGCCGCCTCGCCCGCCAGGCCGCCGGCTCCGTCGCCGCGTACCTGGACGGCGAGACGATGCTGCTGTCGGCCACGACGGCCGGCAAGCACCCCAAGGACCAGTTCGACTTCTTCCCGCTGACGGTGGACGTCGAGGAGCGGCAGTACGCCGCCGGCAAGATCCCCGGCTCGTTCTTCCGCCGCGAGGGCCGCCCCTCGACGGAGGCGATCCTGGCCTGCCGCCTCATCGACCGCCCGCTGCGCCCGCTGTTCGTCAAGGGCCTGCGCAACGAGGTCCAGGTCGTCATCGACGTCCTGGCCATCCACCCCGACGACGCCTACGACGTCCTGGCGATCAACGCCGCGTCGGCGTCCACGCAGATCTCCGGCCTGCCGTTCTCCGGCCCGGTCGCGGGCGTGCGCGTCGCGTTGATCGACGGCCAGTGGGTCGCGTTCCCGAAGTACTCGGACCTCGAGCGCGCCGTCTTCAACATGGTCGTGGCCGGCCGCATCGTGGGCGACGACGTCGCCATCGCGATGATCGAGGCCGAGGCGACCGACGACGCCTGGAAGCTCATCAAGACCGAGGGCGTCGCCGCGCCGACCGAGGAGGTCGTCGCCCAGGGCATCGAGGCGTCGAAGCCGTTCCTCAAGGCCCTCTGCGAGGCGCAGGCCTCGCTCGCCGCCCAGGCGGCCAAGGAGGTCAAGGACTACCCGGTCTTCCTCGACTACCAGGACGACGCGTTCGCCGCCGTCGAGGACGAGGTCTCCACGACGCTGCGCGACGCGCTCGCGATCGCGGACAAGCAGGACCGCGAGAACCGTCTGGACGAGCTCAAGGAGGGCCTGCTCGGCGCGCTCGGCGAGCGCTTCGAGGGCCGCGAGAAGGAGCTGTCGGCCGCGTACCGCGCCCTGCAGAAGAAGCTCATCCGCCAGCGCGTCCTCACCGACGGTGTGCGCATCGACGGTCGTGGGCTCGCGGACATCCGCACCCTGTCGGCCGAGGTCGAGGTCATCCCGCGCGTGCACGGCTCCGCCCTGTTCGAGCGCGGCGAGACCCAGATCCTGGGCGTCACCACACTGAACATGCTGCGCATGGAGCAGCAGATCGACTCGCTCGGGCCGGTCACGCGCAAGCGCTACATGCACAACTACAACTTCCCGCCGTTCTCCACCGGTGAGACGGGCCGCGTCGGCAGCCCGAAGCGCCGCGAGATCGGCCACGGCGCGCTGGCCGAGCGTGCCCTCGTGCCCGTGCTGCCGTCGCGCGAGGAGTTCCCCTACGCGATCCGCCAGGTGTCCGAGGCGCTGGGGTCGAACGGCTCCACCTCGATGGGCTCCGTCTGCGCCTCGACGCTGTCGCTGCTCAACGCGGGTGTGCCGCTGAAGGCGCCGGTCGCGGGCATCGCCATGGGCCTCATCTCCGACACGGTCGACGGTGAGACCCGCTACGCGGCCCTGACCGACATCCTGGGCGCGGAGGACGCGTTCGGCGACATGGACTTCAAGGTCGCCGGCACCAGCGAGTTCGTCACGGCCATCCAGCTCGACACCAAGCTCGACGGCATCCCGGCGTCGGTCCTGGCCGGCGCGCTGACCCAGGCCCGCGATGCGCGCCTGACCATCCTCGAGGTGCTCGCCGAGGCGATCGACGTGCCCGACGAGATGTCCCCGAACGCCCCGCGCGTCATCTCCGTGAAGGTGCCGGTCGACAAGATCGGCGAGGTCATCGGGCCCAAGGGCAAGATGATCAACCAGATCCAGGAGGAGACGGGCGCGGACATCTCCATCGAGGACGACGGCACCGTCTACATCGGCGCCACCGACGGCCCCTCGGCCGAGGCCGCCCGCGCGGCGATCAACGCGATCGCCAACCCGCACGTCCCCGAGGTGGGCGAGCGCTTCGTCGGCACCGTCGTCAAGACGACGTCGTTCGGCGCGTTCATCTCCCTCTCGCCGGGCAAGGACGGTCTGCTGCACATCAGCCAGATCCGCAAGCTCGTGGGCGGCAAGCGCGTCGAGAACGTCGACGACGTGCTGTCCGTGGGCCAGAAGGTCCAGGTCGAGATCGGCGAGATCGACCCGCGCGGCAAGCTCTCGCTCGTCGCGGTGACCGAGGACGAGAAGGCCGACGAGCCCGCCGCCGACGCCCCCGCGGAGGCCTGACGCTCTGATGTCCTGGCACCTTCCGCTCGTCCCCGCGGGCGAGCCCGGTGCCGACCTGCCCGGCGGTGTTCGTGTGCTCACCGAGTCGATGCCGGGCCTGCGCTCGGCCACGGTGGGCGCCTGGGTCGGCGTCGGCTCCCGCGACGAGACCGACGGCCACTTCGGCTCCACGCACTTCCTCGAGCACCTGCTGTTCAAGGGCACGCCCCGCCGCTCGGCGATGGACATCGCCGAGGCCTTCGACGCCGTCGGCGGCGAGGCCAACGCGGCCACGGGCAAGGAGCACACCTGCTACTACGCCCGCGTGCTCGACGCCGACCTGCCGATGGCGGTCGACGTCATCGCCGACATGGTCACCTCGGCGCGCCTCGACGAGGGCGAGCTCGAGACCGAGCGCGGCGTGATCCTCGAAGAGCTCGCGATGAACGACGACGACCCGGGCGACGTCGTGCACGAGGAGTTCTCCGCGGCCGTGCTCGGCACGCACCCGCTCGGCCGGCCGATCGGCGGCACCCCGGACACGATCCGGGCCGTGCCGCGCGACGCCGTCTGGGAGCACTACCGCTGGCACTACCGGCCCGAGACCCTGGTGGTCTCCGCCGCGGGCGGCGTCGACCACGACGCCCTCGTCGGGCAGGTGACGGACGCGCTGATCACCGGCGGCTGGGACCTGGCCGCCGGGGCGGCCCCGCGCGACCGGCGGCCGACCGCCGCCGACCCCGTCGGCGTCCCGACGGAGGGCGTCGAGCTCACCGTGCGGCGCCAGGTGGAGCAGGCGAACGTCATCGTGGGGTCCACGGGCCTCGCAGCCACCGACGACCGCCGCTTCACGCTGTCCGTGCTCAACGCCGTCCTGGGCGGCGGCATGTCGTCGCGCCTCTTCCAGGAGGTGCGCGAGCGCCGCGGACTGGCGTACACCACGTACTCGTTCGCCTCCGGTCACGGCGGGCTCGGCACGTTCGGCCTGTACGCCGGCTGCTCGCCCGCGAAGGTCGACCAGGTCACCGAGCTGCTCGTCGCCGAGCTGGAGCGGATGGCGACCGAGCCCATCACGGACGCCGAGCTGGAGCGCAGCATCGGGCAGCTCTCGGGCGGCCTCGTGCTCGGCCTGGAGGACTCCGGGTCGCGCATGAGCCGGCTGGGCAAGGCCGAGCTGGTGTACGGCGAGCTGCTGACCCTGGAGGAGTCCCTCGAGCGGGTCCGTGCCGTGACCGTCGACGACGTCCGCGAGCTCGCCGCCGACCTGGCCGCGCGGCCGCGGTCCGTCGTGCGCGTCGGTCCGTTCGGCGACTGAGACCGGTCCCGACGACATGAAGAACGAGATCGGAGACTCACCCATGACCAAGAGCATCAAGGTGGCCGTGCTCGGAGCGGCCGGGCGGATGGGCGCCACCGTGTCCCGGGCGGTCGAGGAGGCGGCGGACCTCGAGCTGGTCGCGCGCCTCGACGCCGGCGACGCGGTCGACGCCGACGCCCTGGCCGGCGCCGACGTGGCGATCGACTTCACGGTGCCGGCCGCCACGGAGGCGAACGTGCACGCGGTGCTCGACGCCGGCGCGCACGCCGTCGTCGGGACGACCGGGTGGGACGACGCCTCGCGCGGCCGGGTCACGGAGCACCTGGAGCGCGTCAACTCCGCGCGGGCCGGACAGGACGGGCTGGGCGTGCTCATCGCGCCGAACTTCGGCCTGTCGGCCGTGCTGGCGATGACGTTCGCGGCCAAGGCGGCGCGGTACTTCGAGTCGGCCGAGGTGGTCGAGCTGCACCACCCCGACAAGGTCGACGCCCCGTCGGGCACGGCGCGGCACACCGCCGCGGCGATCGCCCGCGCGCGGTCCGAGGCCGGCCTGGCCCCGATGCCGGACGCCACCGAGACGGGCGTCGAGGCGCGCGGCGCCGACGTCGACGGGGTGCGCGTGCACGCCGTCCGGCTGCGGGGCCTCGTGGCGCACGAGGAGATCCTGTTCGGGAACGTCGGCGAGCAGCTCGTGATCCGGCAGGACTCGTTCGACCGGGTGTCGTTCATGCCCGGCGTGCTGCTGGCGGTGCGCGAGGTCGTCTCGCGGCCCGGGCTGACCGTGGGCCTCGAGAACGTGCTGGACCTGTCGTGAGCGACGCGCCGCGCCGGCGGCTGCCGCGGGGGCTCGCGGGGGCGGTCGCCGTCACCGCGCTGCTCGCGTTGTACGTCTGGCAGATCGCCGGGCGCGGCGTGTCGATGATCGGCACCGGCGAGCCGGTGCTGATCGCGATCGGCCTGGCCGTGCTGGTCATCCCGCTGCTCGTCATCGTGCTCATCGCGCGCGAGTACCGCCTCGCGACGCGGGTGCAGCACATGGCCGACGTGCTCGCGGCCGCGGGCGAGCTGCCGGTGGACGACCTGCCGCGCTCGCCCGGTGGACGGGTGGACCGCGCGGCCGCGGACGCCGCCTTCGAGGAGCGCCGGGCCGCGGCGGAGCAGGACCCGGACGACTGGAAGGTCTGGTATCACCTGGCGTTCGCCTACGACGCGGCGGGCGACCGCCGTCGGGCGCGCGAGACCCTGCGCAAGGCGTCGTCGATGTTCAGGCCGGGCGCGACGTCCTGACCGGGCCGCCGGCCGCGGTCCCGACGGCCGGCGGGCCCCACGGCGTGAGCTGCGCCCAGCAGTACAGCCCGTGGCGCACCTGGCGTGCGCGGTCGGCGAGCCCGCCCAGCGCGACCAGGGCGGGCGCGAGCCGGTCGGCGGCGGGCAGGCTCCCGCCGCTCGCCGTGGCCCACGAGCGTGCGACGTCGAGCAGCCGGTCCGGGGCCGCGGCGGCCAGCGCCTCCGCGAGCTCGTCCGAGACGGCCACCACCCAGGGGCCCTCGTCCGCGCCGTCCACGAGGACGCCGTGCCGCGGATGGGCCGTGACCTCCGCGTACGGCCGCGCGCACAGCGCCTCCGCGACGCGTCCCAGCATCACGAACGGCTCCACCGCCGGCAGCCGCACGGTGTCGAAGAGCGGCCGGCCCGAGCCTCGCGCCAGGACCGACGGCCCCGCCTCCTGGTGCACCACCGTCGCCGCGACGGCATCGGTGGGCGCCGCGAAGTAGTCGGTCACGAGGGGCGCGGCGCTGCCGCCGCGCCGCGCTCCCGGCAGGGACCCCGACAGGTTCATGGGGACACGCTCGCACCCGGGTGCTACGGGCGCGTCACGGCGTCGTGACGACCCGGGAACGGATCGTCGGAACGACTCGCCCGGGCCTGCCGACGCCTACGACGTCGCGTGGCGCGGGAACGCCTGGCGGGCGACGAGCACCGCCACGAGCGCGACGGCGACGATCGCGGCCCCGGTCAGCGCCAGGGCGCGCGGCCCGGGACCGGCGACCACCACCGCGCCCACGGCCGCGCCGAGCCCGATGCCGAAGTTCGAGGTCGCGTTGACGAACGCCCCGGCGATGTCGGGCGTGGCGCCCTGGGTGCGCAGTGCCGCGGCCTGGAACGTGGCGGGGATGGCGCCGAACGCGGCGAGCCAGACGCCCGCCGCGACCAGCACGCCGACGGCGCCCGGCAGCGCGAGCGCGACGGCGACGAGGGCCACGGCGATCGCGGCCATGGACGCGATCGTCAGGGCGCGGGGGCTGTGGTCGAGGTAGCGGGCCGCGGCCCAGAGCCCGACCAGCCCGAGCGCGCCGAACACCAGCAGCACCGGCCCGACGGCGGCCTCCGACAGCCCGGCGGCCAGCAGCAGCACGGAGATGTACGTGTACACGGTGTACTGGCCTCCGAAGAGCACGGTGTTCGTGCCGACCACGAGTCCGAGGCGGGCGCGCCCGCGGCGGGCGGCCGCGGCGTCGCGCGGGGCGGAGGGCTCGACGGCGACCGACGGCAGCAGGCGCGCCACCAGCAGGGCGGTCACCGTGCAGACGGCGGCGAGCACGCCGAACGACCAGCGCCAGCCCACCGCGGCCCCGAGCGACGTCGACAGCGGCACGCCGAGCACGAAGCCGAGGGTGCCGCCGGCGGTCACGAGGGTGAGGGCACGGCCGGTGTACAGGGGGCTGACGAGGCGCGCGGCGTACGCGATCGACACGGAGAAGAACACCGCGTGCCCCAGCCCGCCGAGCACGCGCGCGCCCGCGACCACGGCGTACGACGGCGCGACGGCCACCAGCAGGTTGCTCGCCGCGTACGTGGCGAGCGTCGCGAGCAGCAGAGGCTTGCGGGCGAGCGACCGGGTGGCGATCGTCAGCGGCACCGCGCAGGCGGCGACCACGAACGCGTAGACCGTGACCAGCAGGCCTGCCGTCGACTCGCTCACGCCGACGCCGCGCGCGACCTGCGGCAGCAGGCCCACCGGCAGCACCTCGGTGGTGATGGCGACGAAGTTGGCGACGCCGAGGACGGCGATCCCTGCCGCGGCGTCCCGGACGGTGCGGGCGGGGGCCGGGGAGGAGGACGTCACCGCCTCATCCTCCCATCGGCGGTCGCCGGGCGCGGCGGGCGCCCACCACCGGTCAGAGCGCCAGGCCGTGGCCGAACCGGAACAGCGGGTCGGCGGTGTCGAACGCCACGTCCTCGCGGGACGCCTCCACGGCGGCCGTCGACCGGGGCAGGTCGAACGGGAGGCGGCCCTCGGCGGGGACGACACCGGTGAGGGCGTCGAGCAGCGCCGGGGTGGAGGCCCCGAAGTTCGCGACCAGCGACCCGCGGTCGCCCAGCGCCTCGAGCACGGGGGCGAGGATCGCGGGCCGGTCGAGGTAGACGTCGACGACGGTCGGCACCTGCGCGGCGATCTCGGCCACGTGCGCGACGACCTCCGCGGGGAAGTCGAGCGAGCCGGCGTGGAAGAAGCCCTCGAAGCCGGGCCCGCGGTCGTCGTACGGCGCCTTGAGGCGCACCAGCGCGACGTCGGCCTCGGCGGGGGTGGCGACCAGGGTCGCGCCCTCGAGCCCGTCGACGACGTCGGCGGCACCCTCCACGAACACGCGGAGGCCGCGGGCCAGCGGGAGGCGGGCCGCGCCGTCGGCCGCGGACGCCAGCGGGGTCACGGACCGCGACTGGGCGCGCCGCCCCGCGGCCACGAGGTCCGGGTGCCCGACGACGGACGCCGCGGCGTCGGCGTCGGCGTAGCGGGCGCCGTCGAACAGGCCCAGCTCGAACTTCTCCCGCAGCAGGCGGGCGACGGACTCGTCGACCCGTGCCTCGGTGACCCGACCCGCGCGGACCAGCTCCACGACGAGCTCGGGGCACGCCTCGCCGCCGAGCTGGTCGGCGCCGGCCGCGAGGATCCTCTCCAGCCGGTCGACCGGAGCGAGGTGCTCGACGCCCCAGGCGCGGGCCGGGAACGGCTGGCCGAGGATCTCGGCGTCGGACACCAGGCCCCAGTCGGTGCACACGACGCCGTCGAAGCCGAGCTCGTCGCGCAGCAGGCGCGTGAGGATCTGCCGGTTGAAGCCGAACCCGACCTGCTCGACGGCCTCGGGCCCGTCGCCGAGGTCCGCCTCGAGGCCCACCGGCATGCCGTAGTACGGCATCATCTGCCGCGTCCCCGCGGCCAGCAGCGCCGTGAACGGCTCCAGGTGCTCGGCGAAGCGCCCGCCGGGGTACACCTGCTCGCGGCCGTAGGCGAAGTGCGGGTCCTCGCCGTCCTGCTGCGGCCCGCCGCCGGGGAAGTGCTTGGTCATGGTCGAGACGGAGCGCGCGCCGAACGTGCCGGGCAGGCCGGCTGCGCGGGCGACGTCGCCGGTGGCCTGGAAGCCGCGCACGTACGCGCTGCCCATCCGGCCGGTGAGCTCGGCGTCCTCGCCGAACGTGCCGTTCGCGCGGGACCAGCGGGGCTCGGTGGCGAGGTCGACCTGCGGGTGCAGGGCCGTGCGGATGCCGACGGCCAGGTACTCGCGGCGCGCGGCGTCGGCGTGCTCCTCGACCAGGCGCTCGTCGCGGGTGGCGGCGAGGCCGAGCGTCTCCGGCCACTGGGAGAACGGCCCGGACAGCAGCGCGGTGCCGGGGTTGTCGGTGAACGCGTGCCGCGGGTCGGTGGACACCGTCACGGGGATGCCGAGGCGGGTGGACGCCGCGAGCTCCTGGAGCCGGTTGTGCCAGAGCGCGAACTCGCGGGCCGTGGGCGGCGCCATGAGCACGTTGAAGTGCGTCATCTGGCGCTTCACCACCATGTCGGTGGTGGCGGGCACGCCCATCGCGGACGGGCCCTCGGACAGCGCGCCGCCCTCGCCCACCTCGATCATGGTCTGGAAGAGCTGGCCGGCCTTCTCCTCGAGCGTCATGCGGGCGAGCAGGTCGGCCACGCGCTCGGCGACGGGGCGCGACGCGTCGCGGTACGGGGCGTGGGCGGGGACGGGTGCGTCGGCGGTGCCGGTCGGTGCGGTCATCAGCGGGCTCCTCGGATGAACAGGGTGGCCACGGCGCCGAGGGCGACGATGACCGCGGAGATGGCGAACAGGGCGGTGTAGTTGCTGCCGCCGGCGCCGATGGCGAGGAACGCGGGGGCGAGAGCCGGGGCCACGGACTGCGGCAGCGCGTTGGCGATGTTGAAGACGCCCATGTTCTTCGCGGCCTCGGTCTCGGCGTTCGGCAGCACGTCGGTGACGAGCGCGAGGTCGACGGCGAAGTAGGCGCCGAGGCCGGCGCCGAACAGGGACGCCCCCAGGTAGAGCATGCTCGGGCCCTGCACGAGCGCGAACGTGAGGAGGCCGGCGCCGGCCAGCAGGGTGGCGACGACGACGAAGACCTTGCGGCGGCCCGTGCGGTCGGACAGCACGCCGCCCACGAGGGACGCCACCACCATGACGACGGCCTGCACGACCATGAGCCGCAGCTGCCAGCTCAGCGCCGTGGCGTTGTCGAAGCCGAACCGGTCGATGAGGAAGTACAGCTGGTAGGTGTTGTAGAGCGCGAAGCCGAACAGCATGAGGAAGCGGCCGAGGAAGGTCCACGCGAAGTCGGGGTGCCGTCGCGGGGAGACCCAGAAGCCCTTGAGGAACGCGCCGAGGCGGAACGGGGCGACGTCGGCCCGGTCGAGGTGGCGGTCCTTGAGGACGGCCACGAGGGCGAGCACGCCGACGACGGCCAGGAACGTGGGGACGAGGAAGATCCAGATCTCGCTCGCCCCGGCGGCGGTGAACCCGAAGGCGAGCGCGATGCCGACCAGAGGGGCGAGCTGCTGGGCCATGCCGAGCAGGCTGGAGACGCGGGCGCGCTGGGTCTCGGCGACCTGGTCGGGCAGCAGCGCCTGGAGCGCGGCCTGGGTGCCGTTCATCGCGGCCTGCGTGACGGCCCACCCGATCACGACCATCCAGATCGCCGGCGCGAACGCGATGAGCAGGAGGCCGACGGCGCCGAGCAGCACGCCCCACAGCAGCCAGGGCCGCCGCATGCCGAGCCGCGACGTCGTGCGGTCGGACAGGGCGCCGGCGACGGGGTTGGCGACGAAGGCGAAGAAGGCCCCGACGCCGGTGACGAGCGCGAGGTTGGTGGCGCGGGTCTCGGGCGTGGACAGGGCGTCGACCTTGAGCGCCAGCGTGCTGACCACGGGGGTGAGCACCGCGATGTACAGCGCGAAGAACGCGAGGACGTAGGCGACGACCGTCCCGGTGCCGGCGGCGGCGCGGCCGTCCTCCGGGACGTGGGTCGGGGACGCGGGGGACTGGCCGGCCGGTGCGGGGGCCTGAACGTCTGCCATGGACGACTCCTGATTCTCTGCCGGGCCCGCCGTCGGACCCGCGCTCGACCAATGCCTACCGCCTGGTCGGAAAGTGAGGCTACCGCATGGTAGGTATTGGTGCCAAGAGTCCTGGTGGGGCGGATCGACCCGTCGGACGCGCGGGGGAATCGAGGGGAGAATGATCGACGTGAGCGACACGACGATCGAGGACGAGGCCGCGCCCCGCCGGGGGTACGCCAAGGGCCGGGCCAAGCGCGAGGAGATCCTGCAGGCGGCGATCGGCATGTTCGGAGAGGTCGGCTACCACGGGGCCTCGCTGCGCGAGATCGCGTCGCGGGTGGGCATCTCGCACCCGGGCCTGCTGCACCACTTCCCGACCAAGGCGGCGCTGCTGGAGGCGGTGCTGGAGCATCGCGACGAGATCGACTTCGCCGACTTCGACCGGGATCTCGAGCAGGGCCGGAGCATGTTCGACGCGCTGGTGCGCCTGGTGCAGCGCAACGCGCTGCGGCGGCCGGTCGTCGAGGTCTTCGCCGGGCTGGCGGCCGAGGCCACGTCGCCCGACCATCCCGCCCACGAGTACTTCTCCGAGCGGTACCCGTCGACCGTGCGCCGCAGCCGGGTCGAGCTGGAGCGCCTGGCGGCGGAGGGGCGGCTCGCCCCGGGCGTGGACCCCGAGGTCGCGGCGCGCACCATCGTCGCGATCATGGACGGGCTGCAGATCCAGTGGCTCTACTCGCTGGACGATCCGCGCGCGCAGCGCGTGGACATGGCGGCGGACCTGCGGGCCTACCTCGACCTGATCGTCGTCGACCCGGCCTGATGGTGTGGGCGCTCGTCCGGCGTGACCGGCGGTCCGGGTAGCGCCGGACGAGCGCCCACGACGTGCGGCGGTCAGGCGTTCGCGGCCGCCACGAGCTGGGCGAGGGTGCCGCGGTCGAACCCTGCCAGGCCGAAGTCGGCGATGACCGCGAGCGGCATGTCCGTGGCCATGGCCAGCAGGCCCGGGTCGACCGGCGTGCCGTCCAGGGCGCCGCGCACCACGGGCCCGGCCACCGGGTGCTCGAGCGCCTCGCCGAGCGTCGACAGCTCGTGCAGCGGGAGGGTGACGTCCTCTCCGACGACGTCGACCACCAGCTCGGCGCGCAGGTCGCGGGACGACGCGCCCACGGCGACGCGGAACTCGCCGCCCTCCAGCACCCAGCGGCGCAGCACGGGGTGCCAGTACGACAGGTCGCGGGCGTCGAGGCCGAACGTCACGACCCGCGACTCGCCCGGCTCGAGGTGCACCTTGGCGAACGCCTTGAGCTCGCGCTCGGGCCGATGCACCTGGGCCTGCGGGTCGCCCACGTACACCTGGACGACCTCGGACCCGGCGACGGGGCCGGTGTTGGTCACGCGCACGGCGACGCGCACCTGGGCGTCGGCGCCGGAGCCGGTGACCTCCGCCGCCGCGTCGTCGTAGGCGAACGTCGTGTACGACAGGCCGTGCCCGAACGGGTACGCGACGTCGACCTGGCGGGCGTCGTACCAGCGGTAGCCCACCAGCACGCCCTCGCCGTAGCGGACGTGGCCGAGCTCGCCGGGGAAGTTCCCGAAGGCCGGGGTGTCCTCGAGGCGCAGCGGCAGGGTCTCGGTGAGCCGGCCCGACGGCGCGACGGCGCCCGTGAGCACGTCGGCGACGGCGGAGCCGCCGGCCTGGCCGCCCAGCCAGCCGGTGAGCAGCGCGGGGGCGACGTCCTGCCACGGGGCCACCGAGATCGCGGAACCGCCGGCGAGCGCGACGACGACCCGCGGGTTCGCCGCCGCGACGGCGCGCAGCAGCGCGACCTGGTCGGCGGGCAGGTCCAGGTGGTCGCGGTCGTAGCCCTCCGACTCGTACGCGGCGGGAAGGCCGAGGAACACCAGCACGGTGCGCGCGCCGCGCGCCGCCTCGACGGCCTCGGCGACCAGGGCGTCGGGCGAGCGGTCGTCGGCCGGACCCTCGGCCAGCGTGTACCCCGCGGCGAACGGGAGGTCGGCGCCGGCGGCCGCCCTCAGCGCGGTCAGCGCGTCGTCGAGGCGGGTCGGGTTGACCTGCGAGGACCCGGCGCCCTGGTAGCGCGGGGTCCGGGCGAGCTCGCCGACGACGGCGACGCCCGCGAGGGCGCCGGGCGCCAGGGGGAGGAGGGGTGCGCCGTCGACCGGGGCGTTCTTGAGCAGCACGGTGCCCGCGGCCGCGGCCTCGCGGGCGAGCGCGTGGTGGGCGTCGACGTCGAACGACCCGGGCGCCTCGGCCGCCGGCAGCGACCGGGCGACGAGGTGCAGGACGCGGCGGGCGGCCGCGTCGACCAGGGCCTCGTCGAGCTCGCCGTCGCGCACCGCGGCGACGACCTCGGCGTCGGTGCGCCCGCCGGACGACGGCATCTCCAGGTCGAGTCCGGCGGCGACGCCGGCGACGCGGTCGCGCACCGCGCCCCAGTCGGACACGACGAGGCCCTCGAAGCCCCACTCGTCGCGCAGCACCGTCGTGAGCAGCCAGTCGTGCTGCGAGGCGTAGACGTCGTTCACCTTGTTGTAGGCGCACATGACGGTCCAGGGCTGTGCCCTGGTGACGACGCGCTCGAAGGCGGGCAGGTAGATCTCCCGCAGCGTGCGCTCGTCGACGTCGGCGGACACCCGCATCCGGTCCGCCTCCTGGTTGTTGGCGGCGAAGTGCTTGAGCGACGTGCCGACGCCGAGCGACTGGATGCCCTCGACGAGAGCCGTCGCGAGCTCGCCGGCCACCACCGGGTCCTCGGAGAAGTACTCGAAGTTGCGCCCGCACAGCGGCGACCGCTTGATGTTCACGCCCGGGCCGAGGAGGACCGCGACGTCGTTCGCCCGGGTCTCCCGGCCGAGGGCCTCGCCGACCCGGTGCAGCAGGTCGGCGTCCCAGCTCGACCCGAGCGCGGCGGCCGTCGGGAAGCAGGTGGCGGGCACGCTGTTGCCGAGGCCGAGGTGGTCCGCGTTCTCGTCCTGCTTGCGCAGGCCGTGCGGGCCGTCGGTGACCATCACGGACGGGACCAGCGTCTCGCCGTCGCGCTCGACCGGCTGCGTGTGCCAGAAGTCGACGCCGGAGAGCAGCGAGGCCTTCTCCTCGAGCGTCAGCCGGGCGAGCACGCGCTCGACGTCGAACGGGTGGGCGGGGTGCTCGGGGGTGCCGTCCGCCGCTGTGGTGGGCACGGTGGTGGGCACGGCGGCGGGCACGGTCGGGTCGAGGGTCACGGGGGCGCTCCTGGGGTCGGCGACGGGCAACCCCTGCAGCGTAGCAAGAAACCTACCGCGCGGTAGGGAAAGTGGGGCCCGGCTCAGATGGCGGCGGACCAGCGCCGCTCGACGACGTCGCGCACGCCGGTCGCGAGGGTGCGGGACGTGCCGTCCGGCCCGAGGCCTGCCGAGGAGAGGAAGCGCTCGCGCGCGGAGTCGTCGTCGAGCACCCAGGTGACGACCTGCTCGGCACCGTCGGTGCGGAGCCGGTCGACCGCGGCGGACAGCAGCCGCGAGCCGTGGCCGCCGCGCTGGTGCCGGGGCTCCACCTCGAGCGCTACGAGCTGGCCAGGTCCCACGGCCGCGAAGCCGACGATCTCCGGCCCGTCCAGGGCGACGAGCACGGCGAAGCCGGGGCCCGGGGGAGCGGTGATCGCCCGCGCCCATCGCTCGCGCATGGTGTCGGTGTCGAGCGCGTCGACGACGCCGTCGCCCAGCGCCACCTCGTGCGTCGCGCGCCACGCCGACACCTGGACGCGCGTGACCGCGTCCTCGTCGCCGGGGACCGCCGGGCGGACCGAGACGTCGGCCGTCTCGCGGAAGAGTGCCATCGGGCCACCCTAGTGAGTGCGGGCGGCGCTCAGCCCCAGCCGAGCGCCCGCAGCCCCGCCGCGGTGGCGGCCGCGAGCACGACCACGAGGATGAACGGGGCGCGCAGGGCGAGGGCGATCGCCGCGACGGCGAGCGCGGGCACCCGGGCGTCGACGACGAGCGCCTGCCCGTCCGCGAAGGTCTGCACGACCACGAGCGAGACGAGCAGCGCCACGGTCACGAGGGTCGACGTGCGCTGCACGCGCTCCGTCGCGAGCCAGTGCTCGGGGATGAGATGGCCGGCGAGCTTGAGCCCGAAGCTGAGCAGCGAGGCGGCGAGGACGGCCACCCACAGCGCGGTGGTGGTCATGCGGCCTCCTTCCGGTCGTCCGGCGTGCTCGGCGTCGCGACCACGCCCACGACGATCGCGACCGCCGCGGCGGCGAGGACGGGCACGCCCGCAGGGACGACGGGGATCAGCGCGGCGGTGACGACGACGGCGAGCGCCGCGACGACCTGCGCGCGCCGGGCGGCCAGGCGCGGCCACACGAGGGCGAGGAACGCGGCCCCGGCTGCGGCGTCGAGCCCCCAGGCGCGCGGGTCGCCCAGCGCGTCGCCGGCGAGGGCGCCCAGCAGCGTGAACGCGTTCCACAGCACGAACACGCCGATCCCGGTGACCCAGAACCCGGCCCGGGTGGCGGCGCGCTCCCGCTGGCCGACGGCCACCGCGGTCGACTCGTCGATCGTGAGCTGTGCCGCGGCGAGGCGTCGCCAGCCGCGCACCTCGAGCAGCGGCGCGACGACGGCGCCATACAGCGTGTTGCGCACCCCCAGCAGGGTCGACGTGGCGATCGCGGCGACGGGGGAGCCGCCCGCGGCGACGACCCCGATGAGGGCGAACTGCGACCCGCCGGAGAAGAGCAGCAGGCTCAGCGCCATCGTCTGGGGCACGCTGACGCCCGCCACGACCGACAGCGCCCCGAACGAGATGCCGTACAGGCCGGTGGCCACCGCCACGCTCGCCCCCTGGCGGACGGCGGACCGCACCGCCGGGTCGTGCCCCTGTCCACGTGTCACGCCGGTAGGAAATCACGGCGCGTCCCGGGCGAGAAAAAATCCGGGGCTCAGAGCGCCACGTACACCGTCTCGAGGTACTCCTCGAGACCCGCCTCGCCGCCCTCCCGGCCCAGGCCGGACTGCTTCATGCCGCCGAACGGGGCGCTCGCGTCGGAGACCATGCCGCGGTTGATCCCGATCATCCCGGCGTCGATCTCCGCCCCGACACGCAGGGCCCGCTCCAGGGACGTCGTGTAGGCGTACGCGGCGAGCCCGTACTCCGTGTCGTTCGCGAGGGCGAAGGCCTCGTCGTCGTCGGCGAAGCCGACGACGGGCGCCACCGGGCCGAAGATCTCCTCGCGCACGGCCCGCGCGTCCCGGTCGACGCCGGCGAGCACGGTGGGCTCGAAGAACGTGCCGGGGCCGTCGGGGCGCCCGCCGCCCGTGAGCACCTGCGCGCCGCGGTCCGTGGCGTCGTCGACGAGCGCGGTCACCTTCTCGACGGCCGGGGCGTCGATGAGCGGGCCGAGGTCGACGCCGTCCACGTCGCCGCGCCCGACGCGCAGGGCCGCGAACCGGTCGGCGAGCCGCCGCGCGAACTCGCGGGCGACGGAGTCGTGCACGAGGAACCGGTTGGCCGCGACGCACGACTGGCCGGCGTTGCGGAGCTTCGCGACCGTCGCGCCGTCGACGGCGGCGTCGAGGTCGGCGTCGGCGAAGACCACGAACGGCGCGTTGCCGCCGAGCTCCATCGACGTGCGCAGCACCTGGTCGGCAGACTGTTTCAGCAGCGTGCGCCCGACGGCGGTGGATCCGGTGAAGGACAGCTTGCGCAGCCGGTCGTCGGCGAGCAGCGGAGCCACGAGGTCCCCCGAGCCCGCCGTGGGCACGACGTTCACGATGCCGGGCGGCAGCCCGCGCTCGGCCGCCTCCGACCGGATCACCTCGGCGACGAGCATCGTGGTGAGCGGGGTCTGGTGGGCCGGCTTGATCACGATCGTGCAGCCCGCCGCGAGCGCGGGGCCGATCTTGCGCGTCGCCATCGCGATGGGGAAGTTCCACGGCGTGATCAGCAGCGCCGGGCCGACCGGCCGCCGGTGCACGAGCTGCCGGTTCGCGCCGGCGGGGGCGGTGCGCACCAGGCCCTCGGCCCGGACCGCCTGCTCGGCGTACCAGCGCAGGAAGTCGGCGCCGTACGCGACCTCGGCACGGGCCTCGGCCAGGGGCTTGCCGCACTCGGCGGTGATGAGGGACGCGACGGCGTCGCTGCGCGCGACGAGCCGCTCGTACACGGCCCGCAGCAGCTCGGACCGCTCGCGCGGCGCGACGGCGCGCCACGCGGGCGCGGCGTCGGCGGCGGAGGCGAGCGCGCGCCGGCCGTCCTCCGGGGAGGCGTCGGCGACGTCGAACAGCACCTCGCCCGTGGCGGGGTCGGTGACCTCGAACGTCCGCCCGCCCGAGGCCGCGGTCCAGTGACCGTCGGCGAGCATGCCGGTCGGCAGGTGGGCGACGAGCGCGGGCGACAGCGAGCTCATGCCCCGAGTATGCACAGCGCGCGGTCCGCTCGACACGGGGAACGGCAGACCTCGCCCGCGGCCGGTTCCCCGCGACGCTCCCGACGACGTTCCCGACGACGTTCCCGACGACGTTCCCGACGACGTTCTCTACGATCGACGGATGGGCGACGGGCGGGGCGAGGGCGCGGTGACGCTGCTGCTGCTCAACGGGCTGCCGGGCGCCGGGAAGTCGACCGTCGCCGGGGCGCTCGCGGCCGGGCGGCCAGGCGCGCTCGTCCTCGACGTGGACGTGGTGCGCACGCTGATCTCCGGCGACCCCGCCCGGGCGGCGGAGCCCGCCCGACGCCTCGCCCTCGACATGGCGCGCTCGCACCTCCGGGCCGGCGCCCACGTCGTCGTCCCGCAGCTCGTCGCGCGACCCGACCAGGTCGCACGGTTCGCGCGCGCCGCCGCGGACGGCGGCGCGCGGTTCGTCCACGTGATCCTGCGGGTCGCGCCGGCGACGCTCGCGCGTCGGGTGGCGGCCGACCGTGCTGCCGGACGCGCGGCGCACCGTGCCGACCTCGACGACGCCGCCCGGGGCGCCTACGCGGCGGGCCTGCGCGAGGTGCTCCGCACGGCGGCCGCGGTCGAGGTCGACGCCGACGCGGCGGACGTCCCCGGCCTGGCGGCGCGGCTGGGGCGCCTGCTCGACGGGTGAGTCCCGTCCGTCGTGCACGGTCGCGCCCGGTACGGTTGACCTCATGACGCTCGCCCCTGCCGCCGCGCGCCCTTTCGGCGCCGTCCTCACCGCGATGGTGACCCCCATGACGCCCTCGGGCGACCTGGACCTGGACGCGGCGGTCAAGGTGGCGAAGCGCCTGGTGGACGACGGCAACGACGGGCTCGTGCTGTCGGGGACCACCGGCGAGTCACCGACGACGCACGCCCCTGAGAAGGCGGACCTCGTGCGCGCCGTCGTGGACGCCGTCGGCGACCGGGCGTACGTGCTGGCGGGCGCCGGCTCCAACGACACCGTGCACGCCGTGCGCATGGCCGAGCAGGCGGCGGAGGCGGGCGCCCACGGGCTGCTCGTCGTCTCGCCCTACTACTCGCGCCCGTCGCAGGAGGGTCTGTACCGGCACTTCGCGACCGTCGCCGACGCCACCGAGCTGCCCGTGATGCTGTACGACGTCCCGGGGCGCACGTGCGTGCGGATCGCGGCGTCGACCTACGAGCGCATCGCACGGCACCCGCAGGTCGTCGCCACGAAGGACGCCACCGGTGACGTGTCGTCCGTCGCGCCGCTGGCGGCCGCGACGGGCCTCGCCTGGTACTCGGGCGACGACAGCCTGCTGCTGCCGTTCCTGTCCATGGGCGGGGCCGGTATCGTGTCCGTCTCCGCGCACGTCGTGGGCGGGGCGTTCGCCGAGGTCGTGCGCCGGTGGGACGCCGGGGACACCGCCGGCGCCCTGCGGGCCTACCTGCCCACCGTGCCCGTCATCGAGGCGCTCAACGGCGCCGGCGCGCAGGCCGCGATGGCCAAGGCCGCGATCGAGGCGCTCGGTCTCGTGGACAACCGCGAGCTGCGCCTGCCCAACGTGGCCGCCTCCGAGGACGACGTCGCGCGGCTGCGCGACGCCCTCGCGACGGCGGGCTACCTGAACGACGGCGTCCGTGCGGGCGTCACCACACTTCCGTAAGACCTACCGGCCTGGAGGCCCCGTGAGCCACCCTCACCCCGAACTTCCCCTGCCCCCCGCCCTGCCGTCGAAGGGGCTGCGCATCGTGGCCCTCGGCGGCCTGGGCGAGGTGGGCCGCAACATGGCCGTCCTCGAGTACGAGGGCCGCCTGCTGATCATCGACTGCGGCGTCCTCTTCCCCGAGGACCACCAGCCCGGCGTGGACCTGATCCTGCCGGACTTCGACTACATCAAGGACCGTCTCGACGACATCGAGGCGATCGTCCTGACGCACGGGCACGAGGACCACATCGGCGCCGTGCCCTACCTGCTGCGGCTGCGCCGGGACATCCCGCTCGTCGGCTCGCGGCTCACCCTCGCGTTCGTCGAGGCGAAGCTCAAGGAGCACCGCATCAAGCCGGTGCTGCGCGTCGTCGCGGAGGACCAGACCGAGGCGTTCGGCCCCTTCGACTGCGAGTTCGTCGCCGTCAACCACTCGATCCCGGACGCGCTCGCCGTCGCCGTCACGACCGGCGCCGGCACGGTGCTGCACACCGGCGACTTCAAGATGGACCAGCTGCCGCTCGACGGCCGCATCACCGACCTGCGCGCGTTCGCCCGGCTGGGCGAGAAGGGCGTCGACCTGTTCATGGTCGACTCCACCAACGCCGAGGTGCCCGGCTTCGTCACCAACGAGGTCGAGATCGGCCCGGCGCTGGACGCCGCCTTCGCGCAGGCGGAGAAGCGGATCGTCGTCGCGTCGTTCTCCTCGCACGTGCACCGCGTGCAGCAGGTCCTCAACGCCGCGCACGCGCACGGCCGCAAGGTCGCGCTCGTCGGCCGCTCGATGGTGCGCAACATGGGCATCGCGGCGGAGCTCGGCTACCTCGACGTCCCCCCGGGCGTCCTCGTCGAGCTCAAGCAGGCCGCGAGCCTGCCCGACGACCGCATCGTCTACATGTCGACCGGGTCGCAGGGCGAGCCGATGGCCGCCCTGAGCCGCATGGCCAACGGCGACCACAAGGTGCAGGTCGGCCACGGCGACACCGTGATCCTCGCGTCGTCGCTCATCCCGGGCAACGAGAACTCGGTGTTCCGGGTCATCAACGGGCTCACCCGCCTCGGCGCCCGCGTCGTGCACTCCGGCAACGCGAAGGTGCACGTGTCCGGCCACGCCAGCGCCGGCGAGCTCCTGTACTGCTACAACGTGCTCAAGCCGAAGAACGTCATGCCGGTGCACGGCGAGGTCCGCCACCTGGTGGCGAACGGCGCGCTCGCCGTCCGCACGGGCGTGCCGGCCGACCGCGTGATCCTCGCCGAGGACGGCGTCGTCGTCGACCTCGTGGACGGCAAGGCGTCCGTCGTGGGCGCGGTGCCCTGCGGCTACGTCTTCGTCGACGGCTCGACCGTGGGCGCGGTCACGGAGAACGAGCTCAAGGACCGCCGGACGCTGTCCGAGGAGGGCTTCGTCTCCGTCTTCGCCGTCGTCGACACCGCGACCGGCAAGGTGATCGCCGGCCCGCAGATCCTCGCCCGCGGCATGGCGGAGGACAACGCGGTCTTCGAGGAGATCCAGCCCGACGTCGTGGCGGCGCTCGAGAACGCGATCGCGGGCGGCGCCGCCGACACCTACCAGCTGCAGCAGGTGATGCGCCGTGTCATCGGGCAGTGGGTCAACCGGCGCCTGCGCCGTCGGCCGATGATCGTGCCGGTGGTCGTCGAGGCCTGACGGACCGGACGCCCTGGTCAGGGGCACGAGCGGCGGGGCCGCGCCACGATGCTGGCGCGGCCCCGCCGCCGTCCCGGAGGTCTCCACGACCCAGCCCGACCCGTTCGCCCCGCCGTCCGGTGCCACCCCGCCGCCCGGCGCCACGCCGCCCGAGGCTCCGCCGGCTCCCGCGCCGGCCGCCCCGACGGGGCTCGCGGCGGCGACCGTCGCCCTGGCGGTGGCCTGGTCCGTCGTTCAGGTGGTGCGCCCGGCCGCCTCGTTCCAGGTGGTCGGTCCCTCCGAGGCGGCGCTCGCGGCGGGCGGGTCGGCCTGTCGGTCTCGACGCCGTACGACGAGCTCGGCAACCTCCTCCTGCCGCTCCAGGTCGCGGCGTTCGTCGTCGCGTGCCTCGGGGTCCAGCAGTGCCGGCGGGGCGCGGTGGTGCTGTCCCCTGCGGTCCGGCAGGTGCCCGGGCCGGTGTGGGTCTGGCTGGGCTGGGCGGTCCCCGTCGTCTCCCTCTGGTTCCCGTTCCAGGTGGTGCGCGACGTGCGCGCCGCCGCGGTGGGCGGCCGGACGCCGAGCCGGCTCGGCTGGTGGTGGGCGTGCTCGCTCGTGGGTCTGTGGGCGTCGAAAAAGGCGGCGTTCTCGTCCCTGGGCCTCGCCTCGCGAGACCCGGAGACGGTCCCCGTGTTCGAGGGCCTCGCCACCGTGGCCGTGGTGGCGGGCGCCGTCCTCTGGATCGGCCTGGTGCGCGAGATCACAGGGGGGCTGCGGGCCGGGCTCGCCCCGGTCGCCTGAGCAGCGCACGCGGCACCGTACGCTGCCTGGCATGACCCCGACCCCCTCGACCCCGGCGTCGTCCCACCCGCTCGCGGCGACCCCGCAGCGACCCCCGCGCGCCGAGCTCCACCTGCACCTGGAGGGCACCCTCGAGCCCGAGCTGGCGTTCGCCCTCGCCGACCGGAACGGGATCGCCCTGCCGTTCGCGGACCCGGCCGCGCTGCGCACGGCGTACGCGTTCACGGACCTGCAGTCCTTCCTCGACCTCTACCACGCGACGTCCCAGGTGCTCCGCACGGCGGACGACTTCGCGGACCTCACGGTCGCCTACCTGCGGCGGGCCGCGGCGGGCGGGGTGCGGCACGCCGAGCTCATGGTCGACCTGCAGACGCACGTCGCGCGGGGCGTGCCCCTGGCGGAGGTCGTGGCGGGCGTGACGCAGGGCCTCGCGGACGGCGAGGCGGAGCTCGGCGTCTCCGGCCTGCTGATCGCGGCGTTCCTGCGCCACCGCCCCGGGGCGGAGGCGGAGGAGCTGCTCGACGACCTGCTGGCGCTCGACGCCCCGGTCGCCGGCGTGGGGCTCGCGTCCACGGAGGTCGGTTTCTCGGCAGCCCCGTTCGCGCCGGCGTTCGCCAAGGCCGCCGCGCACGGGCTGCGGCGCACGGCGCACGCCGCCGAGGAGGGCCCCGCCTGGCACGTCACCGAGGTGCTGGACCTGCTCGGCGCGGAGCGGGTGGACCACGGCATCCGCGCGCTCGAGGACCCGGACGTGGTGGCGCGGCTGGTGCGCGACCAGGTCCCGCTCACCGTGTGCCCCGTCTCCAACGTGCGTCTGCGCGCCGTGCCGTCCCTCGCGCAGCACCCGCTGCCGGCGATGCTCGAGGCGGGCCTGAACGTGTCGCTGAACTCCGACGACCCGTCGTACTTCGGCGGCTACGTCGACGAGGTCGACGACGCCGTGACCGCGCAGTTCCACCTCTCGCGGGACCAGCGCGCCGACCTCGCCGCGGCGTCGTTCCGCGGGTCCTTCCTGGCTCCCGAGGCGGTGGCGCGCCACGTGGCCGACGTCGAGGAGTGGCGCGGGGGTCGAGCAGCACCGGGGCTGAGCAGCGCGTCCTGACGGGGGCCCTCAGCGCGACAGCAGGGCGGGGCCGACGGCGCCCGCCGCGGCGTCGTAGCGCGCGGCGCGGGCGGGCTCGTCGCCGGGCAGCAGCCCGGCGAGCTCGAGCGACACCAGGCCGTGCACGAGCCCCCACAGCCCGACGGCGACCGCCTCGGCGTCGGCGGGCCCGACGCCGAGCACGCGCGCGGCGGCGCCGCGCAGCACGCGGAAGGTGGGCTGCTCGACGGCGGGCGGGGCGTCGGCGCCGGGGCGCACGGCCCGGTCGAACATCGTCCGGTAGAAGTGCGGGTCGGCCAGCGCGCTGCGACGGTACGCCACGCCGAGGGCGCGCAGGTCGGCTGCGGGGTCGTCGGTGCGCGGGACGGCGGCCAGGTGCGTGGCGAACCGGCGGAAGCCCTCGGCGCTGACGGCGGCGAGCAGCTCCTCGCGGGAGCCGAACAGCGCGTACACCGCGGACGCGCTCGTGCCGGCGGAGGCGGCGACCGACCGGACCGTCACGGCGTGCTCGCCCCCGGTGGAGAGGGCCTCGGAGGTGACCTCCAGGAGGCGGGTGCGCAGGGCGTCGTCGTGCAGGCGGGGGCGGGCCATGCGGTGAGCGTAGACCTCTTGACCCTGGTTTGCGAACGGTGTTCTATAACACTGTTCGTAAACAAGGCCCGTTCGTCCTCCCGGAGGTTCCCGTGCTCGAGCTCACCGACGCCGCCCGCATCACCGCGGGCGTCGTCCTCCTGACCGTCGTCGGCATCGAGTCCGGCGGCTGGTTCCTCGTGAAGGTGGTCACCGGGAAGGCGCCCGTCACGCCGTTCCAGACCGCGTTCTTCCGGGCGGGGCACGCGCACGCCGGGGTCCTCGTCATCCTGGGCCTGCTGTGCGTGGTGCTCGCCGAGGCGACGGACCTCGTCGGAGGCTGGCGCTGGCTCGCCGCGACCGGCGTGCTGGTCGCCGCGATCCTCCTGCCCACCGGGTTCTTCCTGTCGGCCGTGGGGGCCGGGCGCACGTCGCCGAACCGGGCCGTCCTCCTGCTGCCCGCCGGGGCCGTCGTCCTCGCCGCCGGCGTCGTGACGCTGGCCGTGGGCCTTCTCACAGCCGGCTGAGGCCCCGTCCGGGGGCTGGCAACACGCGCCCGGGACCTGCGGCGTCGCGACCCGTGGCGCGGGTACCGTGGGGGGCATCATGGCGACCCGGACACCCGCCCGCAGAATTACCGGGACTCCGCGGGGGACGGCACGAACGGGGCGGACCGCATCCGTGGCCGCCCCGACCCGGCGTGCGCCCGCCCGGTCCTCCTCCGGCCGCTCGTCGTCCACCCGCTCGTCGGGCAAGGGGTCGGGCAGGAGCTCGGGTCGGGGCACCGGCACGCGCAGGCCGCCGGCGCGACGACCGGTACGGTCGGGGCCGTCCTGGCCCGTCCGGGCGGTGCGCGGCCTCTACCTGGGCGTCGCGCACGGGCTCGGCGGACTGACCCGCAGCATCACCAAGGGAGCAAGAGACCTGGAACCCGAGCACCGCCGAGACGGCGTCGCCTTCTTCCTCATCGCCCTCGCGCTGGTCGTGGCCGCGCGGGAGTGGTGGGGGATCTCCGGCACCTTCGGCACCGTCGTGCACGCCGTCGTCGCCGGCACCGTGGGGCTGGCCGGCGTGGCCGTCCCCGTGCTGCTCCTGTGGCTGGGCTTCCGCGTCATGCGGCACCCCGAGCGGGGGCAGGCGAACTCCCGCGTCGCCATCGGCCTGATCTTCGTCGTCGTGTCGGTGTGCGCGCTCGTCGCGATCGCGGAGGGCACGCCCGCGCCGAGCGACGGCTTCGAGGCGCTCCAGGACGCCGGCGGCATCATCGGCTACCTCGCCGCGACGCCGGTCGTGACCGGGCTGACCGAGTGGGTCGCGGTCCCGCTCTTCCTGCTCCTGGGCTTCTTCGGCCTCCTGGTGGTCACGGCCACGCCGGTGCACCGCATCCCCGAGCGGCTGCGCGGCCTGTACGACCGCCTCACCGGCAACCACCGGGCCGACGAGGCCATGGACGACGACGGGCTCGCGCTCGCCGAGGGCGTCTCGCGGCACGACGGCACCGACCCGGCGCCGCGCAAGAAGCGCACCCGCAAGACGAAGGCGCAGCGGGCCGCCGAGGCGGCCGAGGCCGACGGGCTCGACGAGTACGCCGGGGACGAGGCGTTCGAGAAGGCCGCCACGCTCGAGAAGGACGCGGCCGCCAAGGCTGCGGCGAAGGGCCCGCGCGGCAAGGCCGCCCCGAGGGTCGGCGCCGCCGCGACCGCGCCGACCGAGGCCGTCGCCGCCGTCGTGCCCGACGAGCCCGCCCCGGCCCCCGCGAGCGAGCTGCCGCCGATGGGCCGCGCCGAGCAGCCCATGCTCGACGGCGACACGGTCTACCTGCTGCCCAGCGAGGAGTCGCTCGGCAAGGGCGCGCCGCACAAGACCCGGTCCGCGGCGAACGACCGCGTGGTGGAGTCGCTGACGAAGGTCTTCGAGGACTTCGGCGTCGACGCGCAGGTGACGGGCTTCACCCGTGGGCCGACGGTCACCCGGTACGAGGTCGAGGTCGGCGCGAAGACCAAGGTCGAGCGCATCACGTCGCTGTCGAACAACATCGCGTACGCGGTGGCCAGCGCGGACGTGCGGATCCTGTCGCCCATCCCGGGCAAGTCCGCGATCGGCATCGAGATCCCGAACTCCGACCGCGAGACGGTCGTGCTCGGCGACGTGCTGCGCTCGTCGGCGGCACGCCGCACCGAGCACCCGATGGTCATGGGCGTGGGCAAGGACGTCGAGGGCGGCTACGTCGTCGCGAACCTCGCGAAGATGCCCCACATCCTCGTCGCCGGCGCGACGGGCGCCGGCAAGTCCAGCTTCATCAACTCGCTCATCACCTCGATCCTCATGCGGGCGACGCCGGAGCAGGTGCGCCTGGTCCTCGTCGACCCGAAGCGCGTCGAGCTGACGATCTACGAGGGCATCCCGCACCTGATCACGCCGATCATCACCAGCCCCAAGAAGGCCGCCGAGGCCCTCGACTGGGTGGTGCGGGAGATGGACGCCCGCTACGACGACCTCGCCACGTTCGGCTACAAGCACGTGGACGACTTCAACTCCGCCGTCCGGGCGGGCAAGGTGAAGCCGCTGCCTGGCTCGGAGCGCAAGATCGCGCCGTACCCGTACCTCCTGGTCGTGGTGGACGAGCTCGCGGACCTCATGATGGTCGCGCCGCGCGACGTCGAGGCCTCGATCCAGCGGATCACGCAGCTCGCCCGCGCCGCCGGCATCCACCTGGTGCTCGCCACGCAGCGCCCGTCGGTGGACGTCGTGACCGGCCTGATCAAGGCGAACGTGCCGTCCCGGCTCGCGTTCGCGACCTCGTCGCTGGCCGACTCGCGCGTCGTGCTCGACCAGCCGGGCGCCGAGAAGCTCATCGGCCAGGGTGACGCCCTCTTCCTGCCCATGGGGGCGGCCAAGCCCATGCGCGTGCAGGGCGCCTGGGTCACCGAGTCCGAGGTGCACTCCGTCGTCGAGCACGTGAAGGCGCAGCTCAAGCCCGTCTACCGCGAGGACGTCACCGCGCCGGCGGCGGCCAAGAAGCAGGTGGACGAGGACATCGGCGACGACCTCGACCTGCTGCTCCAGGCCACCGAGCTCGTGGTGACCACGCAGTTCGGCTCCACGTCGATGCTGCAGCGCAAGCTGCGGGTGGGCTTCGCCAAGGCGGGCCGTCTCATGGACCTGCTCGAGTCGCGCGAGATCGTCGGCCCGTCCGAGGGATCGAAGGCGCGCGAGGTGCTGGTGACCCCCGACGACCTGCCGTCCGCGCTCGCCCTCATCCGCGGGGAGACGCCGCAGGCGTACGACCAGGACGCCGACGGCGGGTCCGCGGGCGGCGGCACGTCGGACCCGTACGCGGACGGCACCGACGGGCACGCCCCGCCCGTGGCGACGGACTACCACGACGACGCCGACACCGACCCGGAGAACGGCTGGCGCTGAGCCTCCCGAAGGGCCCGGGAGCTTCCGGGCCGGTCGCCGGTCAGTCGTCGCGGGGGAGCACCTCCGGCGGAGGGCCCGTGGCGACGGACGGCTCCTGTCGTTCCGGGGCGACGTCGCCGACCGCGTCCCGGACCCGTTCCTCGCGGGCCTCGAGCTCCGCGGGGGACAGGGTGGTGGTGCCGGGGTCGCCGAGGGCGTCAGGGAGCGCGACCACGTCGTGCCCGCCGCCGATGTCCACGGTGGTGCCGGTCCAGGTCACCCCCGTCACGCGGGTGGGGTCGTCCGGGGTGTCCTGGGTCAGGGACGCCATGAGCAGCACGCCGTTGCTGGTGCGCGCGTCGCAGCACGCGGCGCTCTGGTTCGACAGCAGGTTGCCGAGGCCGTAGGCGACCCACATCCCCTCGCCGTCGGGGCCCTTGCCCACGCGGTCGATCCGCTGGGGGACGTGCGCGTGGTGCCCGATGACGAGGTCGACCTCACCGGACCGCGCGAGCCGTCGCACGACATCCTCCTGCTGGTCGGTCAGCACCTCCGTGTACTCGACCCCGGCGTGCAGGCTGACGACGACGACGTCGGCGCCGTCCTCGCGGGCCTGGCGCGCCTGCCGCACGAGGCGGTCGGCGTCGATGAGGTCGACCGCCCAGGGCGCGTCCGCGGGCATCGGCAGCCCGTTGAGCCCGTAGGCGGCGGCCAGGTGCGCGACCGTGATCTCCCGGTCCTCGCGGGTCAGCACGTACCGCTGCGGCTCGTCCTGCTGCGCCGCGCTGCGGGCCGTCCCCGCGAACCCCATCCCGGCGTCGGCCAGGCGCCGGATCGTGGCGGTGACGCCGTCGTAGCCCCGGTCGACGGAGTGGTTGGAGGCCGTCGAGCAGCCGTCCCAGCCCTGCTCGTCGAGGTCGCGCACCAGGCCCGGGGGCGCGCCGAACAGGGGGTAACCGCTGGGGTCGGTGCCCTTCGGCGCCACCGGGACCTCCAGGTGGCACAGGGCCAGGTCGGCGCCCTCCACCCAGGCGTCCAGCCCGGCGAGCAGGGGGGTGAAGTCGGGATCCTGCGGCCCGCCGGCGGACCTGACGACCGGGTTGTGCGTGAGCAGGTCGCCCGCGGCGAGCAGCGTGAACTCGACCGGCCGGGGAGTCGGGCTCGGGGTCGGTGACGGGCTCTCGGCGGGAGGCGCGCCCGCCGACGGCGCGTCCGCGCCGGCGGGGGGCGAGGGCTCCGCGCCCCCGAGCGGTCCGACGGCGAGCACCCCGCCGACGCCGAGGGCGGTGCCGCACAGCGCGGCGAGGGCGACGAGACGTCGTCGTGAGGGTCGTCCGTCGTCGGACGCGTGGCGCGGCACGCGAGGAGAGTACTGCCCGCGCGGCCCACCGGCCCGCGGGCGTCCGACGCCCGTCGCCCCGATAGGGTGGGCCGGTGGTCAACGAAGCGCCCTCGCCCTGGAACGTCGCCAACGCGGTGACCCTCGTGCGCATCGCGCTGGTGCCCGTGTTCGCCTGGGCGTTGCTCATGGAGGGCGGGGACTCGGTCACCTGGCGCCTCGTGGCGACGGGCGTGTTCGTGGTCGCCGCCGTGAGCGACCGCGTCGACGGCTACCTGGCCCGGTCGCGCAACCTCGTGACCGACCTCGGCAAGATCCTCGACCCCATCGCGGACAAGGCGCTCGTGGGCGCCGCCCTGATCCTGCTCTGCTGGCCGCTGGGCGAGCTGCCGTGGTGGGTGCCGACGATCATCCTCGCGCGCGAGCTGGCCGTCACCGTGCTGCGGATGGTGGTCCTGCGATACGCCGTGATGCCGGCGTCGCGGGGCGGCAAGCTGAAGACGGTGCTGCAGGCCGTCGCGATCACGCTCTTCCTGCTGCCCCTGGCGGCGTTCCCCGGTGCCGTGCACGTCGTGGCGTGGATCGTGCTGTGGGCCGCGATCGCGGTCACCGTCGTGACGGGGGTCGACTACTTCGTGCAGGGCGCGCGACTCCTCGCCGCCGGGCGTCGCGAGCCCGGCCCCCGGCCCGCCGCGTGACGCAGGACGGGCCGGGCGGGGCGCCATCGACGCCGTCGGGGACGCTCGCGCGCGCCGTGCTCGGCGGCGCGCACGCCCGCGGCTGGACGCTGGCCGCCGCGGAGTCCCTCACCGGCGGGCTGGTGGTGGCGACCCTCGTCGACGTGCCCGGCGCGTCCGCCGTCCTTCGCGGCGGCGTCGTCGCCTACGCGACCGACCTCAAGGCCTCGGTGCTGGGCGTCGACCCGGACCTCCTGGCGCGCCGGGGCCCCGTGGACCCCGGGGTCGCCGGGCAGATGGCGTCTGGCGTGCGCCGGGTCCTGAGCGCCGACGTCGGGCTCGCGACGACCGGGGTCGCGGGGCCCGACCCGCAGGACGGTCACCCGCCGGGCGAGGCCTACGTCGCCGTGAGCACGCCCGAGGGCGACCGGGTGCTCCGCCTCGACCTCGTCGGCACCCGCGCCGAGGTGCGTGCCGGGGCGGTGCGCGCCGTGCTGGCGCTGGCGGTCGACGCCTGGGGCGACGGCGCGCGGCACGACGGGCCTGTGAAGGGTGCGTGACGAGCGTGTCGCGGGTCGTGACCGCGGGAACAAGCCCCCGGGTGCCCGCGTTGCGAAGGGTGTGATGACCGACAGGGCACGAAGCCGTCTCGATGCACGCCACACCAGGCCGGGCATGCCGCGCGCGCGGTACGGTAGTGCCACCCCTGGAGCCAGGGGAACGACAGGACGGACGAGGAACCCGGTCACGACCGGTCCGGTGCCGGGACGATCGGACACGGAGAGGGGGCGCGAGATGGTCGTACTGCGACGTGAGATCGGCGACGTGCTGCGCGACGCGCGGCAGCGCCAGGGGCGCACCCTGCGTGAGGTGTCGTCCGCAGCGAGGGTCTCGCTCGGATATCTGAGCGAGGTCGAGCGCGGGCAGAAGGAGGCGTCGTCGGAGCTGCTGGCGTCGATCTGCGAGGCGCTCGACGTACCGATGTCCCTCGTGCTGCGTGAGGTCAGCGACCGGATCGCGGTCGCCGAGGGCCTGCACATCCCCGACACGATCCCGGCGGACGTCTACGCCGGGCTGCTCAGCCGTGCCGGCGAGTCGCGCGACGCCGAGTCGGTGCGAGGGGACCTCGCACCGGTCGGCTGACGCCGAGATACTGATGCCGAGATAGAGAACTCGGACCCGCGAGATAGAGAGGCCGGGTCGACACCGCAACCGGTTGCGGTGTCGACCCGGCCTCTCTATCTCGCGGGTCCGAGTTCTCTATCTCGGCGCATGCTGGCAGGTCGGGCACCAGTAGATCGCCCGCTCGCCGGCGTCGGGCCGCCGCCCGGGGCCGCTGGTGCTGCCCAGCGCGACGGGCGTCCCGCAGCGGCGGCAGGGCTTGTGGTGCCGACCGTGCACGGCGAGCTCGCCGGCGCCCAGCCCGGTACGTCGTCCCCCCTGGACGCTGCGCGCCATGAGCCGGCGGGCCGCCACGAGCAGGGCCCGGCGCTCGTCGTCGTCCAGGGCCCCGGCGGGCGTCCAGGGCCACCGCCGGGTGACGAACAGCGACTCCGCGGTCCAGATCGTGCCCAGCCCGGCCACCCCGCGCTGGTCGAGCAGGGCGACGCACAGCGGCCGGGCGGGGTCGGCGGCGAGGCGACGTCCGCCCTCGTCGAGCCGCTCCGGGAAGTCGTCGCCGAGGACGTCCGGGCCCAGGTGGCCCAGCAGGCGCGGCTCGTCGCGGGTGCGGAGCACGTCGAGCATGCCGAGCTGGAGGCCGACGCAGGTCCACGACGCGGTGGCCAGCAGGGCGCGGACTGCGGGGGAGCGACCGGCCGCCTCGCGGGTGCCCGTGCGGTGCACGCGCCAGGAGCCGTCCATCCGCAGGTGGGTGTGCAGCGTGCGGCCGTCGTCGAACCGGGTGAGCAGGTGCTTGCCGTACGCGACCGACTCGCGGACCGTGGCGCCGACGAGGTCCACGCCCGCCGCCGAGGGCCAGCGCAGCTCCGCGCGCACCAGGGGCGAGCCGCGCAGCGCGACGCCGAGCCGTTCGGCGGTGAGCCGGAGCACGTCTCCCTCGGGCACGGTCGCCTCCCGGTGCGGGGTCAGGCCGGCCGCAGGCCGCGCGGCGTCACGCCGAAGCCGGCGTCCAGCAGCGCGGCCGCGGCCGGGATCCGGTCGCGGGCGGCGGTGAGGGCGGGAACGCCGTCGACGCGCTGCACGGTGACGCGCCCGAGCCGGTCGGCGCGCGTCTCCGTCACGAGCAGCCGGGCCGCGGCGGCGAGGCGGGGGCCGTCGCCCGCGTCGCCGCGGGCGAAGGACAGCACCGTGCGCCCGCCGCGCTCGACGAACAGCACCAGCTCGCCGTCGACCAGCACGACGACCGCGCCGGCCTTGCGCCCCGGACGGTGCGCACCCGCGGCGTCGTCCCCCCCGTCCGAGGCGCGGGCTCCGGACGACCCGGTGCGTGGGGTCGCCGCGCGCGGCCAGGCGACCGCGGCGCCGTACGGGTTGGCCGGGTCGGTCGCGGCGAGGAGGACGGCGCCCGGCTCGGCCCGACCGCCGCTGCTCACGGGGCCGGCACCGTCGCCCTCGACGAGGGCGTCCCGGGCGCGGGCGCGGTCGGCGGCGTCCGTCCGTAGCTGGTCGACCGCTCCGGGCAGCGCGAACTGCGAGCCACCCAGGCCCTCGACGAAGTAGCCGCGCCGCACGGCCCCGCGCTCCTCGAGCACCCGGAGCACCCGGTACACGTCGCGGAAGCGGGAGGTCACCCCTTCCGCGGGCGCCGCCGCGCGGGTCAGGACGCCGTGCCGCTCCAGCAGCACCTGGGTGAGCGCGTGCGCGCGCACGGTCGGGTCCTGCTCCACGGCCGGCAGCGCCGACCAGCGGCCGCCGCCGGTCCGCGGCACGGCGGCCGCCGACGTCGGGCGGGCGAGCCCGAAGCGGGACGGCCGCACGGGGCGGGCCCGCCCGGGGGCCGCGGGAGCGCGGTGCGCGCCGCCGCCGTGCCTGGCCCCGCGCCGGGTGGACCCGCCGAGCGACTCGCGCAGCGGACCCAGGCGGTCGTTCGTCACCCAGCCCGCCCACACCAGGTCCCACAAGGCGTCGAGCGTGGTCGCCTGGCTCGCGCCCGCGAGCTCCGCGAGGCGGGGCAGGAAGTACCCGCCCGAGCCGGTGAGCAGGTCGAGCACCGCGCGGTGCAGGTCGCTGTCGAGCGGCCCGCCCTCGTCCACCGGGTCCGGGTCGCGCAGGGTGAGCGGGGCGCCGTCGGCCAGGTGCAGGCTCACCATGCCGTCGCCGCCGCCCGACCCCGGGAGCCGGCCGTGCCCGCACCACAGCACCTCGCCGGCCGTGGTGAGCTCGTCGAGGACCGCGGGGGAGTAGTCGGAGACGCGGGCGGGCAGGACGAGCGTCTCGAGCGCCGACGCCGGCACCGCGGCCCCCGAGAGCTGCTCCACCGCGCGCAGCACGCCGTCCGCGCCGCGCAGCGTCCCGCCACCGGACCCGGCGCCGCCCACCCGCACCCCGATCCCGTGCCAGCGCGGGAGGAAGACACCGAGCGACTCCGGCTCCACCGGCTCCACCTCGGCGCGCAGCGCGGCGAGCGACCGGCGCCGCAGCGTGCGCAGCACCTCCGGGTCGCACCACTCGTCGCCCGTGCCGCCCAGCGAGGAAGGCCGCAGCGCCCCGCGCGCGACCGCGCCCGCCGCCTCGAGCCGGGCCAGCACCTGGGCCACGACCGCGACGCCGAGCCCGAACCGGCGCGCGACGTCCACGGCGGGGAACGGACCGTGCGTCCTGGCGTGGCGGCGGACGAGGTCGCCGAGGGGGTCGGGCACCGGCTCGGTGAACGTCTCGGGCACGCCCACGGGCAGGGCGACGCCGAGCGCGTCGCGCAGCCGGCCGGCGTCCTCCACGACGGCCCACTGCTCGGCGTCGGCGTCGTCGCCCGGGCGGCCGCCGACCCGCACCCGGAGGACGCGGCGCGCGCCCTCCAGGTCGGCCAGCCACGCGTCGACGAGGTCGCGGGAGCCCTCGCGGGTCCGAGCCCGCAGCGCGGACGCGGGGTGCGGCCCGGTGCGGCGGAGCACGTCCCACAGCCCCTCCGCGTCGCGCGCCTGCCGCTCGGGTGCCAGCGCCTGGAGCTCCGCCTCGGTGCGCTCCACGGCGCCCGGGTCGAGGAGGTCCGCGAGCGGGGTGGCGCCCTGCTCGCCGAGCAGCTCCGTGAGCAGGTCCGGGTCCAGGGACAGCGCGGCCGCCCGCCGCTCCGCGAGCGGCGCGTCACCGTCGTACAGGAACTGCGCGGTGTAGCCGAACAGCAGCGCCTGCGCGAAGGGCGACGGTGTCGGGGTGGTCACCTCGACCAGCCGCACCCGGCCGCCCTCCAGGTCGCGCATGAGGTCCGTGAGCGCCGCGACGTCGAAGTCGTCGCGCAGGCACTCGCGGGCGGCCTCGAGCATGATCGGGAAGTCCGGGAACTGCGACGCGACCTGCAGCAGCTGTGACGCCCGCTGCCGCTGCTGCCACAGCGGCTGCCGCCGGTCGGGACGACGCCGCGGCAGGAGCAGCGCCCGCGCGGCGGCCTCGCGGAAGCGCGCCGCGAACATCACCGAGCCGCCGAGCTCCTCGCGCACCGCGTCGAGCACCACGTCCGGGTCGACGAGCAGGTCCTCGGCCGTGACCGCCGGGGCGTCGCCGCGCCCCGCCCCGTCCGGCCCGGTACCGTCCGGCCCGGGGCCCCAGCCCGGTCCGCCCAGGTCCCAGCCGGAGTCGCCGGCGTCGGGGAGCCGCAGCACGATCCCGTCGTCGGCGTGCATCGCCGCGACGTCGGTGCCGTACCGCGCCCGCAGGCGCGCGGCGACGACCAGCGCCCACGGCGCGTGCACCGGCGCCCCGAAGGGGGAGTGGATCACGACGCGCCAGTCGCCGAGCTCGTCGCGGAACCGTTCCACGACCACGGTGCGGTCGTCGGGCAGCCGTCCCGTCGCGCGACGCTGCTCGCCCAGGTACGCGGCGAGGTTGTCCGCCGCCCAGGTGTCGAGCCCGGCGTCGCGCAGCACCTCCCGGCCGCGCCCGGTGCCGCGTTCCTCGTCGTCGGCGAGCAGCGCGTCGGTCTCGCGGACGAACGCGCCCACCGCACGCCCCAGCTCGACGGGACGGCCGGGGGAGTCGCCCTTCCAGAAGGGCAGGCGCCCGGGGAGCCCGGGCGCGGGGGTCACCAGGACGCGGTCGGGCGTGATCTCCTCGATGCGCCAGGTCGACGAGCCGAGGGTGAACGTGTCGCCGACGCGCGACTCGTAGACCATCTCCTCGTCCAGCTCGCCCACGCGCTTCCCGCCGCGGGGCCGGTCGGCCGTGCCGCCGCCGTCCGCCGGCACGCCCGAGGCAGGCGCCTCCGTGGCGAGGTAGACGCCGTAGAGCCCGCGGTCGGGGATGGTGCCGCCGCTCGTCGCGGCGAGCCGCAGGGCGCCGGGGCGCCCGGACAGGCGGCCGGTGGCGCGGTCCCAGACGATGCGGGCGCGCAGCTCGGCGAACTCCTCGCTGGGGTAGCGGCCGGCGAGCATGTCGAGCACGGCCCGCCAGGTCGCGTCGCCGAGCGAGCGGAACGGGTGCGCCCGGCGGAACGCGGCGAGGAGGTCGTCGGCCTGCCAGTCGTCCGTGGCGAGCGCCGCCACCACCTGCTGGGCGAGCACGTCCAACGGGTTGGCGGGGACGTGCAGGTGCTCGATCTCGCCCGCACGCATGCGCTGCGCCACGACGGTCGCGGGCACCAGGTCGCCGCGGAACGTCGGGAAGACGACGCCGTGCGACACCGCGCCCACCTGGTGGCCGGCGCGCCCGATGCGCTGCAGCCCGCTCGCGACGGACGGCGGCGCACCGACCTGCACGACGAGGTCCACGGCGCCCATGTCGATGCCGAGCTCGAGGGACGACGTCGCGACCACGGCCGGCAGGCGGCCCGCCTTGAGGTCGGACTCGGTGCGGGTGCGCTCGACCCGGCTCATGGAGCCGTGGTGGGCGCGCGCGAGCACGTGCGGCCCTGCGCCGTCGTCGGCCGGCAGCCCGACCGACGCCCCCGACTGCCCCTGCGTCTGCGCGGGCCACTGCGTGCCCGGCTCCGGCAGGTCGACCCCGGAGCGCTCCGCCCAGATCTCGTTCACCCGAGCGGTCAGCCGCTCGGCGCCGCGGCGCGAGTTGGTGAACACCAGCGTCGAGCGGTGCTCGGCCACGAGGTCCACGACCCGCTCCTCGACGTGCGGCCACACGGACGCGCGGCGCAGCGGCGACGCGGCGTCGCCGGTGAGGTCCAGCTCCTCGTCGCCCAGCCGGGACGCGGACGGCGCCGCCGCGGGCGCCGCCGCGGGCGCCGCCGCGGGCGCCGGCGCGGTCGGGTCGGGCACACCGCCCGAGTCGAGGTCGGCGAGGTCGGGCACCGGCACGACGACGTCGATGTCCCACTTCTTGGTGGACTCGGGCTGCACGACGACGACCTCCCGGCCGCCGTCGTCCGGGGTGCGGTGCCCGGCGAGGAACTCGGCCACCGTCTCCACGGGGCGGACCGTCGCGGACAGGCCGACGCGCTGCGCGGGCCGGTCGAGGAGCGCGTCCAACCGCTCGAGGCTCAGCGCCAGGTGGGCGCCGCGCTTGGTGCCCGCCACCGCGTGGATCTCGTCCAGGACCACGGTCTCGACGCCCGCGAGGCCCGCGCGCGCCTGCGACGTGAGGACGAGGAACAGCGACTCGGGGGTGGTGACGAGCACGTCCGGCGGGCGGGTGGCGAACGCGCGGCGCTCCGAGGCGGGGGTGTCGCCCGTGCGCGCGCCGACGGTCACCTCCTCGACCGTGAGCCCCTCGCGTGCGGCGGCCTGCCGGATGCCGGCCAGCGGGGAGCGCAGGTTGCGCTGCACGTCGGCGGCGAGCGCCTTGAGCGGGGAGACGTACAGGACCCGGCAGCGGCGGGCCCGCTCCGGCGGTGGCGTGGTCGTGAGGCGGTCGATGGCCCAGAGGAACGCCGCGAGGGTCTTGCCGGACCCCGTCGGCGCGACGACGAGCGCGTGCCGGTCGGAGCTGATCGCGTCCCACGCCCCGGCCTGAGCCGCGGTCGGCGCGGCGAAAGCCCCGGCGAACCAGGCACGCGTCGCGGGTCCGAACCGCGCGAGGACGCCGTCGTGCGCGACGGCAGGGTCGGCGGGAACGCCGGACGGGGGGACGACCACCTCGCCATCCTGGCAGGGAGCACCGACAGCCCGCAGGGCGGGCCGGCCCGCCGCGCCGGCGTCCGCGGCGCCCGGCGTCCCGACCGTCCTCCCGGCCGTGCGAGGCTGGGGGCGTGCGCTATCGCGAGTTCGCCGAGCTGGTCGACGAGGTCTTCGGGCCCGCCTACGGGCGTGCCCTCGTGCGCGAGCAGGTCCTGCCGCGCCTCGACGGCAGGACCCCGGCCGAGGCGCTCGAGGCCGGGCTGGAGCCCCGCGACGTCTGGCACGCGCTGTGCGACGCGCTCGACGTCCCCGACGCGGAGCGCTGGGGCCGCGACGACCGCCGCCAGGCGCCGCCCGCGCGCTGACCGCCCGCGCGCCGACCGCCCGCCGCTCGGGCCGACGTCGGGCAGGCGGTGCATCATGGCGCCATGCGCCGCCACCGTCCCCCGCTCGTGACGGTGGCCGACGTCCGCGGCGCCCTCTGGTCCCTGGTCTCCACGGCCGCCGGGCTCGGGGTCGCGATCGCCGTGGTCGACGGCGTGCGGGTCGCCTCACCGTGGGATGTGCTGCTCGCGGCGCTCGTCGTGGGGCTCGGCGACGCGCTGCTGCGGGCGCCGCTGCGTCGCCTCGCGCGCGGCGGCGGGGCGGTCGTGGCGCTCCTGCTCGGCCTGGCGGCGCAGGTGGCGGTCGTCTGGGCCGCGCTGACCTTCCTCCCGGGCGTGACGAGCGGCTCGTGGGCGGACGTGCTCGCCGTGCTCCTCGTCGCCGCGCTCGTGATGGCGTGCGGGCACTGGGTGGTCGGGGCGCGGGACAACGCGTACGTGGTCGGCGACCTGCTGCGCCGGGCCCGGCGTCGCGCCGGGCTCCCGCGCCGGGTCGCCCGCGACGGCGGCGAGGCCGGTGGGGACGGCGTGGACGACCGGCCCCCGGGCGTGCTCGTCGTCATGCTCGACGGCGTGGCCCGGCCGACGCTCGACCACGCCCTGGAGGCCGGGCTCGTGCCCACGATGGAGCGCTGGCTCGGGTCGGGCAGCCACCGGCTCGAGTCGTGGTGGGCCCGCGTGCCGTGCACCACCCCGGCCAGCACCCTGGGCCTGCTGCACGGCACCACCGACGCGGTGCCGGCGTTCCGGTGGTGGTCGCGGCGGCTCGGCCGACTGGTGGTGACGAACCGGCCGGCGGACGCCGCCGAGGTGGAGCGGTCGGCCTCCGACGGCCGCGGGCTGCTCGCCGACGGCGGGGTGGCGGTGTCGACGATGTTCTCCGGCGACGCCCCGACCAGCCTGCTCGTGATGAGCCGCGCGACGGAGGGGCTCGGCCCCGGCCAGCTGTTCGTCCGCTTCTTCTCGAGCCCGTTCGTGCTGGTGCGGGCGGTGGCCGGCACCGTCGGGGAGGCGCTCAAGGAGGTGTACCAGGGGTGGCAGCAGGTGGTGCGCGGGGTGCGTCCACGGGTGGCGCGCCGCGGCTGGTACCCGGTGCTGCGGGCGGTGACCAACGTGCTGCTGCGCGACCTCAACACCTCGCTCGTGGCGGAGCAGCTCGTGCGCGGCGCGCCCGTGGTGTGCGTGGACCTCGTCGACTACGACGAGATCGCGCACCACGCCGGCCCGCTGCGGCCGGAGGCGCTGCGTGCGCTGGAGGGGCTCGACCGCGTCGTCGGGCTGTGGGAGGAGATCGCGCGCGGCGCCCCGCGCCGGTACCGCACGGTGGTCGTGTCGGACCACGGGCAGTCGCTGGGGGCGACCTTCGAGCAGGTGGTGGGGCGGTCGTTCGCCGACGAGGTGCACCGGCTCATGGCGATCCCCGCCCCGGCGCAGGCCGGCCGGGCGGACGGCGAGGCGTGGGGCCCGGCGAACACCGCGCTGCACGCGCTGCGCCGGGACGACGACGGTGACGGCCGGCTCCTGGTCGGGCCGGACCGCGACACCGGCCGGACGGGCCTGCCCGAGGTCGAGGTGATCGGGTCGGGCAACCTCGGGATGGTGTGGTTCCGCCGCGAGCCCCGCCGGCTGTCGGCCGCGGAGGTCGAGGCCCGCTGGCCCGCGCTCGTGCCCGGCCTGGTCGAGTCGCCCGCCGTCGGCTTCGTCGTGGTCCACGGCGCGCAGGGGCCGGTGGCGCGCGGGCGGCTCGGCTCCCACGACCTGGCGACCGGCCGCGTGACCGGTCGGGACCCCCTGGTCGGCTACGGGTCGCGGGCGCGCGCCGACCTGCTGCGCGTCGCCGGGCTGGAGGACGCCGGCGACCTCGTGGTCGTGTCGTCGATCGGCCCGATGGGCCGGGTGCACGCGTTCGAGGGGCTGGTGGGCTCGCACGGCGGGCTCGGCGGCGCGCAGAGCGAGGCGCTGCTGCTGCACCCCGCCGACCTCGTCGTGCCCGACGACGAGCGCGAGGACGTGGACGGCGCCCGCGTGCTGGTGGGCGCCGAGGCGGTGCACCGCCGGCTCGTCGCCTGGCTCGCCGCGCTCGGCCTGCGGGAGGCCTCGTGAGCGGGGCGCCGGGTGACGTGCCGGGCGGGCACGCCCCCGTCACGGGGGCCGGGCTCCGGGTGACGTGGCTGGGGCACTCGACCGTCGTCCTCGACGTCCCGCGCGCTGGCGGGGGCACCGCCCGGCTCGTGACGGACCCGCTGCTGCGGCGGCACGCGGGCCTCCTGCGGCGCCGGGGCGACCGTCCGGACGCGGACGCCTGGCGGGGCGCCGACGCCGCCCTGCTGTCCCACCTGCACCACGACCACGCCGAGCTGGGCTCGCTGCGGCTGCTCGGGGACGTGCCGGTGCTCACGGCACCCGCGAACGCCCGCTGGCTGCGCGGCAAGGGCCTGCGCGGTGTCGGCCTCGACCTGCCGCCTGCCGCGGGGCACCCGCCGGGCCACGACGTCGCTCACCACGGCTCGCACCGTGCCCTGCAGCACGCCCCGCAGCACGGCCCGGAGCACGGGGCCTGGCACGACGTCGCAGGCGTGCAGGTGCGCCTGACCGCCGCGGTGCACGGCGACCGGCCGATGCCGCACCGGCCGAACGCCGCGAGCGGGCACCTGGTGCGCGGGCGCGGAGCGACGGTGTGGGCCGTGGGGGACACCGAGCACCACCCGGGCGTGGGGCGCGTGCGCGAGCTGGCAGGCGGCCGGGTGGACGTGGCCCTCGTGCCCGTGTCCGGCTGGGGCCCGCGGCTGTCGGGCGGCCACCTCGGCCCCCGCGGTGCGGCCGAGGTGTGCGCGGAGGTCCGGCCGCGCGTGGCGGTCCCGGTGCACTGGGGCACCCTGCACGTGCCGGGCGGGCAGCACCTGCCGCGCGGGTGGATGGACCACGCCGGGGAGGCCTTCGCGGCGGCCTGCCGCCGGGCGGCGCCGGACGTGTGCGTCGTCGTGCTGCGGCCCGGCGGGACGTGGCGCGACACGCCCGGGGACGACGACGCCCTCGAACACGTGTTCGGGTAGAGTCTGCCCCCAGGAGGGTCCTCGGACGTCGTCCTCCACAGCCGCGACGGACCGCCCCGACCGTGTCGGTGGCGGCACGTACGGTCGACGACAACATGAGCACGCAGCCACGAACGCAGGCGCGCAGCCGCCGCGCCCAGAACGCAAAGGTGACCGACATGCCCGCAACGGCAGACCGCGAGAAGGCACTCGAGGCCGCGCTCGCCCAGATCGACCGCAGCTTCGGCAAGGGCTCGGTCATGCGCCTCGGCGACGAGGGTCGCGCGCCCGTCGAGGTCATCCCCACCGGCTCGATCGCGCTGGACATCGCGCTCGGCATCGGCGGCCTCCCGCGCGGGCGCGTCGTGGAGGTGTACGGCCCGGAGTCCTCCGGCAAGACGACCGTCGCGCTGCACGCCGTCGCCAGCGCCCAGCGGGCCGGCGGCATCGCGGCGTTCGTCGACGCCGAGCACGCGCTCGACCCGGAGTACGCCAAGAAGCTCGGCGTCGACACGGACGCCCTGCTGGTCTCGCAGCCGGACACCGGCGAGCAGGCCCTGGAGATCACGGACATGCTGATCCGCTCCGGCGCGCTGGACATCATCGTCATCGACTCGGTCGCGGCGCTCGTGCCGAAGGCCGAGATCGAGGGCGAGATGGGCGACAGCCACGTCGGCCTCCAGGCCCGCCTGATGTCGCAGGCGCTGCGCAAGATCACCGGTGCGCTGAGCGCGTCGGGCACCACGGCGATCTTCATCAACCAGCTCCGCGAGAAGATCGGCGTGTTCTTCGGCTCGCCGGAGACCACCACCGGCGGCAAGGCCCTGAAGTTCTACGCCTCGGTGCGCATGGACATCCGCCGCATCGAGACCCTCAAGGACGGCACGGACGCGGTCGGCAACCGGACCCGCGTCAAGGTCGTCAAGAACAAGATGGCGCCGCCGTTCAAGCAGGCGGAGTTCGACATCCTGTACGGCGTGGGCATCTCCCGCGAGGGCGGGCTCATCGACATGGGCGTGGAGCACGGGTTCGTGCGCAAGTCCGGCTCGTGGTTCACCTACGAGGGCGACCAGCTGGGCCAGGGCAAGGAGAACGCCCGGGCCTTCCTGAAGGACAACCCTGACCTGGCGAACGAGATCGAGAAGCGCATCAAGGAGAAGCTCGGTGTCGGCGCCAAGCTGGACGCCCCCGCGGCGGAGGCTCCGGCCACGGGCGCCGCGGGTTCCGCCACGGGGTTGAGCGTCGACCCGGCACCGACCGCCAAGGCGGGCGCCAAGGGCAAGAAGGCGCCGTTCTGACAGGCGCCGCGCTCGTCGCGGTCGACGGAGGAGGGGTCTCGTGACTTCGGGGGATACTGCCCCGGGCGGTCGCGGCGTGGGGAAGCGTCGCGGCCGCCGCCATGCCGACCCAGATGCCGGCTCGGATGCCGGCTCGGAGGGCGACGCGGACGGCGCCCCGCGCGGGCGTCAGCCCCGTCGCACGGTGGCCGAGCGGCTCGAGGCCGGCGAGCTGACGCTCGAGGACGCCACGGAGAAGGCGCGCGAGACTCTGCTGCGCATCCTCACGGCAGCCCCGAAGAGCCGCGCGGAGCTGGAGCAGTCGCTCGCGCGCAAGGGCTACCCGGAGGCGGTCGTGGGGCCGGTGCTGGACCGGTTCGACGAGGTGGGTCTGGTCGACGACGCCGCCTACGCCGACATGCTCGTGCGCACGCGGCACTCCGAGCGAGGGCTCTCGCGGCGCGCGCTGGCGATGGAGCTGCGCCGCCGCGGCATCGCCGAGGAGACGGCCGCCGACGCGCTCGAGCAGGTGGACCCCGACGACGAGCGCGCGGCCGCTCTGGCCCTGGCCCGCAAGCACGTGGCACGCACCCGCGGGCTGGAGCGCGACGTGCGCGTCCGCCGCGCCGTCGGGGCGCTCGGGCGCAAGGGCTACGCGCCGGGCGTCTCCTTCGGCGTCGTGCGCGACGCCCTCGCGGAGGAGGGCGAGGACGACCTCGACGACGACTACCCCGGTGCCGTGGACTGACTCGCGCGCTGCCAGCGGGCTCCGCCGTCCGTGGGTGCCGTCGCCTCCACGTCCACGCTTGTCATGGATCTCCGCCCGCAGGATCGGATCTCAACGCACGCCCCAGGACGACGGATGCCCCCGGACGCGAGAAGCGTCCGGGGGCATCCGTCGTCCTGCGTGGCAGGCGCGATCGCGCGTCAGGTCGCGCTCGGGTCTCCGGTGGCCGCGATGGCGTTGCCCGGCCCCGTCGTCTTGCCGCCGGCGACAGCGGTCGGGTTGCCGATCCCGGGACCGGCCGCGGTGACCCCCGACGTGCGGCCGCTGAGGTACCGCGACAGCCAGCGGGCCACGGCGGTCAGCGCCCAGTTGATGACGATGAAGATCAGCGCGGCGACCGTCAGCGTCTGCAGGTTGTTGCTGTTCCCGTTGCCGAAGATCTGCGCCGCGCGCAGCAGCTCGTCGTAGGTGATGATCTGGCCGAGAGCGGTGTCCTTGAGGACCACCACGAGCTGGGACACCAGGGCCGGCAGCATCGCGATGAGGGCCTGGGGGAGCTGGATCGACCGCAGCACCTGCCCGCCGGTGAGCCCGACCGCGAGGCCGGCCTCGGACTGGCCCTTCGGCAGGTTGCCGACGCCCGCCCGCACCAGTTCCGCGATGACGGACCCGTTGTAGAGGATGAGGGCGATCACGACGGCGAGGAAGGCCGGGTCGTCGCTGATCCGGTTGAACCCGAACAGCAGCCAGAAGAAGACCATCATGAGCAGCACCGGCACGGCGCGGAAGAACTCCACGACCACGCCGCTGAACCAGCGGACGGCGCGCACGCGGGCGAGCCGCCCGGACCCGAAGATGAGGCCGAAGACCACGGCGCCGACGATGGCGAACCCCGCGGCCCGCAGCGTGTTCTGCAGGCCGGGGATGAAGTAGTTCTGCCAGGCGCTGGACGTGAAGATCGGCTCCCACAGCGCCGCGGCGAACTGCCCCTTGGCGGCGAGCTGCACCACGACGAGCGCGGCGATGCCCAGCACGACGAGCGCGCCGAGGATGTTGCCGAGCACGATGAACCGGCGCGCACGGGGGCCGGGGGCGTCGAAGAGGACGGACTGCTGAGAGCTCATCGGCGCACCGCCAGTCGGTTGGAGAGGAAGGTGGTGAGCAGACCGATGGGGATCACGAGCACCGCGAAGCCGATCGCGAAGATCATGAAGATCGCGTAGATGTAGTTCGCGTTGCTCTCGATCATCTCCCGCATGAGGGTCGAGGTCTCCGTGGAGACGCTCACCGCGACCGCGACCGTCGAGTTCTTCAGCAGCGCGATCAGGGTGTTGCCGAGGGGCGCGATCGCGCCGCGGAACGCCTGCGGCAGGATGATCAGCCGGGCGGCGGGCAGGAAGGACAGGCCGATCGCCCGGGCGGCCTCCGCCTGGCCCAGGGGCACGGTGTTGACCCCCGAGCGGATCGCCTCGCACACGAACGCCGCGTGGTACACGGTCAGGCCGATCACACCGAACCGGAAGAAGTTCTGAGCGAAGTCGTCGGACAGCGTGATCTGCAGCTGCGTCCAGACCGCCAGGAACAGGAACGTCATGATGACGGTCAGCGGAGTGTTGCGCAGGATGTTCACGTAGGCCGCGCCCGCCCACTGCAGGCTCGCGATGGGCGAGATCCGCATGAGCGCGAGCACGGTGCCGAGGATCAGCGAGAAGATCGCGGCCCAGAACGTCAGCTGGATGTTGACCCAGAACGCGGCGGGCACGTCGTAGATCGCGAAGAGCTCGCCGAACTGGGACAGGAAGTCACCCACGGTGTGTCAGCCTCCCGGAGGGTGGTGCGGCGGGAACCGCGGTGGACGGACGAATGTCGACGAACGAGGGGAGCGGCGCGGCGGCGCCGCCCCCCTCGTGCCGATCGGACGGTCGGACGACCTCGTCAGGCGCAGGCGTCCGGCGTCGGCGGGTTGAGGTCGGCGTTCGGGGTGTAGCCGGTGCCCTCGGTGTTCGAGGTCACGGCCTCCTTCCACGAGCCGTCGTCGATCATCTCCGTGATCGCGGCGTTGATGTCCTCGCAGCGGTCGTTGTCCTGCGGCAGGCCCACGCCGTAGTTCTCCTCGGAGAACGGAGCCCCCACGACCTTGACCTTGCCCTTGTTGGCGGGCTGGGCGGCGAGGCCGGCGAGGATGATGTCGTCGGTCGTGACTGCGTCCACCTGGCCGGCGGTGAGCGCGGTGACGCACTCGGCGTAGCCGGGCCGCTCCACGAGCTGCACACCCTCGGCGTACTCGTCCTTGATGCGCTGCGCCGACGTCGAGCCGGTCACCGAGCAGAGGTTCTTGCCCTCGAGCGTCTCGGGACCGGTGATGTCGGTGTTGTCCTCGGCGACGAGGAGGTCCTGACCGGCGATGAAGTACGGGCCGGCGAACGCGACCTGCTCCTTGCGCTCGTCGGTGATGGAGTAGGTCGCGAAGATCATGTCGACCTGGCCGGTCTGCAGCATGGTCTCGCGGTTGGCCGACGGTGCCTCGACCCACTCGATCTGGTCCTCCGAGTAGCCGAGCTTGTCCGCGACGTAGCGGGCGACGTCGGTGTCGAATCCGGTGTACTCGCTGCCGTCCTGGTAGCCCAGGCCGGGCTGGTCGAACTTGATACCGATCTTGATGGTGTCGCCGCCCCCGGCACCGCCGGTCTCGTCGCCGCCACCTTCGCCGCCGACGTCGCCGCCGCCGCAGGCGGCGAGCGTGAGAGCGGTCAGTGCGGCGAGCGCCGCGGCCCCTGCGTGTCGTGTGCGCATCGTTCTTACCCTTCGTTGTGGTCGCCCGGGCGGGCCGGGGACGCCGATGTCAGGTCCCGGACCGCGCGGCCGGCGGGGGTTCCCGCCCTAGCGTGGCAGTGGTCGTGGGTGGGTCAGTGCTGGTCAGTGGGAGAGGATCTTGGACAGGAAGTCCTTGGCGCGGTCGCTCTTCGGCGCGGTGAAGAACTCCTCGGGGGTGGCCTCCTCGACGATCTGGCCGTCCGCCATGAAGACGACCCGGTTCGCGGCCTTGCGGGCGAAGCCCATCTCGTGGGTGACGACGATCATCGTCATGCCCTCCTTGGCGAGGGCGACCATGACGTCCAGGACCTCGTTGATCATCTCCGGGTCGAGCGCCGAGGTGGGCTCGTCGAAGAGCATCACCTTGGGCTTCATCGCCAGCGCGCGGGCGATCGCGACGCGCTGCTGCTGACCGCCGGAGAGCTGGGCGGGCATCTTCTGGGCCTGGTTCTTCACGCCGACCCGGTCGAGCAGCTGCAGGGCGCGCTCCTTCGCGGCCGACGAGCGCTCCTTGCGGACCTTGACCGGCCCGAGCGTGACGTTCTCCAGGATCGTCTTGTGCGCGAAGAGGTTGAACGCCTGGAACACCATGCCGACGTCGGCCCGCAGCTTGGCCAGGGCCTTGCCCTCCTCGGGCAGCGGCTGGCCGTCGATCCGGATCTCGCCGGAGTCGATCGTCTCGAGGCGGTTGATCGCCCGGCACAGGGTGGACTTCCCGGAGCCGGACGGGCCGATGACGACGAGCACCTCGCCCCGGCGCACGGTGAGGTCGATGTCCTGGAGCACGTGCAACTCGCCGAAGTGCTTGTTGACGTTCTTCAGCTCGACGAGCGGGGCACCGAGGGAGGACTCCGCCTCGGCGGGGTCGGTCGTCGTGGTCGCATCGCCGTGATCCATCTGTCGAACCTATCCACTCGGTGTTTCCGCGACCAGCACCGGGTTGTCCGGTTCCGCAACGGTTCAGTAACAGTGCTTGCGCAGCATGACTGCGCTCCGGGCCCTGACCGCGGCGGCCACGCCGTCGAGCAGGAGGTCTGGGTCACCTCGTCGGGGCCCGGCCGTCGGGCACCGTACCCTAGATGCGATGTCCAGTACCACGCAGAGCCCCGCCGTGTCGGCACGTCCCACGGACGAGCCGTCCGGCCAGCGCACCTATCTCGTGCGCACCCTGGGCTGCCAGATGAACGTGCACGACTCGGAGCACATGGCCGGCATGCTCGAGCAGGCCGGCTACGCGCGCGCCACCGCCGAGGACGAGGCGGCCAGCCGCGCCGACGTCGTCGTGATCAACACCTGCGCCGTGCGCGAGAACGCCGCGACCCGGCTCTACGGGAACCTCGGGCAGCTCGCCGGGATCAAGTCGGACCGGCCGGGGATGCAGATCGCGGTCGGCGGCTGCCTCGCGCAGAAGGACCGCGGCGAGATCGTGTCCAAGGCCCCGTGGGTGGACGTCGTCTTCGGCACGCACAACCTGGACGCGCTCCCGGTCCTCCTCGAGCGGGCCCGGCACAACGCCGAGGCCCAGGTGGAGATCGCGGAGTCGTTGCAGGTCTTCCCCTCCACGCTGCCCACGCGCCGCGAGTCGGTCTACGCGGGCTGGGTGTCGATCTCGGTCGGCTGCAACAACACCTGCACGTTCTGCATCGTGCCGCACCTGCGCGGCAAGGAGCGCGACCGCCGGCCGGGGGAGGTCCTGGCCGAGGTCGAGGCGCTCGTGGCCGCCGGCGCCGTCGAGGTCACGCTGCTGGGCCAGAACGTCAACAGCTACGGCGTCGAGTTCGGCGACCGCGGGGCGTTCGCGAAGCTGCTGCGCGCCTGCGGCGCGATCGAGGGGCTGGAGCGCGTGCGCTTCACCTCCCCGCACCCGGCGGCGTTCACCGACGACGTCATCGCCGCCATGGCCGAGACGCCGAACGTCATGCCGAGCCTGCACATGCCGCTGCAGTCCGGCTCGGACCGTGTGCTGCGCGCCATGCGCCGGTCGTACCGGTCGGCCAGGTTCCTCGGCATCCTCGACCGCGTGCGGGACGCCATGCCGGACGCCGCGATCACGACCGACATCATCGTGGGCTTCCCGGGGGAGACGGAGGAGGACTTCCGCGAGACGCTGCGCGTCGTGGAGGCCTCGCGGTTCAGCTCGGCGTTCATGTTCCAGTACTCCCCGCGCCCCGGCACGCCGGCCGCGACCATGGAGGAGCAGCTGCCCAAGGAGGTCGTGCAGGAGCGGTTCGAGCGCCTGCTGGCCCTCCAGGAGCGCATCGCCGGCGAGGAGGCCGCCCGCCAGGTCGGGCGCACGATCGACGTCCTCGTCTCCGAGGGTGCCGGCAAGAAGGACGGCGCGACGCACCGGCTCTCCGGACGCGCCCCCGACAACCGGCTCGTGCACCTCGCGCTCCCCGCCGACCTGCTCGACGACGTCGCCGCCGGGGCCGAGGGCCTCGCCGGCGCCCCGACCTCGCTCGAGGACCCGCGGCTCGCCGACGCCGCGACGCTCGACGCGCGCCTGCCGCGCCCGGGCGACGTCGTGACCGTGGGGGTCACGCGGTCGGCGCCGCACTTCCTCGTCGCGGACGCGGTGCTCGACGGCGGCGCGTACGCCGTGCGCCGCACCCGGTCGGGCGACGCCTGGGCGCAGCGGGAGACGGCGCGCCTCGGCGGGGGAGAGGACGAGCACTCCCACGGCACGGCGCCGTCCGCGGGCCCGGTCGTGCTCGGGATGCCCTCGCTGCGAGGCTGACCGGGCGGGTTGCCCGAACCGGGCCGGCTCAGGACGGGTCGTCGATCTCCGGCCCGCCGGGCGTCATCGCACCCACGGTGCTGAAAAACTGCGACGACGTGACGAGGCCGCACGACACGGTGGCGGCGAGCTGCTCGTCCGTCGCGCCGTGCTCGAAGTCCACCGACACCTCGGTGTAGAGCGCGAGTCGTTCGCCCTCCGCCCGGGCGTAGACCTTGGGCCACACCCGCTCGCGGTTCCAGTCGTTCACGGCCTGCAGGACGGCCAGGCGGGCGCCCTCGGGCACCGTGCCGGCCCAGCGGCCGCGCACCTGCAGGATCTCGTCGTGGTCGCCGAGCAGGAGGAACCAGAACCGGTTGCCGTCCCACGTCCCGGTCACGTCGCCGTCGTCGTCCGTGCGGAACCGGTAGCCCCGGCGGGTCAGGTCGTCCGCCACACGGACGTGGGACAACGGCCGCGGTGTCGTGCCGCGCGGGCCCGCGGGTGCACGCTCCGCGCGGGCGGCGACGCGTGCGCCGGCGTCCTGCACGGCGCGACCGACCGCGTCCGCCGCTCGCCGGACGCCGCCGAGCAGCCGGCGGGCGGTGCCGGACCGGTCCGCGCCGGTCACGACGCGTCCCGCAGCGGGTCGCGGAACGTGGTGTCGAGGTGCTCGAAGAACATCGACCCCGTGCTGAGGCCGCACTGCAGCAGCTGGTCGAGCTGCGCCTCGCCGACCGCGCTGCCGACATCCACGGTGACCTCCGCGCAGACCACGACGGAGCCGTCGTCGCGCACGCGCACGTACGTCTTGGGCCAGATCCGTTCGGCGTTCCACTCGTTGCAGAGCTCGAGGATGTCGCCGAGCCGGTCGATGCTGAGGTCGCGGTGCCACTGACCGCGGACCTGGAGCACCTCCGACCGCTCGCCCAGCACGAGGAAGTAGAACAACCAGCCGTGCCAGAGCCCGCCGACGTCTCCGTCGGAGTCGACGAAGTAGGAGAAACCGGACCGTTCCAGCCAGTCCGTCACGCGCTCGCGCGACAACGGGGCCAGCGCGTCGTCCGCGCCGACGTGGTCGGCGAGCAGACCCTCGATCCGGTCGTGGAGCTCGTCGTCCCGAAGGCCGCCCACGAGCTCGTCCTCCCGGCCGACGGAGGTCGGCCGGATCTTGCTTGCCCGGCGTGAACCGAAGAACCTCACCCGTCCACGCTACACGTCGGGACCCACGGCGGGGCGCGAGCGCCGAGGGCCGGACGGCCCGGGGTCGCGGACCGTGCCGCCCGCCGGGCGGTGGCGGGGGCGTGAAGAGGGCGAGCGAGAGGGCGAGGGTAGGTTGGGCGCGTGCCAGCCCGCGCCGTCGTCCTCCCAGGAACGTCCCTGCTCGTGCCCGGTGCCGGCGGCGGCGCCGACCGCCTCGGTGACGTCCGCGTCGCGGTGGCCGCGGCCCTCGACCGGCTGGTGGCCGCGTCCGTCACCCCGGCGACGACGCGTCGGGACGGTGACGCACCTCTCGTGGTGCTGGCGGCCGCGCCTCGGGGGGCGAGCGGCGGCTTCGGCCGGAGGCGGCCGTCCCTCGCGGGGGCGGGCGTCGCCGACCGCTGGGTGCCCGAGGTCGCCGCGTGCGCCCGGTCGGGCCCGGCGTCGGCCCGTCCCGCGCACGTCCCGGCGTCGGTGGCGCTGCTCGCGCTGCGCGCCTCGTTGCGGCGAGCGGGACACGACGGACCGCCCGACGTCGTCGTGCTCGAGGTGTCCGACGCCGCCGAGGCGCCGGCCGAGGCGGTCGCCGCGCTGCACCGCGCGCCCGCGGTCGTCGTCGCGGGGGGCGCCGCGCCCGGGACCCCGGGCGCCGCGGCGGTGCCGGACCCTGCGCGCGATCCGGAGCCCGGTCCGGCGTCCGACCGGGGAGCCGGCTGCCCGGTGCTCCTCGCGCCGGCGGTCTCGGCCCTGCTGGACGCCGCCGTGGCGCCGGGCCGGTGGTTGTGGTGCGTGACGACCGTCCCCGGCGGCCACGAGCACCTGCCGCCGTCCTACGGGGTCGCCGAGGGACGCGCGGGCTGACCCGTCGACCGGTCCGGCGGTCGGCGGGTCGCCTCGCGTCACCGGCCCGGCGCGACCGGCGTCGCTTGACGGCCGCCGCGCGTCAGGGCACGAGCGACGCGGCGACGGCGTCGGCCTCCTCGGCGCGACCCAGACCCCGGAGCGTCCCGACGAGCTCGTCCGCGACGGCGGCCAGGTCCGCCCGTGCGCCCACCGCCGCGAGACCCTCCAACGCGGCCCGCAGCGGGTCGACCGCCGCGGTGGCGTCGCCCGCGGCCCGGAGCGCGCTGCCCGCCAGCCAGAACGCGTGGGCGGCGTCGAAGGGCAGGCCGGCACGACCGAACTCCTCGGCCACCGTCTCCGCCTGGCGCGCCGCCTCGGCGTGCTGCCCCGCGGTCGCGAGGAGGCGGGCGCGCACGTCGCGCAGCTGCCGCTCCTCGGCGGCGGCGAACGCGGCGCGGCGGGTCGCGAGGTCCTCCGACAGCGCGGGCGTCGGCGCCGCGGGCGCGCCGACCGTGGGGCGCACGACGCCCCCGAGCACCCGCTCGACCGCGGCGAGGGCGGCGTCGACGTCGCCGGCGCGAGCCTGGGCCGCGGCGGCGGCCCGGACCACGGGGCCGACGTAGGCGGGGTCGGTCCCCGCGGCCCGGAGCAGGCCGACTGCCCGCCCGAACGCGGGCACCGCGCCCTCGTCGTCGCCCAGGGCGGCGGCCACCTGCGCGGCCTCGGCCAGGGCGAAGCCGGCGTCCTCGAGCCGCCCGGCCTCCTCGGCCACGCGGGCGGCGGTGAGGTAGGCCGCGGAGGCCTCGACCGGGTCGGGCTCGAGCTCGGCCCGCGCGAGAGCGGCGGCGACCGGGTCGGCGTCGTCGCGCGGGTCCGTCACGCCGGCGAGGTCGACGCCGGCGGGGGAGCCCGCGTCCGCGCCCGCGAGCGACACGGGCAGCCCGTCGGTCAGCACGTCGGGCGCCGGGCCGGGGACGGGGCCGGTCGCGGCGGCCGTGCGCTCGGCGGCGGCGAGCACCCCGAGCTCGACGGGGAGCCGGCGCGACTGCCGCTCCCACGCGGCGTCGAGCAGGCGGGCGTGCCGGTCGGTGCCGTGCCGGGCGTCGAAGGCGCGGGCGACCGGCGTGAGCTCGCCGCGGGCCCACGCGTCCAGCTCGGCGACCGTGCGCGCCGGTACCCCCGCGAGCTCGACGGGCGTCTCGGCGTGCGTCTCGCGCAGCACGCCCGTGGCGACCGCGACGTGGGTGAGCACGGCGAGGCGCTCGCCCGGCGAGTCGGACACCGTGAGGTGCTCGGGGGAGGCGTGCAGGAGCCGCAGGGCGCGCTCCGGGTGCCCGGTCCGCGCGAGGAACTCCACGTGGCGGGAGGTGGCGATCTCCTTCGACACCGCGGCGTCGAGGTGGCTCATCGCGCTGCGGTGCGCGGCCGCGGCGCCCGCGGCGTCGCCCAGGTCCAGCAGGAGCAGCTGCAGCAGGGACTCCATCCCCGCGGGCTCGTCGCCGCAGGTGGCGCCCGACGCGACGGCGGCGCTCACGACGTCGGCCGCCTCACGGACGCGGCCGGTCTCGGCGAGGTACTCCGCCTGGCCGGCGGGCAGGCAGGCGGCGCAGTCCGAGAAGGAGTCGCGGGGCGTGGTGATCCAGGTCCGGTAGGCCTCCTCGGTGCCGGGGGCGCCCTGGGCGCGCAGCCAGGCGAACCGCTCGCCGGCCACCGCGCTGGTCCCGTTCCCGGCGAGCGCGTAGCGGCGCTCCATGTCGTCGAGCGTCGCGTCGAGCTGTGCGGTCGGGACGGAGGGGAACCGCGCGAGCAGGCCCACCATCCACTTGAACGACCAGAACAGCGAGTGGGTGTCGCTGCCGTCGAACAGCTCCGGGTGCGCGTCCCACCAGCGCAGGAGCTGGGTGAACGGCAGGAACGCCTTCTCGGCCTCGGGCGTCGAGGTGTAGGAGTCGACCAGCGCGAAGAGGGCGTACGCGCGGGCCTCGTCCGGGCCCTCCGCGGTGATGCGTGCGGCCTCCTGCTCCGCGGCAGCGCTGCGCGCGACGCCGTACGGCATGCTCATGATCGTCGAGACGGCGCGGTTCGCCTCGTCCAGGGTGCGGGTCATCGGGCGTCGTCCTCGGTGTCGGTGGTGCGGGGCTCGGTGGTGCGGGGCTCGGTGGTGCGGGGCTCGGTGGTGCGGGGCTCGGTGGTGCGGGGCTCGGTGGTGCGGGGCTTGGTGGTGCGGGCGTCGGGCAGGGCACGCTCGAGCAGCGTGCGCAGGGCGTGGTCGAGCAGGCTCGCCTCGGCGCCGGCCAGCGGCCGGCCGGACGCGAGCAGGGCGGTCACGTACAGCGACCGGGCGCCCGCCGCGCGGACGGGGGCGTCGTCGGCCGCGAGCAGCGCGCGGACCGTCGGGTTGGCGTCGTTCAGCACGAGCCGGCGGGCGCGGGCCGGGCCGGCGAGGCCGGCGAGGACGGAGCCCCAGACGTCCGTGGCGTCGCCGACGGGGGCGGCGGCCTCGCGGGTCTGGCGGGCGTGCTCGCCGTCCCGGTCGGTGAGCAGCATCGCGGGCACCTCGGACGGCGAGAAGACCCGCAGCTGGACGTCGCAGTCCTGGTCGGCGAGGTCGTCGCCGAGGGCGGCGAGCGCGTCGGTCACCTCGAGCTCGCGCAGCGGCTCCACCTCGCCCAGCACGGCCTCGAGGTCGCCTGGCGCCACGGGGGAGAGGCGCCACCCCGGCCGTCGCCGGGCGACGCGGGCGAGCAGGTCGGCGTCGTACACGTACCCCGCGTTGAGCACCGGCAGGCCCTGCGCCGCGGCGACCGCGGCCACGCGGCGGTACTCCTCGACGCTGGTGGTCCACAGCACCCGGGCGGGCGCCCCTCCGTCGGCGGGCTCGGCCAGGTCCGCGAGGGTGCGCGTGCCGACGGTCGTCTCGAACGGCAGCACGCGGGCGGCCAGGTCGAGCATGGCGTCGTCCTGCACCGCCAGGGCGCGGACGGCGAGGTGGTGCGTGGACAGGAACGACCGGGCCAGCGGCGACGGCTCGGCCAGCGTCTCGAGGGCCCAGGCGCGGACCTGCTCGCCGAGCGCCTCGCGGGTGGCGAACAGGACGTCGTCCTCGAACAACCCCTCGCGCGACGCCGTCGGCCGCAGGGCGGACGCGTCGACGACGCAGCGGACGAAGAACGCCCACTCGGGCAGGAGGCTCTCGACGCCCGTGCCGAGCAGCATGCGCTTGAGCGACACCCGGTGGTGCGTGGCGGTCGTGGGGGCCACGGCGGCGGGGAGCACGAACGCGACCCCGGTGAGCCCGGCGACCGGCAGGTCGAGGTCGATGTGGGCCAGCGGCGTGAAGCCGAGGGTGCGCTCGCAGTACGCCGCCAGCGCCCGCGCGCGCTCGGCGTCGTCCGCATGGGTCGCGCGCCAGGGCAGCTCGCCGCCGCTGAGGCGGCGCCTGACCGTGCCACCGTCGTCCAGGCGCACCTCGACCGACACGTCCACGGGCAGCAGCCCGCCGAAGTCGGCGGCGAGGGCCGCCACGGTGTCGGGCTCGAGCCAGTGCTCCGCGTCGCGCAGCGGGCGCAGCCGGACGACGCTCCCGGGCTCGCCGGGAGCCGAGGGGTCCTCGGGGTCGAGCTCGGTGAGCTCGTACCGGCCGTCGGCATAGCCGCGCCAGCGGACCGGCGGCGCCTCCGGGTCACGCGCGGAGCGCGACACGAGGTCGATCTCGTCGGCGACCATGAACGCCGACAGCAGGCCGATCCCGAACTGGCCGAGGAACTCCTCGCGCCCGCCCCCGAACCCCGTGCCGAGAGCCCCGGCGAGCGGGTCGGCCGGGTCGGCGGGCCCGGCGTCGCGCTTCGAGCTGCGCCCGATGGTGGCCAGCAGGTCGCGGGCCTCGTCGGCGGTGAGGCCGACGCCCGTGTCGTGCACCTCGAGACCGCCGTCGTCCAGCGGGCGCAGCAGCACGCGCGAGGGCGCGTCGGCGTCCAGGGCGCGGCGCGCGGTGATCGCGTCGACGCCGTTCTGCAGCAGCTCGCGCAGGTAGACGCGGGGGCTCGAGTACAGGTGCCGGCTCAGCAGCTCGACCAGGCCGCGCAGGTCGACCTGGAAGGCGTCGATGCCGCTGGTCACCGCGCGTCGCCCGCCGCGGGGCGTGCGGCCTCCTGATCCGCCCCCTGCGCGCCGTCGGCCGCCGGGTAGCGCTCGTCCAGCATCTCGAAGAAGGACAGCCCCGTGGCGAGACCGCAGTCGACGATCCGCTCGAGCTGCTCGTCGTTCGCGCCGCTGCGCAGGTCGGTGGCCACCTCGGCGTACACGACGACGGCCGACCCGTCGTCCTCCGGGCGCGCGAAGACCTTGGGCCAGATGCGCCCCACGTTCCACTCGTTGAGGAGCGCGGTGAGCGTCCCCAGCTCGGAGACCGGGAGGGTGCGGCTCCATCGGCCGCGGATCTGCAGGATCCCGGCCGGCTCGCCCGCGAGCAGGAAGTAGAACGTGTTCTCGTCCCAGACCCCGCCGAGGTCGCCGTCGTCGTCGATGCCGAAGTACCACTCGCGGCGCGTCATCAGCGCCTCGAGCCGGTCCCGGGTGAGCGGGGCGGGGGCGGCGGTCGCCGCGACGGTGGGCTTGGTGAAGAAGGCCATGGGTCCTCGTCCTGTGCGGGAGCCGGGGCGCACACGTCGTCGCGCCAGGCTCGGTGGGTGGCGAAGGACACCCTAACCAGCCGGTCCGACAGCCCTCGGACGGCGGGCTAGGGTCGTGGGCGTGAGCGCACCCGACCCCACCGCGAGCCCGTCCGAGAGCGCGCGCGGGGGCGGGTCCGGCGCGGCCGTGGTCGTCGCCGTCGTCGGCCCGACGGCGACGGGGAAGTCCGACCTGGCGCTCGACCTGGCGCAGGCCCTGTCGCCGTCCGGAGCCGGCGCGCAGGGCGCCGTGCGGGGGACCGCCGACGCCGAGATCGTCAACGCGGACGCGTTCCAGCTCTACCGCGGCATGGACGTCGGGACGGCGAAGGTTCCGGTCGGCGATCGGCGCGGGATCGTGCACCACCAGCTCGACGTCCTGGACCCGCTCGAGGACGCGTCCGTGGCGCGGTACCAGAGCGCGGCGCGCGCCGACCTGGACGCGATCGCGGGCCGCGGGGCGCGCGTCGTCGTCGTCGGGGGCTCCGGCCTGTACGTGCGCGCGCTGCTCGACCACATGGACTTCCCGGGCACCGACGCGGCCGTCCGGGCCCGGCTCGAGGACCGCGCCGAGCGCGAGGGGCGCCGCGCCCTGCACGACGAGCTCGCCCGTCTCGACCCCGACGCCGCGGCGTCGATCGGCCCGCACAACACGCGCCGGATCGTGCGTGCGCTCGAGGTCATCGAGCTCACCGGCCGCCCGTACACCGCCAACCTGCCCCGCCAGGAGCACGTCCGCCCGGCCGTGCAGATCGGGCTCGACTGCGACCGCGAGGTGCTCGACGCCCGCGTGGCGGGCCGGGTCGAGCGGATGTGGGCGGAGGGCCTCGTCGAGGAGGTGCGGTCGCTCGCCTCGGCCGAGCAGGGCGGGACGGGCGCGGGCCTGGGCACGACGGCGGCCCGCGCGGTCGGCTACGCGGAGCTGCTCGCGTGCTGGCGCGGCGAGCTCACGCTCGAGGCCGCGCGCGAGGCGATCGTCGCGAACACCCGTCGTCTGGCGCGCAAGCAGATGGGCTGGTTCGGCCGGGACCCGCGGGTGCGCTGGCTCGACGCGGGCTCGCCCGACCTGCTCGACGAGGCGCTCGCGGTGGTGCGCGCCGCCGACGCCGGGCGGCTGCCGGAGCCCGGGACGGGGCCCGTGCGCCGTAGTCTGGGCTCATGACGCTGCGCTTCACCAAGGGTCACGGCACCCAGAACGACTTCGTGCTGCTGGCCGACACGCGGGGGGACCTCGACCTGACCCCGGACCAGGTGCGGCGCCTGGCCGACCGACGCGGCGGGATCGGCGGCGACGGCGTCATCCGGCTCGCGCCGACCGCGGCCGTCGCGCGCGCCGGCGAGGCGGTCGCCGACCGTGTGCTCGCCGAGGAGCCCGCGGCCATCTGGTTCATGGACTACCGCAACGCCGACGGTTCCGTCGCCCAGATGTGCGGCAACGGCGTGCGCGTCTTCACCGCGTTCGCCGAGCAGCTCGGGCTCGCGGACCTCGAGGACGGGCAGGAGCTCGCGCTCGGCACCCGCGCCGGCGTGCGCCGGGTCCGCAAGGAGCCCGGCGGCTGGTACGCCGTGGACATGGGTCCCTGGGCGCTGCCCGGCGGGCAGGAGGCCGCGACGCGCGGCGCCGACGCCGCCGTCCTCGTGCGGGGCTGGGACGCCCCGCGCCCGGCGCTGAGCGTCGACATGGGCAATCCTCACACCGTCGTCGCCCTCGCGCGGCCGTCGGAGCTCGCCGAGGCCGACCTGACCCGCGCGCCCGAGGTCGACCCCCTGCCCCCCGAGGGCACGAACGTGGAGCTCGTCGTGCCCCTCGCCGAGACGGTGGACCCCGACGGGCGGGCGGTCGGGCACGTGCGGATGCGCGTGCACGAGCGCGGGGTGGGGGAGACGCAGTCCTGCGGCACGGGGGCGTGCGCCGCGGCGCTCGCGGTGCGCGCGTGGGCCGTGGCTGGCGCCGACGGCCCCGTGCCGGACATCTGGGAGGTCGAGGTGCCCGGCGGGCTCGTCCGGGTGCGGCTGCTCGACGGCGGGCACGTGGAGCTCGCCGGCCCGGCGGAGCTGGTGTTCAGCGGCGAGACGGAGCTCGGGGAGCTCTGAGCAACGGCGGCGTCGCGGGTCAGTCGACGCGGAGCACGCGGAAGCCCTTGGACGACGACGCCCGCTCGACGCCGCGGCCCAGCTCGGCCTCGATCCAGCGCGCCAGCGAGTCGGATCCCAGGTTCTTCTGCACCACGAGCCACGCCGCGGCGTCCGGGGACAGCCGGGGGAGCCAGGCGCGCAGCAGGTCGTGCAGCACGGCCTTGCCGACGCGGATGGGGGGGTTCGACCAGATCGCGGCGAACCGCACGCCGTCCGGCACGTCCTCGGCGCGCACGGCGCGGACGTTCTCCAGCCCGAGGCGCGCCGCGGTCGAGCGGAGCAGGTCGAGCGCACGCTCGTTGACGTCCACCGCCCAGACGGTCGCCCCGGGGGACGCGAGCGCCATCGTGAGGGCGAGGGGTCCCCAGCCGCAGCCGAGGTCGAGCAGGTCGCCGGAGGCGGGCGGGGCGGGCACCTCGCGCAGCAGCACGCGCGTCCCCTTGTCGACGCCGCCGGGGGAGAAGACGCCGGAGGCGACGTCCACCTCGACCTCCCGGCCGGCGAGCTCGACGACGGCGCGACGGCGCTCGGCGGCGGAGGCCGGCTGCGCGGTGAAGTAGTGGTCGGGCTGCTCGCTCACCCCGCGATCCTAGGTCCCGGGCGTCGCCTCCGGCGTCGTCTCCGGCGCCCGGCCCGCAGAACTGCCGGACGGGCCCGCGCGGGAAAAACTCTCCACCGGGACTGTCTCGCGTGGGACCCTTGTTGTACCCCTATGGCGGCCGGACCGCCGACCCCGACCCGAGAGGCACACCTTGACCCACACCCCGACCAACCCCGACACCCCGCAGGCCGACGAGACCGCCGGGGCCTCCGGCGCCGAGACCTCGGCGGACGCGCGCCGCGAGGCCGAGCGCGACGCCCAGGCGATCGCGCAGGACGTCGTCGCCCGGGTGCTCGCACGGGCCGGGACGGCGCGGTCCGAGGGCGCCACGGTGCACACCGCCCACGACGGCGACCAGCTCGACCTCGAGGAGCGCATCTCGCTCCGCCGCGTCGCGGGGCTCTCCACCGAGCTCGAGGACGTCACCGAGGTCGAGTACCGCCAGCTCCGCCTGGAGCGCGTGGTGCTCGTCGGCCTGTACTCCGGCGGCGAGGCCGCGGCCCGCGAGGCGGAGGTCTCGCTGCGCGAGCTCGCCGCGCTCGCCGAGACCGCGGGCTCGCAGGTGCTCGACGGGCTGCTGCAGCGTCGTCAGAAGCCCGACCCGGGCACGTACCTCGGGTCCGGCAAGGCGGCCGAGCTCGCCGACGTCGTCGCGTCCGTCGGCGCCGACACCGTGGTGGCCGACACCGAGCTGGCCCCGTCGCAGCGCCGCGCGCTGGAGGACATCGTCAAGGTCAAGGTGGTCGACCGCACCGCGCTGATCCTCGACATCTTCGCCCAGCACGCCAAGTCGCGGGAGGGCAAGGCCCAGGTCGAGCTCGCCCAGCTCGAATACCTCCTGCCGCGCCTGCGCGGTTGGGGCGACTCGATGTCCCGCCAGGCCGGTGGCCAGGTGGGCGGCCAGGGCGCCGGCATGGGATCCCGCGGCCCCGGCGAGACGAAGATCGAGCTGGACCGGCGCCGGATCCGCAACCGGATGGCCAAGCTGCGCCGCGAGATCGCCGCCATGGCGCCCGGGCGCGAGACCAAGCGTCTGGACCGCAAGCGGCACGGCGTGCCGAACGTAGCGATCGCCGGCTACACCAACGCCGGGAAGTCGTCGCTGCTCAACGCGCTCACCGACGCGGGCGTCCTCGTCGAGAACGCCCTGTTCGCGACGCTGGACCCGACCGTCCGCAAGGCCCGCACGGAGGACGGCCGCCCGTACACCTTCACGGACACCGTCGGGTTCGTGCGGCACCTGCCGCACCAGCTCGTCGAGGCGTTCCGGTCCACGCTCGAGGAGGTGGGCGACGCCGCGCTGCTGCTGCACGTGGTCGACGCCTCCCATCCGGACCCCGAGGGCCAGATCGCCGCGGTGCGCGAGGTGCTCGCCGAGATCCCCGGGATCGCGGACGTGCCCGAGGTCGTCGTGCTCAACAAGGCCGACGTCGCCGACCCGGCCGTCGTCGGCCGGGTGCAGCGTCGCGAGCGGCGCAGCGTCGTCGTGTCCGCGCACTCCGGCGAGGGCATGGCCGAGCTGCGGGAGCTCATCGCGGCCGAGCTGCCCCAGCCGCACGTCGAGATCGACCTGGTCGTCCCGTACTCCCGCGGCGACCTGGTCCACCGCGTGCACGAGGCCGGCGGGTCGGTCGCCGAGGAGCACCTGGCCGAGGGCACCCGCCTGCGCGGTCGCGTGGACGAGGCTCTCGCGGCCGAGCTCAAGGCCGCCGCCGTCGGGGGCTGACCGCCCGCCGTGGTCGCCGCCCACCGGTCGGCGACCCGACTGTGGGCGGCGCCCCGGACGGTCGGCGGGGCGCCCTAGGATCGACGGGTGACCTCCGCCGACGCCCCCGACGCCCCGCAGCTCCTCGACCTGGCGGTGGGGGCCCTCGGCGGCGGACGGCGGGAGGGTCAGCGCCGCATGGCGGAGGCGGTGGCCGAGGCCGTCGACGAGGGCCGGCACCTGCTGGTGCAGGCGGGCACCGGGACGGGCAAGTCGCTCGCGTACCTCGTCCCGGCGGTGCGGCACGCGGTCGTCGACGGCAGGCGCGTCATCGTCTCCACCGCGACCCTGGCGCTGCAGCGCCAGGTGGTCACGCGCGACCTGCCGCTGGTCGCCGAGACGGTGGGGCCGAAGCTGCCCCGCCCTCCCAAGGTCGCGCTGCTCAAGGGCTGGCACAACTACCTGTGCAAGCACAAGGTGACCGGGGGCTACCCGGTCGAGGGCGCGACGCTCTTCGACCTCCCGGCCGACCCCGGCCCCGGCGAGGGCGCGGCCGCCGAGCAGCACCCGGCGCCGCCCGGCCCCCGCGGACGCGGCGGGCGCGCCGACGACACCGCGACGCTGGCCGACCACGTGCGCCGGCTGCACGCCTGGGCCGACGAGACCGACACGGGCGACCGGGACGACCTCGTGCCCGGGGTCCCCGACAAGGCCTGGCGCCAGGTGTCCGTCACCGCGCTGGAGTGCCTGGGGCAGCGTTGCCCGCTCCTGGCGGAGTGCTTCCCCGAGCGGGCGCGCGCGGCGGCCCGGGACGCGGACGTCGTCGTCACCAACCACGCGATGCTCGGCATCGCCGTCTCGGGGAACCCGGGCGTGCTGCCCGAGCACGACGCCGTCGTCGTCGACGAGGCGCACGAGCTCGCCGAGCGCGTGACGGCGGCAGCCACCGTCGACCTCTCCCTGACGGTGGTGGAGCACGCCGCACGCCTCGCGCGTCGGCACGGCGGCACCGAGACCGAGGCGCTCGACGCCGCGTCGCAGCGCCTGGGCAACCTGCTCGCCACGGCGCCCGCGGAGCGGTTCCCCCTCGGCCTCCCCGACGACCTGCGCGCCGCGGTGGGCGCCGTGCGCGACGCGGCGCGCGAGCTTCTCACCCGGCTCAAGCCCCAGGGCGCGGGGAAGGGGCAGGAGGCGCCGGACGCCGGCACGAAGATGGCGCAGTCCGCCGTCCTGCAGCTCTTCGAGGTCGCCGAGAGGATGGCGGCGGAGGACACGACGGCGGACGTGCTGTGGTGCTCGCGCCCGCCGGAGAACGCGCCGTGGGCGGGCGACGGCGTGACGCGGCTGCATGCCGCGCCGCTCGCGGTGGCGGGGCTGATCCGCACGCACCTGCTGGGCGAGGCGACCGGCGTGTTCACCTCGGCGACGCTCACCCTCGGCGGCACCTTCGACCCGGTCGCGCGGTCGCTCGGCCTGGCGGGCTCGGGGGGCTCCGACGAGACCGCGGACTGGGCGGGGCTCGACGTCGGCAGCCCGTTCGACTACCCGCGCCAGGGGATCCTGTACGTGGCGCGGCACCTGCCGGCGCCCGGACGTGAGCCGACGACCGATGCCCAGCTCGACGAGATCGCCGGGCTGATCGAGGCCGCTGGGGGGAGGACGCTCGGGCTGTTCTCCTCCCGCCGGGCGGCGACGGCCGCCGCGGAGGCGATGCGCGAGCGGCTGGACGTCCCCGTGCTGTGCCAGGGCGACGACCAGCTCCCGACCCTCGTGAAGGCGTTCGCCGACGATCCCGCGACCTGCCTCTTCGGCACCCTCTCGCTGTGGCAGGGCGTCGACGTCCCGGGCCCGAGCTGCCAGCTGGTGCTCGTGGACAGGATCCCGTTCCCGCGCCCGGACGACCCGGTGAAGGCGGCGCGGGCCCGGTCGGTGGAGCAGGTGGGCGGCAACGGGTTCATGCAGGTCTCAGCCACGCACGCCGCGCTGCTCCTCGCGCAGGGCGCCGGCCGGCTCGTGCGCACGGGCGAGGATCGCGGCGTCGTGGCCGTGCTCGACCCGCGCCTCGCGACCGCCCGCTACGGGTCCTTCCTCACCCGCTCCATGCCCGACTTCTGGCCGACCACGGACGGGGAACTCGTCCGCGCTGCGCTCCGGCGCCTCGACACCTAGCGTGGGGCCGTGGACGAGACACGCAGGACGACCAAGCTCGCGATCGTCGGAGCGGGCGCGGTGGGCTCCACCCTCGCGTACGCGGCGCTGGCCCGGGGCGCGGCCCGGTCCGTCGCCCTCCTGGACGTCAACCGCGCGAAGGTCGAGGCCGAGGTGCTCGACCTCCGGCACGGGGGCATGTTCATCCCTCAGGCCGAGATCGACGGCTCGGACGACGTGGAGGTCTGCCGCGGCGCCGACATCGTCGCGGTGACGGCGGGGGCCAAGCAGAAGCCCGGACAGAGCCGCCTCGACCTGGCCGAGGCGACGGTCGGCCTCACGCGGTCCATCCTGCCGGGCCTCCTCGAGGTGGCCCCGGACGCCGTGTTCCTCATGGTCACCAACCCGGTCGACGTCGTCACCTACGCCGCGCAGGAGATCAGCGGCCTGCCCCGGGGGCGGGTGTTCGGCAGCGGGACCGTCCTCGACTCGTCGCGGCTGCGCGACGCGCTGGCCCGCCACTGCGGGGTGGCGGTCGGGAACGTGCACGCGAACATCGCGGGCGAGCACGGCGACTCGGAGATCGTGCTGTGGAGCTCCGCGACGATCGCCGGCGTGCCCCTCCTGGACTGGCGGCCGTTCCGGGGGCACCCGCCCCTGGACGAGGCTGCCCGGCGGCGCATCGCGACCGACGTCGTGGAGTCCGCCTACCGCGTCATCGCCGGCAAGGGGGCCACCAACTACGCGGTTGGCCTGGCGGCCACCCGGATCATCGAGGCGGTGCTCAACGACGAGCACCGCGTGATGAACGTGTCCTCGCGCCTGGACGACTTCTACGGCATCAGCGACGTCTGCCTGTCGGTACCGTCGCTCGTCGGCCGCCGGGGCGTGGCAGAGACGATCGACACCCCGCTGTCGGACGACGAGGTCGCCGGGCTGCGCGCGTCGGCCGAGAGCATGCGGGCCGTGCAGCAGCGCCTCGGGTTCTGACGGCCCGGGGCCGCACCGGCGGTACTCAGAGGCTGCGGAGCACCGCCACGACCCGGCCGAGCACCTGCGCCTCGTCGCCCGGGATGGGGGAGTAGGCGGCGTTCTGCGGCAGCAGCCAGGTGTGCCCGTCGGCCTGCTTGAAGGTCTTGACCGTGGCCTCGCCGTCGATCATCGCGGCGACGACCTCGCCGTTCTCGGCGACGGGCTGGCTGCGCACGACCACCCAGTCGCCGTCGCAGATCGCGGCGTCGACCATCGAGTCGCCCGCGACCTTGAGCAGGAACAGGTCGCCGTCGCCGACGACCTGCCGGGGGAGCGGGAAGACGTCCTCGACGACCTGCTCCGCGAGGATGGGGCCTCCGGCGGCGATCCTGCCGACCAGCGGGACGTAGGACGGGGCCTGAGCCGGCTGCGCGTCGGACGCGGCGAGCGACCCCGCCACGTACCCCGGGGCGGGGTCTGCCTCGGGCGCGGCCCTGTCGATGGCGGGTGCCTCGGGGTCGACGACCTCGATCGCGCGCGGCCGGTTGGGGTCGCGGCGCAGGTAGCCCTTGCGCTCGAGCGTGGTGAGCTGGTGCTTGACCGAGGACGGGCTCGCCAGGCCCACGGCCTCGCCGATCTCGCGCATGGTCGGCGGGTAGCCACGTGCCTCGACGGAGCTGCGGATGGTCTCGAGCACGCGCCGCTGGCGGGGCGTGAGGCGGTCGGACGACGGCGAGAGCTCGCTCACCGACGCCAGCGCGGTCGTCGAGGCGCCGGCGGTCGTCGTGGCCGCGCCGTCGAGGGTCTCGTCCTGGGCAGCCCATGGCGTCGCCGTCGTCGTGGACGCCGGGGCCTGGTCCCGTCCGCTGGTCATCGCGTTCTCCGTCCTGCAGGGCGCGGCCCGTGGGCGGGCCGATGAAATCCGACAAACCTTCCATCGCGCTGTCGGCCACTCTAAGCCAGTTCCGGCCCGACATCAAACATCTGTTCGATCGGGCCTCGACCGTGTCGCCGGGACGTGGTACACCTAGTACAGCAGTTCGACGTACAGGTGTTCGACGAACAGACGTTCGACGGAGCGGCCGCCCCGGGCGGCACCGCGTGGACCGGAGGCAGGACGATGCAGAACGCACGCAGCACCAGCGACGCGCACGGTTTCCTCGGGCTCGGAGGGCTCCGACTCACCCGCAGGGGCCGGGTGGTGGTCGCGGCCCTCGTGCTCCTCGTGCTCGTGGGAGCGGGCTTGTTCGGCCAGCGCGCCGTCGCCGAGTCGCCGGGCACGGGCGTCGAGGTCCGGCTCCAGACGGTGGCGCCCGGCGACACCCTCTGGCAGTACGCGCAGCAGGTGCGTGACACGGGCGAGGATCTGCGTGACGTGGTCGCCGAGCTCCGCGACCTCAACGGGCTGACGTCGGCGGAGCTCCAGACCGGGCAGGTCGTGGTGCTCCCGCTGGACTGACGGCGAGGATCGGCCCCGCCGCGGGGGATCCTGCTTGCGCGGACGGTCGCCCGCCGCTTACCTTGTCGGGCAGCCGGGCGCCGGTCCGGAGCCGAGCGCAGGAGACCAGCGATGCACTGCCCGTTCTGCCGCCACGCGGACTCGCGAGTCGTCGACTCGCGCACCTCCGACGACGGCTCGTCCATCCGTCGCCGGCGTCAGTGCCCCGCGTGCCAGCGCCGGTTCACCACGATCGAGACGGCCAGCCTGTCGGTGGCCAAGCGCTCCGGGGTGACCGAGCCGTTCAGCCGGGACAAGGTGGTGGCGGGCGTGCGCAAGGCCTGCCAGGGCCGGCCGGTGAGCGCCGACGACCTCGCCGTCCTCGCGCAAAAGGTCGAGGAGACCCTGCGCGCCTCCGGCCGGCCGGAGATCGAGGCGAACGAGGTCGGCCTGGCGATCCTCGGGCCGCTGCGCGAGCTGGACGAGGTCGCCTATCTGCGCTTCGCCAGCGTCTACCAGTCGTTCGAGTCCCTCGAGGACTTCGAGTCGGCGATCAGCTCGCTGCGGGCGGAGCGGGACGAGCGCGCCACCGCCGGGAGCGGCGGCACGACCGCCTGACGCCCGGGTCGCCCGGTCCGGGCGAAATGCCCTGGCGCCGGGTGACGGCCCGGGGCATGCTGGACGGCACCAGGTGCTGCGTGGCCCCGCCGCGCGAGCACACCCACCCCGACGGACGACGAGGTGACCGCGATGACGGACGACTCCAGGGCGAAGCCCTCCGAGGACACGAAGGCGCGCTTCCGGGAGGCGCTGGAGAAGAAGAACGCCGCCAGCCACCCGACCGCCGGCAAGGACGGCAACACCGGCCAGGTGCACGGCTCGGAGACGACCGGGCCCGTGCAGAAGATGTTCCGCCGCAAGTCGGGCTGAGCACCGACCGACGCGCGAAGGGCGGCCCCGGGGAACCGGGGCCGCCCTTCGCGCGTGCGGCGCGTGCGCCGTGCGGTGCCGGGTGGGTGTCAGCCGGCGGCGGGCCCCGGCGGGAACTCGGGCCGCTCGAACGCGTCGCGGATGCGGAGGCGGATCGTCGAGTCCATGGCCTGCAGCTTGGCCGACGCGCCGCGCTGGGTGACGTCCGAGATGTCGGTCACCACATAGCCGATCTCGCCGCGCGTCGCGAGCATCTGCGCCTCGATGTTGGCGCCGTGGTCGGCGAAGACCTGGTTCACGCGGGCGAGGACGCCGGGCACGTTGCGGTGCAGCAGCATGATGCGGCCGACGCCCGTGTGCGCGAGCTGGAGGTTCGGGAGGTTCACGGACAGCGTCGTGGACCCGGTCGCCACGAAGTCGCGCAGCTTCTTGGAGACGAACTCGCCGATCGCCTCCTGGGCCTCCTCCGTCGAGCCGCCGACGTGCGGGGTGAGGATGACGTTCGGCAGGCCGCGCAGGGGCGACGTGAAGCCGTCGCCGCGCTTCTTCGGCTCGGTCGGGAAGACGTCGACGGCCGCGCCGCCGAGGTGCCCGGAGCGGATGTGCTCCCGCAGCGCCTCGACGTCCACGACGAAGCCGCGCGACAGGTTGAGGAAGATCGCGCCGGGCTTCATGCCGGCGAACAGGTCCGCCCCGAAGAGGCCGGCGTTGCCCGCCCGCCCGTCCACGTGGATCGTCACGGCGTCGGCCGCGGCGAGCAGCTCCTCGATGGTCTCGACGCGGTGCGCGTTGCCGAGGGCGAGCTTCTCGGCGGTGTCGTAGAAGACCACCCGCATGCCGAGGTTCTCGGCGAGCACCGACAGCTGGGAGCCGATGTTGCCGTAGCCGATGATGCCCAGCGTGCGGCCCCGCACCTCGTGCGAGCCCTCCGCCGTCTTGTCCCAGACACCGTCGTGCAGCGCCTTGTCGCGCACCGTGAGGCGACGCGTCAGGGCGATGATCTCCGAGATCGCGAGCTCGACGACGGAGCGCGTGTTCGAGTAGGGCGCGTTGAACACGGCCACGCCGTGGGCCGCGGCGGCCTCGAGGTCGATCTGGTTGGTGCCGATGGAGAAGGTGCCGACGGCCTGCAGGCCGGGGACGCTCTCCAGGACCTTGCGGGTGACGGTGGTCTTGGACCGGATGCCGAGGATCTGGAAGTCCGCGAGGGACTCGATCAGCTCGGACTCGTCGAGCGCGCCGGGGCGCGTGACGACCTCGATGCCCGCATCACGAAGATTCTGGGCAGCGACGGGGTGGACGTTCTCGAGAAGGAGGGCTCGCAGCACGAGGCCATGGTGCGCCGTGCGGGCCCGCGCCGACAAACGCGTCTCACCGTTGCGGTGCCATGTCCGGTGGCGATGTCCGGTGCCACCTCCTGCGTCACGCCGCGACGAGCTCCACGATGCCGGCGGGGAGGGCACGCTCGTGCACGACGACGAGGCGCTGGGTGGGGCGCGTCATCGCGACGTACAGGTCCGACGCCCCGCCCGGACCCTCCGCGACGGCCGCCGGCTCGACCAGCACGACGGCGTCGAACTCCAGCCCCTTGGCCGCGCGCGGGTCGAGCACGCTCACCTGGGCGTCCTCCGGGCGCTGGGCGAGCAGGCGCGCGCCCTCGTCCGGCCCGAGGGCGTCGGGCAGGGCGGACTCGACGGCGACCCGGATCGCCTCGACCTGGTCGGCCGCGGCCACCACCGCCACCCGTCCGGCGCCGTCGGAGCCGACGAACTCGCCCGCGAGGGAGACGGCGTGGTCCACGACCTCCTGGACCAGAACCGGACGCGCGGGACCCGACGGCGTGACCCGCGTGAGCTCCAGCGCGCCGTCGACCTGCCGGGCGGCGGTGAGCGGCGAGACGGGGAGCGCGGCCTCCGCGGCCATCCGCTGCGCGGCGTCCGCGACCGCGGCCGGGGTGCGGTAGGAGACCGTCAGCTCCTCCAGGCGCCAGGAGTCGCCGAGCACCGGGTCCAGCGCACGGGCCCACGACCGGGCGCCCGCGGGCGACGACGTCTGCGCGACGTCCCCGACGATCGTCATCGAGCGCGTGGGCACGCGGCGCACCAGCATCCGCCACGCCATGGGGGAGAGCTCCTGCGCCTCGTCGACGACCACGTGGCCGTACGTCCAGGTCCGGTCCTCCGCGGCGCGCTCCGCGGTCGTCAGCCGCGGCCCGGTGGACTCGAACCGGGAGGCCAGCGTCTCGGCGTCCACCAGGCCGCCGCCCGCGCCGGTGGACTCGAGCACGGACCGGGCGTACTCCAGCTCCGCGGCGCGCTCGGCGGCGCGCGCCCGGGCCTCGGCCCTGGCGATCGAGTCGTCCTCGCCGAGCAGCTCGGCGGCCTCGTCGAGCAGGGGGACGTCGGCCTCGGTCCACGGTGCGTCCGGGTCGCGCCGGAGGGCCGCTCGCTCGCTCGCGGACAGCTCGGGCGCGGCCTCCGCCAGCCGGTGCGGCTTGGCGAAGAGGTCGGCGACGAGCTTCTCGGGGCTGATCGGGAACCAGGCGAGGTTGAGGGCGACCCGCACGTCCCGGTGGGAGCGCAGGTCCTCGGTGACCATCGCGACGTCCTCGGGGGCGAGCTCGGTGTCGGCCGCGGCGCGGTACTGGTCCACGAGGCGCGCGAGCATGTCGCGCACGAAGGCGGCGCGGGCCTCGTTGTGCGGTTTGTGCGTGCGGCGCGCGCGGCCGATCGCGTCGCGCACGTCGCGGCGGCGCACGACGAGGTCGTACCCCTCGAGCCGGAAGCGGACGTCGCGCTCCGGGACGCGCTCGCGGGCGCGCACGGCGCGGCGCACGACGTCGCGCCACACCAGACGCCCCTTGATCTCGGTGGCGGCGGGGGTGTCGGCCAGGTCGGCCCGGACGCCGGGCAGCAGCTCGCCCACGGTGGTCGCGACGACGCCGGTCTCGCCGAGCGAGGGCAGCACCTGGTCGATGTACCGGAGGAAGGCGCGGCTCGGGCCCACGAGGAGGACGCCGCTGCGCTCGAGCACGCGACGGTGCGCGTACAGGAGGTACGCGGCGCGGTGCAGGGCGACGGCGGTCTTGCCCGTGCCGGGGCCGCCCTGCACGACGAGCGCGCCGGCGAGCTCGGCACGGATGATGCGGTCCTGCTCGGACTGGATCGTCGCGACGATGTCGGTCATCCGACCCGTGCGGCGCGCGGCCAGCGAGGCGAGGAGGGCGCCCTCGCCGGAGAGGGTCGACGCGGCGAGGGAGCCGTCGCCGCCCTCGGCGCCGTCCGCCAGGGCGTCGAGGTCGAGCACCTCGTCCTCGAGCCCGGTGACCGCGCGTCCGGTCGTCACGAGGTGCCGGCGACGGCGGACCCCGGCGGGGTGGAGGGCGGTCGCCCGGTAGAACGGCGTCGCGGCCGGCGCCCGCCAGTCCGTGAGCAGCGACCGGTGCTCGGCGTCCGCGAGACCCAGGCGTCCCACGTACCTGGTGTCGCCGTCGTCGAGGTCGAGGCGACCGAACGCGAGCCGGTCCTCGACGGCGTCGAGCTGGGCCACGCGGTCCTCGTAGAGGGTGGCGAAGGCGTCCCGCTCGCTCCGGTTCTGCGGCGACCCCGACGGCCCCGAGCGCCGGACCTCCGCGAGCCGGTCGCGCGTCGCGCGTCGCAGCTCGTCCAGTCGGGCGTAGAGGCCGTCGACGACCTCCTGCTCGCGTGCCAGCTCGTCCTGCCTGCCTGCCACGCATCCTCCCCAGCGTCCTTCGGGCCGCGCTCTGACGACGGTGCGGCCCCGGCGGCGGACCATCATTGCAGATGCCGGGGCCGCCCGCGGGCACCGTCCGGCGCCGGGCGGCGACGCGCCGGGCCCCGGACACCTGCCCGGAGCGGAGGGCCGGGGCTAGGATCAGGCCCATGAGCAGCGGCGACGTCCTGCGATCCGGGTCCGACGGACCCGCCGAGGACGCGGCCGCCACTGTCCTCCTGGTGGAGGACGACGACGGGGACGCGCTGCTCGTCACCGAGCTGCTCGAGGACGCCGAGGTCACGGTCGTGCTGCGGCGCGCCCGGTCCGTGGCGGAGGCCGTGGACGCCCTCTCCCGGCCCGGCGGCGCACCGGGGGTCGACTGCGTCCTGCTCGACCTCGGGCTGCCGGACGCCGTCGGGCTGACGGCGGTGTCGCGGCTGCGCGAGGTCGCCGAGCGCGTCCACGACGTGCCCGCCCTCGTGGTGCTCACGGGCCTGACCGGCGGCGACCAGGGGTTGCAGGCGGTGGCCGCGGGGGCCGACGACTACCTCGTCAAGGGCGAGACGGACTCGGGGCTCCTCGGCAGGTCGCTGCGCTACGCGCTCCAGCGGCGCCGGTCCGCGGCACAGCAGCGTGCGCTCTACCGCAGCGCGGTGCGGGCCGAGGAGACCGCGCGGCTCGAGCGGGCCCTGCTGCCGAAGCCCCTGGTCGGCGACGAGCGCGTCTCGGTGATGGTCGGCTACCTGCCGGGCGGCGGCGGCCTGCTCGGCGGCGACTTCTTCGACACCGTGGAGCGGCCGGACGGGTCCGTGCTGTCCGTCGTGGGCGACGTCGCCGGCCACGGCCCCGACGAGGCGGCGCTCGGGGCGACCCTGCGCACCGCCTGGCGCACCCTCGTCCTCACCGGCACGCCGCCCGAGCGCATCCTCGAGCACCTGGAGCGCGTGCTGCTCACCGAGCGGGCACGGCCGGAGGTCTTCGTGACCCTCTGTCAGGTGGTCGTCGCCCCCGACCGTTCCGGGATCGACCTCTACCTGGCGGGCTACCTGCCGCCGCTGCTCATCACGGGGCCGGTCGGGGACCTGCGCTGCGAGCTGCTGCCGCCCACCGGTCGGGGGCGGGCGCTCGGCGTCCCCGTCGACGGCGGGTGGGAACCGCGGCGGATCGCGCTCGACGGCCCTTTCGCGCTCATGCTCTACACCGACGGGCTCGTGGAGGCGGAGGTGCGGCACGGCGGCGTCCCCGACGCGGCGGCGGAGCCGGTGCTGGACGGCCTGGGCAAGGACGCGCTCGGGCTCGTCGCGCTGCACGGCGAGCGACCCACGCGCGTGGGTCCGTTGCGGCGCCGGGTGCCGCGCCTCGGGCAGTCCGGGCTGCACGAGCTGGTGCGAGACGACCTCGAGCGGCAGGGCATCGTCGGCGTGGTCGAGCGCGTGCTGCGACGCGTGCGCGCGCTGCACGGCGGCCCGCTCACCGACGACGCGGCGCTGCTCGTCGTCGGGTGGACCGGGCACGACACGCCCTACCTGGGGGAGCGGTCCTCGACCCTCGCGGACTCGGCCGAGTGGGCGCGCCCGTGAGGCGCGAGCGCCCGCTGCACGACGTCGTCCTGCGGCTGCTGCTCATCGTCGGCGCGGTGCTGCTGCTCGCGCTCGCCGTCGCGCTCGTCGCGATCCAGCGCTCGCTGGTGCTGCTGCGGGTGGGCGCCGGCGACGAGGCGATGGACGCGGCCCACGCGTGGAACCTCACCCTGCTCGTCGTGGTGATCGTGCTCGTCCTGCTCGTGGTGGTCATGGGCCTGTTCATGTGGCGCGCGCTGCAGCGGGGCGTGACGCGGCCCCTGGCTCGGCTCGCGGACTCGGTGCGGGCCGCCAGCACGGGGGAGCACGAGCACGAGATCCGGGTCGAGGGCACCGGCGAGGTCGCGGCGCTCGCGGCCGACGTCGAGCACATGCGCCGCGAGCTGGTGCAGCAGGTGGCCGAGGTGCGCGCGTCGCACGGCGAGACGGAGCGCGCGCACGCCCAGCTCGCCGAGCAGGCGCGCGAGCTGGCCCGCTCCAACCAGGAGCTGGAGCGCTCGAACCGCGACCTCGAGCAGTTCGCCTACGTGGCCTCGCACGACCTGCAGGAGCCGCTGCGCAAGGTGGCGAGCTTCACCCAGCTGCTCCAGAAGCGGTACGGCGAGCAGCTGGACGAGCGGGCGGACCAGTACATCGCCTTCGCCGTCGACGGCGCGCGCCGCATGCAGCGGCTCATCCAGGACCTCCTGAGCTTCTCGCGCGTGGGGCGCTCCGGCAGCGAGCCCGAGGACGTCGACCTCGAGCGGGCGCTCGAGCAGGTGCGGCACGACCAGGAGCGCCGGATCGTCGAGGCGGGCGCGGAGGTCACGCACGACCCGCTGCCCGTCGTCCGGGGGGAGAAGGCGCTGCTGACGATGCTGCTGGCGAACGTCGTGGGGAACGCCGTGAAGTTCCGGGACCCTGGCCGTCCGCCGCGCGTGCACGTGTCGGCGCGGCGGGTCGAGGGGCCGGAGCCCGGCTGGGAGCTGTCCTGCACCGACAACGGCATCGGCATCGACCCGCAGTACGCCGAGCGCGTCTTCGTCATCTTCCAGCGGCTGCACCCCAAGGACGTCTACTCGGGCACCGGCATCGGGCTCGCGCTGGTCAAGCGGGTGGTCGAGCACCACGGCGGGCGGGTCTGGCTGGAGCCGGCCCCCGGCGGCGGGACGTCGGTGCGGTGGACCCTCCCGGACCGTGACGAGGCGACCGACGTCATCGTCGGTTAGGCTCGGCAGACGTCGCTGACCTGCGACGATGCTGCAGAAGGTACGGCAGGGGCGCGCCCCGACCGGGCGTTCGACGACGAGGGAGCGGGCATGACGGACCAGCAGACGGGTATCGAGGTCCTTCTCGTCGAGGACGACCCGGGCGACGTGCTCATGACCCGCGAGGCGTTCGAGGAGCACAAGGTCGCCAACCGGTTGTCCGTCGTGGCGGACGGCGTGAGCGCGATGGCGTTCCTGCGCAAGGAGGGCGAGCACGCCCAGGCGCCGACGCCGGACCTCATCCTGCTGGACCTCAACCTGCCCCGCATGGACGGCCGCGAGGTGCTCGCGGCGGTCAAGGCGGACGAGCGGCTCAAGCACATCCCCGTGGTCGTGCTCACGACCTCCGAGGCGGAGGAGGACGTGCTTCGGTCCTACTCGCTGCACGCGAACGCCTACGTGACAAAGCCCGTGGACTTCGACCGGTTCATCCAGGTGGTCCGCCAGATCGACGACTTCTTCGTCACGGTGGTGCGGCTGCCCCACCGCTGAGCGGGCCGTGGAGCGGCGGCCCACGGGCCGGGAAGGATCCGGGGCGGGGCGCGGTTGACACTCGTGCGGGCGCGAGCCCGTCGGCGCGAGCCGGAGAACCGAGGAGGAACCCCTTGCTGGACCCGCAGAGCATCTACGAGGTCGACGAGGCCGCCGTCGAGAGCGTCCTGCCCCACCACGGGCCCGACGCGCCGTCGGTCGGCACCGGGCCCGTGCTGCTGCACGCGCTCGACGGGTTCGTCGACGCCGGCTCCGCGGGCGAGATCGCCGTGGAGCACGTCACCGAGGAGCTGACGACCACGCGCCTGGTGACCTTCGACGTCGACCAGCTCCTCGACTACCGCTCGAAGCGGGTCGGGATGACGTTCGACGCCGACCGGTGGTCCGCGTACGACGAGCCCTACCTCGCGATCGACCACGTCGCGGACCGCGAGGGCACCGGCTTCCTGCTGCTGCACGGCTCGGAGCCGGACCTGCAGTGGGAGCGGGTCGTCGCGGCCGTGAAGGGCCTCGTGGAGCGCTTCGAGGTCTCCCTGACGGTCGGCTTCCACGGCATCCCGATGGGCGTGCCGCACACCCGGCCGCTGTCGCTGACGGCGCACGGCACGCGTCCCGGCCTGGTGGAGGACTACACGTCGTTCTTCGGCACCGTGCGGGTGCCCGGCTCGCTCGCGGCTCTGCTGGAGTACCGGCTCGGCGAGGCCGGGCACGACGCGATCGGCTTCACCGTGCACGTGCCGCACTACCTCGCCCAGTCGCGCTACGCGCCGGCGGCGGTCGTCGCGCTGCGGCACGTGGAGCGCGCCACGGGCCTGGACCTGGCGACGGGCCGGCTCGCGGAGGCCGCGGCGGACGCGACCATCGAGGTCGAGAAGCAGGTGGGGGAGTCGGGCGAGGTAAAGGCCGTCGTCAAGGCGCTCGAGGAGCAGTACGACGCGTTCACGAGGTCGGTGGGGCGGCCGAGCCTCCTGGCCGAGCAGGCCCCCCTGCCCACGGCCGACGAGCTCGGCGCGGAGTTCGAGCGCTTCCTGGCCCGGCAGGACGACGACTGACGCATCGCGCAGGCCCCGCCCTGAATGGCCGATGCGCGGCTTCCGCGGCATATCCGTGGCACGTCGGTGTGGTCCGTGCCACACTGACCGCGTTGCAGAGGCGCTCCTTCGCACGAACCGGCGGTGCGGCCTGCAACGACGGGTGGCCGCCCGGCCCGCTCGTGCCCGTTGTGACGGAAGGTCGAAGGATCAGCATGGCGCAAGGTTCTGTGAAGTGGTTCAACTCGGAGAAGGGCTACGGCTTCATCGCGCAGGACGACGGCGGGGCCGACGTCTTCGTGCACTACTCCGCGATCCAGTCGCAGGGGTACCGCACCCTCGACGAGGCCCAGCGGGTCGAGTTCGAGATCACCCAGGGCCCCAAGGGCCCGCAGGCGGAGCAGGTCGTGCCGCTCTGAGCACCCGGCACGCCTGACGACGGCCGCGTCCCCGGGGCGCGGCCGTCGTCGTGACCGGGGAGTCCGTCCCTCGGCCCGCCGCTCGCCAGCGCCGGGTCAGGCCCCGGTGAACTTCCGGAGCTCGCCCCCGACGAGGAGCCGCGCCGGGACGGGCAGGCTGCGCAGCCGGCGCGCGAGGCCGGCGTCGTGCAGGTCGACCTCGTCGGCGGCGTCTTCGCCGGACCCGTCGCGGGCGTCGTCGGGTACGGCCCTGACCGCGACGAGCACCACGTTGCCGTACCGGCGCCCCTTGAGGACGGCGTGCTCCGCGACGACCCCGAGCCGGCCGTCGGCCGCCGCGTCGGGCCCGAACGCCTCGGCGAGCGTCGCCGTCTCCCGGCGCGCGAGGGACAGCGGGGGGCGGTCCGCGCAGTTCGCCAGCAGGACGCCGCCGGGCCGCAGCACGCGGTGCGCGGCCGCGGCGAACGCGTCGTCGGCCAGGTGGTCGGGCGTGCGGTCGCCCGCGAAGACGTCGCGCACGACGACGTCGAACGAGCCCGGCGCCAGGGACGCGAGGGCGTGGCCGGCGTCGTCGGCCCGCAGCCGGAGTCGGGGCGAGCGCGGCAGCGCGAACCACGACCGCACGAGCTCGAGGAGGCGGGCGTCGACGTCGACGCCCAGCTGGCGCGAGTCCGGTCGTTCGTGCTCGACGTGCCGCGCGAGGGCGCACCCGGCCGCCCCGAGGTGCAGCACCCGCAGCGGGCCGTCGGGCATCCCCGCCAGCACGGCGGCCATCTGCTGCATGTACTCGAAAGCGAGGAAGCCGGGGTCGTCGAGGTCGAGGGCGGAGCTCGGCACGCCGTTGACGTGCAGCGTCACGCGGTCGGGGTGGTCCGGGTCGCGCTCGACGCGCGCCGTGCCCGTGTCGATCGGCACCTCCTCGTCGGGGAGTGTCGGTGTGTCGGGGGATGCTGGGTGGCGTCGACCGGACCGGCGCTCGGGGCGCGATCCGCCTCGGGAGGAGCGGGACATGCGACCAGTCTCGCCGCTCCGAGGGGCGGGGCGGACTGGGAGTCCGACGGTTGACAGGTTCGAACAGGTGTTCGACACTGGACGGGCGCGGGGAACCGCGGAGCACGGGAGGTGCAGGATGTCGGCTCGCACGAGATCTGCCGGTCCGACGAGCGGTCGGGGCCATGCCGGCCGAGCAGGTCATGTCGGTGGGGGCGCGGTGCTGCCCCCGAGCCCCGAGGTGACCCGGCTCCTCGATCGCTCCGACGCGGAGCTCGCGGCGGCCGCGACGGCGACGGACCCCGCCGAGCGCTTCGTCCACGCCCACCTGGCTGCGCTGCGCGCGGCGGCCGCCGTCGTCGCGTTGCGCGGACGCCCGTCGGTCCGGAGCCGGGCGCGCTCGGTCTGGGACATGCTGGCGCTCGTGGAGCCCGACCTCGCCGCATGGTCCGGGTACTTCGCCTCTGGTGCCCGGGTCCGGGCGGCGGTCGAGGCGGGGCTCGAGCCTGACGTCGACGCCCGCCGGGCGGCCGAGCTCGTGGCGTGCGCGGAGGACTTCCGGGACGAGGTCGGCCTCCTGGTCGACCCGCGCGCCGGGTTCGCGCGTCCGCTCGCCGTCGCTCCGGCGGCCTCGTGAGCCGCGGTCCGCGGTCTGCGGAGGCGTTCCGGGACTGGGGCGCCGACGAGTCGGGCACCTCCGTGCTGCACGTCGACATGGACGCGTTCTTCGCGTCCTGCGAGCTCGCTCGCCGCCCCGAGCTGAGAGGACGTCCCGTGATCGTGGGGGGCCGGGAGCGGGGTGTCGTGCTCGCGGCGACCTACGAGGCCCGGGCCTTCGGCGTGCGGTCCGCGATGTCGATGGCCGCCGGTCTGCGGCTGTGCCCGCAGGCCGTCGTGGTGCCGCCCGACCACACGCTGTACCACGAGGTGTCCGAGTCGGTCATGGCGATCCTCGCCACGATCACGCCGCTGGTGGAACGGATCTCGGTCGACGAGGCCTTTCTCGACGTGAGCGGGGCCCGTCGTCGGCTCGGCGCCCCGACGGTGATCGGGGCGAGGCTGCGCGAGCAGGTCCGTGCCGAGCACGGGATCACGTGCTCCGTCGGGATCGCGCGCAACAAGTTCGTGGCCAAGCTGGCGTCCACCCACGCGAAGCCGGACGGGATGATGCTCGTGCCGGCGGACGCGACGGTGCCCTTCCTGCGCACGCTGCCGGTGGGCGCGCTCTGGGGGGTGGGTGAAAAGACGGAGGCCGCCCTGGCGCGCTGGGGCATCACGACCGTGGCCCAGCTCGCGGACACTGACGTGCCGACGCTGCAGGCGGCGGTCGGGTCGGTCTCCGGGGCGCACCTGCACGACCTCGCGTGGGGGCGCGACCCGAGGCCGGTCGTCCCGGGTCACGAGGAGCGCAGCGTCGGGGCCGAGACCACGTTCGAGCGCGACCTGTGGGACCTGGGCGCGGTGGAGCAGCGCGTCCTCGAGCTCGCGGACCGGGTCGCGGCCCGGCTGCGGCACCAGGGCGTGGTCGCGCGCACGGTGTCGATCAAGGTCCGTACCTCCGACTTCCGGACCCTGACCCGGTCCCGCACGCTCGACGGCCCGACCGACGTGGCGCGCGCGATCTTCCTCGTCGCACGCGAGCTGCTGGGTGCGGCGGACCTGCGCGGTCTGCCCGTGCGGCTGGTCGGCGTCCGCGGCGAGAACCTGCAGGTCAGGTCCGGTCTCGCCGAGCAGGTGACCCTCGACGAGGCCGTGGATCCGCGTCAGGAGGCCCGCCGTGAGGCCGAGCTCGCGCTGGACGCGGTGCGTGAGCGGTTCGGCCGATCGGCGATCAGCCTGGGTGCGGCGTCGGGTCGCCGCCGAGGTTCACCCTCGTCGACTACCGTGCCGGGCGGCGCGGGCATATCCTGAAGGCGTTACCGTTCCACCTCGATCCCCGGGGGGACTCGATGCCACTGTCCGAGTACGAGCAGCGAGTGCTGGAGCAGATGGAGCGCGCGCTGAGCAGCGACGATCCCCGTCTGGCCAACACCCTGCAGCAGGCGCGCCGCCGGTCGCCCCTGCGTTATGTCCTGGCCGGCGTCGGAGTCGTCGCGGGCTTGCTGCTGCTCGTGGTCGGTGCTGCCACGTCGCAGGCCTGGGTCGGTGTCGTCGGCTTCGTCCTGATGTTCGCCGGCGTCGCCTACGCGTTCGCGGCCCCGCGCCGGTCGGGGCCCACGGGTGTGGTCCGGCCGGACGGCACCGTCGACCCGGCGACCAACCCGGACCGCGCGCGTCCGGGCCGCACCGCCCCGCAGGCGGCGCCCGCGGCGAAGAAGGAGGGCTTCCTCGCCCGTCTCGAGGAGCGCTGGGAGCGGCGACGCGACCAGGGCCGTTGAACCGCCAGGGTCGTTGAACCGCCGAGCAGCGACCCACTGCGGCGCCTCGTCGCACGCACCGCTTCACCGCAGGCACCACGAGCCCGCCCTGTCCCGAGGACAGGGCGGGCTCGTCGGTCGTCGGCACGCGCGTCCAAAGACGCACCGCGCTGGTGGTCCATCACCCCCGGGGCGGGCGGGCTCGTCCTGGCGGACCCGCGACCGTCGCCGGGCTCACCGTGTCGACAGGGTCTCACCGAGCCCGGAGGCGACCGCCGTCGTGAGCCGTTCGAGCTCGTCGGGCTCGGGCGCGACGGGCTCCCGCGCGTACCTGCTGGCCTCGGCCGCCCCTGCGAGCGCGGCGAGGTCCTCGCGCACCGCTGGGGCGAGCTCGCGGCCGGTCCGGGCGGTCACGGCCGTCGCGATGACGTCCGGCGCGCGGCGGAGCGTGGTGGCCGGCGGTAGCCGGACGCCCTCGGCGGCGAGGGCCGCGAGCACCTGCTGCCAGGCGAGCTCGGGGTCGAGCTCCTGCGACGCACGGCGCCGTCGGGCGAGCAGCAGCACCAGGCCGCCCACCAGGACGACGACGAGGCTGCCCGCGGTGATCCACACCCAGCCGGGGAGGCCGGTGTCGACGACGGGCGTGACCGCGGCGGCGGACGAGGCCGACGGCGTCGCCTCGTCGTCGGTCGAGGTGCTTCCCGCCGTGGGCTGCCGCTCGCGGAGGTCGTTGGCCGTGGGCGCCGCGGCCGGGTCGCCCTGCACGCGCGGCATCGTGTAGGCGGGCGGGCTCCCCGTCTGCTGGGCGGGCGTGGGCTCGAAGCGCACCCAGCCGCTGCCGGGGAAGTAGATCTCCGGCCAGGCGTGCGAGTCCTGCCCCGTGATCTGCCAGGCGGTCTCGCCGGTGCGGTCGCCGGGCAGGTACCCGACCGCGAGGCGCGCGGGGATGCCGAGCGACCGCGCCATGACCACCATGGTCGTCGCGAACTGGATGCAGTAGCCCGTGCGGTGCTGCAGGAAGTCCCAGACCGGGTCTCCCGTGCCGCCGCGGGGGATGGTCGTCGAGTACGTGAAGCGGGTGGGGTCGCGCAGCCAGCGCTGGAGGGCGACGGCCTGGTCGTAGGCGGTGTCGGCGTCGCCCACGGCCTCGCGCGCGGCCGCCTCGACGTCGCCCGCGTGCGCGGTGTCGGGCACCTGGGTGTAGACCTCGTCGAGGTCGGCCGCCGGTGCCCCCCGGAGGGTGGCGGGGTCGAGGTCCCGCTCGTGCACCGTGAGGGTGTAGGAGTCGCCCGCGGCCGTCAGCCCCCCGACCACCTCGTCCCTGGCGGGGTCGTAGCCCCACCCGCCGCCGTCCGTGGCCACCTGACGGGGGTCGATGCTGATGGGCAGCTTGTCGTCGCGGAGCTCGCCCACGTCGAGGGCGACCGTCCGGACGGCGGTCTCGCCGGACGGCGGGTCGTCGGGCCACAGGACGTCTCCGTCGCCGAAGTCTCTGCCGCCGCGCTCCTCCCCGCGCTGCCACCGGCGCCCGTCGAAGGCCGTGGCGGTGTAGCTGCGCAACGGCCCGACGTCGGCGTCGGAACCGGTGTCGTAGGACAGGACGACGGAGCGGGACCGTTCGGTCAGGCTCCGCAGGATGTCGAGGTCCTCGGCGAGGCGGATGGTGTCGCCCGTGGTCGTGAAGGTGCGGTACCAGCCCGCGGGCCCGCCGGGGAGCGCGGCGGACGCCGTACCGACCAGGCCGGCGACGACGGTGAGGACGACGGCCCCGGCGGTCGTCGCGACGGCGCGGGACCGCTCGGCGCGCCGCACGGGCGCGGGCGTGCGCTCGGCCCGTCGCGCCCGGGCGACCAGCGGGCCGTCGAGCGTGAGGAGCAGCAGCAGGGCCGCGACGGTCACGACGAACACGCCCCACGGCACTCGTCCCGCGAGCACGAGCGGCGGGGCCCAGAGGGCGAGGAGCGGCAGGCCGACCGCCGCGGGACGGCGCAGCGCGCCCGCGAGAGCGTCGGCGAGCAGCAGCACGAGCAGCGTGCCGCCGACCGTGAGCAGGCCCATGGGGACGCTGCCCGTCACGGGGGCGACCTCCGACCGGGCGATCTCCCCGGCCTCGCCGAGCCGCGCCACGACGCGCGACAGGTGCTCCGGGGTGACCACGAAGGTGGGGTCGGCGGTGGGGCCGCCGTACCGCGCGAGGACGAACCAGGCGGCGACGACGCCGCCCAGCACGCTGGGCCAGGCGGAGCCGGACTCCTTGGTGCGCAGCCCTCGAGCGCGGGCCCGCCGCTCGATCGTGACCCGGGACGTGACCGTCGTCGCGCTGACGAGGACGATGCCGAGGAGGGCCGCGCGGGTCCAGCCGCCCGGCAGCACGATGCTCGTGAGCGAGAGCATCGAGGCGGCGACCGCCACGGCGACCAGGACCCCGGAGGCGACGGTGCGGGCCGTCGGGCCCGCGTGGGCGGGGATCATGCTGCCCCCTCCGCGAGGAGCGCCCAGGCGCGGTCGGGCGCCGTGCCAGGGGGGCAGGTGGCCACGCGCCAGCCGGCGGCGCGCAGCGCGCCGACCGTCTCTCCCGCCGGCGCCGCACCGGGGTCCCGGGCCTCGGCCGGCGCCACGACGAGCGCCCAGCAGGTGCCCTCGACGCCGAGCTCGGCCACGTCGCGCAACGCGGCCTCCGGCTGGGGGCCCAGCACGGCGACGACGATCTCCTCCTGCGAGCGCGAGGCGCGCAGGGCGCGGACCGTCTGCAGGACGGCGCGCTCGGCGTCGGCGGCCCCGCGGTGCCCGCGCAGGTCGACCGCCTGGTCGAGGACCGTCGCGCGGCCGGTGCGCGCGCCGGCGGCGAAGGGGACGGGCGCGGGGCCCGAGCCGGTGGGCACCAGGCGCGCGGGGTGGCCGGCGTCGAGGAACGACGTCGCGACGGAGGCCGCGAGCTCGACGGCGAGCTCGCCCTCGGCGTGCGTGCGGGAGCCGCGGGTGGACGGCCAGACGCCGGTGCGCGGGTCGACGGGCGGCGGCAGCAGCGCCCGGTCGAACAGCACGGTCACGGGCCGCACGCCGGCGCTCTCGTCCGCCCGGACCATGAGCCGGCCCTGGCGCGCGGAGCCCGCCCAGTGCACCCGGCGGGGGTCGTCGCCGGAGACGTACTCGCGCAGGACGGAGTCGTCGGTGGACGCCAGCCGTGCGCCGGTGGCCGCGCGCTCGACGTCGCCGAGCACCCTCGTGCGCGTCGGCAGGCCGACGGTGCGGGGCCACACCGCGACGCGGGTCGCGGCGCCGAGCGGCTGCGTGGTGCGGACCAGCCCGAAGACGTCGGTGCGCGTGGTGAGCAGCGGGCCGAGGGCCCAGCGGCCCCGGCGGGACGGGGTGAGCGCGTAGGAGACCGCGATGCGGTCCGCGTGCGCCGTCACCCGGGCGCGGATGCCGTGCGGCCCCGCCAGCTCGTGCGCGGCCTGCTCGGACAGCCGCAGGCGGGCCAGCCGCTCGTAGGCGGCGCCCGTGCGTGCGCGGGCGCCGACGACCAGGCGCACCGTGGCCGTCTGGTCGCGCACGACGGGGTTCGGCGTGAGCTCGCGCGTGACCACGAGCGCCCCCCGACCGGCGTCGAGGCGTTGCACCCCCATGAGCGCCCAGGAGAGGAGGACGGCCAGCACGGCGGCGGCGCCGAGGCCCACGACGTCGGGCAGGTCGAGCAGGGTGCCGACCGTGACGAGCACCAGGCCCGCGACGAGCAGGGCCAGGCCGCGGCGCGTGGGCCGGACGCGGACGACCCGCCGCAGCGCCGGGTGCCGGGCGTCGCGGCGGCCGCGCTGCCCCGCCCTGCGCTCGGTGGCGGCCGGGACCGCGCCGGACTGGTCGTCGCCGGACATCGCCGGCCCTACCGGCCGCGTTCGCGGGAGGGCCGCGCGAACGACCCCGCGGGCGGGGCGACGGCGACGCGGCCGCCGGGCACGGCGGTGCGCTGGACGATCTCGGAGATCACGTCCTCGGGGGTCACGCCGCCGAGCCGGGACTCGGTGCTGAGGATCAGACGGTGGGCCAGGACCGAGACGGCGAGGGACTGCACGTCGTCGGGCAGCACGTGCTCGCGCCCCGCCATGGCGGCGGCGGCCTTGGCGGCCCGCAGCAGCTGGAGCGAGGCCCGCGGCGACGCGCCGAGCCGGACCCCCTCGTGCTGCCGCGTCGCGCCCACGAGGCCGAGCACGTACTGCTTGACGGGTCCCGCCGCGTAGACGGCGCGCACCGCCTCGGCGTACCGCACCATGTCGGCGCCGGTGGTGACGGGGGACAGGTGGTCCAGGGGGTCGGAGGACTCCTGGCGGTCGAGCATCTGCAGCTCGGCGTCCGTGTCCGGGTAGCCGACGGTGAGGCGGGCCATGAAACGGTCGCGCTGCGCCTCGGGCAGCGGGTAGGTGCCCTCCATCTCCACCGGGTTCTGCGTCGCCACGACGAGGAACGGCCGCGGCAGCGTGTGCGTGGTGCCGTCGATCGTCGTCTGGCCCTCCTCCATGCACTCGAGGAGCGCGGACTGCGTCTTGGGCGAGGCGCGGTTGATCTCGTCGCCGATCACCACGTTGTTGAACACCGGCCCGGGCCGGAACTCGAAGTCGTGCGTGGCGGTGCGGAAGATGTTGACGCCGGTGAGGTCGCTCGGGAGCAGGTCGGGGGTGAACTGGATGCGGCCGACACGGCAGTCGATGCTGCGGGCGAGGGCCTTCGCCAGCGTCGTCTTGCCGACGCCGGGGACGTCCTCGATCAGGAGGTGACCCTCGGCGAGCAGGACGGCGACGGTCACCTCGGCGAGGCCGGGACGCCCCGAGACCACGGAGTCGATCGCCTCCCGCACCCGCGTGGTGGCGGTGACGAGCTCGTCGAGATCTCTGGTCAGGGCGTCGAGGCCGGTCCCCGTGGAGGGAGTGGGTCCGTCCCTGTGGTCCTCCGTCTCCGTGCGTGCGCCGGCCAGCGTGGGGGAGACGGGTTCTGGGTGCACGGGTGACCTCCGGTTCACGTGCTCGTGACGTTCTCGCAGCCTAGTGGAATCGGGCCCGGACGTGACGACGATCACCCGCTCCACCTCGCTCCACGACGCACCCCGCGTGCGGTGGTCGCGGCCGTGCGGCACCTCCTGGTACCGGACGCACGCTGCGGGCGACACGATTCCGGCGACCCGCCCTCCACCGCCCTCCACCGGCGGCCCGCCCCGCCCCTGACGCCCTGACCTGCGGCGATGTGTGGGGACTGTGGGGGGAGCGGGTGAGATGGGGAGAACTCCCCCTCGTTCCCCGCGCCCGGTGGAGGAAAGTGGAGTAGCGTGGAGGCTGCGGGAGCGCGAGGGGAGGTGCGAGCCGTGGCAGGTCTGGAGGACACGTTTCCGGGGGCCGGGCTGCTGCTCGGCACCTACACCCCCAAGCTCGACGAGAAGGGCCGGCTCATCCTCCCCGCGAAGTTTCGCGCCCGACTCGCTCCCGGCCTCGTCATGACGAGGGGACAGGAGCGCTGCCTCTTCCTCCTCCCGATGGACGAGTTCGGCCGCATGTACGAGCAGGTGCGGCAGGCCCCCGTGACCAGCCGGCAGGCGCGCGACTACCTGCGCGTGTTCCTGTCGGGTGCGAGCGACGAGCTGCCGGACAAGCAGGGGCGGGTCGTCATCCCGGCCGCCCTGCGCGCGTACGCCGGCCTCGACCGGGACGTCGCCGTGATCGGCGCCGGGACCCGCGTGGAGGTCTGGGACCGCACCACCTGGGAGACCTACCTGGCCGAGCAGGAGTCGTCGTACTCCGAGACGTCCGAGCAGATCTTCCCGGACCTGCAGTTCTGAACCACCGGCACCACCCACAACCGCACAGCAGACGAGCAGCAGCAGGGCCCCGCACGACGAGGCCTCCTCCCGCGAGGGTCTGGCGCACTTCCCCGGTGCCAGAACGGCGCGGAGGGAGACCTGGCCGGGCGGGGCCCCGGCGACCATCTGGACCGGACCCCACACGAGACCGAGCACGAGAGGAGGAGCACCGATGAGCACACCGGACGACGCGCGACCCGCGGGCGACCGTCACCTGCCCGTGCTGCTGCAGCGGTGCGTCGACCTCCTCGCGCCGGCGCTCGCGGAGCCGGGCAGCGTGCTGGTCGACTGCACCCTGGGCATGGGTGGGCACACCGAGGCGGTGCTGGAGCAGGTCCCGACGGCCCGCGTCGTGGGGATCGACCGCGACACCCAGGCGCTGCGCCTCGCGGGCGAGCGGCTGGCCCGCTTCGGCGACCGGTTCACCCCGGTGCACGCGGTCTACGACGAGATCGGCGAGGTCGTCGCGGAGCTCGGGCTGGACGGGGTGCAGGGCGTCCTCATGGACCTCGGCGTCTCGTCGCTGCAGCTCGACGAGGCCGGCCGGGGCTTCGCGTACGCCCAGGACGCGCCGCTCGACATGCGGATGGACCAGACGCGCGGCGCGACCGCCGCCGACGTCCTCAACACCTACGACGAGCGTGCGCTGGCGCGGGTGCTGCGCGAGTACGGCGAGGAGCGGTTCGCGCCGCGCATCGCCAGGGCGATCGTGCGGCGCCGCGAGGAGCGGCCGTGGGAGCGGACGGGCGAGCTCGCCGACCTGGTGCGGGCGTCCATCCCCGCCGCGGCGCGGCGCACGGGCGGCAACCCGTCCAAGCGGACGTTCCAGGCGCTGCGGATCGAGGTGAACGGCGAGCTGGAGGTGCTCGAGCGCGCCGTGCCCGCCGCGATCGAGGCGCTGGCCGTCGGCGGGCGGATCGTCGTCGAGTCCTACCAGTCGCTGGAGGACCGGATCGTCAAGCGGGCCGTCGCGCGCGGGACGACGTCGAGCGCGCCGGCCGGCCTGCCCGTCGAGCCGGAGACCCACAAGCCCTACCTCGAGGCCCTGACGCGGGGCGCGGAGGAGGCCGACGAGGCGGAGCTCGAGCGCAACCCGCGCGCCGCCTCGGTCCGCCTGCGCGCCGCCCGCCGCGTCCGCCCCACCCCCGACCACATGCGCACCGCGCCCCGCCCGCGCACCCGCCCGCACCCCAAGGAGGACCGCCGATGAGCGCCCTGCGTGCCCCCGCCACCCCCGGGACCCGCCCGGCCGCGGCACCCCGCCGTGCACCGCTGACCTCGCTGCCGGGCGGCGCCGACGACCGCGGCCGCCGGCTCGACGCGGTCCGCGCCCCCCTCCAGGCGACGTCGGGCGTCCCGTTCCTCGTGCTGTGCGCGGTGATCCTCGCCGCCGCGCTGCTGGCGGCCCTGCTCCTCAACACGTCGATGGCGCGCGGCTCGTACGAGGCGTCGCGGCTGCAGGCGGAGGTGGGTCAGGTGGCGCAGGACGTCCAGACCCAGCAGGAGAAGCTCCGGGCCGCGGAGTCGTCGCTGGCGGAGCGCGCCACGAAGCTCGGCATGGTCCCCGCCGAGGACCCGACGATGATCAGCGTCGAGAAGCGCGCGAAGGTCGGGATCGGCGACACGGAGACGCCGTGACCGGGCGGACGCCTCCGGCCCGCGGCGGCGCGCGGAGCGGCGGCTCGGGCGCAGGCTCGGGAGGCCGCTCGGCCGGCGGGCGCGCGACACGCCCGGGCCCGGCCCGCACGACCCGGACGTCGGCACCGCAGACTCGAGGGGTGAGCACCTCCCGCACCACGAACGGCTCGACGCCGCGGGCGGCCGCGCGTCCTGGCACAGGCTCGACCTCGCGGTCGACGCCCCGCTCCCGCCCGGGCCGCGGGACGGCGGCCCGGAACGCGAACCCGCCCGCGGGCGGCGGGCGCCCGCGGGCGGGCACGACGCCGGTCCGCTCCACGGGCCGGACGACGGCGCGCGGCGGGGGTGCACCGCCGCGCCCGCGTGGCGGAGCCGCGGGCCGGGGGCGTCCGGGCGACCCCGGGCGCCGGCAGCGGTGGATCATGGTCGTCGCGGCGCTCGTGCTCACCGTCTTCGTGGGCCGGCTGGTGCAGGTGCAGATCTTCCAGGGACCGGCGCTCGCGGCGAAGGCGCAGGAGGCGCGCACCACGCACTCGGTGCAGCTCGCGCACCGCGGCGACATCGTCGACGCCAACGGGCGCGTGCTCGCGACGTCCGTCGACCGGTACACCATCTCCGCCGACACGCTCGCCATCCAGGGCTTCCAGGGCGGCCAGCGCGTGGACACCGCCACCGGCAAGGCGGTGCAGGACGGCGCGCTCGGCATCGCGCAGCTCCTTGCGCCGATCCTCGACGCGCAGCCCGCGGAGCTCGCCGCGAAGCTCAACGGCGACGACCGGTACGTGATCCTCAAGCGCAACGCCGTGCCCGAGGTGCAGCGGGCGATCGCCAAGCTGGAGCTGCAGGCCTACGTCCGCACCGAGCTCACCTCCCGCCGCACCTATCCGGCGGGCACCGTCGCGGGCACGCTCGTGGGCTTCGTCGACCGCGACCAGGTGGGCCAGGGCGGGCTCGAGCGCGCCTACGAGGACGTGCTCGCGGGCACCGACGGCAAGGTCACCTACGAGCGCGGCCGCGACGGCGTCCCGATCCCCAACTCGGAGCGGGACACCACCGAGGCGGTGCCCGGCAGCAACGTGGAGCTGACGATCGACCTGGACGTCCAGTGGAAGGCGGAGGAGCTGCTCGACGACGCGGTCTCGAAGACCGGGGCGAAGTACGCCATGGCGGTCGTCGAGGACGTGCGCACGGGCCAGGTGCTCGCGGTGGCCGACTCGGGCGACGTCGACCCCAACGACCGGTCGACGTCCGCGGTGGCCAACGGCTCCCGCGCCGTGAAGGACGTCTTCGAGCCCGGCTCCACGGGCAAGGTGATCACGATGGCGGCAGCCCTCGAGGAGGGCTACTGGAAGCCCGACAGCCAGTTCCGCGTGCCGTACCGTTTCACCACGCCCAACGGCGAGTCGTTCAAGGACTCGCACGAGCACCCCGACCAGCAGCTGACGCTCGCCGGCGTCCTGGCGCACTCGTCCAACACGGGCACGGTGCAGATCGGCGAGAAGATCCCGCTCGACGTCCGCTACGACTACCTCGGCAAGTTCGGGTTCGGGCAGCCCACCGGCCTCGGGCTGCCGGGCGAGTCGGCGGGCATCCTGCCCTCCGAGCAGACGCTGGCGCACGACGCCCGCACCCCGTACACGATCCTGTTCGGGCAGGGCGTGGCCGTGAACGCGATGCAGGCGACCCAGGTCTTCTCGACGGTCGCGAACGGCGGCGTCCGGGTGGAGCCCAGCCTGGTCGCCGGCACGCGCGCGTCCGACGGCACGTTCACGCCCGCCGAAGCGCCCTCGAAGGAGCGCGTGGTCTCGGAGAAGACCGCCGACTCGGTGATGCGGATGATGGAGTCGGTCGTGGGGGAGGAGGGCACCGCCGCCAACGCGCGGGTGCCCGGCTACCGCGTGGCCGGCAAGACCGGCACCGCCCAGATGTGGACGGGGGCCGGGACCACCTACATGGCGTCGTTCATCGGCGTCGCGCCCGCCGACGACCCTCGCTACACGGTGTCGGTCTTCCTGCGCAGCCCCCAGTCGTCGATCTACGGCGGCGTGGTGGCCGCGCCGGTCTTCAGCGACCTCATGGGGTACACGCTGCAGAAGATGGACGTGCCCCCCAGCACGACCCCGTTCAAGCCGTACGCCCTCACCTGGTGAACGACGTGGTGACCGAGGCGGCGAACGACGCCGTGCGGTCCGTGACGGTTCTCATGCCGGGCGCCCTGGGTGCCGGGCCCGCAGCACGCAGACGGTAGGTTCTTCTCCGTGACATCCCCGCTTCCCCGTATCCGGCCCGCGGGCACGACGCCCCGGCGGGTGCGGGACCTCGCCCTGGCCTTCGGGCTCGAGGTGACGACGCCGGCGGCACCGGACGAGGGCGGCCCCCGGCCGCAGGTCCCGGCCGACGTCGTCGTCACCTCGGTCGCGTCCGACAACCGCGTCGTCGCAGGTGGCGACCTGTTCGTCGCCCTGCCCGGTGCGCAGGCCCACGGCGCGCGGTTCGCCGCCGACGCCGTGGCCCGCGGGGCCCGGGCCGTGCTCACCGACGCCGCCGGCGCCGCCACCCTCACCCGCGGGCCGCACGCGCTCGACCCCGTGGTGCCGGTCCTGGTCGCCGGCGACCCGCGGGCCGTCCTCGGGCCCGTCGCGGCCTGGGTGTACGGGGAGCCCGCCGAGCACCTGATGACCTTCGGCGTCACCGGCACCAACGGCAAGACGACGACGACCTACCAGGTCGACCACCTGCTGCGGGCCCTCGGCTGGACCGGCGGCCTGATCGGCACGGTGGAGATGCGTGCGGGCGACACGGTGCTCCCGAGCCGGCTCACCACCCCGGAGGCCGCAGACCTGCAGGCGCTGCTCGCCGCGATGTGCGAGGCGGAGGTGCGCACGCTCGCGATGGAGGTGTCCTCCCACTCGCTGTCGATGCACCGGGTGGACGGCATCGAGTTCGGCGTGGTCGGGTTCACGAACCTCAGCCAGGACCACCTCGACTTCCACGGCGACCTGCAGTCGTACTTCGACGCGAAGGCGTCGCTGTTCACGCCCGAGCACGCGCGCCGCGGCGTCGTCGTGGTGGACGACGTGTGGGGCGAGCGCATGGCGACCGCCGCGCAGGTGCCCGTCGCGACGCTGCGCACCCGCGCCCCCCGGGACGGCGAGGCGGCGGCGGACTGGACCGTCACGGACGTCGCGGCGCACGGCACCGGCTCCGCGTTCACGCTCACGCACGCCGACGGGCGCTCGCTGCGCACGTCGACGTCCCTGCCCGGCGGGTTCAACGTCGCGAACGCCGCGCTCGCCGTCGCGATGGTGCTCGAGGGCGGTGCGCACGTCGAGGACGTGGCCGAGGCCCTCGCCGCGGCCGACGGCCTCTCGGCCGTCGTGCCGGGCCGCATGCAGGTGGTCGGCGCGGGCGGGGACGGCCACCCTCGCGTCGTCGTGGACTTCGCGCACAACACCGAGGCGCTCGAGCTCGCGCTCGCCGCGCTGCGCCCGACGACGGCCGGCCGGCTCGTCGTCGTGTTCGGAGCCACCGGGGACCGCGACAAGGGCAAGCGGCCCGCGATGGGCGCCGCCGCCGTCGCGGGCGCGGACGTCGTCGTCGTCACCGACGACGACCCCCACGGCGAGGACCCCGCCGCCGTGCGCGCCGCGGTGCTCGAGGGCGCCCGCGCGGCCCGCGACGCGGCGCGCGGCTCGGGTCGCGACGTCGTCGTGACCGAGGCGGCGCCGCGCGCGACCGCCATCGAGAAGGCCGTGCTCGACGCCGGGGCGGACGACACCGTCCTCGTCGCGGGCCGCGGCCACGAGACCATCCAGGAGGTCGCGGGCGTCGACCTCGAGCTCGACGACCGGGACGAGGCCCGCCGCGCGCTGCAGCGGCGGCACGAGAGGACCACCGCATGATCGCGCTGACCGCCGCCGACGTCGCCGAGGCGACCGGGGGACGGCTGCACGCCGACGCCGCCACGCCCGTGAGCGCGCCCGTCGTCGTGGACTCCCGCCGCGTCGAGCCCGGGGGGCTGTTCGTCGCGCTGCCCGGCGAGCGCGTCGACGGGCACGACTTCGCCCGCGGCGCCGTCGAGTCGGGGGCCGCGCTGGTCCTGGCCGCCCGCGAGCTCGAGGGCGTGCCGACGGTCGTCGTCGACGACGTGCAGGCCGCGCTGGGCGAGCTCGCGCGCGTCGTGCTCGCCCGCGTGCGGGCCGCGGGCAACCTCCGGGTCGTCGCGGTGACCGGCTCGGTGGGCAAGACCACGACCAAGGACCTGCTGGGCCAGCTCCTCGTGGACCTGCTGCCGGAGGGCGTCGCCCCCGAGGACGGCCTGGTGGTGCCCACGGGGTCGTTCAACAACGAGGTCGGCCTGCCGCTGACCGTCCTGCGCGTCACCGAGGCCACGCGCTTCCTCGTGCTGGAGATGGGCGCGGACGGCCCCGGCAACATCGCTTACCTGACGCGGATCGCCCCGCCCGACGTCGGCATCGTGCTCGCCGTCGGCGTGGCCCACGTGGGCAAGTTCGGTTCGGTCGAGGCCATCGCGCGCACCAAGGCCGAGATGGTCTCGGGCGTCGTGCCGGGCGGCGCCGTCGTGCTCAACGCCGACGACCAGCGCGTCGCGGCCATGGCGTCGCTCGCCGCCCCGGAGCACACCGTCACCACCTTCGGCACCATCTCCTCGGCCGACGTGCGCGCCGCCGACATCGGGGTGGACGCCTCCGGCCGGGCGACGTTCGGGCTCGCCGTCGCGGGTGGCCACGACCTGGGCGACCCCGCTCCCGTGGCGCTGCGCCTCGTGGGCGCGCACCACGCGAGCAACGCGCTCGCCGCCGCCGCGGCGGTGCTCGCGCTGAGCGGCACCACCGCCGCCGCGATCGCGCGCGTGGCCGACGGCCTGTCCCGGGCGACCCCCCTCAGCCCGCACCGGATGGCGGTCACCGAGCGACCGGACGGCGTCACCGTGGTCGACGACGCCTACAACGCCAACCCGGACTCGATGCGCGCCGCGCTGCGGGCGCTCGCCGTCATGGCGGGCCGCACGCGCCGCTCCGTCGCCGTGCTGGGCGAGATGCTCGAGCTCGGGGACGGCTCGCGCGCCGCGCACGACGAGATCGGCCGCCTCGTGGTGCGATTGAACGTCAAGCTCCTCGTCGTCGTCGGCGACGGGGCGTACCACATCCACGAGGGGGCCATGCAAGAGGGCTCCTGGGGAGAGGAGTCGGTCTTCGTGCCTGACCTCGACGCCGCGCGCGCGGTGCTCGCCGAGGCGCTCGAGCCGGGCGACGTCGTCCTCGTGAAGTCCTCCCTCGGGTCGGGCCTGTGGCGCCTCGGCGACGAGCTCGCCGCCGGCGGGCCGGCGGCCGCCGAATCGGCCGTGGAGGTCGCCCCGTGATCGCGATCCTGGTCTCGGCCGGCGTCTCCGGGCTGGTCGCCCTCTTCGGGACGCCCCTGTTCATCCGGTTCCTCATCCACCGCAACTACGGCCAGTTCGTCCGCCAGGACGGGCCGACCGCGCACTTCACGAAGCGCGGCACGCCGACGATGGGCGGCGTCGTGATCATCGCGGCGGCCCTGGTCGGCGTCGCGGTGTCCATGCTGGTCGCCGGGAGGCCGCCGAGCGCGTCGGCGCTGCTGTGCCTGTACCTGATGACGGGCCTCGGCCTGGTCGGCTTCCTCGACGACTTCACGAAGATCCGCAAGCAGCGGTCCCTGGGCCTCACGCCGAAGGCGAAGATCATCGGCCAGGGCTTCGTCGGGATCAGCTTCGCGGTCCTCGCGCTGCAGTTCCCCAACGCGAACGCCCGGACGCCCGCGTCCACGCGGATCTCGTTCCTGCGCGACACCAACCTCGACCTGGCGTTCGCCGGCGTCACGGTGGGTCTCATCCTCTTCGTGATCTGGGCGAACTTCCTCATCACGGCCTGGTCCAACGCGGTGAACCTCACGGACGGCCTGGACGGCCTGGCGACCGGTGTGTCGATCATCGTCTTCGGCGCGTACGTCCTCGTGTGCATCTGGCAGCTCAACCAGTCGTGCCAGCGGCTCGCCGCGGCCGGGCCGCGCTGCTACGAGGTGCGCGACCCGCAGGACCTCGCGATCGTCGCCGCCGCCATCGCGGGCGCCTGCATCGGCTTCCTCTGGTGGAACGCCAGCCCCGCGAAGATCTTCATGGGCGACACCGGCTCGCTCGCCCTCGGCGGCGCCCTGGCGGGCATCTCGATCCTGTCGCGCACCGAGATCCTCGCCGCGATCATCGGCGGGCTCTTCGTCGTCATCGTCATGTCCGACGTCATCCAGATCGGCTTCTTCAAGATGACGGGCAGGCGCGTGTTCAAGATGGCACCCCTGCACCACCACTTCGAGCTGTCCGGGTGGGGCGAGGTCACGATCGTCATCCGGTTCTGGCTCATCGCCGGCCTGTTCGCGGCGCTCGGCATGGGCGTCTTCTACGCCGAGTGGGTGGCCACGTGACCGAGCCCGACCCGCGGGCGCTGCCCGACGGCGCCCGCGTCGTCGTCGCCGGGCTCGGCGTGACCGGGCGCGCCGTCGTCGCCGCCCTGTCGGGCGGTGCGGCCGGGCGGGTGGCCTCGGTGGTCACGGTCGACGGACGCGCGGACGACGCCGACGTGCGCGACGCGGACGACCCCGCCGTCGCGGGGCGCGTCGTCGCGGGCGCCGACCTCGTCGTCGCGTCCCCGGGGTGGGCGCCGAGCACCCCGCTGCTGGCCGCGGCCCGGGCCGCCGGCGTCCCCGTGTGGAGCGAGATCGAGCTCGCCTGGCGGCTGCGGGTCGAGCGCACCGGTGCGGACGGGGCGCGCGGGCCCGCCCCGTGGCTCGCCGTCACGGGGACCAACGGCAAGACGACGACGGTCGAGATGCTCGCGTCGATCCTCACCGCGGCCGGCCTGCGCGCCGCCGCGGTCGGGAACGTCGGGACCCCGGTCGTCGAGGCGGCGCAGGACCCGTCGCTGGACGTCCTCGCGGTGGAGCTCTCCAGCTTCCAGCTCCACCACACGCTCACGACGTCGTTCGAGGCCGCGGCCGTGCTCAACGTGGCTGCCGACCACCTCGACTGGCACGGGTCGCTCGAGGCGTACGCGGCGGACAAGGGCCGGGTCTACGCCCGCGCGCAGGTGGCGTGCGTGTACAACGCGGCCGACCCGCGCACGGAGCAGCTGGTGCGCGACGCCGACGTGACCGAGGGCGCCCTCGCCGTGGGGTTCACCCTCGGCGCCCCGGGCCCGGGTCAGCTGGGCGTGGTCGAGGACGTGCTCGTCGACCGCGCCTTCCACGCCGAGCCCGGCGCGCGCGACCGGCAGCGGACGGCCGCCGAGGTCGGCACCCTCGCCGACCTCGCGCACCTCGCCCCCGGGGGCGGCACCCCGCCGCCGCACGTCGTCGCGAACGCCCTGGCGGCCGCCGCGCTCGCCCGCGCGCACGGCGTCCCCGCGGCCGCCGTGCGCGACGGCCTGCGCGCGTTCCGGCCCGGCGCGCACCGCATCTCCGAGGTGCGCGTGCTCGACGGCGTCGCCTGGGTGGACGACTCGAAGGCGACCAACGCGCACGCCGCGGCAGCCTCGCTCGCGTCCTACGCGCCCGGCACCGTGGTGTGGGTGGCCGGCGGCCTCGCGAAGGGGGCGTCGTTCGACGCCCTCGTCGCCGACCGCGCCGACCGCCTCCGCGCGGCCGTGCTCATCGGCGTCGACCCGGAGCCGATCCGCGGGGCGCTGGCCCGACACGCGCCCGAGATCCCCGTCGTCGTGGTCGATCCCGGCGACACTGGGTCCGTGATGCGGCGCGCGGTCGCGGCGGCACGTGACCTGGCTCGTGCCGGGGACACCGTCCTGCTGGCGCCCGCCGGTGCGTCCATGGACCAGTTCGCCTCCTACGCCCAGCGGGGGGAGGCGTTCGCCACGGCCGTGGCGGAGCTGTAGCGGCACGACGCCGCGACGACGAGCGAGAGGTGTCGGATGGCGGTCACGACGGGCACCCGACGCGCCCCGCGAGGGTCGGGGGGTCGTCCGTCGACGGGCCGGACCCCGCGAGACCGGCCGGCGCCGCGCTCCCCGAAGCGGACCGAGCGCCCGTGGCTCGGTCAGTGGAACAGCACCGTGACGAGCTATTACCTGCTCGTCGGTGCCACCGGGCTGCTGCTGGTCATCGGGCTCGTCATGGTGCTGTCCAGCTCGACGGTGACGTCCATCGCCGCGGGGGACTCGCCGTTCGCCGCGTTCATGGTGCAGGCACGGTTCGCCCTCATCGGCCTGCCGCTCATGCTGATCGCCGCCCGGCTGCCGGTGCGCTGGTACAAGCGCCTCGCATGGCCGGCGATGCTGGTCACGCTGGCGATGCTCGTCGCGGTGCTCTTCGCCGGCAAGCTCGTCAACGGCAACCGGAACTGGCTCGTCGTCGGTCCGGTGCAGTTCCAGCCCTCGGAGCTCGCCAAGCTGGGGCTCGCCGTGTGGCTGGGCGCGGTCCTGGGCCGCAAGCAGCACCTTCTCGGCAGCTGGGGCCAGGCGCTGGTGCCGGGAGTGCTGGGGCTCGGCGCGGTCCTCGGGCTCGTCATGGCGGGACACGACCTGGGCACGGCCCTCATCCTCGCGGTGCTCGGCCTCGGCGCGTACTGGGTCTCGGGCGCGCCGGCCTCGATGCTTGCCGTGGGCGGGGTCGGGGCGGCGCTGCTGGTCGGCTGGGCGTTCATCGTCAACCAGGACGGCAGCGACCGGCTCACCCGGATCCTGGCCGCCTACGGCACGTGCACGGACACGCAGGGGCAGTGCTACCAGTCGATCCACGGGATGTACGGGTTGGGCACCGGCGGGCTGTTCGGCGTGGGCCTGGGTGCCAGCCGCGAGAAGTGGAAGTACCTGCCGGAGGCGCACAACGACTTCATCTACTCCGTGATCGGCGAGGAGCTCGGCCTGCTCGGCACGCTGCTCGTGCTCGCGCTGTTCGTGGTCCTCGGGATCGCGATGGCGCGGGTGGTGCGCCGGCACCCGGACCCGTTCGTGAAGATCACCACGGCCGCGATCGGCTGCTGGGTGGTGGGCCAGGCCTTCGTGAACATCGGCGTGGTGATCGGCGTCCTGCCCGTGATCGGCGTCCCGCTGCCGCTGGTGTCGGCGGGCGGGTCCGCCCTGGTCACGACGATGGTGGCGCTCGGTGTGGTGATCAGCTTCGCGCGCAGCGAGCCGGGGGCCGCCGAGGCCCTCGCCGCCCGACGGAGCGTCGTCAAGAGGTCGGTCGCGGTCCTGTCGCGGCGGGGCAGGGCCGGTGCCACCGGTGGGGGCGCGCGGCGCCGCGGGGGCGACGGCGGCCGATAGGGTCCTGCCTGTGAAGAGCTCTGCAGTCACGTCCGTCGTCCTCGCCGGGGGCGGCACCGCCGGCCACGTCAACCCCCTCCTCGCCGTCGCGGACGAGCTCCGTGCGCGGGAGCCGGAAGCCAGGATCCTCGCCCTCGGCACCACGTCCGGGCTGGAGGCCGACCTCGTCCCGGAGCGCGGGTACCGGCTGTGGCCCATCCCGCGCGTGCCGCTGCCGCGGCGCCCGAGCGTCGACCTGCTGAAGCTGCCCGGCCGCCTCAGCGCGGCCGTGAAGGCGGCGGAGGCCGCGATCGACGAGATCGGTGCCCAGGCCGTCGTCGGCTTCGGGGGGTACGTCTCCACCCCCGCGTACCTCGCCGCCCGGCGCAAGGGCGTCCCCGTGGTGATCCACGAGCAGAACGCCCGTGCCGGCCTGGCCAACAAGCTCGGCGCCCGCTGGGCCGCCCGCGTCGGCGCGACCTTCCCGGGCACCCCGCTGCCGGGCGCCCAGGTCGTCGGTCTCCCGCTGCGGGCCGAGATCGCGGACCTGGTCTCGGCGCGCGAGGCCGACGCGCTGGCCGCGCGCGTCCAGGCCGCCGACGCGCTGGGCCTCGACGCCGGCCTCCCGACGCTCGTGGTCACCGGCGGCTCCTCGGGCGCGGCGTCGGTGAACGCCGCCCTGGCCGGGTCGGTCGAGGCGCTGCTGCGCGCCGGCGTCCAGGTGCTGCACCTGACGGGCAAGGGCAAGGACGGGCCCGTGCGGTCCGCCGTCGACGCCGCCACCGCCGCGGGCGGGTTCGAGGCCGCGCGCTACCAGGTGCGCGAGTACCTGTCCGAGATGCAGCTCGCGCTCGCCGTCGCGGACCTGGTCGTCGCCCGCTCGGGCGCCGGCACGGTGTGCGAGCTCGCCGCCCTCGGCGTGCCCGCGGTCTACGTGCCGCTGCCCATCGGCAACGGCGAGCAACGGCTCAACGCCGCGCCGCTCGTGGAGGCGGGCGGCGGCCTCCTCGTCGACGACGCCGACCTCACCCCCGCCTGGGTGGCCGAGCACGTGCCGGCGCTGCTGGCCGACCGGCCGCGGCTCGACGCGATGGCGTCCGCGGCCCGGGCGACCGGGGTGCGCGACGGCGCCGCGCGCGTCGCCGACCTCGTCGCCGAGGCGGTCGCGCAGGCGGACGCGGGCGCGGGTACCGGGCGGCAGGCATGAGCGCCGCACCGTCGACGCGGCCCCCGGCGCTGCCCGTCGAGGAGCTCGGCCGCGTGCACCTGGTCGGCGTCGGCGGCGCGGGCGTGTCCGTCGTCGCGCGGCTGCTGGCGGCCCGCGGGGCCGACGTCCAGGGCTCCGACGCGGCGGCCGGCCCCGCCCTCGAGGCGCTGCGCGCGGACGGCGTGCGGGTCTGGGTCGGGCACGACGCGGCGCACGTCGTGGGGCCGGACGGCGCGCCCCTGGTCGACACGGTCGTCGTGTCGTCCGCGGTGCGGGAGACGAACCCGGAGCTCGCCGCCGCCCGCGCTGCGGGGATCCGGGTGCTGCACCGCTCCCAGGCGCTCGCGTCGCTGATGCTCGGACGCCGGGCGGTGGCCGTGGCCGGCGCGCACGGCAAGACCACGACGTCGGCGATGGTCGCGACCGTGCTGCGCGCGTGCGGCGTCGACGCGTCGTTCGCGATCGGGGGCACGGTGCGGGTGCGGGACGCCGAGGGCCGCGAGGGCGCGGTGCCCGGGGGGCACCTCGGTGCGTCCGACGTGCTCGTGGCCGAGGCCGACGAGTCGGACGGCTCGTTCCTCAACTACGCCCCCACGGTGGCCGTCGTGACCAACGTCGAGCCGGACCACCTCGACCACTACGGCTCGCAGGAGGCCTTCGAGCGGGCGTTCGAGGAGTTCGCCGGCCGGATCGTCGACGGCGGCACGCTCGTGGCGTGCGCGGACGACGCCGGCTCGGCAGCCCTCGCGGACGCGCACCGGGCTGCGGGGAGGGCCGTGGTGACGTACGGGGAGGGCGCGGGCGCGGACGTGCGGGTGCGCGACGTCGTCGTCGGGGCGGGGACCGTCGAGGCCGTCGTCTCCGGCGGCCCGCTGGGCGACGAGCCGTACGCGCTGCGCCTCGCGGTGCCCGGCGCGCACAACGCGCTCAACGCGACGGCGGCCGTCGTGACCGCGGTGCTGCTCGGCGCGGAGCCGGGCGACGCCGCCCGGGGCGCGGGGACCTTCGTCGGGACGGGGCGGCGGTTCGAGCCCAAGGGCGAGGTCGACGGCGTGCGGGTGTTCGACAGCTACGACCACCACCCCACCGAGGTGGAGGCGCTGCTGCGGGCGGCACGGCCCGTGGCCGGCGACGGCCGCATCGTCGTGCTCTTCCAGCCGCACCTGTACTCGCGCACGCGGATCTTCGCCGACCGGTTCGCCGCAGCGCTGGCTCTCGCGGACGAGGTCGTCGTCACGGGCGTCTACCGGGCCCGCGAGGACGTCGACCCGACGGTCGGCCCGCGCACCATCACCGACCTGCTCGAGCGGACGTCGTCCGGCGGGGGAGTGCGCGCGGTCGAGGACCGGCTCGAGGCGGCGCACGTGGCCTCGGCGCTCGCGCGCCCCGGCGACCTGGTGCTCACCGTGGGCGCGGGAGACGTCACCGAGCTGGGCCCCGTGATCCTGGCGGACCTCGCCGCGCGTCCCTCCGGCGTGGCGTCACCGGACGGCGACGCCCGCGACGAGACCATGGGGTGATGCGACCGCCAGCCCGCCCGCGCCCGACGACCCGCGCGACGTCGGGCCGCGCGACGTCGGGACGATCAGCGGCGACCGCGCCGACAGGCACGCCGTCGGTGGGCGCCGGGGCGCCGACGGGGACCCGCGGGACGAAGGGCGGTTCGAGAGGGCCCGCGACGGGAACCACGAAGGCCGCCCCGAAGACAGCCCCGAAGGCCGCGCCCGCCGAGGCCGCGCGGTCCCGTCCCCGCACCGCGGCGACGGCGGTGGTGCCGGCCGGGCAGGAGGTCCCGCCGCGGGTGTCGACGGCGATGGCGGACCGGCTCGCCGAGCGCACCGCGATGCGCCGGCACCGCGCCTGGCGGCGGGTGCTCGCGTGGGTCCTCTCCGTTGTGGTCGTCGCGGGCCTCGCGTGGGTTGCCCTCTGGTCGCCGGTGCTCGCCCTGGAGAGGGCGGAGGTGAGCGTCGCCGGCGCGGGGCGGTACGTCGACGAGGCCAGGGTGCGCGAGATCGTCGAGGCGCCCGACGGCACCCCGCTGCCCCGCCTGGACACCGTGGCGATGCGGGAGCAGGTGCTCGGGCTGCGCGGGGTGAAGGACGTCCGGATCGCGCGGGCCTGGCCCCACGGGCTCGCGGTGGAGCTCACGCCGCGCGTCCCGGTGGCCGCGGTGCCCGACGGGGACCGGCTGGCCCTGCTCGACTCGTCCGGGGTGCGCGTGGCGACGCGCGACGCGGCGCCGAAGGGGCTGCCGCAGGTGGACGTGCCGCTGGACGACGCGCTGGCGCTGCAGGCGGCGCTCCACGTGCTGGCGGCCCTGCCCGCCCAGCTCGCCGGCAAGGTGGAGCACGTCAGCGCCGACACGCAGGACGCCGTCGAGACGGTCCTGGAGGACGGCACGACCGTCCGGTGGGGCGGCAGCTCCGACCTGCCGCTCAAGGTCGAGGCGGTGCGCACGCTGCGCAAGCTCGCCGACGGCGCGCGGACCATCGACGTCTCGTCGCCCGAGCTGCCGGTGACCCGATGAGGGGAGCGACGGCGGCGCGGCAGGCGCGGACGGGTGAGGCAAGCACCGGGCGCGCGCGACACGCCGGAGCACGTCCGGCCTTGCGCCCGCCGCGCCGCCTACCGTCGATCGCAGCAGCAACCTGACATAACTCTAACCCTCAACTCGAACCTTAAGGTTAGGCCCGCGGGCCGGCCGGCAGGGCGGACGGGGGACGAGGACCGGACGTCGGGACAAGGAACGACCCGAGAGGCAACGACGTGGCAACTCCGCAGAACTACCTGGCAGTGATCAAGGTGGTCGGTATCGGCGGTGGCGGCGTGAACGCCGTGAACCGCATGATCGAGGTCGGGCTCAAGGGTGTCGAGTTCATCGCCATCAACACCGACGCGCAGGCGCTGCTGATGTCGGACGCCGACGTCAAGCTCGACGTCGGCCGTGAGCTCACCCGTGGCCTGGGCGCCGGTGCCGACCCCGAGGTCGGCAAGAAGGCCGCCGAGGACCACGCCGAGGAGATCGAGGACGTCCTGCGGGGCGCCGACATGGTCTTCGTGACGGCGGGCGAGGGCGGCGGCACCGGCACGGGCGGCGCGCCCGTGGTGGCCCGGATCGCCCGCTCGCTCGGTGCGCTGACGGTGGGCGTCGTGACGCGCCCGTTCACCTTCGAGGGCCGCCGCCGCTCCGTGCAGGCCGAGCAGGGGATCGACACCCTCCGCGAGGAGGTCGACACCCTGATCGTCATCCCGAACGACCGGCTCCTGTCCATGTCCGACAAGAGCGTCTCGGCGATCGCGGCGTTCCACTCGGCGGACCAGGTGCTGCACTCCGGTGTCCAGGGCATCACCGACCTCATCACGACGCCGGGCCTCATCAACCTCGACTTCGCGGACGTGAAGTCCGTGATGCAGGGGGCGGGCTCGGCGCTGATGGGCATCGGCTCGGCGAGGGGCGAGGACCGCGCGGTGCAGGCCGCCGAGCTCGCGATCTCGTCCCCGCTGCTCGAGGCCTCCATCGACGGCGCCCACGGCGTCCTGCTGTCGATCCAGGGTGGCAGCGACATCGGCCTCTTCGAGGTGCACGAGGCCGCGCGCCTGGTGCAGGAGGCGGCGCACTCCGAGGCCAACATCATCTTCGGCACGGTCATCGACGACGCGCTGGGCGACGAGGTGCGGGTCACCGTCATCGCCGCGGGGTTCGACGGCGGCGTGCCGCAGGCCCGCAAGGACGGTCGCGGCCTCGGCCAGATCGCCGGCGCGCCGGCCAAGCCGACGGTCGCGGTCGGCGAGGGCGGCACGACGGCGACGTCCGTGCCCCAGCCCGGGGTCCAGACGGCACCGCCCCGCCCGCCGCAGCCGGCCACCGCGTCGGTGCCGACCGCCGCCGCGCAGCCCCGGCCGATCCCGGCCGAGCCGGACGACGTGCCGGTGAGCCTCGACGCGCCGCCGGCCCCGCCGGCGGGGGCGCGGCCCGCGGAGCAGCGCCGGCCGTTCACGGTGGTCGAGGACGCCGAGGGCGAGGGCGTCACCGTCGAGCGGCCGGTCGAGGTGCCGCGCCTGTTCGACGAGCCGCGCCGCCCGGCCGAGGAGCTCGACGTGCCCGACTTCCTCAAGTGAGCGCCGGGTGAGCGGAACTCACGGCGCGGTCGGCTGGGCCCAGGAGGCTCTGTTGCCGGACCAGTTCGGTGCGGGGCTGCTGCGGGTGGACCTCGGGGAGGGCGTCGTGGCGGGCTTCACCACGCGCCACGGCGGGGTGTCGCCCGCTCCCTGGTCGTCGCTCGACCTGGGCACCTCGACCGGCGACGACCCCGTGCGGGTGCGGGAGAACCGCGCCCGCCTCGGGGCATGGGTGGGTGCGCCCGTGGCGTTCTCGGCACAGGTGCACGGGGACCGTGTCCTGGGCCTCGGGGCCGCCGAGCTCGCCGAGTGGACGTCGACGGAGCCGCCGTCCGCGGCGGGCGAGGCCGACGCCATGGTCACCGCGGAGCCCGGCCTGGCGCTCGGCGTCCTGGTCGCGGACTGCGTGCCCGTCGTCCTCGCGGACCCGGTGGCCCGCGTCGTGGCGGTCGCGCACGCAGGTCGGGGCGGCGTCGCCCTGGGGGTCGTGCACCGCGTGGTCGAGCAGCTGCTCGCGCGCGGGGCACGGGCCGAGGACCTCCGTGCCGCCGTCGGCCCTGCCGTCTGCGGCGACTGCTACGAGGTGCCGGCCGCGATGCGCGACGAGGTCGCGGCCGTCGTCCCCGAGACGTGGGCGACGACCACGGCCGGCACGCCGGCGCTCGACCTGCCGGCCGGCGTGCTCGCGCAGCTGGCGTCGCACGGCGTGGCCGCCACCCGGGTGGACCGGTGCACGCTCACGGACACCGACCTCTACTCCCACCGTCGCGCCACCGCCCAGGGCACGACGACGGGGCGCCAGGCGGGGGTCGTCGTCCTGACCTGAGGTGTCGTCGTCGCCGGGGGCGGCCTGACGCGCCCGCGACGCGCGACACACCGGCGTGTCGTGCGCGGATGCCGCCGCGGGCGTGGTTAACGTCATGACACCCGTCCGGGACGGAGGGCGGGGGACGTGGCGACGAACGGAGCAAGGCGATGGGCGGAGCGCTTCGCAAGACGATGCTGTACCTGGGGCTCGCCGACGACCAGGGTGAGTCGGAGGAGTACCTCGACGAGTACGAGGAGCTGGAGGCACCGGTGCGCGACCGTGACGACTACCAGGCGCAGGTCACCCCGCTGCACCGCGGCGGAGGGAGCGAGTCGGTGATCGCCTCCGACCTGCGACGCATCACGACCATCCACCCGCGCTCGTACAACGACGCCCGTACCATCGGCGAGGCCTTCCGGGGCGGCACGCCGGTGATCATGAACCTCTCCGACATGGACGACGCCGACGCGAAGCGCCTCGTGGACTTCTCGGCGGGCCTGATCTTCGGGCTGCGCGGCTCGATCGAGCGCGTGACGAACAAGGTCTTCCTGCTCTCGCCGGAGCACGTGGAGATCGCGGGCGAGGAGCCGCCGGCAGAGAAGGCCCCCGGACGCGGGGCGTTCTACAACCAGAGCTGACCGCGCTCCCGAGAGCGCGGATCGCACGCCGATCGCACCGTCCGGCACGGGCCGGGGCAGTTCTGCCCCGGCCCTGCGTCGTGCTCGGGTAGGTTCGACCCGTGAGTCTCGTCTTCAACCTGGTCTACCTGGTCCTGTGGCTGTTCCTGCTGTGCCTCATCGTCCGGCTCGTCTTCGACTGGGTGCAGTTCTTCGCGCGCGACTGGCGGCCGAAGGGCGTGCTGCTGGTGCTGGCGGAGGCGGTCTACACGGTCACCGACCCGCCGCTGCGCTTCCTGCGCAGGCTGATCCCGCCCCTGACCCTCGGCCAGATCCGTCTCGACATCGCCTTCCTCGTGCTCTTCATCGGCACGGGCATCCTCATGCGGGTGGCGTCGTTCCTGGCTGCGGCGTGACCCCGTGGCAGTGACCTCGGCAGCGCTCGCGCTGTGACCTGGGTCGGGGTTCGCCCCGGCCGTCGAGGGGCGCCCTGGTGCTGACCTGTGAAGACGTCGTGTGGGCGCGACGACCCGGCCTCGTCGGGCAGGTCGCCCGCCGACACGTCCGCTACCGTGGTCATCCAGACGGCCCGGGAACCGGGTCCCACCGACCCTGCAAGAACGATGAGGTGAGACGATGGCGCTGCTGACGGCAGAGGACATCCTGAACAAGAAGTTCGCCGCGACCAAGTTCCGCGAGGGCTACGACGTCGAAGAGGTCGACGACTTCCTCGACGAGGTCGTGCGGACCCTCACGGCGGTCCAGGAGGAGAACGACGACCTCCGCTCCAAGCTCACCGCGGCCGAGCACCGGGTCGCCGAGCTGAGCCGCTCGGACGCTGCGCAGCAGGCGCAGCCCACGCCGACCCCGGCACCGGCCCCGACGCCGGCGCCCGCCCCGGCCGCCGCGAAGCAGCAGCCCGCGGAGCCGGAGTCCGCCACCGGGATGCTCCAGTTGGCCCAGAAGCTGCACGACGACTACGTGCGGTCCGGTCAGGAAGAGGGCGACCGCCTCATCACGGAGGCCAAGTCCGAGGGCTCGCGCATCGTCCGCGAGGCCGAGGAGACCAGCCACCGCACGCTCTCGCAGCTCGAGCAGGAGCGGTCGCTCCTCGAGCGCAAGATCGACGAGCTCCGCCTCTTCGAGCGCGACTACCGCACGCGTCTCAAGAGCTTCCTGCAGAACCTGCTGGGCGACCTCGACGCCCGCGGCTCGGCCCTGCCGCCGCAGCGGCAGAACGCCAACGCCGGTCGCGGCTCGGAGCTCTGAGCGGGGGGCCGTCACCCCGCGCACCCCGCTCCTTCGTCACGCCTCACGCCGAGCGGCCCGCACGACACGCACGCCTCTACCGCGCGTGCTGTTGTGCGGGCCGCTCGGCGCACTTACGCTGCGGTGACTCGTCGTCGACGCACCAACGAAAGGGCACCGATGGCCAAGCTTTCGACCACCACGCGCGCGGCACTGCGCGAGAACTTCCCGCACCTCGCGCGCGACGTGAAGTCCTTCCCGGTCCGTGACGGCGAGGACCCCTGGACCCTGCACGAGGTGGAGGAGCTGGCGGCCTTCCTGCTCGAGGAGAAGGAGCGCCTCGAGCGCGAGCTCGCGGCCGCCGACCAGGAGCTGTCGGACCTGCTGCGCAACTCGGGCGACGGCGCGGGCGACGACCAGGCGGACTACGGCTCGAGCGCGCTCGAGCGCGAGCAGGAGCTCACCCTGGTGAACAACATGCGCGACCTGCTCGCCCAGACCGCGCACGCCGTCGACCGCATCCGCAAGGGCACCTACGCCACCTGCGAGATCACGGGGCTGCCGATCGGCAAGGCGCGCCTGCAGGCCTTCCCGCGCGCGACGCTCTCGGTCGAGGCGAAGGCGCGCGAGGAGCGTCGCTGACCGGACGGTCCCGGCCCGACGACCGGCGCGGTCCGCCTACACTTGCGGACGATGTCGACCACGCCCGCCGGCTCCGCCCCGGCCCCTGAGCCCGCGCCTCGCCACGGCGCCCCCGAGATGCCCGGGTCGGACGCGCCCGCCGGCGACGCTCCGCAGGACGCCGGGGCGCCGGTGTCCGCGGAGCGTCGCCGGAAGCTGATCACGGGAACCTTCGTGCTCGCCGCGCTGGTGCTGCTGATCGACCAGCTGACGAAGTGGTGGGCCGAGTCCGCCCTGGTCTGGGGCGACGACCCGAAGCCGCTGATCGGCGAGCTGCTGCAGCTCCGGCTGATCTACAACCCCGGTGCGGCGCTCTCCATCGCCACGGGCATGACGTGGATCCTCACGATCGTGGTGGTGATCGTCGTGGTGGTCATCGTCCGCGCCATCCGCCGGATCGGCTCGACGGGCTGGGCGGTGGCCCTCGGGCTGCTGCTCGGTGGCGCGCTGGGCAACCTCGGCGACCGCTTCTTCCGCGAGCCCGGCTTCGCCCGCGGGCACGTGGTCGACTTCATCGACTACGGCGTCTTCGTCGGCAACGTCGCGGACATCGCCATCGTCGCCGCCGCAGTGCTCATCGTCATCCTGTCCTTCCGGGGGATCGGCCTGGACGGCCGACGGCACGTCGAGGACGGGGACGCCCTGCCAGAGCCGTCCGAGCCGGCAGCGCCGTCAGATCCGACAGAGGGGCGATGACCGTGCCGACCGGGTCCACCCGCACCCTGCCCGTGCCCGACGGCCTCGCGGGCGAGCGCGTCGACGCCGCGCTCGCGCGGATGCTCGGCTTCTCCCGCACCCAGGCCGCGGAGCTGGCGGCCGCCGGCGCCGTGCTCCTCGACGGGCGTGAGGTCGGCAAGTCCGACCGGGTCGTCGCCGGCGGCCGGCTCGAGGTCACGGTCCCGGACGCGCGGCCCGCGGCGCCGGTCGTCGCCGAGCCGGTGCCCGGCATGGGGATCGCCTACGAGGACGACGACGTCGTGGTCGTCGACAAGCCGGTCGGTGTCGCGGCGCACCCGTCGCCCGGCTGGACCGGCCCCACCGTGGTCGGCGCGCTGGCCGCGGCCGGCTACCGCATCGCGACGTCCGGCGCGGCGGAGCGGCAGGGCATCGTGCACCGGCTGGACGTCGGCACGTCCGGCCTCATGGCCGTCGCGAAGAGCGAGGCGGCGTACACCGGGCTCAAGCGGGCGTTCAAGGAGCGCACGGTCGAGAAGGTGTACCACGCGTTGGCGCAGGGCCACCCGGAGCCCACGACGGGCACGATCGACGCGCCGATCGGGCGCCACCCCAGCGCCGACTACAAGTTCGCCGTGGTCGCGGACGGCAAGCACTCGGTGACGCACTACGAGGTGCTCGAGATGCTGCCGGCCGCATCGCTCGTCGAGGTGCACCTCGAGACCGGCCGCACCCATCAGATCCGGGTGCACTTCCAGGCGGTGCGGCACCCGCTGGTCGGCGACCTCACCTACGGCGCGGACCCCGTGCTCGCGTCGAAGGTGGCGCTGGAGCGCCAGTGGCTGCACGCCGTGCGGCTCGGGTTCGAGCACCCGCTCACCGGCCGCTGGGTCGAGGTCACCAGCGAGTACCCCGACGACCTGGCGCACGCGCTCGAGGTCGTCCGCGGGGCCTACCGGTAGCGCCCTCTTGTGCCCCGCGGGGGGAGCCCTTAGCGTTCGTCGCGACAGGTGACACGAGTCACCTGCACCCTCGACGAGGAGGATGCATGTCTTCACCCTTCGCTTCCCGGGCGACGGCACAGGGCCCGGCGTCGGCGTCACGCGGGGGAGGCGGCCGTCGCGGCGCCTCCGCGATCGCCGCCGGAGCCGCCGTCGTGACCGTGCTGACCGGCGCCCTCGCCGTGCCGGCGCACGCCGCGCCTCCCCAGCGTGTCGATCCCACCGACCCCGACTTCGGACCGAACGTCACCGTGTTCGGCCCCGACACCCCGCAGGACGAGATCCAGGCGACCATGGACGCCCTGCACGCGGCCCAGGTCGACGCGGAGATGGGCTCCGACCGGCACGCCGTCTACTTCCTGCCCGGCAGCTACGGCACGCCGGAGGACCCGTTGCAGGTGAACGTCGGGTACTACACCGAGGTCGCGGGACTCGGGGCGTCGCCCGGGGACGTCGCGGTCCAGGGCGCCATCGAGGTGCGCAACCGGTGCCTCGGGGACGACGCGAACCCGAACTGCATCGCCCTGGTGAACTTCTGGCGCACCGTGGCCAACCTGCGCCTGGACGTGAACACCGCCGGCCAGGACGGCTGCAAGGCCACCGCGAACTTCTGGGCGGTGTCGCAGGCCGTCTCGATGCGCCGGCTCGACGTGCGCGGGCCGGTGTCGCTCATGGACTACTGCACCGCGGGGCCCCAGTTCGCGAGCGGCGGGTTCATCGCGGACTCCCGCTTCGACACCGCGGTGACCAACGGCTCCCAGCAGCAGTGGCTCACGCGCAACAGCGAGCTCGGCGGCGGCTGGTCCAACGGCGTCTGGAACCAGGTCTTCTCCGGCGTCGTCGGGGCTCCGTCCGACGCCGGCTTCCCCGCCGAGCCGTACACCGTGCTCGAGAGGACCCCGGTCAGCAGGGAGAAGCCCTACCTGTTCGTCGACGACCGGGGCCGCTACGCCGTGCGCGTCCCCGCGGCGCGCACACAGACCCGCGGCGTCTCCTGGGCCGACGGCGTGACGGCAGGGCGGACCGTGCCGATCACGGACTTCTACCTCGCACGCCCGGGTGACTCCGTCGCGACGATCAACGCCGCGCTCGCCCGGGGGAAGAACCTCCTGCTCACGCCCGGCGTCTACGACGTCGACCGGAGCATCCGGGTGACGCGACCGGACACCGTCGTGCTCGGCATGGGCCATGCGACGCTCACCGCCGCGCGCGGCGCGGTGCCGCTCGTGGTGGGCGACACCGAGGGCGTGGTGGTCGCGGGGGTGACGATCGACGCCGGCGCCGAGGAGTCGCCGGCGCTGCTGCAGGTGGGCAAGCGTCACGGCGCCAACCACCGGTCGGACGCCGCCAACCCGGCCACGCTGTCCGACGTGTACTTCCGGGTGGGCGGCCCCCACGTCGGCAAGGTCGACACGGCCCTGCGGATCGACGCCGACGACGTGCTCGTCGACCACACGTGGGTGTGGCGCGGCGACCACGGCGTCGAGGGGTTCCCGACCGACGGGTCCGCCGGCGTCAACGGCGACACGGCTCGCTGGCGCACCAACACGGGGCGCAACGGGGTCGTCGTCGAGGGGGACCGGGTCACGGCCACGGGGCTGTTCGTGGAGCACTTCCAGGAGCACAACACGATCTGGAACGGCGAGGACGGCAGGGTGGTGCTCTACCAGAACGAGCTGCCCTACGACCCGCCGACCCAGGCCGACTGGACGCAGCCGGACGGCACCCTCGGGTGGGAGGGCTACGTGGTCGGCGACGCGGTACGGCGTCACCGGCTCGACGGCGGCGGCGTCTACGTGTTCAACCAGAACGACCCGGGCATCGTCACCGAGAACGGCTTCGCCGTCCCGGACCGCCCTGGCGTGCGGCTGCACCACGTCATGACCGTCAACCTCAGCGCCGGGACGATCAACCACGTCGTCAACGGCGTGGGCGACGCGGTGCCGCCCTCGACGTCGGGGGCGCCGGAGTACGTCGTCGACTACCCCGCTCGCTGACCCGGGCGTCGTCGGACCCGTGCGGCCCGGCCGGAACCTCGGCCGGGCCGCACCCGTCAGGCGGAGCGGCGCACGACGACGTGGGCACCGTCGTCGGGCCACGGTGGCGCGTCGCGGCCGTCGAGCGCCGCGAGGACCTCCGCGGCCAGGTGCTCCGCCTGGCGTTCCACGGGCTGGGCCACGGTCGTCAGGGGAGGTGCGGCGACCCGGGCCCCGGGGGAGTCGTCGACCCCGATGACGGCGAGGCGGGACGGCACGGGGACCCCCGCCTCGCGTGCTCCGGCGAGGACGGCGAGCGCGACCTCGTCGTTGTAGGCGGCGACGGCGGTGACGCCGGCGCCGCACAGGCCGCGCACCGTGGTCGTCGCCGGCTCGCCCGTGCGGACGGCGACGGTCGCGGGCACGGCCAGACCGCGCGCGGCGCAGGCCGCGCGGAGGCCCGCGAGCCGGGCCCGGGCGAACCTGTCGAGGCGCGGGTCGTCCGTCGTGACGTACCCGAGCCGCGAGTGGCCCGTGTCGGCCAGGCGGCCGGCCTGGAGGGCGCCGATCCCGCGCTGGGAGGCGTCGAAACCGCCCGCCGCGGCGCCGTCGGCCGGCTCGACGGCACCCACGACGCGGATCCCGGCCCGTGTCATGGCACGCGCGTCGTCGGGCAGGAACGGGGCGAGACCCACGACCGCGAGCGGCGTCACGGCCCGCCACAGGTCGGTCAGGGCACGGGTGTCGCGATGGTGGTGCACGAGGACGAAGAGGCCCCTGGCGGCGAGCGCGTCCGTGAGGTGGTCGAGCAGGCTCTCGACCACCGGACCGACGGGCCAGTCCGGCAGGACGGCGACGACGAGGTCGCTGCGCCCGCGCCGCAGCGCCCGCGCGGCGGCGGAGGGTGCATAGCCCAGGCGCTCGGCAGCGGCGTGGATGCGCTCGCGGGTGGCGTCGGAGACCGACGCGCCGGGAGTGTCGTTGAGCACGTAGCTCACCGTCGTGCGCGACACCCCGGCCGCGCGCGCGATGTCGGCGCTGGTCACCCGCGGCACGTGGTCTCCTCTCCGGCGGCTGGGCAGCACTGTATCGGGGGCGCCCCGAGCGGCGTGCCGGACGTGTCGGGGGAGCCGCCTAGACTCGCCGCATGCCCGACGCAGGTTCCTCCACCGCCCAGCCGACCGGTACCTCCGAGGACGACTTCGTCCACCTGCACGTGCACACCGAGTACTCGATGCTCGACGGCGCGGCGCGGATGAACGACCTGTTCAGCGAGGTGTCGCGGCTCGGGCAGAAGGCGATCGCGATCACCGACCACGGGTACCTGTTCGGCGCGTTCGACTTCTGGAGCACGGCGCAGAAGCACGGGGTCAAGCCGATCATCGGCGTCGAGGCGTACGTGACGCCGGGCACCAGCCGCCACGACCGCACCAAGGTGCTGTGGGGCGAGCAGCACCAGCGGCGCGACGACGTCTCCGCGGGCGGCGCCTACACGCACATGACGCTCTGGGCGCGCGACAACGAGGGGATGCACAACCTCTTCCGCGCGTCGTCGCTCGCGTCGCTGGACGGCCAGATGGGCAAGTGGCCGCGCATGGACCGCGAGCTCCTCGAGACGTACGGCAAGGGCCTCATGGGCACCTCGGGGTGCCCCTCCGGCGAGGTGCAGACGCGGCTGCGCCTGGGCCAGTGGGACGAGGCGGTGCGCGCGGCGGGCGAGCTGCAGGACATCCTCGGCAAGGAGAACTTCTTCGTCGAGCTGATGGACCACGGGATCGAGATCGAGTCCCGCACGTACAAGGACCTGCTGCGCCTCGCGGAGCACATCGACGCGCCGCTCGTGGCCACCAACGACCTGCACTACACGAAGCAGGAGGACGCGCACTCGCACGAGGTGCTGCTCGCGGTGAACTCGGGCTCGACGCTCGACGAGCCGACCTACGACCAGGGCGGCAGCCGGTTCGCCTTCAGCGGCGACAGCTTCTACGTGCGATCGGGCGCGGAGATGCGCCGCCTGTTCTCCGAGCTGCCGCAGGCGATCGAGAGCACGCTGCTCATCGCCGAGCGCTGCGAGGTCTCGTTCGACACCAAGGCGAACTACATGCCGCGGTTCCCGGTGCCGGACGGCGAGGACGAGGTCAGCTGGTTCGTCAAGGAGGTCGAGGCCGGCCTGCGCCGCCGCTACCCCGACGGCATCGCCGACGACGTGCGCAAGCAGGCGAACTACGAGGTCGAGGTCATCATCCAGATGGGCTTCCCGGGGTACTTCCTCGTGGTGGCCGACTTCATCAACTGGGCCAAGGAGCAGGGCATCCGCGTGGGTCCGGGCCGAGGCTCGGCCGCCGGCTCGATGGTGTCCTACGTCATGGGCATCACGGAGCTCGACCCGCTCAAGCACGGCCTGATCTTCGAGCGCTTCCTCAACCCGGAGCGCATCTCCATGCCCGACGTCGACGTCGACTTCGACGAGCGCCGGCGCGCCGAGGTCATCCGGTACGTCACCGAGAAGTACGGCGACGACCGCGTCGCGATGATCGTCACCTACGGCTCCATCAAGGCGAAGCAGGCGCTCAAGGACGGCTCCCGCGTGCTCGGGTTCCCCTTCGCGATGGGGGAGAAGCTCACCAAGGCGATGCCGCCCGCCGTCATGGGCAAGGACATCCCGCTGTCGGGCATCTTCGACCCGAAGCACGAGCGCTACGCCGAGGCGTCGGAGTTCCGCGCGGTGCACGACGCCGACCCCGAGGCCCAGCGCGTGGTCGAGACGGCCCGCGGCATCGAGGGCCTGAAGCGCCAGTGGGGCGTGCACGCCGCGGGCGTCATCATGTCGAGCCACCCGCTGATCGACATCATCCCGATCATGCGGCGCCCGCAGGACGGCGCGGTCATCACGCAGTTCGACTACCCGACGTCCGAGGGTCTCGGCCTCATCAAGATGGACTTCCTCGGGCTGCGCAACCTCACGATCCTCGACGACGCGCTCGAGAACATCGTCATGAACGGCAAGGAGCCGGTGGCGATCGAGACGGTCGAGCTCGACGACAAGGCCACCTACGACCTGCTCGCCCGCGGCGACACGCTCGGCGTGTTCCAGCTCGACGGCGGCGCGATGCGCTCGCTGCTGCGCCAGATGCGGCCGGACAACTTCGAGGACGTCTCCGCCGTCATCGCCCTGTACCGCCCCGGTCCGATGGGCATGAACTCGCACATCAACTACGCCCTGCGCAAGAACGGCATGCAGAAGATCGAGCCGATCCACCCGGAGCTCGAGGAGCCGCTCAGCGAGGTGCTCGGCGAGACGTACGGCCTCATCGTCTACCAGGAGCAGGTGCAGCGCGCCGCCCAGATCCTCGCCGGGTACTCGCTCGGCCAGGCCGACCTGCTGCGGCGCGCGATGGGCAAGAAGAAGAAGGAGATCCTCGACAAGGAGTTCGTCCCCTTCGAGGCGGGCATGAAGGAGCGCGGCTACTCCAAGCCCGCGATCCAGGCGGTCTGGGACACCCTGGTGCCGTTCGCCGGGTACGCGTTCAACAAGGCGCACTCCGCCGGGTACGGCGTCGTCTCGTACTGGACGGCGTACCTCAAGGCGAACTACCCGACCGAGTACATGGCCGGCCTGCTGCAGAGCGTGCGGGACGACAAGGACAAGATGGCGCTCTACCTGGGCGAGTGCCGTCGCATGCACATCACGGTGCTGCCGCCCGACGTCAACGACTCCGCCGCCAAGTTCACCGCCGTCGGCGACGACATCCGCTTCGGCCTGACGGCGATCCGCAACGTCGGCGCCAACGTCGTGGACGCGATCATCGCCGCGCGCGAGGAGAAGGGCGCGTTCACCTCGTTCACGGACTTCCTCGACAAAGTGCCGGCCGTGGTCTGCAACAAGCGCACCATCGAGTCGCTCATCAAGGCCGGGGCGTTCGACTCGCTCGGCCACCCGCGCCGGGCTCTCCTCGTGGTGCACGAGCAGGCCGTGGACTCGGTCATCTCCGTGAAGCGCAAGGAGGCCGAGGGCCAGTTCGACCTCTTCGCCGGCTTCGGCGGTGCGGAGGAGGACGCGGCGATGACGTTCGCCGTCGACGTGCCCGACCTGCCCGACTGGGACAAGAAGCAGCGGCTCGCGTTCGAGCGCGAGATGCTCGGGCTGTACGTGTCGGACCATCCGCTGTCAGGCCTGGAGCACGTGCTGGCGCGGGCGGCGGACACGTCGATCGCGTCGCTGATGGCCGACGAGGGGCGGCAGGACGGCTCCCAGGTCACGGTGGCGGGTCTGCTCACTAGCGTGCAGCGCAAGATGAGCAAGAACGGCAACCCCTGGGCGGCCGTCACGGTCGAGGACCTCGAGGGTGCCGTCGAGGTGATGTTCTTCGGCGAGACGTACCTCGCGTACTCGACGATCCTCGCGGAGGACCAGGTCGTCACGCTGCGCGGCCGCGTGCGGCGCCGCGACGACCAGATGCAGCTGCAGGCGATGGAGGTGTCGCTGCCGGACACGTCCGCCGTCGCCGACGCGCCCGTGCTGGTCACCGTGCCGCACACCCGCTGCGTCGAGCCCGTCATGGTGCGGCTGCGCGAGGTGCTCGCCACGCACCCGGGCTCGGCGGAGGTGCACGTGAGCGTCGCGGAGCCCGGCAAGCGGACGGTGGTGCGCGCGGCGGACACGCTGCGGGTCGAGAAGTCGCCCGCGCTGTTCGGCGACCTCAAGGCCCTCCTCGGCCCGAGCTGCCTGTCGTGAGCGCGACACACGGCACGACCGGCATCGCCACCTGGGACGACGGCTCCGCCGGCCACAGCTTCCGCGTGGTGCCGGCGGCGTACGTCTTCCTGCGCCGCGAGGGCCAGGTGCTGCTGCAGCTGCGGCAGGGCACGGGGTTCAGGGACGGGCACTGGTCGGCGGCGGCGGCCGGCCACGTCGAGGCTGACGAGTCCGTGCGGGAGGCGGCCGTCAGGGAGGCCCGCGAGGAGCTCGGCGTCGTCGTCGACCCCGCCGACCTGGTGCCCGTGACGACGATGCACCGCGGGGAGCCCGGCGGCCCGGCGCTCGAGCAGCGGGTCGACTTCTTCTTCACGGCGACCCGCTGGACGGGCAGCCCGCAGATCCGCGAGCCGGCCAAGGTCGCGGACCTGCGGTGGTTCCCGTTCGTCGCGCTGCCCGAACCGGTCGTGCCGCACGAGCTGGTGGTGCTGCGCGCCCTGCACGACGAAGGCCGGCACGGCACCCGCGTGCCGCCGATCCTCACCGACGGCTTCTGACGGCACGACCGCCGGGCGGTCTTCGGCGGCCGTTCGGTGGCGGTCGGGTTCTGCGGCCACCCGGCGGGGGAGTCCTCTTAGCGCTCCTGCCGCCCGAACACGGTCAGGTCGAGCAGCTGCGCCTGCGTCATGATCACCTCGACGCCGCGGTGCGTGGTCTCGTTCGTGAGGGAAGACCCCGTCGAGTACCAGGGCACGCGGTAGCCCCATGAGTCCCACGACGGGCGCGACCTCGCCCCGGGGCCTGGGCCCTCGCAGAGGACGGCGAACGTCACGCCGCGATGGTGCAGGTGCGCGGCGTCCTGCACGCTCCAGATGCCGGCCGTGCAGCCCTCGCGCCGCCCCTCGACCGGCTGCCCGGAGTGCCGCACGTGCTCGTCCGCGACGGATGGTCGCGCCCGTCGACGACGTCGAGCAGCCGGACCGGCTCGTCGGGGCCGACGAGCAGGGCCGTCCGGTCGGTCGTGGGACCGCAGCACGCCTCCGGACTCATCGGTGGGCGGCCACGGGCGGCCGTAGGCTCGGGGCGTGTTCCGCCTCAACCCCGAGCAGCTCGTGTTCGTCACCGAGCGCCACCTCGCCACCCTCACCACCCTGCGCGCGGACGGCAGCCCGCACGTCGTGCCTGTCGCCTTCACCTGGGACGCCGACGCCGGGATCGCGCGCACCACGGCACGGCGCACGTCGACGAAGGTCGCCAACGCGCGCCGGGCGACGGCCGACGGGGGCCGGCCGCGGGCCGCGCTCTGCCAGGTCGACGGCGGGCGGTGGCTGACGCTCGAGGGGACGATCGAGGTGAGCGAGGACCCGGACGAGGTCGCGGACGCCGTCGTGCGGTACAGGAAGCGCTACCGGCCGCTCGAGCACGATCCCGAGCGCGTCGTCCTGCGCCTCACCCCCGACCGCGCGATGGCCTCCACCTACATGGCCTGATCGTCGTGGGCGCTCGTTCGGTGCTGTCGGCGCACGCCACGGCGCCGCACGAACGCCCACCACGGTCCGCATCAGGCGACGACGGCGGTCTCGTCCCCCTCGGGGAGCGCCACGGTGACGCGGTCGCCGCGGACGAGCTGGCGACCGCGCCGGGTCTCCGCCTCGCCGTTGACGCTGACCTCGCCGTCGGCGACCAGGTCGCGGGCGTGCGTGCCGGACTCGGCCAGCCCCGCGAGCTTGAGGAACTGGCCCAGGCGGATCATGTCGTCGCGGATCGGGACGTCCGTGGTTGCGTGCTCGGCGCTCATGCGTCCATTCTCCGGCACCGGCGCCCGGGCGGCGGTGCGCGCTGCCTAGACTGGCCGGGTGATCCGACGCATCGACCTCCGCGGGCAGGACCTGACCCGCACCGAGCTGCTCGGGGTGCTGCCGCGCCCCGAGGTCGGGGTGGACCAGGCGATCCAGGCCGTCACCCCGATCATCGCCGACGTCCGGGCCCGCGGCGCCGCCGCGCTCCGGGACCAGTCGGAGCGCCTCGACGGTGTGCGACCGGAGCATCTGCGGGTCCCGGCGGCCGCGCTGGCCGACGCACTCCAGGGGCTCGACCCGCAGGTGCGGGCAGGCCTGGAGGAGGCGATCCGCCGCGTGCGCGCGGTGCACGCCGCTCAGGTGCCGACCGAGCACGCCACGCAGCTCGCGCCCGGCGCCGTCGTGCGCCAGCGGTGGGTCCCGGTGCAGCGCGTGGGCCTGTACGTGCCCGGCGGCCGCGCCGTCTACCCGTCGTCCGTGATCATGAACGTGGTCGCCGCGCAGGAGGCCGGGGTGCCCGGGCTCGCCGTCGCGTCGCCCCCGCAGAAGGACGCCGGCGGGCTGCCGCACCCGACGATCCTCGCGGCCTGCGCGCTGCTCGGCGTCGACGAGGTCTACGCGGTCGGCGGGGCGCAGGCGGTGGCGATGTTCGCGTACGGGGCCGCCGGCACCGAGCCGCAGGACGGCGACGTGCTGTGCGAGCCGGTGGACGTCGTGACGGGCCCGGGCAACGTGTACGTGACTGCGGCCAAGCGCCTGGTGCGCGGCGTCGTCGGCATCGACGCCGAGGCAGGGCCCACGGAGATCGCCGTGCTGGCCGACGCCACCGCCGACCCGGGGCACGTCGCCCTCGACCTCATCAGCCAGGCCGAGCACGACCCGATGGCCGCCTCCGTGCTGGTCACTCCGTCCGTGGAGCTCGCCGGTGCCGTGGAGGCCCGGCTGAGCGACCTGGTGGGGTCCACCAAGCACTCCGCGCGCGTCCTGCAGGCGCTCGGCGGGCCGCAGTCCGCCGTCGTGCTCGTCGACGACCTGGAGCAGGGCCTCGCGGTGGTGGACGCCTACGGCGCGGAGCACCTGGAGATCCAGACCGAGGGTGCCGCGGCGCTCGCCGAGCGCGTGCGTTCGGCGGGGGCGATCTTCGTCGGCCCGTGGTCGCCGGTCTCCCTCGGCGACTACATGGCGGGCAGCAACCACGTGCTCCCCACCGGCGGCTCCGCGCACTTCTCCAGCGGCCTCGGCGTGCACGCCTACCTCAAGTCCGTGCAGGTCGTGGAGTACACCCGCGACGCGCTCGAGGAGCTGGCCGACCGCATCGTCGCCGTCGCGAACGACGAGGACCTGCCCGCGCACGGCGAGGCCGTCCGCGGGCGTTTCCTCTGAGCTGCGGCACCTGAGCTGCGGCACCTGAGCTGCGGCACCTGAGCTGCGGCACCTGAACATCGGCGCCTGACCGTCGGCGCCGGAGCGAGGCCGTCGCGTCGACGCCCTGCTCCCACGGCTCGGACGAATAGTGTGCCAAGCGCCACGTGGCTCACGCCGGCGGCCGCGTCGGAGGGCCGTGCGAGCATGGACGCATGCCCGCGCCGCCACCCCGCCTCGACCCGGTCGTGGTGGGCGACCTCGTCGGGAGCGCGGCGTTCCGGAGGGCCCAGGGCTACCAGCGCGCGGGCATGGTGCGCGCGTGGCACTGGGACCCTGACGCGCGGGAGCTCACGGCCCGCGTCGCGGGCAGCGGGAGCCAGCCCTACAGCTGCCGCGTGTCGTTCACCGTCGGGCCCGACGGGCGGTACGGCTACGAGGGATCGACCTGCAGCTGCCCGGTCCGCGAGGACTGCAAGCACGTCGCTGCCGTGCTGCTGCACGTCGGCGCTGACCCCGAGGCGGCCGACGCCGCGGGGGCCGACGCCGGTGACGACGACGTGCCCGTCGGCTGGCGCGGGCGCCTGGCCGGGGTGACCGGGGCCCGGGACCCCGGATCGCGCGAGCCCGCCGCCCGCGACGGCGGTGTCCTCCCGGTCGCGCTGCGGTTCCGGCTCGACGAGGCGTTCGGCGGCCTGCCCCCGGAGCTCTCGGTGCGGCCGGTCGTGCCCGGCCGCACCGGCTGGAAGGTCGCCCCCGAGGCGAGCTGGGAGGCGCTGGCCACCGGCCTGTACGCGTTCGCCGACGTGCGTGCGACGCCCGCCCCCGAGGTGCGACGCTGGTTCGCCGACCTGGGGTCCGCGCTCGGCGACGGAGGCGGGTTCGGTCGCGGCCGTCGTGCCTGGCGCCCCCTGGCCGCCGGCGGGCGCGGTCTGTGGGCGTTGCTGGCCGAGGCGGCCGACCTGGAGATCCCGCTCGTCGCGCACGGGTCGCGCGACGAGGTGCTCCTGGCGGACGCGGCGGAGCTTCGGCTGACGGTCGGGGCGGCGGACGGTGGGGTGCGCCTCGACCCGGTCGTGGCGTTCGACGGCGTCGACGCGGAGCCCGGGTCCCCGCTCGGCGCGGTGGGCGACACGGGCCTGTACGCGGTCGAGGCCTCCGACCGGCGGACCGTGCTTCGGCTCGGTCCCGCGCCCCGCCGGTTGTCCGACGCCGCGCGCGAGCTCGTCGTCGTCGGCCGGGTGGAGGTGCCGGGCGACGACGTGGGGGAGCTCTACGCCGAGCACCTCCCCGTGCTCCGCCGCGCCGTGCGCGTCGTGTCCGACGGGTCCGTCGCGCTGCCCGACCCGCCGCGTCCCGTGCTGGTCGCCGAGGTGGCCTTCGCGTCGCCGGAGCACGCGCTCCTGTCGTGGTGGTTCGAGTACCCGGCGCCCGGGCACCCGGCGCCGGGCGCGGGCTCGGCGCGTCGCGTCCCGCTGGACGGGGCGGCGTCGGACCCGGTGCGGGACCCGGACGCCGAGGCCGAGATCCGCGCCAAGGCCCAGGCGACCGTCCGAGGCGTGCCGGGCTTCGAGCGCTTCGACCTCGCCGGCCGGACGGAGGTGAAGGGCCTGGACGCCCTCGACCTCGCCCACGGCGTGCTCCCCGCGCTGGCGGCCGCGACGGACGTGCGCGTCGACGCGAGCGACGTGCCGCACTACCTGCACCTGGACGCCGCCCCCCGCGTCGTCGTCTCCGGGGCGCCCTCGGGGGACGCCGACTGGCTCGACCTCGGGGTCTCGGTGACCGTCGCGGGCAAGGAGATCCCGTTCGCCCGGCTGTTCACGGCCCTCGCGCGCGGCGACAAGCGGCTGCTGCTGGTCGACGGGTCGTGGCTGCGCCTCGACAACCCGGTGCTGGGCCGCCTGCGCGACCTCATCACGGAGGCCACCGCGCTGAGCGACCGGCCGGGCAAGGCGCGGGTCAGCCGCTACGACGCCGACCTGTGGGGCGGGCTCGAGGACGTCGCCGACGTCGTCGAGGCCGCGGAGGCATGGCGGCGTTCGCTGGCCGGCCTGCGTGCGCTCGCGGCGGGGGAGCGCGTCGCTGAGGTGCTGGACGTCCCCGAGGGCGTGCGGGCCGAGCTGAGGCCGTACCAGCGGCAGGCGTTCGAGTGGCTGGCCTTCCTCTGGCGGCACGGGCTCGGGGGGATCCTGGCCGACGACATGGGACTCGGCAAGACGGTCGAGGCCCTCACGTTCCTGGCGCACGCGCGGACGACGGCACCGGACGCCCCGCCGTTCGTCGTCGTGGCGCCCGCGTCGGTGGTGGGGAACTGGGTGGACGAGGCGGCGCGCTTCACGCCCGGGCTGCGGGTGGTGGCGATGCCCGCCACGTCGCGCACGCTCGGCACCGACCTGGCCGAGCTCGCCCGCGGGGCCGACGTGGTCGTCACGTCGTACGCCGTATTCCGCCTCGAGTTCGACGCGTTCGACGCCCACGAGTGGGGTGGGCTGATCCTCGACGAGGCGCAGGTGGCGAAGAACCCCCGCACACGGGCGCACGAGACCGCCCGGATGCTGCGGGCCCCGTTCAAGCTCGCGATCACGGGCACGCCGCTCGAGAACAACCTCATGGAGCTGTGGGCCGCTCTCGCGATCGTCGCGCCGGGCCTCTACCCGTCGATGCACCGCTTCAAGGCCGAGACGGCGCGGCTGGTCGACGCCGCTGCCGCCGACGACGACCCCCAGGTGGTGGCGGCCGGGAACCGCGCGCTCGCGCGGCTCAAGCGCCGGATCCGCCCGCTCGTGCTGCGCCGCACCAAGGATCAGGTCGCCCCCGAGCTGCCCGAGCGCACCGAGCGCGTGCTGCGCGTCCCCCTCACGCCCGACCACCGCAAGGTCTACGACACGCACCTGCAGCGCGAGCGGCAGCGGCTGCTCGGGCTGCTGGAGGACTTCGACGCGAACCGGGTGGCGATCTTCCGGTCGCTGACCACGCTGCGGCGCCTCGCGCTCGACGCCTCGTTGCTCGACGACGCCTACGCGGGCGTGGGCTCCGCCAAGCTCGACGTGGTGACCGACGAGCTGACCGAGATCGCGGCCGAGGGGCACCGGGCCCTCGTCTTCTCGCAGTTCACGTCGTTCCTGCGGCGCGTCGAGCAGCGCGTCACCGCGGCCGGCCTGCCCGTCGTCTACCTCGACGGCGCCACCCGCCGGCGGGCCGACGTCGTCCGCGCCTTCAAGGAGGGCGACGCGCCGGTGTTCCTCATCTCGCTCAAGGCGGGTGGGGTCGGGCTCAACCTCACCGAGGCCGACTACGTCTACCTGCTCGACCCCTGGTGGAACCCCGCCACGGAGGCGCAGGCCGTGGACCGGACGCACCGCATCGGCCAGACCCGCAACGTCGTCGTGACGCGCCTCGTCGCGCAGGACACGATCGAGGAGAAGGTCATGGCGCTCGCGCAGCGCAAGGCCGCGCTGTTCGACGCCGTGCTCGACGACGCCGCGGGCACCTTCGCCCGGGCGCTCGCGGCCGACGACGTCCGGGGCCTGCTCGACGGCTGAAGCGCACCCACGCTCCCGGGCGTCGTCGGCGTGTCAGCGCACCCCGAGCACGAACGGGTGCACCGCCGCGGCACCGGCCTGTCGCAGCAGCCGGGCGGCCACCGTGAGCGTCCAGCCGGACTCGGTCCAGTCGTCCACCAGCAGGACGGTGCGCCCGGGAAGGCCGCGCAGGGCGGCCTCGCCCAGCTCCAGCTGCAGGCGCCGCGCCACCCCCGCCAGCCGCATCGCCGAGTTCACGTCGTGCCGGTCGGGCTGCTCGGCGCCGGCGACCGGGCCGACGGCGCCGATGAGCGGCACACCCAGGTAGGCGGCCAGCCCGGACGCCAGGTGGTACGTCAGCTGCGGGCGCGTCGTGGACCGCACCGCCACGACCCCCTCGATCGTCGTGCGGCGGCCGCCCTCCGCGGCGGGATCGGAGGTCTCGGTGCCGTCCGGGCGGATCGCGTCCCAGTCGTCGAGGACGCGAGCGGCGGCGTGCCGCAGCGGCACGGGCACCTCGCCGTCCGGGGCGCCGGCCGCGAACAGGTCCCGCAACGGACCGGACCACCCCAGGCCGTCGAGCCGGGCCACCGCACGACCGGGCTCGGCGCGCTCCTCGGGCGCGATCTTGCCCTTGAGGTCGAGGCCGAGGGCCGTGAGCCCGGACGGCCACATCGCGCGCGGCCCGACCTCCACGCCGGGTCGGTCCATGTCGGCCCGCGCGGCGGCGACGGCCTCCGCGTCGGGGACGGCGGGCAGGGTGACGCCGTCGCACCGGTCGCAGCGACCGCAGGCCCAGCCGTCGGGCAGCTCCGGGTCGTCGAGCTGGGCGCGCAGGTACGCCATCCGGCACCCGGAGGTGGCCACGTAGTCGACCATCGCCTGCTGCTCCGCCTGGCGGGTGGCCTCCACCCGCGCGTAGCGCTCGGCGTCGTACGCCCACGGGGTGCCGGTGGCGACCCAGCCGCCCTGCACGCGGCGCACGGCGCCGTCGACGTCGAGCACCTTGAGCATCGTCTCCAGCCGGGACCGCTTGAGGTCGACCTGCGTCTCCAGCGCGGCGGTGGACTGCGCGCCCTCGGAGGCCCCGAGGGCCCCGAGCGTGGCGCGGACCTGCGGCTCGGCGGGGAACGCCTGCGACCCGAACCAGTCCCAGATCGCGCGGTCCTCGTGCCCGGGGAGCAGCACGACGACGGCGTCGTCCACGCCACGGCCGGCGCGGCCCACCTGCTGGTAGTAGGCGATGGGGGAGGACGGGGCACCGAGGTGCACGACGAACGCGAGGTCGGGCTTGTCGAAGCCCATGCCGAGCGCGGACGTCGCCACCAGGGCCTTGACCCGGTTCTCCTTGAGGTCCTCCTCGAGCTGCTCCCGCTGGGTGGGGTCGGTCCGCCCGGTGTAGGCGGCGACGGCCAGGCCCGCGCCCCGGAGCTGCTCGGCCACCTGCTCGGCGGCGGACACGGTGAGGCAGTAGACGATGCCCGACCCCTCGACGTCCTGCAGCGCCTCGACGAGCCACGCCACGCGCGTGGGCTGGTCGGGGAGCTCGAGCACGGCGAGGTGCAGCGACTCGCGGTCCAGGCCGCCCCGCAGCACGAGCACGTCCTCGTCCGGGGCAGAGCTGCCGCCGGGCGCCGCGCCGTGCACGCCGAGCTGCTCGGCGACGTCGGCGGTGACGCGGGCGTTCGCCGTGGCCGTGGTCGCGAGCACGGGGATGCCGGGCGGCAGGTCGGCGAGCAGCGTGCGGATGCGGCGGTAGTCGGGCCGGAAGTCGTGGCCCCAGTCGGAGATGCAGTGCGCCTCGTCGATCACCACGAGGCCGGCGTCGGCCGCGAGGCGGGGGAGCACCTCGTCGCGGAACGCCGGGTTGTTGAGGCGCTCGGGCGAGCACAGCAGCACGTCCACCTCGCCGGCCGCGATGGCCGCGTGCACCTGGTCCCACTCGGTGACGTTCGACGAGTTGATCGTCACGGCGCGGATCCCGGCCCGCGCCGCCGCCGCGATCTGGTCGCGCATGAGTGCCAGGAGCGGCGAGACGATGACGGTGGGCCCCGCTCCCCGGGACCGCAGCAGCGACGTGGCGACGAAGTACACGGCGGACTTGCCCCACCCGGTGCGCTGCACGACGAGCGCACGACGGCGGAACGCGACCAGGGCCTCGATCGCGCGCCACTGGTCCTCGCGCAACGCGGCGTCCTCCCGGCCGACGAGCGCGCGCAGCGCCTCCTCGGCCTGCTCGCGCAGCGTGCCGCCGCCCTCGCCCGCGCTGTCGAGCAGGCCGCGGAGCATCGCGAGCTTCGCCCGCTTGGCTGCGTCGGGCCCCGGGGCGTCCGTCGGGATCGCGGGAGACGGGGCCGAGGGCGGGGCGCCGTGCTCGTTCTCGGGCTCGCGCTCGGGCGCCTGGTCGTCAGGCGGCGGGACGTCCTCGTCCGTCGGGTCGAACACGAGGTCGGCGTACGGGTCGTCGGGGTGGCTCACGTCCTCGATCGTAGGGGGCGCCGCCGACGACGTCGGCCCGCCCTCCACAGGCCCGTCAGCGCACGTACTCCCGCAGGAGCGCCACGGCCGACGCCACCACCGCGACCACCTCGGCCGCCGCGGCGACGATCTCGGTGGTGCCCGCGAACGTCTCGTTGACGCCGTAGAAGCCGACCGTCGTCGACAGCACGAACGCCAGCAGGGTCAGGCCGCCGAAGCCGATCCCTCCGACCAGCGGCAGCCAGTGCCGCCAGACGACCAGCAGCGCGGCCAGCACGACCCCGGCCACGGCGTTGAGGAGGAAGAGAGGGCCGACGACGGCGATGGTGTCGTAGCCGTCGACGTACAGCACGACGTGGACGACGGCCGAGACCAGGACCGCGAGCGCGGCGGCCAGCCGCCAGCCGCGCGCCGCGGGCGGTCGGGCCGGGCTCTGGGACCGCGGCCGAGGTGGCACCGCGCCGTGGGACGTGTCCATGATGATGATGCTCCCACTCCTCGGTGGTGCCGTCAGCGGAAGCGTCCGGCGGGCCGGGGCCCGACCCACCGGAGGCGCCATGACGATCAGCCCGTCGACCCACCCGACCGTGCCGACCGTGCCGGACGTGCCCGACGTGCCCCAGGCGAAGGGTGCGCTCGACAGGGCGGCCTGCGACTGCGGCCCGACCCGGCGACAGCTGCTGCGCGGCACGGGCGCGGCCGCGGGCGCGATCGCCGGCGCCGGGGTGCTCGCCGCCTGCGCCGAGCAGAAGCCGACGCCGCAGGAGGCGGCGGCCTCTGCGAGCGCGGCGGGGGCGGGCACCGTCGTGGTCGCGCTCGCCGACGTCCCGGTGGGCGGCGCCGTCGCCGCGAAGGTCGGGGGCCAGGACGTGCTCGTGACCCAGCCGACCCAGGGCGAGGTGCATGCGTTCAGCGCGATCTGCACGCACGCGGGCTGCACGGTCGCGCCCGGCGAGGGCGAGCTGCTGTGCCCGTGCCATCAGTCGCGCTACGCGCTGACGGACGCCGCCGTCCTCGGCGGGCCGGCGCCCGAGCCGCTCCCGGCGATCCAGGTCGAGGTCTCGGGGGAGGACGTCGTGCTCGCGTGACGGGCGCACGCACGGTTGCTCACCGGCGGGGCCCGGCGGCACGTGCCGCCGGGCTTGCCGTCCGCCGCGGTGACGTCAGCTCCGCATGTCCATGACGACGCGGCCGTCGATGCGCCCCGCGATCATCTCGTCGAAGATCGCGTTGATGTCGCCGAGGGGGCGCACGGTGTAGGTCGGGTCGACCTTGCCGCGGGCGAAGAAGTCGAGCGCCTCCGCCATGTCCTTGCGCGTGCCGACGATCGAGCCCCGCACGGTGAGCCCGAACAGGACCGTGGTGAAGATGTCCAGCGGGAACTTCTCCGGCGGCAGGCCGACGAGCGAGACGGTGCCGCCGCGGCGCAGCGCGCCGACGGCCTGGGGGAACGCGTGGGCGTTGACGGCCGTCACGAGCGCGCCGTGCACGCCGCCGCCGGTCTTCTCCTGCAGCTCGGACGCGGCGTCGGGGGAGGTGGCAGCGTTCACGGTCACCTCGGCGCCGTGCCGGCGCGCCAGCTCGAGCTTGGCGTCGTCGACGTCGACCGCGGCGACGCGGCGGCCCATGGCGACCGCGTACTGCACGGCGATGTGGCCGAGGCCGCCGATGCCGGAGATCAGCACCCACTCGCCGGGCTTCGTGTCGGTGACCTTGAGGCCCTTGTAGACGGTGACGCCGGCGCACAGGATCGGCCCGACGGCGGACAGGTCCACGCCCTCGGGGACGATCGGCGCGTACCGCGCGTCGACGAGCATGTACTGGCCGAACGAGCCGTCGACGGAGTAGCCGCCGTTCTTCTGGTCCGGGCAGAGGGTCTCCCACCCGGTCTCGCAGTACTCGCACTCGCCGCAGGCGCTCCACAGCCAGGCGTTGCCGACCGTGTCGCCGACCTTGACGCGGGTCACCTGGTCCCCGACGGCGACGACGTGCCCGACGCCCTCGTGGCCCGGGACGAACGGCGGGGCCGGCTTGACCGGCCAGTCGCCGTGCGCGGCGTGCAGGTCGGTGTGGCACACGCCGGTGTAGTCGACCTTGACCAGGGCCTCGTGCGGCCCGGGCGTCGGGATCTCGCGGTCCTCGACGGACAGGGGCTCGGTGAACGAGTGGACGACCGCGGCCTGCATGGTGCTCATCTGCTTCTCCCTCTCACGGGCCGCTCGGCGCGGCCCACACGAACGAACTGCTGATACCTCGACGGTAGGCACGATGCGCCCGCGTCGCAGCCCTGAAGCCTTGTGAAGGCTGTCACAAGGCGCGGAACCAGGCCGTTCGCGACATGTGCAATCCTTCACAAAGTGGTCCTGGGGGCCAGGTCGGCGGGTGACCCACGCGGCCGGTCCGCCGGCGGCGCGGGCACGAGGTCGAGGGACGGACGCCGCCACCGGGGGCTCCCGCGGTTCCGTAGACTGGCGCGGTGACCACCCCCCTGTCCGCCGCCGCACCCGCGGGCGGCGTCGACGGCGCGCGGCTGCCGCTGCGTCCCGAGCTCGCGGCCGAGGTGCCCTACGGCGCCCCGCAGCTCGACGTGCCCGTGCGGCTGAACGTCAACGAGAACCCGTACGCCCCGTCGGAGGCGGTCGTCGCGACGATCGCCCGCCATGTCGCCGACGCGGCGCGCGGGCTCAACCGCTACCCCGACCGTGACTTCACGGCCCTGCGCGGCGACCTGGCGGACTACCTGGCGCTCGAGTCCGGGGTACGGGTCGCGCCCGACCAGGTCTGGGCCGCCAACGGCTCCAACGAGGTCATGCTGCACCTGCTGCAGGCGTTCGGCGGCCCGGGCCGCACCGCGCTGTCCTTCGCGCCGACCTACTCGATGTACCCGGAGTACGCGCGGGACACGCACACGCGGTGGGTCACCGGCCGCCGCGAGAGCGACTTCACGCTCGACGTCGACCACGCGGTCGCGACGATCGCGGAGGTCCGGCCCTCCGTGATCCTCCTGGCCAGCCCGAACAACCCGACCGGTACGGCGCTGCCGCTCGCGACGGTGGAGGCGGTCCTGGACGCCGCGGCGAAGGTCGAGGTGCCCGACGCCCCCGAGCGCGACGGCCGCCGCGCCGGCGCCGTCGTCGTGGTCGACGAGGCCTACGCGGAGTTCCGCCGCCCCGGCACGCCGTCGGCCCTCGAGCTGCTCGGGGCGCACCCGCACCTCGCGGTCTCGCGCACGATGTCGAAGGCCTTCGCCGCGGCCGGGCTGCGGCTCGGCTACCTGGCCGCGTCCACCGGGCTCGTGGACGCCCTGCGCGTCGTCCGGCTGCCCTACCACCTGTCGGCCGTCACGCAGGCGGCCGCGCGGGGCGCGCTGGCGCACCACGACGAGCTGCGGGCGCAGGTGCGCGACCTGCGCGACGAGCGCGACGCACTGGTGGACTGGCTGCGTGCGCAGGAGGTCGACGGTCGCCCGCTGCAGGTGGCGGACTCCGACGCGAACTTCGTGCTGTTCGGCACGTTCGGCGACCGGCACGCCGTCTGGCAGGGCCTGCTGGACCGCGGGGTGCTCATCCGCGAGACCGGGCCCGAGGGCTGGCTGCGCGTCTCGGTCGGCACGCCCGACGAGAACGCCGCGTTCCGGTCGGCGTTCATCGAGGTCGTCAGCGAGACGGTCACCGGCGCCGCGGCGCCCGAGAAGGAGGACTGATGCAGCACCGCACGGCCCGCGTGGAGCGCACGACGAGCGAGTCGAGCGTCGTCGTCGAGCTGGACCTGGACGGCACGGGGCGCACGGAGATCTCGACCACCGTGCCGTTCTACGACCACATGCTCACCGCGCTCGGCAAGCACTCGCTGATCGACCTCACCGTGCGGGCGACCGGCGACACCCACATCGACGCGCACCACACCGTCGAGGACGTCGCCATCGTGCTCGGCGAGGCGCTGCGCGTGGCGCTCGGCGACAAGCGGGGCATCTCCCGCTACGGCGACGCGACCGTGCCGCTCGACGAGGCGCTCGCGCTCGCGGTCGTCGACGTCTCGGGACGCCCGTACCTCGTGCACTCGGGGGAGCCGGAGGGGCAGGAGTACCACCTCATCGGCGGGCACTTCACCGGGTCGCTCACCCGGCACGTGCTCGAGTCGATCGCCCATCACGCCGGCATCTGCCTGCACGTGCGGGTCCTCGCGGGCCGCGACCCGCACCACATCGTCGAGGCCCAGTTCAAGGCGCTCGCCCGTGCGCTGCGCGCCGCCGTCGCCCCCGACCCGCGCGTCGAGGGCGTCCCGTCCACGAAGGGTGCGCTGTAGCCGCATGACCACCGATCCCGACCGGCACCCCGACCCGCAGCCGGACCTGCCGGACGACCTGCCCGAGGGCTTCGAGATCCCCGACGACCTGTCGGGCCTCGACGGCGCCTCCGCGGACCCCGAGCTGGCGGTCCTCATCACCCAGATCGCGGGCGCCGAGCCCCTGGCGGCCGCGTGCTCGCTCGCCGAGCTCGACGTCGACGCCGCGCCGACCCCGGTCGGCGCGCTCGCGATCCTGCGCGACACGAGCGACGGCGCGCCCGCCCGGGCCGCCGCCGCGATCTCGAAGCTCGTGGCGGGGGTGCCCCTCGTCCTCGTGACCCGCCAGGGCGAGCAGCTCACCTGCGTGCGCTACGCCGACGGCGAGGCCGAGGGCGAGCTTCCGCCGGGCCTCGTGCTGGGTGGCGCTCCGGAGGCCCTCGAGGACCTCGTCACCGGTCAGCTCACGGTCGCCGACCTGCCGGGCGTCGTGCCGTCGTCGAGCATCGGCCGCTTCAAGGCGATGCGGATGCTCACCGGCGCCGCGCGCAAGGCACGCAAGAAGCAGTAGGGGAGACGCATGCCGGACACGCCCACCGACACGCCCAGCACGCCCGACCGGGAGCGGATCGCCGCGGCCCAGGAAGCCGCGGGGATCACGCCGCTGCTGCCGCACGGCGGCGCGGCGGCCGACCTCAACCCCGCGCCGACGCCCGCCCGCGCGGACGGGCGTTCCCACGTCGTGGTGCTCGACTACGGCTTCGGCAACGTCCGCTCGGCCGTGCGAGCCCTCGAGCGGGTGGGGGCCCACGTCGAGCTCACCGCGGACCTGACGCGGGCCGCGGAGGCCGACGGGCTGGTGGTGCCGGGCGTCGGCGCGTTCGCCGCCTGCATGGCCGGGCTCCGCGCCGTCCGGGGCGACCAGGTGATCGACCGGCGCCTCGCCGGTGGGCGCCCCGTGCTGGGCATCTGCGTCGGCATGCAGGTCATGTTCGACGCCGGTGTGGAGCACGGGGAGCGGGCGGAGGGCCTGGGCGAGTGGCCCGGCGTCGTCGAGCGCCTCGACGCCCCGGTGGTGCCCCACATGGGCTGGTCGCCCGTGGAGACCCCCGAGGGCTCCCGCCTCTTCGCGGGGGTGGAGCACGAGCGGTTCTACTTCGTGCACTCGTACGCGGCGCAGCAGTTCACGCAGGGGCACGACGGCGACGCGGACCCGCGCTACACGCCGCCGCTGGTCACCTGGGCGCGGCACGGCGCGCCTGGCTCCGAGGCCCGGTTCGTCGCCGCCGTCGAGAGCGGACCGCTCGCCGCCACGCAGTTCCACCCCGAGAAGTCCGGCGACGCCGGCGCGACCCTGCTCGAGAACTGGGTCCGCTCGCTCTGAGCGTCGTCGGCCCGATCACCGCCGCACCCGAACCCGCCGTCCAGAACCCGCAGTCGTAGAACCTGGAGACACCCTGATGACCGACCGCCTCGTGCTGCTGCCCGCCGTCGACGTCGCCGACGGCCAGGCCGTCCGCCTCGTGCAGGGGGAGGCAGGCTCCGAGACGTCCTACGGCGACCCGCTGGCCGCCGCCCGCGACTGGCAGGCGGGCGGCGCCGAGTGGATCCACCTCGTGGACCTCGACGCGGCGTTCGGTCGTGGCTCGAACGCCGACCTGCTCGCGCAGGTCGTGGCCGAGCTCGACGTCCAGGTGGAGCTGTCGGGCGGCATCCGTGACGACGCCTCGCTCGAGCGCGCCCTCGCCACGGGCGCGCGCCGCGTCAACATCGGCACCGCCGCCCTCGAGGACCCGGAGTGGACGGCGCGGGTCATCGCCGAGCACGGCGACGCCGTCGCCGTCGGCCTCGACGTGCGCGGCACGACGCTCGCCGCCCGCGGCTGGACCCAGGAGGGCGGCGACCTGTGGGAGGTGCTCGCCCGCCTGGACGACGCCGGCTGCTCCCGGTACGTCGTCACGGACGTCACCAAGGACGGCACGCTGCGCGGCCCGAACGTCGACCTGCTGCGGGAGGTCGCCTCGCGCACCCCGGCGAAGGTGGTCGCGTCGGGCGGGATCTCGTCCCTCGCCGACCTGGAGGCCCTGCGCGCCCTGGTGCCGGACGGCGTCGAGGGGGCCGTGGTGGGCAAGGCCCTGTACGCCGGGGCGTTCACGCTGCCCGAGGCCCTCGACGTGGCGGGTCGGCCGTGACGGCCGAGGGTGGCCGTGCCCTGCCGGGGCACCTGAAGTCGATCCAGCCGACGTCGCAGTTCGCGGGCGACGACGGCTCGGCCGACGCCGAGCTCGCCGCGCTGCTGAGCGCGCACGCCGCAGGCACCGGGTCGCTGGAGGACGTCGTGCGGCGCCTCGCCGTCACCCGGGTGCTCGTGCCCGTCCTCGCGGAGCTCGCCGTCGCCGACGTGGTCGAGCACGAGACGGCCGGCGGCACGCAGGAGCTGCACGTCGACAAGGAGGCCGCGGCCGGCGTGGTGGCCATCGAGGCGCCCGACGGTCGCCGGGCGCTCCCCGTCTTCACGTCGGTCGACGCGATGACGGCGTGGCGCGCCGACGCCCGCCCCGTCCCGGTCGAGGCCGCCCGTGCCGCCCTCTCGGCGGTGAGCGAGGACTGGTCGCTGCTGGTCGTGGACCCGGCCGGGCCGGCGACCGCCCTCGTGCCCCGGCCGGCGGTCTGGGCGCTCGCCCAGGGCGAGGAGTGGCGCCCGGCGCTCGTCCCCGCGGGCCCGGACGGCGCGCTCGAGGTGGAACCGGACGTCGCCGCGGCGGTCGCGGACGCCGCCGCGCCGGTGCAGCACGTGGTGCGCGCGCACGCCGAGCGCGGGCGCCGCGCCGAGGTCGCCGTCGTGCTCGCCCTCGACCCGGGCCTGGACCGGGCGGGGCTGGACCGCGTGCTCGCGCAGGTGAACGCCCGCCTCGGCGCCTCGACGGTGATCTCGGCCCGCGTGGACTCGCTCGAGCTGCGGGTGGGCGCGGCGCGCTGACCCGCGCCTCCTAGCGCGTCGGCGTCGCGGCGGGGCCGCCGTCGGAAGGCTGCCCGGACGGCTGGGCGCACGGCGGCAGCGCTCGGAACCCGTCGGCGTCGTCCAGCAGCCGCTCCAGGGTCGACAGCGGCACCAGCAGCGAGCGGCCGTCGGAGGTCTTCGCGTACACGACGCCGATCACCCGGCCCTGCTCGTCGAGCGCCGCCGACCCCGACGAGCCCGGCTCGACCGGGGCGTCGGTGAGCAGCACCTCGCCGAGGTTCTCGTGGAGCGGGTCGGTGGTCGGTCCGATGACCTCGCCGGCGGTGATCGTCAGCTCGCCTCCCTCGGGGTAGCCGACCACCGAGACGGCGTCACCGGGCCGCGGGTCGGCGTCCGCGAGCGTGGGATGGCTGGGCAGCGGTTCCTTGGTGCGCACCAGGGCGAGATCGGCCAGCGCCGCGCTGCCCGCGGCGGAGACCTCGAGGTCGCGCCCGTCGTAGGTGCTGACCTCCAGCGACTCCGAGTCGGCCACGACGTGCCGGTTGGTGACGAGCGTGTGCTCGTCGACGGCGAACCCCGACCCGGTCGACAGCCCGTCGCAGCCCACGTTCCGGATGCGCACGGCCATGCGCTGCACGGCGTCGAAGCCGTCGGGGGACAGGCCCTCCGCGCCGTCGGGCGCGAGCGACGCGGGAGCCGACGGCGCGACGCGCGTGGGGACGACGTCGTCCGGCACCGCGGGCGGCAGCGAGGGAAGCACCCCGCAGCCGGCGAGCGTCGCGGCGAGGAGGAGGGCCGGCGCCGGGCGCAGGCCCCGCGAGCGGCCCGGTCGGGTCACGGCTCGAGCTCCTGCTCGAGCTGGTCGTTCGCCTTCGAGGCCTGCCGGCACAGGGTCTCGACGTCCGAGGCGAACCGGTCGAGGTCCTTCGCGTCGTAGGAGCCGCGGTCCTCGAGGTACGTGATGAGCTGCGACTGGGCGTCGACGCAGTCGCCGAGCGCCGTGGTCACGACGCCGGCCGCCTCGCTCACGCGCCGCTGGTAGTCGAGGTACTGCTGCGAGGCGACGTTCTCGTCGCCGAGCTGGGCCTTCTCGTTGGCGAGGTCGGTGATGCGAGCCGTCGCGGTGGCGAGCTGCTCGCGGGCCGCCACGAGCTCGGCGTCGGTGGCGTCGAGCTCGGCGTCGAGGGACGCCACCCGGTCGGCGTACCCCCGCGCCTCGTCCTCCCAGGCCGCGCTGTGCGCCTGCCAGCGCGCGGTGGTCACCCACAGGTACGCGCCGATGCCGAGCGCCCCGGCCAGCAGCACGGCCAGGACGACCACGGCCGTGCGGCGGCCGCGGCGACGGGCGGGTGCGCCGGCCTCCGGCGGGGGCGGCGGGCGGTCCGGGGGCGGCGGCCAGGCGGACGGGGCGGACATCTCAGACGACGGAGCCCGTGAACTTCTCGCCGGGGCCCTCGCCGGGCGCGTCCGGCACGACCGACGCCTCGCGGAACGCGAGCTGCAGGGACTTCAGCCCGTCGCGCAGCGAGCGCGCGTGCTGGTTGCCGATGTCGGGGGCGCTCGCGGTGACGAGCGCGGCCAGCGCGGTGATCAGCTTGCGGGCCTCGTCGAGGTCCAGGTGCCCCTGGGCGTCGGCGTCCTCCGCCAGCCCGCACTTCACGGCGGCGGCGCTCATGAGGTGCACGGCCGCGGCGGTGATGACCTCGACCGCGGCGACGTCGGCGATGTCACGGGTGGCGTCGTCGGCCGCGGAGGGGCTCGTGGTCGTGGTAGCGGGGGACGAGGCGTCGGGCGAGGTGCTCATGGGGTCCATCTTCGCATCGGGCGGGACCGCGACGGCCCGCGGGGACGGCCGAGGCCGGGCCCCGCGGGGGGGCCCGGCCTCGGTGTGCGGGCGACGGCGGAGGGCCCGCCGTCGCCCGCCCTGTCAGATCCCGACGGGCTCGACGTCCGGGCCCGAGCCGGCGGCGGCCGGCGAGGGCACGTGACCCGCGGACACCTCGGCGCGGAGCTTGGCGCCGAGCTCGGCGTCCACGTTCGTCCAGTACTGGAAGAACCGCTCGCGGATCTCGTCGATCGTGATGGCGAGGCCCTGGCCCGTGAGGGTCTCGAGGAAGCGCGCCTTGGCGCCGTCGTCGAAGACCTCGCGGTACAGCGTGCCCGCCTGGCCGAAGTCGTCGTCCTCGGCGTGCAAGGTCTGCGCGGCGCGCACGAGCTCGCCGTCCGACTCCCACGAGGACTCGACGCCGCGCGCCGGGTCGGCCACGGGGCCGCCCTGGGTGCCGAACGAGTTCGGCGTGTAGACGCGGTGCTCGGGGCCGTTGAACTGGTACTGCATGTTGCCCTGGTGCATGTAGTTCGCGACCGGGGCGGCGTGCGGCTGGTTCACCGGCAGCTGGTTGTAGTTGGTGCCGATGCGGTAGCGCTGCGCGTCCGGGTAGGAGAAGACGCGGGCCATGAGCATCTTGTCGGGCGAGATGCCGGTACCCGGCACCTGGTTGCCCGGCGAGAACGCTGCCTGCTCGATCTCCGCGAAGAAGTTCTTCGGGTTCCGGTTCAGCGTGAACGTGCCGACCTTGATCAGCGGGTAGTCCGCGTGCGGCCAGACCTTGGTCATGTCGAACGGGTTGAAGCGGTAGGTCTTGGCGTCCTCGTAGGGCATGACCTGCACCTTGACGTCCCACGAGGGGTGCTCGCCGCGCTCGATGGCCTCGTACAGGTCGCGGCGGTAGTAGTCCGCGTCTTCGCCGGCGATCCGCTCGGCGTCCTCGGACGACATGTGCTCCACGCCCTGCTGGGAGATGAAGTGGTACTGCACCCAGAAGCGCTCGCCCTCGGCGTTGACCCACTGGTACGTGTGCGAGCCGTAGCCGTTGAGGTGGCGCCACGACTTCGACAGGCCGCGGTCGCCCATGACGTAGGTGACCTGGTGGGCCGACTCGGGGGAGAGGGTCCAGAAGTCCCACTGCATGTCGGCGTCGCGCAGGCCGGAGGCGCCGAGGCGCTTCTGGGAGTGGATGAAGTCCGGGAACTTCATCGCGTCGCGCAGGAAGAAGACCGGGGTGTTGTTGCCGACGATGTCGAGGTTGCCCTCGGTGGTGTAGAAGCGCAGCGAGAAGCCGCGCACGTCGCGCCAGGTGTCGGGGGAGCCCTGCTCGCCCGCGACGGACGAGAAGCGCAGCAGCGTCTCGCTCTTCGCGCCCTTCTGGAAGACGGCCGCGCGGGTGTACTGCGAGACGTCCTCCGTGACGACGAGCTCGCCGAACGCGCCGCCGCCCTTGGCGTGCGGGTTGCGCTCCGGCACGCGCTCGCGGTTGAAGGAGGCGAGCTTCTCGACCAGGTAGCGGTCGTGGAGGACGGTGGGCCCGTCCGCACCCAGCGTGAGGGACTGCGCGTCGCTCGCGACCGGGGTGCCGGTCTGCGTCGTCGTGAACGGCGTCGTCATGTGATGACGTCCTTTCTCAGGGGGGTTCCGGTTCAGAAGGTCGTGCCGGGGCCGGCCACCGGGACGGGGTCGGCGGCGGAACCCTCGGCACAGTCGGGGCACAGGCCCCAGAACGTGACCTCGGCGAGGTCGACGGCGAACCCGTGGGACGCGCTCGGCGTCAGGCAGGGCGCGTGCCCCACGGTGCAGTCGACGTCGGCGACGGCACCGCACGAGCGGCACACCACGTGGTGGTGGTTGTCGCCCGTGCGCCGCTCGTAGCGCGCGGGGTGCCCGGCCGGCTCCATGCGACGCAGGAGGCCGGACGAGGTGAGCGCGTGCAGGCAGTCGTAGACGGCCTGCACGGACACCGAGCCGAGGTCGGCCCGCACCGCGCGCACGACGTCGTCCGCGGTGGCGTGCTGGTGCTCGGAGAGCGCGCGCAGGACGGCGAGCCGGGAACCGGTGACGCGCAGGCCCCGCTCCTTCAGCAACGTCTCGTCCGTGCTCGCCGTGGTCATGGCCGCGACCCTGCCACACTTTCTGGAACGATTCCAGTAAAGGTCGCGACGTGGGCGGTCGAGACGCTCGCCACACCGGCCGGCCCGGCGCCGATCCCGTGCTAGCCTTGACAGCTGACCGACCTGGGTCCGTCAGCGCGTCGCTCCACGGAGCGGCCGCGGGGCCCAGGTGCATCAAGTGGATCTCATCCCACCCGAGCACCGACCGAGCGCCCCCGGGCGCCGACAGGGGCCGGGTCCCGGTCGGACGCCTCTCGTGGGCGTCCGCCTCGGTCGTCGGAGCGCTCGCGCCCCGGCGTCGGTAGATGGCCTCCACCTGTGCTCAGGTCGGGGGCCTTTCCCGTCCCTGGCGGTCTACCGACGAGTTTAGGAGCATCACCATCAGCGAGCCTCGCATCAACGATCGGATCCGCGTCCCCGAGGTCCGACTCATCGGCCCGGGCGGGGAGCAGGTCGGCGTGGTCGCCACGGGAGTCGCCCTGAAGCTTGCCCAGGACGCCGACCTCGACCTCGTCGAGGTGGCCCCGGACGCCCGTCCGCCCGTCGCCAAGCTCATGGACTACGGCAAGTTCAAGTACGAGTCGGACATGAAGGCGCGCGAGGCGCGGCGCAACCAGGCGAACACGGTCCTCAAGGAGATCCGGTTCCGCCTGAAGATCGACCCGCACGACTACGGCACCAAGAAGGGCCACGTCGTCCGCTTCCTGGAGGCCGGCGACAAGGTCAAGGTCATGATCATGTTCCGCGGTCGTGAGCAGTCGCGCCCCGAGATGGGCGTGCGTCTGCTGCAGCGGCTCGCGGAGGACGTCTCGGACCTCGGCTTCGTCGAGTCGATGCCGAAGCAGGACGGCCGCAACATGACCATGGTGCTCGGCCCGGTGAAGAAGAAGGCCGACGCCAAGGTCGAGCAGCGCAAGCGGTCCAGCGAGATCAACGCGCAGCGCAAGACCAAGTCCGAGGTCAAGGCCGAGGCCCGCGCCCAGGCCGCGCCGGCGCAGCCGACGCCGGAGCCCGAGCCGACCGAGCCCGAGGTCGAGGCGCAGGAGGCTCCGGCCCCCGAGGCCGCGCAGCCGGCGCCCGCCCCGCGCGCCGAGACGAAGCCTGCCGAGACGAAGCCTGCCGAGACCAAGCCTGCCGAGACCAAGCCTGCCGAGACCAAGCCTGCCGAGACGAAGCCCGCCGCAGCGCCGGCCGCCGCGTCGAAGCCCGCGACGTCGAAGCCTGCGGCCGCGTCGAAGCCTGCCTCCGCGCCGGCCAAGCCGGCTGCGGCCCCGAAGCCTGCGACCCCGGCGAAGCCCGCCGCGGCGACGCCGAAGCCCGCGACGCCGAAGCCCGCCACCCCGCGGCCGCCGGCGCCGCGTCCGAAGCCGAGCCCCCGCGCAGGTCGCTGAGGCCGCACCGCAACGTCCATCTGGCACCGGGCCGCTCGCCGGCCCCGGTCCGCACCACGTCCCCGCCACCCGGCGGGTGACCGACACGAGGAGAGACGGCAGTCATGCCGAAGAACAAGACGCACTCCGGCGCCAAGAAGCGCTTCCGGGTCACCGGCAGCGGCAAGATCATGCGGGAGCAGACGAACGCTCGCCACTACCTCGAGCACAAGTCCAGCCGCCGCACGCGTCGTCTGGCCCAGGACCAGGTGGTCTCGGCCGCCGACGTCAAGACCATCAAGAAGCTGCTCGGCAAGTGACGCCCTCGGCGGTCCGCTGATTCCGGTGACACCACCGGGACCCACGACCGCCGGGTCCACTTCCGGCCCCGACACTGCAAGGAGCATCACGTGGCACGCGTGAAGCGGGCGGTCAACGCCCACAAGAAGCGCCGTACGACCCTCGAGCGCGCCAGCGGCTACCGCGGCCAGCGTTCGCGCCTGTACCGGAAGGCGAAGGAGCAGGTCACCCACTCCCTCGTCTACTCGTACCGCGACCGCAAGGCGAAGAAGGGCGACTTCCGCAAGCTGTGGATCCAGCGCATCAACGCTGCGTCCCGCGCGCAGGGTCTGACCTACAACCGCCTCATCCAGGGCCTCAAGGCTGCTGGTGTCGAGGTCGACCGCCGCATGCTCGCCGAGCTCGCGGTCAACGACGTGGCGGCGTTCAACGCGCTCGTCCAGGTCGCCAAGGACGCGCTGCCGGCCGACGTCAACGCGCCGAAGGCCGCCTGAGCCACCCCGCTCAGCACCCCGGACGCCCGGACACCCCCGACCTGTCGATGCCGCGCATGATCCCAGGCATCCCCGACGTGACGCTCGCGAACCCGCGGGCGGACCGGGTCAAGCAGGTCAGGGCGCTGTCCGGGCGTCCTGCGCGTTCCCGGCACGGACAGTTCCTCGTCGAAGGGCCCCAGGGCGTGCGTGAGGCCGTGCGCCACGCGGCCGCCGGCGTCCGGGACGTCTACCTCACGCCCGCCGCCGCGGAGCGCTACACCGAGATCGTCGACGCGGCGCGCGGCGCCGGGCTGCACCTGCACGTCGGCACGGCGGAGGTGCTAGAGGCGATGAGCCCGGACGCGCAGGGCGTGCTCGCGGTGGTGCGCACCACCGCCCTACGCCTCGACGACGCCCTGGCCGGCGTCACCTCGCGGCCGCTGCTCGTCGCGGTGCTCGCGAACGTCCGCGACCCCGGCAACGCCGGCACGGTGATCCGCGCGGCCGATGCGGCGGGCGCGGACCTCGTGGTCCTCGCCGGCGAGAGCGTGGACGTCCACAACCCCAAGGTGGTGCGCTCCACCGCCGGCTCTCTCTTCCACCTGCCCGTGGTCACGGGCCTGCCCCTGGCCGACGCCGTCGCCGTCGTCCGCGCCGCGGGCTGCGTCGTCCTCGCCGCCGACGGCACGGGCGAGCACGACCTCGACGACCTGCTCGACGTGGCAGGCGACCCGGCCGTCGACGCCGGGCAGCCGGACCTGGCGGGCTCGACCGCATGGGTCTTCGGCAACGAGGCGTGGGGCCTGCCCGAGGCCGACCGCGCGCTGGCGGACGCCGTCGTGCGCGTGCCGATCCGCGGCCGCGCGGAGTCGCTCAACCTGGCCACCGCCGCCACGGTGTGTCTTTACGCGAGCGGGCGCGCGCAGCGCTGACGCCTCACGCCGCCCGGGGCGGGCCGCACCGCGGCGTGGCACGATGCGCGGATGCGCCTGTTCACGGCCGTGTACCCCTCCGCCGACGCCGGCGACCACCTGGAGCTCGCCCTCGCCGGGGTGAGCGGCGCGGCCCTCGCAGACCCGGGCCGCGGCCTGCGCTGGGTGGCGCCGGAGCAGCGCCACGTCACCCTCGCCTTCCACGGCGAGGTGCCGGACGGTGCCGTGCCGGACTACGTCGAGGCGCTGGGGATCGCCCTGGCCGACGTGCCGCCGTTCGCGCTGGCCCTGAGCGGCGGCGGCACCTTCGGCGGGCGGACGCTCTGGGTCGGTGTGACCGGGTCGGTCGACGACCTGCGGCGCGCCGGCGAGCTCGCGCAGGACGCCGCCGTCGGCGTGGCGGGCCTGCCCGCCTCCGACCGCACGTCGGGACGGCCGCACCTCACGGTCGCGCGCGCGACCCTGCGGGCCGTGGACGGCCGGCGGAGGGTCGACGGCGCCCGCGGCGGGACGCGCGGCCCGCGCGGACGCGAGCCGGAGGCGTCGCCCCTGGTGCCCTGGGCGCGGGCGCTGGCCGTGTACCGCGGCCCGTCGTGGGTGGTCGGTGCCGTGCACGTCGTCGCGTCCCGGCTCGGCGAGGGACGGTCGGGAGGCCCGCTGCACGAGGACGTCGCCGTGATCCCCCTGGCGGACCGGGACGGGACGGGACGGGACGTGCCATGATGGGTGCGTGACACGCCGCGACCGCCGATTTACCGGGCCCGCCACGGACCCGGCCCCGGTGACGCCCGCGCGCTGAGCGCGGTACCGCGGACGCCGACCTGACCGGCCCGGGCGGGCACATAAACTGACCCCGCCGCCCACACCCCTCGCAGGGCCCCTCTCAGGAAGGCACGCATGTCCACGCCCGCACCCACCCCAGAACCCGGCATCGAACGGCAGAGCCCCGACCCGCTGGACGTCGCGGCGCTCGACTCCGCCGTCGACGAGGCCCTCGCCGCGGTCGCCGCCGCGCGCGACCTCGACGAGCTGAAGACGGTCCGCACCGCGCAGACCGGGGACAAGAGCCCGCTCGCGCTCGCCAACCGTGCCATCGGGGCACTGCCGGGGCCGGACAAGGCCGCCGCCGGCAAGAACGTCGGCCCGCGCCGCGGACGCGTGAACCAGGCGATCGCCGCGCGCCAGGCCGAGCTCGAGGCCGAGCGCGACGAACGCGTCCTCGTCGAGGAGACGGTCGACGTCACGCTGCCGACCGACCGCCGTCCCGTCGGGGCGCGGCACCCGATCGAGCTGGTGCAGGAGCGCATCGCCGACTTCTTCGTGGGCCTCGGCTGGGAGATCGCCGACGGCCCCGAGGTCGAGGCGGAGTGGTTCAACTTCGACGCGCTGAACTTCGACCCGGACCACCCCGCGCGGCAGATGCAGGACACGTTCTACGTGTCCGGCGAGGGGGACAAGCCGTCCAACCTCGTGCTGCGCACGCACACGTCGCCGGTGCAGTCGCGCTCGATGCTGGAGCGGGGCGTGCCGCTGTACATCGCGTGCCCGGGCAAGGTGTTCCGCACCGACGCGCTGGACGCCACGCACACGCCCGTCTTCCACCAGGTCGAGGGCCTGGCGGTCGACAAGGGCCTGACGATGGCGAACCTCGTGGGCACCCTCGACGCGTTCGCGCGCGCCATGTTCGGCCCGGAGGCGCGCACGCGGCTGCGCCCGAGCTTCTTCCCGTTCACGGAGCCCAGCGCCGAGATGGACCTGTGGTTCCCGCAGAAGAAGGGCGGCGCCGGCTGGATCGAGTGGGGCGGCTGCGGCATGGTCAACCCGAACGTGCTGCGCGCGGCCGGGATCGACCCCGAGGAGTACCAGGGCTTCGCGTTCGGGATGGGCATCGAGCGGACGGCGATGCTGCGCCACTCGATCGCGGACATGCACGACATCGTGGAGGGCGACGTGCGCTTCTCCACCCAGTTCGGGACGGAGATCTGATGCCCCGCATCGTCACTGACTGGCTCGGCGAGCACGTCGAGCTGCCGGCGGACCTCACCACGGAGCAGCTCGCGGCGGCGCTGGTGAGGGTCGGCCTGGAGGAGGAGGAGATCCACCCCGCCGCGGTCACCGGCCCGCTCGTCGTCGGGCGCGTGCTCGCGCAGACCCCCGAGCCGCAGAAGAACGGCAAGACCGTCAACTGGTGCCTGGTCGACGTCGGCCCCGAGCACAACGCGACACAGATCAAGGGCGTCGACGACGCCGACGTCCCCGCGGGCGGCGCTCGCGGCGTCATCTGCGGCGCGCACAACTTCGGCGTGGGGGACTACGTCGTCGTGTCGCTGCCGGGCACCGTGCTGCCCGGCGGCTTCGCCATCGCGGCGCGCAAGACCTACGGCCACGTCTCCGACGGCATGATCTGCTCGGTGCGCGAGCTCGGCATCGGGGACGACCACGACGGCATCCTCGTGCTCACGCGCGCGGGCTTCGACGCCGCCGACCTCACGCCCGGCCAGGACGCGATCGCCCTGCTCGGCCTCGGCGACGAGGTGCTCGAGATCAACGTGACCCCGGACCGCGGGTATGCGTTCAGCTACCGCGGCGTGGCGCGCGAGTACGCCCACTCCACGGGTGCGCGGTTCACCGACCGCGGGCTGCCGCAGAACCTCGTCACGCCCCCGCCCGTTCCGACGGCCGACGGGTTCGTCGTCGAGGTCGACGATTCGGCGCCGATCCACGGGCAGGTCGGCTGCGACCGGTTCGTCACGCGCGTCGTGCGCGGCATCGACCCCGCCGCGCCCACCCCGCCGTGGATGAAGCGCCGCCTCGAGGGCTCGGGCATGCGGTCCATCTCCCTGGCCGTCGACGTCACCAACTACGTGATGCTCGACCTGGGCCAGCCGCTGCACGCCTACGACCTCGACAAGGTCGCGGCGCCGATCGTCGTCCGCCGTGCGGCTCCCGGCGAGCGCCTCACGACGCTCGACGACGCCGACCGCGCGCTCGACGGCGAGGACCTGCTCATCACCGACTCGCCCGCGGGCGAGCGCGGCGCTCGCGTGCTCGGTCTGGCCGGCGTCATGGGCGGTGCGTCGTCGGAGGTGAGCCCCACGACGACGGACGTCCTCGTCGAGGCGGCCCACTTCGACCCGATCACCGTGGCCCGCACGGCGCGGCGGCACCGGCTGCCGTCCGAGGCCGCCAAGCGGTTCGAGCGCGGCGTGGACCCGCGCCTGCCGGCCGTCGCGGCGCAGCGCGTGGTCGACCTGCTCGTGGAGCTCGGCGGCGGCACCGCGGACGCCGCGGTGAGCGACCTCGACACCACGACCGCCGCCAAGCCGGTGCGCCTGGACGTCACCCTGCCGACGCGCCTGTCGGGCGTGGAGTACGACCGCGCCACCGTGGTCGGCATCCTCGAGCAGATCGGCTGCACCGTGACGGACGCCGTCGCCGGGGCGAGCGTGGACGCGGTCCGCGTGACGCCGCCGTCGTGGCGCCCCGACCTCACCGAGCCGGCCGCGCTGGTCGAGGAGGTCGTGCGGATCGCGGGCTACGACCAGATCCCGTCCGTGCTCCCGGCCGCCCCGGGCGGTCGCGGCCTCACGCCCGAGCAGCGGGCTCGCCGGTCGGTGGCGCGCGCGCTCGCGGAGGCGGGCCTCGTCGAGGTGCTCTCCTACCCGTTCGTCGGCGAGGCGGACCTCGACGCGCTCGGCCTGCCCGACGAGGACGTGCGCCGTACCACGCTGCGCCTGGCCAACCCGCTGGCCGACGACCGGCCGTTCCTGCGCGCCGACCTGCTCTCGACACTGCTCGAGACCGCGCGGCGGAACGTCTCGCGCGGGCTGCCCGACGTGGCGGTCTTCGAGATCGGCCTGGTCACGCGGCCGACGCCGGGCACTCCGGCGCCGCCGCAGCTGCCGGTCGGCGTGCGGCCGTCCGACGACGACCTGGCGGCGCTCGTCTCCGCCGTCCCGGACCAGCCACGGCACGTCGCGGGCGTGCTCACCGGCCGGGCGGTGCCTGCCGGCTGGTGGGGCGACGGCCGCGCGGCCGACTGGACGGACGCGCTCGACGCCGCCCGCCTCGTCGCGGAGCGGGCGGGAGCGGAGGTCTCGGTCGCGGCCGACACGGGCACGATGCCGTGGCACCCCGGTCGCTGCGCGGCGCTGGCGCTGGCCGACGGCGCCGTCGTCGGGCACGCGGGCGAGCTGCACCCGAAGGTGGTCGAGGCCCTGGGCCTGCCTGCCCGGGCGGTGGCGTTCGAGCTCGACCTCGGCGCGCTGATCGCCGCCGGCGGGGGCGTGCCGGTCGTGGCCGAGCCGGTGTCGGCGTTCCCCGCGGCGAAGGAGGACTTCGCGTTCGTCGTCGACGCGGACGTGACCGCCGACGCCGTGCACGCCGCCGTCGTCGCGGGCGCGGGCCCGCTGCTTGAGGACGCGCGACTCTTCGACGTGTTCACCGGCGAGCAGGTGGGCGAGGGCAAGAAGTCGCTCGCCTACTCGGTGCGGCTGCGCGCCGCCGACCGCACGCTGACCGCCGACGACGTGCGCGCCGTCCGCGAGGGGGTCGTCGCCGCGGCGACCGAGCGCGTGGGGGCTGTGCTGCGTGGCTGAGTCGGCACCGCCGGCCGGGCCCGTCGAGCCCCCGCCCGCCCGGACCGCGCTGATCACGGGCGCGAGCCGCGGCATCGGCCGCGCGGTGGCGCTCGGGCTGGCGCGGGCCGGGTTGGACGTCGCTCTCGTCGCTCGGGACGCCGCCCGCCTGGCCGAGGTCGCGCGCGAGGTGCGCGACCTCGGCCGGACGGCCCTCGAGCTGCCCGCGGACGTCGCCGACGCCGCGGCGGTGGCAGTGGCCGTGGGGGTCGCGGAGGGGTCCCCGGCCGACGGCGGGCTGGGCTCCGTGGACCTGCTGGTCAACAGCGCCGGCCGCATCGACGCCGAGGTGCCGCTGTGGGAGGCCGACCCCGACGAGTGGTGGTCGGTGCTCGAGACGAACGTGCGCGGGCCGTTCCTGCTGGCCCGGCACGCCGTGCCGGGGATGCTGGCGCGCGGCGGCGGGCGGGTCGTCGACCTCAACAGCGGTGCCGGCTCGCACGACAACGCCGACGCGACCGCCTACAACGCGAGCAAGACCGCGCTGATGCGTCTCGGCGCCGGGCTGCACGCCGCCGGCCACGACCGTGGCCTGCGCGTGCTGGAGGTCGCCCCCGGCGTCGTGCGCACGGACATGACGGGGTCGATGCGCGCCCACGAGGGGCGGACGGAGTGGACGCCCGTCGAGCGGACCGTCGACCTGGTGACGGCGTTCGCGCGCGGCGACCTCGACGCCTGCTCCGGCTGGTTCGTCCGCGCCTCGCACGACACCCCGGAGTCGCTGGTCCGGCTGGCCCGTGCGGCCACGGCGCCCGCCGCACGGCGGCTGCGCGTGCAGCCGGCCGCGGACGACGACCCGCTGGCCGAGGTGCTCACCGGGCGCTGACCCTGGCACCCCGGCCGGGAGCGGATGGGCAGGTCAGCGGCGCTCGTCGCGCCAGCGGACCCACTGCTCGACGAGGGACAGGTCGTAGTCGGGCCCGCTCGTGCCGATCGTGAACAGGGTGGCGCCCGCGTCGAGCAGCTTCTGCCCGACCTCCTCCGGCGGGGCGCCCACGCCGACCGAGCGCTCCACGAGCGCGGCGGTGTCGCGCCCGACGGCCTCTCCGTGCTCGTCGAGGATCGCGGACTTGCGCGTCAGGGTGTCGACATCGCCGAAGGAGTGCCAGACGTCGGCGTGCTCCGCCACGAGGCGCAGCGTCTTCTTCTCGCCCCCGCCGCCGATCAGGATCGGGATCTCGCGCGTCGGTGCGGGGTTGCCGGCCGCGAGCCGCGCCTTGATGCGGGGGAGCGCCTCGCCCAGGTCGGCGATGCGCGAGCCTGCCGTGCCGAACTCGTACCCGAACTGCTCGTAGTCCTTGGCGAACCAGCCCGCTCCGACACCGAGGATCAGCCGGCCTCCGCTGATGTGGTCGACCGTGCGGGCCATGTCGGCGAGGAGCTCGGGGTTGCGGTAGGAGTTGCACGAGACGAGCGCGCCGATCTGCACGCGCTCGGTCTGCTCGGCCCAGGCGCCGAGCATCGTCCAGCACTCGAAGTGCTTGCCGTCGGGGTCGCCCGAGAGCGGGAAGAAGTGGTCCCAGTTGAAGATCACGTCGACGCCGGCGTCCTCGGCGCGCCGGACGGCGTCGCGCACCTGGGCGTAGTCGGCGTGCTGCGGCTGGAGCTGGACCCCGATGCGGATCGGGTGGATGGTGTCGGTCACGGCGCGAGCCTACGACCGTCCGTGCCCGCCGCCGTCAGGCCGTCCGCGTGGCGACCGCGAACACGCGGCGGAACGCCAGGGGGGTGCCGAACGGGCGCCGCGGATAGGCCGCGCGGAGCTCCGCCCCGAGCTCGGCGTCGAACCGCGCGCGCAGGGCCGTGCCGTGCGCGGCGTCGTGGGCGTCGAGGGCGTGCAGCACCGGTTGGGCGCCCGTGGCCGAGATCCAGCGCAGCACGGGGTCCGCGCCGTCGAGCACGTGCGTGTAGGTGGTCTCCCAGGTGTCGACCGACCAGCCGGGCGCGGCGAGGATCTCGAGGTACTCCGCGGGGTCGGCGACAGCGCGGCGCTCCACGGTCCCGACGGCGGCGGAGTAGGGCTCGCGGCCCGCCACCTCGCGCAGCAGCCGGTGGCTGGGGGCGTCGTGGTTGCCGGGCACGGAGAACGCGAACGTCTGCAGGGCCGTCGCGGCGAGCGCGGGGAGCAGCTCGCGGTGGCCGGGCACCCACTGCAGGGTGGCGTTGCTGATCACCAGGTCGGCCTCGGGGTCGGGGCCGCGGCCGGCGGCGTGGTCGCGCACGTCGGCGAGCTCGTACCGCCCCGAGGGGTCGGCGGCCCGGGCGCGCTCGATCATGGCGGGCGAGGCGTCGAGGCCGACGAACGAGGCGCTCGGCCACCGCTCGCGCAGCACGGGGGTGAGGTGGCCGGGACCGCAGCCGAGGTCGACGATGCTCGCCGGGTCGCGCACGACGCGCGCGACGAGTTCGCCGAAGGGGCGCGACCGCTCGTCGGTGTAGCGCAGGTAGGCGGAGGGGGACCAGTCGGCCATGACAAATCCTCTCGATATCAAGTCTCTTGACATCAAGAGACTAGCGCGCGCTCTCTCGCCGCGCCACGCTGGGGTCATGGACACCGGCGAGGACGCCGAGACCACCCCCGCGCCGCCCGGTCGTGGCGACCGGACCCCCGCGACGGTCGTGCCGTACCTCGCGGTGCGCGGCGCGGCGGGCGCCATCGACTACTACCGCCGGGCCTTCGGCGCGCAGGAGCGGTTCCGGATCGAGGACGACGGCGTCGTCGGGCACGCGGAGGTCGCGATCGGCGGCGCGACGATCTACCTGTCCGACGAGTGGGAGCAGCTGCGCGTGCACAGCCCCACGACGCTCGGCGGGTGGTCGGTGTCGCTGGCGATCGAGGTCGAGGACGTCGACGCCTTCGTCGCGCACCTCGTCGGCGGCGGGGCCCGGCTGGAGCGGGGCGTCGACGACGGGCCCCGAGGAGGGCTGGCGCAGCGCCTGGGTCGTGGATCCCTACGGGCACCGCTGGCACGTCTCGAGCCCTACGGCGGGCTGACCGCGCACCGTCCGGGAGGCGCCGCTCAGGGGACCTCGCTCAGGGGACCAGGAGGACCTTGCCCGTCGTGGCCCGTCCCTCCAGGGCACGGTGCGCCTGCGCCGCGTCGGCGAGCGGGAGCCGCTCGCCGATCCGGACGTCCAGGTCTCCCTCGGCGGCCGCCCCGAGCACCTCCGACGCCCGCCACTCGAGCTCGGCCCGGGTGAGGACGTAGTGCGCCAGGGTCGGCCGGGTGAGGTAGAGCGACCCGCCGGAGTTCAGCCGCTGCGGGTCGAACGGCGGCACCTGGCCGGACGCCCCGCCGAACAGCACGAGCGTGCCGCGCGGCCGCAGCGACGCGAGCGACGCGTCGAACGTGGCGCGTCCCACGCCGTCGTACACGACGTGCACGCCGCGGCCGTCGGTGAGGTCGCGCACGACGGCGGGCAGCTCGGTCGCGAGGTCGTCCATCGCCGCGTAGTCGACGGTGTGCGCCGCGCCGGCCGCCGACGACAGGGCCGCCTTCTCGGGCGAGGACACCGTGGTGACGACGCGCCCGCCGCGCGCGACCGCCAGCTGGGTGGCGAGCAGGCCGACGCCGCCGGCCCCGGCGGTGAGGAGGACGTCGTGGCCCGGCCCGACCTCGAAGGTCGACGCGACGAGGTAGTGCGCCGTCATCCCCTGCAGCGGCAGGGCGGCGGCCGTGACGAGATCGAGGCCCGCGGGGACGCGCACGGCGTTCGCTGCGGGGACGACGGCGAGCTCGGCGTACGACCCCGGCGCCTCGTTCCAGGCCACTTCGTCGCCGACGGCGAAGCCCTCCACGCCCTCGCCGAGGGCCTCGACCGTCCCGGCCCCCTCGACGCCCACGACGTGCGGGTAGCTCATCGGGTAGACGCCCGCCCGGCGGTAGGTGTCGATGAAGTTGACCCCCGCCGCCGCGACGCGGACGAGCAGCTCGCCCGCGCCGGGCGCGGGGTCGGGCTGCTCGACGTACTCCAGGACCTCGGGACCACCCGCCGCGCGGGCCACGACTGCGTGCATGCGTCCGAGCCTACGCAGCCGGGGGCGCGTCCAGCCTCTCGCCCGCGCGGACCGGCACGTCGACGCGGTTGCCCGCCGGGGCGAGCGGGCAGGTCCACGCCGGGTCGTAGCGGCACGACGGGTGGTAGGCGAGATTGAGGTCCACCACGACGAGGCCGTCGTGCCCGCCGAGGTCGGCGCCCTTCGCCGTGTCGAGCAGGTACCGCCCGCCGCCGTAGGTCTCGTCCCCGGCGGTGCCGTCGCGCAGAGGGACGAACAGGCCGCCGCCGTACTGCGCGAGCCACCAGGCGTCGAGCGTCCCCACGCCGGGCAGCTCGAGCACCCCGACGCGCTCCATCGTCGTCGTGCCGTCCGCGCCCGTGTCGAGCTCCAGCCGCGCCGCAGGCGCCGGGCGCAGCGGCACCTCGAAGCGCAGGGCGGCGTCGTACGGCCAGGACGGGAGCCCGGTCGCCCGCAGCGGGTCGTCCGCCGGCAGCGGGCTCTGCGGGTGGTCGCGGAAGAGCGCGTCGCGACCCGCCTGCCACGTCGCGTGCCCGCTCGCGGGGTCGGGCGCGGCACGGACCGCGGCGTACAGCTCGGCGACGCGCCGCCGCCAGTTTGCGAGCTCGACGGCGGTGCCGGGCGTCACCGGAGGGCTCCCGCGTCGAGCGCAACGGTGGGCATGGCGGTGGGCATGGCGGTGGGCACAGCGGTGGGGAGGGAGGTCACAGCCTCGACCCTATGCTTCGCCTGTGATCCGAGACACTCGCGCACCGTTCACGATCCGTCCTGCGACCGAGGACGACTGGCCCGCCCTGTGGCCGACCGTCGAGGCGGTGGTGCGTGAGGGCGAGACGTACGTCTACCCGCTGGACCTCACGAGCGAGCAGGCGCGGGAGATCTGGATGGAGCGCGCCCCGGGCGCGACGGTCGTCGCGGAGGCTGCGGACGGCACGCTGCTGGGCACGGCCAAGATGGGGCCGAACCGGCCGGGCCACGGCGACCACGTGGGCACGGCGTCGTTCATGGTGTCGCCCGCCGCGCGCGGGCTCGGGGTGGGCCGGGCGCTCGGCGAGCACGTCGTCGCCTGGCACCGCGAGCAAGGCTTCCGCGGCATCCAGTTCAACGCGGTGGTGGAGTCGAACGAGGTCGCGGTGCGCCTGTGGCGGGCGCTCGGTTTCGAGGTGGTCGGCACCGTGCCGGGCGCCTTCCGCAGCCCGGCGCACGGCTACGTGGGTCTGCACGTGATGTACCTGCCGCTCGTCGCCTGACCCGCGGCGCCCGGGGCGCGAGAAGCAGGTTCCGGCGCACTGCATAGGTATGTATAGTGCTGCATATGGTCAGCACTGAGTCGCGCACGTTCCGTGTCGCCGTCGCCGGTGCCTCCGGGTACGCCGGGGGCGAGTTCCTGCGCCTCGCGGCGCGTCACCCCGCGCTGGAGGTCGGGACGCTCACGGCGCACACAAACGCCGGCGCGCGGCTCGGCGCGACGCAGCCGCACCTGCGTTCCCTCGCGGATAGGGTGCTCGAGCCGACCACGCCCGAGGCGCTCGCGGGCCACGACGTCGTCGTGCTCGGCCTGCCGCACGGCGCGTCCGGCGAGATCGCCGCGCAGCTGCCCGACGACGTGCTCGTGCTCGACCTCGGCGCCGACCACCGCCTCGCGTCCGCCGCCGACTGGGAGAAGTTCTACGGCTCGGCCCACGCGGGCACCTGGCCCTACGGTCTGCCCGAGCTGCTCCACGCCGACGGCGCGGGGGCGGTCACCGGCGCGCAGCGCGACCACCTGGCGGGCGCCCGCCGGATCGCGGTGCCCGGCTGCAACGTCACGGCCGTCACGCTCGGCCTGCAGCCCGGCGTCGCCGCCGGCCTCGTGAGCCCGGCCGACGTCGTCGCGGTCCTCGCCAACGGGTACTCGGGCGCCGGCAAGTCGCTCAAGCCGCACCTGCTCGCCGCCGAGGGCCTGGGCTCCGCCGTGCCGTACGCGGTGGGCGGCACGCACCGGCACATCCCCGAGATCGTCCAGAACCTGCGCACCGCCGGGGCGCCGGAGGTGTCGATCAGCTTCACCCCGACGCTCGTGCCGATGTCGCGCGGCATCCTCGCCACCGTCACGGCCCGCCTCGCGCCGGGCCACGAGGACGCCACGGCCGCCGACGTCCGCGCCGCCTGGGCCGCGGCCTACGCGGACGAGCCGTTCGTCGAGCTCCTCCCGGAGGGCCAGTGGCCGACGACGGCCGCCACCCTCGGCGCCAACACGGCCCTCGTGCAGGTCGCGCTCGACGCCGCCGCCGGGCGCGTGGTGACCGTCACCGCCATCGACAACCTGGTCAAGGGCACCGCCGGCCAGGCGGTCCAGGCCATGAACCTCGCCCTCGGCCTGCCGGAGACGGCCGGCCTCGTCACCGAAGGAGTCGCACCGTGAGCGTGACCGCAGCGAAGGGGTTCCGGGCCGCCGGGATCACGGCCGGCCTCAAGGCCTCCGGCACCCCCGACCTCGCCCTGGTCGTCAACGACGGCCCGCAGCACGCGGCCGCCGCCGTCTTCACCACCAACCGTGTGGTCGGCGCGCCGGTGATGTGGTCGCGCCAGGCGATCAAGGACGGGGTCGCCCGCGCCGTCGTGCTGAACTCGGGTGCCGCGAACGTGTGCACCGGCCCGGGCGGGTTCCAGGACTCGCACGCCACGGCGGAGAAGGTCGCCGAGGTGCTCGGGATCGGCGCGATCGACGTCCTCGTGGCCTCGACCGGCCTCATCGGCGTGCGGCTCGCGGCCGAGAAGCTGCTCGCCGGGATCCCGGTCGCGGCGGAGGCGCTGGGACCGGACGAGGCGTCGGGCACGAGCGCGGCCACGGCCATCATGACGACGGACTCCGTCCCGAAGACCGCGGTGCGCACGATCGAGACGCCGTCCGGCACCGTGACGGTGGGCGGGATGGCCAAGGGCGCGGGCATGCTCGCTCCCGCGCTCGCCACGATGCTCTGCGTCATCACGACCGACGCCGTCGTGGACGCCGGGGCCACGGACGCGGCGCTGCGCGCCGCGACCCGCACGACGTTCGACCGCGTCGACTCCGACGGCTGCATGTCGACCTCCGACACCGTGGTGCTCATGGCGTCGGGCGCGTCCGGCGCGACGCCGGACGACGCCGCGTTCGCCGAGGCCGTGACCGCCGTCTGCGCCGACCTCGCGCGCCAGCTCGTGGCCGACGCGGAGGGCGCGTCCCACGACATCGCCATCACGGTCACGCACGCGACGACCGAGGACGCCGGGCTGGCCGTGGCCCGGGCCGTGAGCCGGTCCAACCTGGTCAAGGCCGCGATCTTCGGCAACGACCCCAACTGGGGCCGCATCCTCTCGCAGGTCGGCACGGTCCCCGAGGAGGTCGCGCCGTTCGACCCGCTGGAGCTCGACGTCAGCGTCAACGGCGTCATGGTGTGCAAGGCGGGCGGGGCGCACGAGTCGCCGGAGAACGTCGACCTCGCCGCGTCGCGTGACGTGTCGATCACGATCGACCTGCACGCCGGCGACGCCGAGATCACGCTGTGGACCAACGACCTCACCCACGCGTACGTCCACGAGAACAGCGCGTACAGCTCATGAGCAGCGACGTCGTGAACGGGCTCGCGCCCGAGCAGAAGGCCGAGGTGCTCCTCGAGGCGCTCCCGTGGCTCCAGGAGTTCGCGGGCGCGCTCGTCGTCGTCAAGTACGGCGGCAACGCGATGATCGACGACCGGCTCAAGGCCGCGTTCGCCCAGGACATGGTGTTCCTGCGCCAGGTGGGGCTGCGCCCCGTCGTGGTGCACGGCGGAGGCCCGCAGATCAACGCCATGCTGGAGCGCCTGGACATCCACAGCGAGTTCCGCGGCGGCCTGCGGGTCACCACGCCCGAGGCGATGGACGTGGTGCGCATGGTGCTCACCGGCCAGGTCTCGCGCGAGCTCGTCGGCCTCATCAACGCGCACGGCCCGCACGCCGTCGGCATGTCGGGGGAGGACGCCGGGCTGTTCCGCGCCGCCCGCCGGCACGCCGTCGTCGACGGCGAGCCGGTCGACGTCGGCCTCGTGGGCGACGTCGTCCAGGTGGACGCCGGGGCCGTGCAGGACCTGCTCGACGCCGGCCGCATCCCGGTCGTGTCGACCGTAGCGCCCGACGTCGACGACCCGACCCAGGTGCTCAACATCAACGCCGACACGGCGGCGTCGGCGCTCGCGGTGGCGCTCGGCGCGAGCAAGCTCATCATGCTCACCGACGTCGAGGGCCTGTACACGTCGTGGCCCGACAAGGACTCCCTCGTCGAGGAGATCTCCGCGCCGGACCTCGCCGCCCTCCTGCCGAGCCTGACGTCCGGCATGGTGCCCAAGATGGAGGCGTGCCTGCGCGCCGTCCAGGGCGGCGTGCCGCGCGCGACCGTGATCGACGGCCGCCAGCCGCACTCGGTGCTCCTGGAGGTCTTCACCACCCGCGGCAACGGCACCATGGTCGTGCCCGCCCCGGCGACCACGACCGGTACCACCGGAAGCAAGGAGGCAGGCGCGTGAGCGACACCCTGCAGTCGGTGAGCGGCGGCGCCCTCGCCGACGCCTCGAACGCCGCCTGGACCGATCGCTACACCCACGCGGTGATGGACACCTTCGGCCCGCCCCAGCGTGTGCTGGTGCGCGGCGAGGGTGCCTACGTGTGGGACGCCGACGGGCGGCGCTACCTCGACCTGCTCGCCGGGATCGCGGTGAACGCGCTCGGCCACGCCCACCCCACGCTGACGGCGGCGATCAGCGCGCAGCTCGGCACCCTCGGGCACGTGTCGAACTTCTTCGCGACGCCCACCCAGATCGGCCTGGCCGAGCGGCTGCTGCACCTCGCGGGTGCCCCCGAGGGCTCGCGGGTGTTCTTCACCAACTCGGGCACCGAGGCGGTGGAGGCGGCGTTCAAGATGGCGCGCCGCAACGCCGGCGACGACGGCGCCCGCACCCGCGTCCTGGCCCTGGAGGGCGGCTTCCACGGCCGCTCGATGGGCGCGCTCGCCCTCACGGCGAAGGCCGCGTACCGCCAGCCGTTCGAGCCGCTGCCCGGCGGCGTCGAGCACGTGCCGTTCGGCGACACCGCCGCCCTCGACGAGGCGTTCTCGCCGGAGGCGGTCGCGGAGCGCGGCGGCGTCGCGGCGCTCGTCGTGGAGCCGCTGCAGGGCGAGGCCGGTGTGCGGCCGCTGCCCGCGGGCTACCTGGCGCACGCCCGCCGGCTCACCGCCGAGGCGGGCGCGCTGCTCGTGCTCGACGAGGTCCAGACGGGCGTCGGGCGCACGGGCTCCTGGTTCGCCTTCCAGCAGCCGGAGATCGGCGGCGGCGTCGTGCCCGACGTCGTCACCGTGGCCAAGGGCCTGGGCGGCGGCTTCCCCGTGGGCGCCGCGATCGCGTTCGGCGAGCGCGCCGCGACCCTGCTCGGCCGCGGCCAGCACGGCACCACGTTCGGCGGCAACCCCGTCGCTGCGGCCGCCGGCCTCGCGACGCTCGGCGTCATCGAGCGCGACGGCCTGCTCGAGAACGTGCGCCGCGTCGGCGCCGTCCTCACCTCCGAGATCGAGGCCGCGGGCAACCCGCTCGTCGCCGGAGTGCGCGGGCGGGGGCTCCTGCTCGCCGTCCAGCTCGCGCGGCCCGTCGCGGCCGACGTCGCGGCGGCCGCGCTGGAGGCCGGCCTCGTCGTCAACGCCGTCGCCCCGGACGCGATCCGCCTCGCGCCGCCGCTGATCCTCACGGCCGACCAGGCGCGCGACGTCGCCCGGTTCTTCGCCACCGTCACCGTCCCCGCCTCTGCCGACAGGGAGTCCTGATGCCCCGCCACTTCCTCCGCGACGACGACCTCACGCCGGACGAGCAGCGGGAGGTCCTCGAGCTCGGCATGGCGTTCCGGGAGGACCGGTTCGTGCGCGCGCCGCTCGCGGGCCCGCAGGGCGTCGCCGTGCTGTTCGACAAGCCGACGCTGCGCACCCAGGTCTCGTTCTCGACGGGCGTCGCCGAGCTCGGCGGCTTCCCCGTGATCGTGGACGGCCGGCTCGCCCAGGTGGGCGTGCGCGAGTCCGTCGCCGACGTCACCCGCGTGCTCGACCGCCAGGTGTCCGCCATCGTGTGGCGCACGTTCGGCCAGGACCGGATCGACGAGATGGCCGCGGTCTCGCGCGTCCCCGTGGTCAACGCCCTCACGGACGGCTTCCACCCGTGCCAGATCCTCGCCGACCTGCTCACGGTCGCCCAGCACCGCGGCGGCATCTCCGCCCTGGCCGGTCAGCGGCTGGCCTACGTGGGCGACGCCGGTAACAACATGGCCGCGTCGTACCTGCTCGGCGGGGTCACCGCCGGCCTGCACGTCGCGGTCGCCGGGCCGGAGGGCTACCTGCCGCCCGAGGACGTCGTCGCCCGCGCCCAGGAGATCGCCGCCACGACCGGGGGCTCGGTGTCCGTCACGACCGACGCCCGGGCCGCCGTCGCCGGGGCCGACGTCGTCGCCGCGGACACCTGGGTCTCGATGGGCGACGAGGACGAGGCCGCCGAGCGGCTCGCCGCCCTGGACGCCTACCGCGTGGACGACGCGCTCCTGTCCGGCGCGGCCGACGACGCGATCTTCCTGCACTGCCTGCCCGCCTACCGCGGCAAGGAGGTCACGGCGTCCGTGATCGACGGCCCCGCGTCCGTCGTCTGGGACGAGGCGGAGAACCGCCTGCACGCCCAGAAGGCCCTGCTCACCTGGCTCCTGGAGCACCGATGAGCGCCGTCGAGGGCGCGTCGGCGGGCCAGGCCGCAGGGCCGACGACGAAGGCCGCGCGCCACGCGCGGATCGTCGAGATCGTGCGGCGCACGGCGATCCACTCGCAGGCCGAGCTGGCCCGCGAGCTCGCCGACGCGGGCGTCAGCGTCACGCAGGGCACCCTGTCGCGCGACCTCATCGAGCTGCGCGCGGAGAAGGTGCGCAACGCGGCGGGGGCGCTCGTCTACGCCGTGCCCGGCGAGGGTGGCGACCGCAGCGTGCAGGCCGCGGGCGTGGGGGATCACGACGTCGAGTACGTCGCCGCGCGCCTCGCCCGGCTCTGCAACGACCTGCTCGTGTCGGCGGAGGCGTCCGCCAACCTCGTGGTGCTGCGCACGCCCCCCGGCGCGGCCAACTACCTCGCGTCCGCGATCGACCACTCGGTCTTCCCGGGCGTCCTCGGCTCCATCGCGGGCGACGACACGATCCTCGTGATCGCGCGCGACCCGCTCGGCGGCGACGAGCTGGCCCGCCGCTTCCTCGAGCTGACCGGTCCCTGACCCGTCCTCCCGGCGGCCGTGGCCTCCGCGGACCCGCACTGCCAGACTTGACCCGAACCCCTCGCAAGAAAGAGAACTGTGATGACTGATCGCGTCGTGCTCGCCTACTCGGGCGGCCTGGACACCTCCGTGGCCATCGGCTGGATCGCCGAGGCCACCGGGGCCGAGGTCGTCGCCGTGGCCGTCGACGTCGGCCAGGGCGGCGAGGACATGAACGTCATCCGCAAGCGCGCGCTCGACTGCGGCGCCGTCGAGGCGTACGTCGCCGACGCGCGCGACGAGTTCGCGGCGGAGTACTGCATGCCCGCGCTCAAGGCCAACGGCATGTACCTCGACCGCTACCCGCTGGTCTCGGCGATCTCCCGCCCGGTGATCGTCAAGCACCTCGTGCGCGCCGCGCGCCAGTTCGGCGCGACGACGGTCGCGCACGGCTGCACCGGCAAGGGCAACGACCAGGTCCGCTTCGAGGTCGCGACGACGTCTCTGGCCCCGGACCTGAAGTCCATCGCCCCGGTGCGCGACCTCGCGCTCACGCGCGAGAAGGCCATCGACTACGCGGAGCGCCACGACCTGCCGATCGCGACCACCAAGAAGAACCCGTTCTCGATCGACCAGAACGTGTGGGGTCGCGCGGTGGAGACGGGCTTCCTCGAGGACATCTGGAACGAGCCCACCAAGGACGTCTACTCCTACACCGACGACCCGACGTTCCCGCCGGTCGCCGACGAGGTCGTCGTCACCTTCGACCAGGGCGTGCCGGTGGCGCTGGACGGCGTGGCGGTCACCCCGCTGCAGGCCATCCAGGAGATGAACCGCCGCGCCGGCGCCCAGGGCGTGGGCCGCATCGACATCGTCGAGGACCGCCTCGTGGGCATCAAGTCCCGCGAGATCTACGAGGCGCCCGGCGCGATCGCGCTCATCGCCGCGCACCAGGAGCTCGAGAACGTCACGCTCGAGCGCGAGCAGGCCCGCTTCAAGCGCCAGGTCGAGCAGCGCTGGACCGAGCTGGTCTACGACGGCATGTGGTTCTCCCCGCTGAAGAAGAACCTCGACACGTTCGTCGACGAGACGCAGAAGTACGTGTCCGGCGACATCCGCATGGTCCTGCACGGCGGCCGCGCCACCGTGACGGGGCGCAGGTCGGAGTCCAGCCTGTACGACTTCAACCTCGCCACCTACGACGAGGGCGACGCGTTCGACCAGTCGCACGCCAAGGGCTTCATCGAGATCTACGGCCTCGCCGCCAAGCAGGCCGCGGCCCGCGACGAGAAGTTCGGCAACGGCGTGGACTTCGGCGTCGGGGAGTTCTGACGTGGGCTCCGAGGTCACGCCGGGCGCCCGGGACGGCGCGCTGACGACGCAGGGTGACAACGTCTCCCTGTGGGGCGGCCGGTTCTCCGGCGGCCCGTCTCCGGAGCTGCAGGCGCTGTCCCAGTCGACGCACTTCGACTGGGTGCTCGCCCCGTACGACATCCGGGGGTCCCGGGCGCACGCGCGGGTGCTGCACGCCGCGGGCCTGCTCACGGACGACGAACTGGCCGGCATGCTCGAGGCGCTCGACGTGCTGCTCGCCGACGTCGAGTCGGGGGCCTTCCTCCCCGTGCTCGGCGACGAGGACGTGCACACGGCCCTCGAGCGCGGCCTCATCGAGCGCGCGGGCACGGAGCTCGGCGGCAAGCTTCGCGCGGGCCGGTCGCGCAACGACCAGATCGCCACCCTGGTGCGGCTGTACCTGCGCGACCAGTCGCGCGTCGTCGTTCGCCAGGTGCTCGACGTCGTGGACGCGCTCATCGTGCAGGCGGAGGCGGCCGGGGAGGCCGTCATGCCGGGCCGCACGCACCTCCAGCACGCGCAGCCGGTGCTGCTGGCGCACCAGCTCCTGGCGCACGCGTGGCCGCTGCTGCGCGACGTCGACCGGCTGGTCGACTGGGACGTGCGCGCGGCGCGCTCGCCCTACGGTTCGGGGGCGCTCGCGGGCTCGTCGCTGGGCCTCGACCCGGCGGCGGTCGCGACGGAGCTGGGCTTCGACGGGCCGGTGGAGAACTCGATCGACGGCACCGCCGCGCGCGACGTCGTCGCGGAGTTCGCGTTCGTGTCGGCGATGGTGGGCATCGACCTGTCCCGGCTGAGCGAGGAGATCATCCTCTGGAACACGAAGGAGTTCGGCTTCGTGCGGCTGGACGACTCGTGGTCGACCGGGTCGAGCATCATGCCGCAGAAGAAGAACCCGGACATCGCGGAGCTCGCCCGCGGCAAGGCGGGCCGGCTCGTGGGCGACCTCACCGGACTGCTCACCACCCTCAAGGGCCTGCCGCTGGCGTACAACCGCGACCTGCAGGAGGACAAGGAGCCGGTCTTCGACCAGGTCTCCACCCTCACGGTGCTGCTGCCCGCGTTCGCGGGGATGGTCCGCACCCTCACGTTCGACACGGCACGGATGGCCGAGCTCGCCCCGCAGGGCTTCTCGCTCGCCACGGACATCGCCGAGTGGCTGGTGCGCCAGGGCGTGCCGTTCCGCGTCGCGCACGAGGTCGCGGGCGCGTGCGTCCGGGTCTGCGAGGAGCGCGGGATCGAGCTGTGGGACCTGTCCGACGCGGACCTCGCCGCGATCTCCGAGCACCTGACGCCGGGCGTGCGCGAGGTGCTGAGCGTCGAGGGCTCCGTGGCCTCGCGCGACGGCGTCGGCGGCACCGCGCCCGCGCGCGTCGTCGAGCAGGTCGAGGCCGCCAAGGAGCGGTCGGCCGAGTTCCGCATCTGGGCGGACAGCTGAGCCGACCCGTTCCCCGGCCCGGGCTCGTCGGCCGCACGCTCCCTCGGGACGTGCGGCCGTCGTCGTCCGGGCGGGCACGACGGCGGACGGACGAGACGCGTCAGCGGGTACGGTCGGCGGGCCGGAGGAAGGAGCGGGCGTGACGACGAGCGAGGAGGTGCTCGACGCGCTGGTGGCGCGCGTGCACGCGGCGGAGCCGCGGCTCCCTGGCCCGGGGGCGCCGGAGCCGTGGCGGCGCACGCGGCTCGTGTGCGTCGACGGGCCGGCGGGCTCGGGCAAGACGACGCTCGCGACGCAGCTCGCCCTGCGGTTCGCGTGCCAGGTCGTGCACCTGGACGACCTCTACGAGGGCTGGGAGGCCGGCCCCGACGGCGGCGCGCGGCGCCTGGCGGAGTGGGTCCTCGAGGCTCTCGAGGCGGGCCGTCCGGGCAGGTATCTCCGCTACGACTGGGGGCGGGGCGAGTACGCCGAGGCGCACGACGTCGAGCCCGCCCCGGTCCTCGTCGTCGAGGGCTGCGGCGCCGGCGCCCGTCAGGTCGACGGCCGGGCAGCGCTGCGGGTGTGGGTGGAGGCCGACGACGCGGTGCGCCTCTCCCGCGGCCTCGCGCGCGACGGGTCGGACGCCCGCGAGCACTGGCTGCGCTGGATGGCCGACGAGCGCACCCACTACGCGGTCGAGCGCACGCGCGAGCGTGCCGACGTCCGGCTCGACGGCGTCGGCCGGCTCCTCGAGGCGGTGCGATGACGTCGGCGAGGCGGGCGCAGGCCGGTGTCCCCGCAGCCGACCGGGAGCCGCTGGCGGACGCGGCGGCGGGCGCGGGCCTGGCCGTCCCGGGCCGCGCCTGGTTCGCGCGGGAGGTGCACGTCGTCGCGCACGACCTGCTCGGGGCGCTGCTCACCCGCCGCACGCCGGACGGTGCGGTGACGGTGCGGCTCACGGAGGTCGAGGCGTACGCGGGCACGGCCGACCCGGGGTCGCACGCGTACCGGGGCGAGACGGCACGGAACCGGACGATGTTCGGCGAGCCCGGCCGTGTCTACGTCTACCGGCACCTGGGGCTGCACCACTGCATGAACGTCGTGTGCAGCCCGCCGGGCGAGGCGTCGGCCGTCCTGCTCCGGGCGGGCGAGGTGGTCGAGGGGGCGGACCTCGCGCGCGAGCGGCGCGCGGCCGCGGGCGTCACGCGGGGCGACGTCGACCTGGCGCGCGGCCCGGCCCGCCTGACCGTCGCGCTCGCGATCGACCGGGACGACGACGGCGCGGACGTCACGGATCCGGGCGGCGATCTGGTGCTGCGGGTGCCGCAGCCCCGGGATCGCGCGGACGGTGCCGGTCGCGAGGTCGCCACGGGTCCTCGCGTCGGCGTGAGCGGCGAGGGCGGACGCGCCGACCTGTTCCCCTGGCGGGCATGGCTGGCGGGCGAGCCCACCGTGTCGGCGTACCGGGCGGCGGAATCACGGCGCCGACGGCGGTAGGCGTCGGGCACACTAGGAGGGCGGCCCGCCCGGGCCGTGATCCCTTTCCCCGAGGAGCACACGGTGACCGACGTTCTCGACGAGCTGCACTGGCGAGGCCTGGTGGCGCAGTCCACCGACGAGGCCGCGCTGCGTTCTGCGCTGGCCGAGGGACCCGTCACCTATTACGCGGGCTTCGACCCGACGGCGCAGAGCCTGCACGTCGGGCACATGGTCCAGCTGCTGAACATGCGCCGGCTCCAGCTTGCGGGGCACCGTCCCCTCGCGCTGGTCGGTGGCGCGACGGGGCTCATCGGCGACCCGCGCCCGACCACGGAGCGGTCGATGCAGTCGCGCGATGTCGTCGCGGGCTGGGTCGAGCGCATCCGGGGTCAGATCGAGCCGTTCCTGGACTTCGAGGGACCGGCGGCAGCGCGCATGGTCAACAACCTCGACTGGACCGGGGCGATGTCCGCGATCGACTTCCTGCGTGACGTCGGCAAGCACTTCCGCGTGGGCACGATGCTCGGCAAGGACATCGTCGCCCGGCGCCTGCGCTCGGACGAGGGCATCAGCTACACGGAGTTCAGCTACCAGGTGCTGCAGGGCATGGACTTCCGGGAGCTGTACGAGCGCCACGGGTGCACGCTGCAGCTCGGCGGCAACGACCAGTGGGGCAACCTGCTGTCCGGCGTCGAGCTCATCCGCAAGACGGACGGCGCGGCCGTGCACGCCCTGACGTCGCCCCTCATCACGAAGGCCGACGGCACCAAGATGGGCAAGTCCGAGGGCGGCGCCGTCTGGCTCGACCCGGAGCTCACGAGCCCGTACGCCTTCTACCAGTTCTGGGTGAACACGGCGGACGCGGACGTCGTGAAGTACCTCAAGGTCTTCACCTTCCGCACCAGGGAGGAGATCGAGGCGCTCGAGCAGGAGGTGGCCGAGCGGCCGTTCGCCCGCGAGGCGCAGCGGGCGCTGGCCGGCGACCTCACCACCCTCGTGCACGGCCAGGCGGCGACGGACGCCGTCATCTCGGCGAGCCAGGCCCTGTTCGGCCGGGGCGAGCTGCGGGGCCTGGACGAGGGGACCCTCGGTGCCGCCGTCGCGGAGCTCCCGCGCACGACGGCGAAGGCGGGCGACCTGGTCGTCGACGCGTTCGTGGGCTCGGGCCTGGTCGCATCGAAGGCCGCCGCCCGACGCGCGATCTCTGAGGGCGGCGCGTACGTGAACAACGCGAAGGTCGAGTCCGAGGACGCCGCGCTGCGGACCGAGGACCTGCTGCACGGCCGGTACGCCGTCCTGCGTCGGGGCAAGCGGACCCTGGCCGTGGCCGTCGCGGAGTGACGGCGGCGGTGCCGTCGGACGCGTGACGTCGAGGGCCCCGGGGGAGCGCGAGCTCCTCCGGGGCCCTCGACGTTCGTCGGGCGGCGCCGGAGCGGGGGCCGCGGGGTATCACCGCAGGTCAGGGGGCGATTTGGCACCTGCGCCAGACTGTGTGTAATGTTCTGGTCGTTCGCCCGACAGGGAGAACGGACACCGAGGAGACAGCCGAGCGGCTGGGTACCGGTGGCCGGCCTGGGGCGGACACCCGAATCCTTCTTCACGAGGTCGACCAGTGCGCCCTCGTTCGGGACCGGGACGTTCGAACCCAGCACCTCAGGCCAACGGCCGGGAGTTGACGGGGAAGAGCGAACCGAGTAAGTTTGAGGGGTTGCCCCGGCGGGGTCGGAACTGAGAGTGGTTCTGGTTCTGCGGTGTGCGTCGGTTGTTTGAG